>JAFEEF010000043.1 GCA_018241265.1 Pseudomonadota bacterium | reverse complement strand
GACGATCGATGCGACTGCGCTGCACTACTTCGATGCCCAGGGTCGTGCACTGCGCGAGCTGAAGCAGGCGGCATGACGACGCCGCGTCGCGCGCGCCGCAGCCACGGGAGGATGGTTTCATGAGTACGTCGACGATCCTGCACCTCGGCCTCGGGTCGTTCCATCGCGCCCACCAGGCCGTCTACCTGAACCGGCTGATCGCGCAGGGCGACACGTCGTGGGCGCTGGCCGGCGGCAACCTGCGGCCGGACATGGCCGACACCGTGGCGGCCCTCGAAGCGCAAGGCGGTGCCTACACGCTCGAGACGGTGACGCCGGTCGGCGAGCGCCACTACGAAAAGATCACCGCGATCCGCACCATCGTGCCCTACACGCCCGATCTCGCCGGTCTGATCGCGGTGGGCGCCGATCCGGCCACGCGCATCATCTCGTTCACCGTCACCGAAGCCGGCTACTACCTCGACGAGCACCACAAGCTCGACAGGAGCTATCCCGACCTCGCGTCCGACCTCGCCGGGACGACGCGCACGACGATCTACGGCGCGATGGCGGCGATCCTCGCCGAACGCATGCGGCGCAACGCGGGCAAGGTGACCCTGCTCAACTGCGACAACCTGCGCGGCAACGGCGAGCGCTTCCATGCCGGCTTCGCCGACTTCCTGGCGCGGCGCGGCGAGACCGATCTGCTCGCGTGGGTGAACGCGAACACGACCAGTCCGAACGCCATGGTCGATCGCATCACGCCGCGTCCGACGCCCGACGTGGCCGAGCGCGTCAAGGCCGCGACCGGCTGGGACGACGGCGCGCCGGTGATGGGCGAGAGCTTCATCCAGTGGGTCATCGAGGACCACTTCGCGAACGGCCGGCCGAACTGGGAAGCCGCCGGTGCCGAGCTGGTGCAGTCGGTGCTGCCGTACGAGGAGGCGAAGATCCGCATCCTCAACGCGCCGCACAGCTGCTTCGCCTGGGCCGGCACCTTGATCGGGCTGAGCTACATCCACGAAGGCGTGGCCGTCCCGGCGATCCGCAAGATGGCGTACGACTACGTCACCGACGACGTGATCCCGTCGCTGCATGCCGGCACGAGTCCGTATCCGGTCGATCTCGCGGCGTACCGCGATGTCGTGATCGACCGCTTCAGCAACCCGTACATCCGGGACACCAACCAGCGCGTCGCGGCCGACGGCTACGCGAAGATCCCGGGCTTCCTCGGCCCGACGTTTCGCGAATGCATGGCGCGCGGCGCGTCGATCGCCGGCGTGGCGCGGCTGCCGGCGCTGTTCTTCGAGTTCCTCGGCCGCTGGCACCGTGGCGAGCTGCCGTACACCTACCAGGACCAGGGCATGGATGCGGCGAGCGCGCATGCGCTGTTCGATGCGCCCGACCCGCTGGCCGCGTTCGCGCGCGATCCGGTGCTGTGGGGGCCGCTGGCCGGCGACGCGCGGCTGCTCGCGGCGCTGCGCACGGCGCATGCCGAAGTGCGCGCCTTCGTGAAGGACCACGGGCATGGCTGACGCGCTCGCCGGCCGGCACGCACTCGTCACCGGCGCGGGCGGCGGCATCGGCCTGGCGGTCACGCGCGCCTACCTGGCCGAGGGTGCGCGCTGTACCGCCGTCGACCTGCGCGCCGAGCCGGCGCCCGAGCTCGCGGCGCTCGTCGCCGCGCATCCGGACCGGCTGCAGTACGTCAGCGCCGACGTCGCCGATGTCGGCCGCATCGCCGCGATGGTCGGCGCCGCACGGGCGCGCTTCGGCACGGTCCAGGTGCTGTTCAACAACGCCGCGGTGTTCGACCTCGCGCCGCTGCTCGAGGCCGACGAGCGCAGCTACGACCGGCTGTTCGCCGTCAACGTCAAGGGCATGTTCTTCACGATGCAGGCGGTGTGCCGGCAACTCGTCGAGGCCGGCGAGCAGGGCAGCATCATCAACCTCGCGTCGCAGGCCGGCCGGCGCGGCGAAGCGCTGGTGGCGCACTATTGCGCGACCAAGGCGGCGGTGATCAGCTACACCCAGTCGGCGGCGCTCGCGATGGCGCCGCACGGCATCCGCGTCAACGGCATCGCGCCGGGGGTCGTCGACACGCCGATGTGGGGCCAGGTCGACGCGCTGTTCGCGAAGTTCGAAGGCCTCCGGCCCGGCGAGAAGAAGGCCGCGGTCGGCCGGGCCGTGCCGCTCGGCCGCATGGGCGTGCCGGACGACATCGCCGGCGCCGCGGTGTTTCTCGCGAGCGCGGCATCGGCCTACATTACGGCGCAGACGATCAACGTCGATGGCGGCAACGTCATGAGCTGAGAGCATCACCATGAGTGGATCCCGAACCCGCGGACCGGAGCTCGAGCACGACTTCGTGCGCGACTCCAACCTCGGCTACGAGCCCGAGGGCACCTACGGCTACGTGCGCTGCCTGGAGCACGGCTTCCCGAATCCGCTGGTGCGCTGGCACTACCACGAGGAGTACGAGCTGCACCTGATCGTGCAGACGCGCGGCAAGGTCTTCGTGGGCGACTACATCGGCCACTTCGAGCCCGGCCACCTCGTGCTGACCGGCCCGCGGCTGCCGCACAACTGGATCTCGGCCGACGTGCCGTCCGAAGGCGTCGCGCTGCGCGACATGGTGCTGCAGTTCTCCGACGAGCCGCTGCGCCGCGCCAGCGAGCTGATCCCCGACCTGCGCGACGTGCTGCCGCTGCTCGAGCGGGCGCGCCTCGGGATCGAGTTCTTCGGCATCAGCGAGCGGGCGCGCACGCGGATCGACCGCATCAAGAGCCTGCACGGGCTGAAGCGCTTCGCCGAGTTCCTCGAGTTCCTCGGCGAGCTGGCCGACTGCACCGACTACCGCCTGCTCTCCAGCATGCCGCTGCAGAGCTTCGACGACGACACGTCGCTGGCGCAGATCAGCGGCATCGTCGACTACATCACCGAGAACTGCACCCAGCCGTTCTCGATGGCCGAGCTGAGCAAGCGCGTCGGCATGAGCGAGAGCCAGTTCAGCCGCTACTTCCGGCGCGCCACCGGCAACACCTTCACCGATTTCGTGAATCGCCTGCGCATCACGCGCGCCTGCCAGCTCCTGATGGACACCGACCGGTACATCACGAACGTCTGCTACGACTCGGGCTTCAACAACGTCGCGAACTTCAACCGGCGCTTCCTGGAGATCAAGGGCATGACGCCGAAGGAGTTCCGGCGCCAGGGCGAGGCGCGGTTCGGCGCGCGGAGCGGCTGACGGGGTGGACTTCCACCTCTACCTCGACAGCGCCGACCTCGGCGAGCTGCGCGCCGTGCTGCCGCATCCGCTGGTGCACGGGGTGACGACGAACCCGACGTTGCTGCGCCGTGCCGGCGTCGCGCGCGCGGCACTGCCCGGGCTCGTGCGCGAGCTGTTCGCGCTCGGCGCGCGGTGCGTGCAGGCGCAGGTGACGTCCGACGCGGCCGCCGACATGCATGCCGATGCCGAGCGCCTCGCGGGTCTCGCCGAGCCGGGTCGCATCGTCGTGAAGATCCCGGCGACGCGCGCCGGCTTCGCCGCCGGCGCGCGGCTCGCCGGGCGCGGCGTGCCGGTCACCTACACCGCGGTCTACGAGCCCGAGCAGGCGCATTTCGCGGCGCAGCTCGGCGCGGCCTATGCGGCGCCCTACCTCGGGCGTCTGCAGGATGCCGGCATCGATGGCCTGGCGCGCATCGCCGACATGCAGGCGCTCGTCGCCGGCACGCCGACGCGGCTGCTCGTCGCGAGCGTGCGCGACCGCGCCGCGTATCTGGCACTGCTCCGCCTCGGGGTCGGCGCGGCGACGATACCGCCGCGCCTGTTCGGTGCGCTGGTCGACCACGAGGCGACGCGGGCGGCCGAGCAGGCCTTCCTGGCCGACGCGCAGGCGTCGGGCTGATCATGCCATTCATGCTTTCGAGGAGCCTTCCATGCGCGTAGCCGTCGCGGGCGAAGCCCTGATCGACTTCACCGCCAGCGGGCCGCTGGCCTTCCAGGGCCACATCGGCGGCGGACCGCTGAACAGTGCCGTCGCCTACGTGCGGCTCGGCTCGCCGACCGCGTTCATCACGCAGTTGTCGACCGACCTGTTCGGCGAGCAGCTCGTCGCCTTCCTGCAGCGCAACGGCATCGACACGCGCTACATCGCGCGCAGCGCGGCGCCTTCGACCCTGGCCTTCGTCGAGCGCACGCCGCAGACCAATCGCTACGCGTTCTACACGCAAGGCAGCGCGGACGGCACCTGGGCGCCCGCCGAACTGCCCGCGCTGCCCGACAGCTGCCTGGCACTGCAGTTCGGCTCGATCGCGCTGCTGCAGGAGCCGGCCGCGGGCCGCATCGCCGACCTCGTCGCGGCGCAGGCCGGCAAGCGGCTGATCGTGTTCGACCCGAACGTGCGGCCGAGCCTGATCCCGGACCTGGACGCCTACCGCGCGCGCTTGAAGGGCTGGCTGGCTCCCAGCGATCTGCTGAAGCTGAGCGACGAGGACGCCGAGTTGCTCGCGCCGGGCGTGCCGCTCGCGCAGGCGGCAGCCGGCTGGCTGGCGGCCGGGCCGAAGGCGGTCGTCGTGACGCGCGGCGGGGCCGGCGCGACGCTGTTCCGCGCCGGGCATGCCGAGCTGAGCGTCGCGGCGCCGCAGATCGTCGTCGCCGACACGATAGGCGCCGGCGACACCTTCACCGCCGGCCTGGCATCGGCGCTGCTCGACGCCGGCGTCGCGCGCGCCGCCGGCCTGGCGGCGCTGTCCGACGCGTCCTGGGCGGCAGTCCTCCGGTTCGCCGCGATGGCGGCGGCGATCAACTGCACGCGCGAAGGGGCGAATCCGCCGACGCTGGCGGAGGTGCAGCAGGCGCTCGCGAACTGATCGCGGCCCCGGTACCCGCACGGGCTCGCGTGTTCGCGCGTGAGCGGGCACTTCCCCCATCAGATGGATGGCGCGGCGTGACATTGCGCACGATCATCTCGCTCCTCGATGCGGCTACGTCCGCTCTGGAGCAAGCAACATGCACTTCGATGAACGCGTCGTCGGCGACTACCGCATCTTCGCCGGAGCCATGGAAGCCCCCCGCGGCGACGGCTACACCGCAGCCATGATCGTGCAGCGGCTGCGCGGCATACCCAACGCCCCGCGCGAGGCCTACCGCGACGAGAGCCTGGCCGGCGGCCACCGCTGGGAATCGGCGGAAGCCGCGCTCGCCTACGCCTTCCACAAGGCGCAGGAAGTGATCCGCAAGCAGGCCGTCGGGGCGCTCGCCGCCTAGGATTCGCGGGGCGTCGCCGGCCGGCCGCCGAGGCGGGTCCCGAATACCCTGAATGCCCCCGCGCGACCGCGGGCCATCGCGCACCGTGCCCTTAGACTCCGCCGGACTCTCGAACCGGACCGGAGCACGCATCGGATGCCCCACAACGTCAGCCTGATCTCGACCCTCGCCGCCGGCCTCGGCCTGGCGTTGATCCTCGGGTTCGTGGCGGCGCGCATCAAGCTGCCTCCGCTCGTCGGCTACCTGCTCGCCGGCGTGCTGATCGGACCCGCGACGCCGGGTTTCGTCGCCGATGTCGATCTGGCCGGCCAGCTCGCCGAGATCGGCGTGATGCTGCTGATGCTCGGCGTCGGCCTGCATTTCTCGGTCTCCGACCTGCTCGCCGTGCGGCGCGTCGCGATCCCCGGCGCGCTGCTTCAGATCACCGTCGCGACGCTGCTCGGCACGGCGACCGCGATGGCTTGGGGCTGGAGCCTTGGCGCCGCGGTCGTGTTCGGCCTCGCGCTGTCGGTCGCGAGCACCGTGGTGCTGCTGCGTGCGCTCGAGTCGCGCGGGATCCTGGAGACCGTCAACGGCCGGATCGCGGTCGGCTGGCTGGTCGTCGAGGATCTGGTGATGGTCCTCGTGCTGGTGCTGCTGCCGCCGCTGGCGCTGGTGCTGGCCGGCGGCACGAGCACCGCCGATGGATTGATGGCGACGCTCGGCATCACGCTCGCCAAGGTCGCCGCCTTCATCGTGCTGATGCTGGTCGTCGGCAGGCGCGTCTTCCCGAAGCTCTTGTGGCTCGTGGCGCGCATAGGCTCGCGCGAGCTCTTCACGCTGTGCGTGATCGCCGGCGCCGTCAGCGTCGCCTATGCGTCGGCCAAGCTGTTCGACGTGTCGTTCGCGCTCGGCGCCTTCTTTGCCGGGATGATGATGCGCGAGTCCGACCTGAGCCACCGCGCCGCCCAGGAGTCGCTGCCGCTGCGCGACGCGTTCTCGGTGCTGTTCTTCGTGTCGGTCGGCATGCTGTTCGACCCGCGCGTGCTGATCGCCGAGCCGCTCGCGGTGCTGGCGGTGGTCGCGATCATCCTGGTCGGCAAGACGCTCGCCGCGATCGCGCTGGTGCTGGTGCTGCGCTATCCGCTGCAGACGGCGCTGACGGTGGGCGCCGGGCTGGCGCAGATCGGCGAGTTCTCGTTCATTCTCGCCGGACTCGGCGTCGCGCTGGGCCTCCTGCCCGAGGCCGGTCGCAGCCTGATCCTCGCCGGCGCGCTGATCTCGATCGCGCTGAACGCGCTGCTGTTCGCGGCGATCGATCCGCTGCTCGCCTGGCTGAGCGGCCGCTCAGCGCTGGCGCGGCGCTACGCGCAGCGCGACGATCCGCTCGCCGAGCTGCCGCAATCGACCGATCCTGCGCTGCTCAGCGGCCAGGTCGTGCTGGTCGGTCATGGCCGTGTCGGCCGGCAGATCTCGCGCAGCCTGCGCGAGGCCGGCATCGCCTGCGTCGTCGTGGAGCAGAACCGCGAGTTCGTCGAAGCCTTGCGCAAGGAAGGGCGCCCGGCGGTGTCGGGCGATGCCGCCGATCCGGCGGTGCTGGTCCAGGCGCACATCGCGCGTGCCGGCATGTTGGTCGTCGCCACGCCGGACACCTTCGGCGTGCGCAAGATGGCCGAGACGGCGCGGACGCTGAACCCGGCGATCGAGATCGTCGTGCGCAGCCATCACGAGGAGGAGGCGGCGCTGCTGCAGCGCGAAGGCGTCGGCCGCGTCTTCATCGGCGAGCACGAACTCGCGCGCGGCATGGCCGCGCACGTGGTCGGCCGCATGGGCTCCGCGCAAGGCGCCACGGCACATTGACGCCGGATCGGCGTCCGCGTCCTGCCGCCTTCCTCCCGTTTTCCTGCCGTCCGTCAGCCCGACCGGAAGTCGAGATCAGGCGGCCAACGGCGCCGTGGCGGCGGCGAGGCACTTGTTGCACTTGCCCAGGCCGGGCATGCGGGCGTCGGGCTTGCCGTCGCCGGTCTTGAAGTTCGCCTGGCAGCGGCGGCAGACGTACATCTTCGAACTCGACATCATCGGCTTCACGCCAGGCTCGCCCAATGGGCGCGCGGCAACGTATTCAGCCTGTGTCTGGCGCAGCTTCTGCGTGGACTCGGGAGCGGAAACGGTGGGAGTGCGACGGATGGCCATGGAGGTACCTGAAGGGTGCGGCGCTGCCGTGATGGCAGGCCACATGGCAAGCTAAGGCGCAATTGTCCCAGGATTCGGCGGGCATCGTCCAGCCAGCCTCCGGCGCGGCGGCAGATAAAGGGGTTTTTGGGACGCGCCGCGAGCGAACTCAGGGGCCGAGAGTCTGTGGCTCTCGAGGGTTCTTGGGAGCCGAGTCGCCTGCGCTGCGCAATGGCACGGGCACCTCGCTCCGGCGACTCAGGCCGACTTCGCGACGAGCTCGAAGTGCTCGACCGCCGGCGGCTGCGCGAAGAACGGACCGACGATCGCGCGCCATTGCGGGAAGAGCGGCCCGCCGCGGAAGTCGACGGTATGGTTCTCGAGCGTCTGCCACCGGATCATCAGCAGGTAGCGCCCGGGCGTTTCGATGCAGCGCTGCACCTCGTAGCCCGAAAAGCCCTTGGCATGGCTGATGACCGTCTCGACGCCCTGGCGGATCGCGGCGTCGAACTCGGCCTGGCGCTCCGGCGTGATGCGGAGGTCTGCGACTTCGAGAATCATCGGAATGTCCTAGGTCTGCGGCAGGTCGCGCATTGTGGACCAGGGCCCGCGGCCGACCCTGCGCGCACTCACAGCTTGCAGCCGCGCGCCGGATCCGCAAGCGCCTTGACGGCGACCGCGCGGTATTCGTTGTTGATGCCCTTGACCTCGCGCAAATACATGTCCTGCACCGGATTGCCGGCCGCCGACAGCGTGAACTTGCCGCGTGGGCTGTCGACGACCGCCTTGTGCATCGCCGCGGTCAGCGCGTCGCGCTTGGCGAGGTCGCCGTTCACCGCCTTCAGCCCGGCCGCCAGGATCTGCGCGGCGTCATAGCCCTGCACCGCATAGACGTCGGCATTGGCCTTGTAGGTCAGCGCGAAGCTCTTGCGAAAGGCGTTGTTGCGCGGCGTGTCGAGGTTGTCGGCGTAGTGCAGCGTGGTGTACAGGCCCTGCGCCGACGCGCCCTGCGCCTCGAGCGTGCCGTCGGTCAGAAAGCCCGAGCCGAACAGCGGCACGGTCTTGGTCAGGCCGGCCGCGGCATAGTCCTTCACGAACTTGACGGCGCCGCCGCCGGCGAAGAACGCGAACACGACGTCCGGCTTCTGCGCCGCGATCTCGGTCAGCAGCGGCTGGAACTCGACGTTCGGGAACGGCAGGCTCAGGTCCTTGACGACCTTGCCGCCGCCCTTCTCGAACGCCTCGGTGAAGCCCCTCACCGTCTCGTTGCCGGCGGCGTAGTTCCAGGTGATCGTCATCGCGCGCTTGTAGCCCTTCTGCGCGGCGACCACGCCGGTCGAGTAGCCCGGCTGCCAGTTCGAGAACGAGCTGCGCACGATGTTTTGCGCGCACATCGCGCCGGTGATCGCGTCGGCGCCGGCGTTCGGCACGATCAGCAGCGTGTTGCTGTCCTTCGCCGCCTTGGCCATCGCGAGCGCGACGCCCGAGTGCACCGTGCCGACCAGCACGTCGACGTTGTCGCGCTTGATCAGCTTGTTGACGTTGTCGGTCGCCTTCGCCGGCTCCGACTCGTCGTCGACCTTGAAGTACTGGATCTCGCGGCCGCCGAGCTTGCCGCCCTGCTCCTGCACGTAGAGCTTGAAGCCGTTCTCGATCATCGTGCCGAGCGCGGCATAGGTGCCGGTGGCCGGCAGCATCAGGCCGACCTTGATCGGCGGCTGGCCCTGGGCGTGGGCAGCGGTCACGGTGGCCAGCGCAACGGCCATCGACAGCATCAGGCGCATGAGTACTCCCTCGGGATTTGTGACGACATGTACCCGAGTGTGCGGATTCAGGCCGCGCGCCGGCAAGCGGGTTTTCGGCAGGCCGGCCGCTCTTGTGCCCACCGCCGGCGACGATCGGCTGTCAGCTCGGCTGCTTGGTCGTGCGCAGGTACGGCTTGATCGTCTTGAAGCCCGGGAACGACTTCTCGGCCTCTTCGTTGCTGACCGCCGGCGTGATGATCACGTCGTCGCCGTGCTTCCAGTTCACCGGCGTCGCGACCTTGTGCCTGGCGGTCAGCTGCATCGAATCGAGCACGCGCAGGATCTCGTCGAAGTTGCGGCCGGTCGTCATCGGATAGGTCAGCATCAGCTTGATCTTCTTGTCCGGCCCGACGATGAAGACCGAGCGCACCGTGGCGTTCGTCGCCGCGGTGCGGCCGTCGGACGCGACTTCATCGGCCGGCAGCATGTTGTAGAGCTTGGCGACCTGGAGGTCGCTGTCGCCGATCATCGGGTACTTGACGGCCGCGCCCTGGGTTTCCTCGATGTCCTTGGCCCAGGCGTCGTGGCGGTCCACCGGATCGACGGACAGCCCGATCAGCTTGGCGTTGCGCTTGGTGAACTCCGGTTCGATCTTGGCCATGTAGCCGAGCTCGGTGGTGCAGACCGGCGTGAAGTCCTTCGGGTGCGAGAACAGGATCGCCCACTGGTTGCCGATCCAGTCGTGGAACCGGATCTTGCCGTGCGTGGTCTCGGCTTCGAAGTCGGGGGCGGTGTCGTTGATGCGCAGGGACATGGCGGTCTCCTCGTGGCGTTTGCCTCGGTGGGTTGCGATCGCCGCCGGCAGGCGGCGCGTGTCGGGCCGAGCAGTTTACGGCGCCGTTCGTGACCTCACGGCGCGTAGACCCTGCGGCTGCCGCGAAAGCTCATGCAGCCGCCGTTGCCGCCAGGCCGAGCAGCCGCATCGCGTTCTCTTTCAGGATCAGCGGCTTCACGTCGTCGCGGAAGCCTGCCTCGCCGAAATCCTTCAGCCAGCGGTCCGGCATGATCAACGGGAAGTCGCTGCCGAACAGCACGCGGTCCTTCAGCAGCGTGTTGGCGTACTGCACGAGCTGCGGCGGAAAGTACTTCGGGCTCCAGCCCGACAGGTCGATCCAGATGTTGGGCTTGTGCATTGCCAGCGAGATCGCCTCGTCCTGCCACGGCCACGACGGGTGCGCGACGATGATCTGGATGTCGGGGAAGTCGATCGCGACGTCTTCCAGAAGCATCGGGTTGGAGTTCTGCAGGCGCAGTCCGCCGCCGCAGCGCATCCCGGAGCCGATGCCCGAATGGCCGCTGTGGAACACCGCCGGCAGCTTGTGCTCGGCGATCACCTCGTAGATCGGCCAGGCCATCCGGTCGTACGGTTCGAAGCCCTGCACGGTCGGATGGAACTTGAAGCCCTGGACGCCGTATTCCTCGATCAGCTTCCTCGCCTCGCGCGCGCCCATCTTGCCTTTGTGCGGGTCGATGCTGCCGAAGGCGATCATGATGTCGCTGTGGGCCTGCGCGGCCTCGGCGATCTCCTCGTTCGGGATGCGGCGCCGGCCGAGTTGCGTCTCTGCATCGACGGTGAACATCACGAAGCCGATCTTCTTCTCGCGGTAGTAGGCGAGCGACTCGGCCATCGTCGGCCGTTTGCTCGAGCGGAAGTACTTGTCGGCGGCGCGGTCGTACTCCTCGCCGTAGCTGTCGAACGGGTTCCAGCACGACACCTCGAGGTGCGTGTGGGTGTCGATCGCGATCAGGTCGGCGGTGTTCATTCGGCGCTTTCGTGGCGTGGGCAGTCGCCGGCATCGTAAGCCGGCGCCGACTGCGGAGGGGACTCACTGACAGGCGTAGCTCGCCGCGGACTCGACGTCGCCGCTGCCCTGGTAGCGCGCGACTTTCGGATAGGCGCACAGCGGCCGGCTGCGCGTCGCCGACCACGACGACGGGATGTCGGGATTGGCGCCGGCGGCGTTGCCCGGGCCGCGCGCGTTCGCCACGACGCTGTCCGGCGCCTGTCCCTGCTCGACCCAGGCGACGAGCGGCGTGAGCATGTCGAACTCGTCGGTCGTCGGCCCGCCGGAGCAGTGCGTCATGCCCGGCACGCGGTAGAAGCGCGCGAAGTTGCTGGCGTCGCCGCCGTTCGCCGCGGCCAGCGACTGGTACCAGGCGGTCGTGTCGTCGCTCGAGAAGATCGGGTCGCTCGTGCCGTGGTAGACCATCACCTTGGCGCCGCGGTTCTTCAAGGTCGACAGGTCCGAGGGGTTCGGCGGCGTCATGAACGAGAGCGCGCTCTCGGTGTAGGTCGTGTTCGTCGCCTGGATCTTCGCGAGCATCGAGTCGATGCTGCCGGTGGCTGCGAAGGTCGGCCCGACGAACGACGCCGGGTTCTCGGGCGGCACCTCCCAGATGATGCCGACCGCGCCCGAGTCGAGCATCGGCGGCGACGTGTAGTACCAGAACGCGGTGTTGCCGAGGCCGATGCCGGCATCGAACGGCCAGCTCGAATAGAACTTCGTGCCGCTGCTGTCGGTCACGCCGGCGAAGCGCTTGGCGATCACGGTCTTCTGGGCCGACGACAGGCAGGTGCCGTCGCGCGCGCCGCTGCAGGTCGGCACGTCGCGGGTCACGTCGAAAGCGGCCTGGCACGCCGTCGTGTCCTGCACCAGGCCATCGGCGACGCCGTCGAGCGCGTCGCACTTCGCGAGCACGGCTTGGCCGACGAGCTTCTGCTCGGTCGTCGTGAAGCCGGTGGAGACGTCGGCCGGGTCGGTCGCGACGCTTGCATAGCCCTGGTAGGCGGCGATGTTCGCGGTCGCGGCGAGCGGCAGCCGGAAGCCCGGGTCGCCCGCCAGGAAGCCGTCGTACTGGTCGGCGTAGCGGGCCATCGCGACCATCGTGTGGCGCCCGCCGTTCGAGCAGCCGCCGAAGTACGAGCGGTCCGGCCCCTTGCCGTAGGCCGCCTGGATGGCGGCCTTGGCCATCGGCGTCAGCTTGCCGACCGCCTGGTAGCCGTAGTCGAGGCGCGCCTGCGGATCGATGCCGAAGAACGGCCCGAGACTGCCGCTGTGCCCGGCGTCGGAGCTGATCACCGCAAAGCCCATCGCGAGCGCGTTCGTCGGCCCGGGGCCGCCGTTGACCGATCCGGTGGCGGTGACGACCGAGCCGTCGATGCCGCCGTTGGCCTGGTAGTAGAAGCGGCCGTTCCAGGCATTCGGCAGGCGCATCTCGAAGCCGATCGCGTAGCTGTTGCCATCGACCGGACTGACGCGCTGGTACATCGACCCGGTGAGCTGGCAGTGCGCCGGTACCGGCTGGCCGGCGACGGTCAGCGTGCCGGCCGGGATCGCGTTGGCCGCGGTGATGGTGGTATTCGCATACGTGAACTTCGTCGCCAGGTCGCTGCAGGACGGTAGTGCCGCGCCGACGGCCGGCGGGAGCTGCGGCAGGTTGTCGCCGCCGCCGCTGACGCAGCCTGCGAGCGCCGCCGTGGCGGCGGCCAACGCAGTCATCGAAAGTTTCGTCATCGAATCGTCTCCTTGCGTGAAAAGTGGCAGGGAACCTCAGGTCGGCCTATCGGGCGACTACGCGTGGGGGCAGCAAGTTAGTTAAGTCTATTAATCAATTTGGCTTGACCTATCAGGGCTTACCCCAGTCTGGCCGAGTCGCCTGCAGACCAGAGAAACGGAGATCGGGTGGCACATAGAGTTGGTGCTTTGATCCGGGTTTACACCAACGCCTTATCGACAAAATACTTATACTATGTAATCAATTTCCGTCACCAGCCATGCCCGATCGCTTCTCTCCTGCCACTGGTCTGCTCGCCCAGCTCGACCTGCTCGCCATCGGCCACCGGGGTGCCGTCACGCACCTGCGGCTGAACCGGCCGACCAAGCGCAACGCGATCAGCGACGCGCTCATCGCCCAGATCGAGACCGCGTTCGTCAACCTGCCGGAGACCACGCGCGCGGTCGTCGTCAGCGGCGAGGGCGACCACTTCTGTGCCGGCCTCGACCTGGCCGAGCTCGGCGAGCGCAGCGCGGCCGAGGGCGTGCTGCATTCGCGCGCCTGGCATGCGGCGTTCGACCGAATCCAGTTCGGCCGCGTGCCGGTGGTCACGGTGCTGCACGGCGCGGTGGTCGGCGGCGGTCTGGAGCTGGCGGCCTCTGCCCACATCCGTGTCGCCGAGACGAGCGCGTTCTACGGCCTGCCCGAGGGTCAGCGCGGCCTGTTCGTCGGCGGCGGCGGCTCGGCGCGCATTCCGCGCCTGATCGGCGTGGCGCGCATGGCCGACATGATGCTCACCGGCCGCGTCTACGATGCGCAGCAGGGCCTGGCGATCGGCATCTCGCAATACGTCGTCGACGAAGGTCGGGGCCTGGCCAAGGCGCTGGAGCTGGCCGGGAAGATCGCCGCGAACGCGCCGCTCTCCAACTTCGCGGTGATGCAGGCGTTGCCGCGCATCGCCGAGATGGGCCAGGACGAAGGCTTGTTCACCGAATCGTTGATGGCTGCGATCGCGCAGGGCGACGATGCCGCCAAGCAGCGCATGCGCGCCTTCCTGGACGGCAAGGCCGGCAAGGTGCAGAAGACATGACCACCGTGCGCTACCGGCCCGTGCCGCTCGGCGGTTCGCTCGCGGCGCAGTTCGAGCCGCGCGCCGACGGCAGCACGGTGGTGCGCTCGGTCGAGCCGCTGGCCGAGCATCCGAAGCGCATCACCGACCGGCTGCTGCACTGGGCTGCCGTCGCCCCTGAGCGCACGCTCGTCGCCAAGCGGATCGACGGCGGCGACTGGCGCCGCGTGAGCTATGCCGAGGCGCTGCGAACCGCACGCTCGATCGCGCAGTTCCTGCTCCACCAGGGCCTGTCGGCCGAGCGCCCGGTCGCGATCCTGTCGGACAACGACATCGAGCACCTGCTGCTCGGCCTCGGCGCGATGCTGGCCGGCGTGCCGTATGCGCCGATCTCCGCGGCCTACTCGCTGGTCTCGCAGGACTACGGCAAGCTCCGCCACATCCTCGGCATGCTGACGCCGGGGCTGGTGTTCGCGTCCGACGGCCGCGCCTACGGGCGTGCGATCGCCGCGACGGTGCCGGCCGATACGCCGCTGGTGCTCGCCCGCGGCGCGCTCGACGGGCGTGCGTCGATCGCCTTCGCCGAGATGGCCGGCACCGAGCCGACCGCCGCGGTCGATGCGGCCCGTGCGCGGGTCGGCCCCGACACGATCGCGAAGTTCCTGTTCACCTCGGGCTCGACCAAGCTGCCCAAGGGCGTGATCAACACGCAGCGCATGCTGTGCAGCAACCAGCAGATGATCCGCCAGTGCTTCCCGCAGCTCGCGGACGAGCCGCCGGTGCTGGTCGACTGGCTGCCGTGGAACCACACGTTCGGCGGCAACCACAACGTCGGCATCACGCTCTACAACGGCGGCACGCTCTACATCGACGAAGGCAAGCCGACGCCGGCGTTGATCGGCGAGACCTTGCGCAACCTGCGCGAGGTCGCGCCGACCTTGTACTTCAACGTGCCGCGCGGCTTCGAGGAGATCGCCAACGCGCTCGAGGTCGACGCGCCATTGCGCGCGACGCTGTTGAGCCGCGTGAAGATGTTCTTCTTCGCCGGCGCCGGCCTGTCGCAGCCGGTGTGGGACAAGCTCGATCGCATCGCCGAGGCGCATTGCGGCGAGCGCATCCGCATGCTCACCGGCCTCGGCATGACCGAGACCGCGCCGTTCGCGATCTGCGCCAATGCGCACGACGTGAAGTCCGGCCACATCGGCCTGCCGGCGCCCGGCATCGAGCTGAAGCTCGTGCCGCAAGGCGACAAGGTCGAGGTGCGCTACCGCGGCCCGAACGTCACGCCCGGCTACTGGCGCGCGCCGGAGCAGACGGCGGAGTCGTTCGACGACGAAGGCTTCTATGCGAGCGGCGATGCCGTCAAGCCGATGGACCCGCAGCAGCCGGGGCTCGGCTTCGTCTTCGACGGCCGCGTCGCGGAGGACTTCAAACTGTCGACCGGCACCTTCGTGTCGGTCGGGCCGTTGCGCGCGAAGATCATCGCGGCCGGCGACCCGTGCGTGCAGGACGTGGTGATCGCCGGGATCAACCGCGGCGAGGTCGGCATCCTGATCTATCCACGCCTCGATGCCTGCCGTGCGTTCGCCGGCCTGCCGGCGGATGCGACCGCGGCCGAGGTGCTCGCAGCGCCCGCGGTGCGCGGCTTCTTCCAGCGCCTCGTCGACACCCTGCATGCCAGCGGCACCGGCAGCGCGACCCGCGTGGCGCGCGCGATCGTGCTGGCCGACGCGCCGTCGATCGATCGCGGCGAGGTCACCGACAAGGGCTCGATCAACCAGCGCGCCGTGCTGACGCACCGTGCGGCGCTCGTCGATGCGATGTACGACGCGCCGGGCGGCGATGTGATCGTCCCGGCGCGTGCATTCGAAGGACGCACATGAACATCGAAGGTCAATCGGCCATCGTCACCGGCGGCGCCTCCGGCCTGGGCGCCGAGACCGCACGCGAGCTCGCGCGCCGCGGCGCGAAGGTCGCCGTGCTCGACCGCCACGGCGCCGGCGCGCAAGCCGTCGCGAACGAGATCGGCGGCATCGGCGTCGAGTGCGACATCACATCGGCGGACAGCGTGCAAGCCGCGCTGACTGCCGCGAGCGCTGCGCATGGCGCGGCACGCCTCCTGATGAATATCGCCGGCATCGGCACCGCCAGGCGCCTGATCGGCAAGGACGGCACGCCGATGCCGCTCGACGACTTCAAGCGCGTGATCGACGTCAACCTCGTCGGCACGTTCAACGTCACGCGGCTCGCGGTCGCCGAGATGGTCAAGCTCGATGCGCTCGATGACGGCGAGCGCGGCGTCGTCGTCAACACCGCCTCGGTCGCGGCCTTCGACGGCCAGGTCGGGCAGGAGGCGTATGCGGCTTCCAAGGGCGGCATCGTGTCGCTGACCTTGCCGCTGGCACGCGACCTGGCGCAGTTCGGCGTGCGCGTCGTGACGATCGCGCCGGGCCTCTTCCTGACGCCGCTGATGGCCGAGCTGCCGGAGCCGGTGCAGCAGTCGCTCGCCGCCAGCATCCCGTTCCCGAAGCGCCTCGGCAAGCCGCAGGAATTCGCGGCTCTGGCGGCAGCCATCGTCGAGAACCTGTCGCTGAACGGCGAGGTGATCCGCCTCGACGGCGCGCTGCGCATGGCGCCACGCTGAATGCCGCGCACGACGATCTGGACCGTCGAGGTCGCCTTCGGTGACTGCGATCCCGCGGGCATCGTGTTCTTCCCGAACTTCTCGCGCTGGATGGACACCGCGTCGCTGTCGTTCTTCATGCAATGCGGCGTGCCGCCGTGGCGCGAGCTCGTCAAGACGCGCGGCATCGTCGGCACGCCGCTGCTCGAGATCAGCACCAAGTTCCTGATGGCCGCGACCTACGGCGAGACCTTGACGATCTCGACCCACGTCGACGAATGGCGCACCAAGGTGATCGTGCAGCAGCACCGCATCACGCGGGCGCGTGCCGACGGCGGCCACGACCTGATCTGCGAAGGCCGCGAGGTGCGCGCCTTCGTCGTGCGCGACGCGGCCAACCCCGACCGCCTGCGCGCGATCCCCGTGCCCGAGGACATCCGCGCGCTCTGCGAATAGTTCCGAACCAGAGGAGACATCCGATGAGTCCATCCCGCCTGCTCGCCGGCATCGCGCTGGCCACTGCGGCCCTTGCCGCGCATGCCGACATCACGATCGGCGTCGACCTGCCGCTCACCGGCCCGACGTCGGCGCTCGGCATACCGAGCAAGAACGGCATCGCGCTCTGGCCGCAGACGCTGGCCGGCGAGAAGATGAACGTCATCATCCTCGACGACGCGACCGATCCGACGCAGGGCGTGAAGAACGCGCGCCGCTTCGTCACCGAAGACAAGGTCGACGTGATCATCGGCTCGGCCGCGACGCCGATCGCCGCGGCGATGGCCGACGTCGCGACGGAGTCGCACACCGTGCAGCTGATGCTGTCGCCGGTGAACCTGCCGCCCGGCAAGGACGACTGGTCGTTCCGGCTGCCGCAGTCGACCGCGGTGATGTCGATCCCGATCATCGAGCACTGGAAGAAGACCGGCGTCAAGACGTATGGCTTCCTCGGCTACTCGGACGCCTACGGCGAGTCGTGGCTGAAGGACTTCGCGCCGCTCGCCGAGAAGGCCGGCATCAAGCAGGTCGCGCTCGAACGCTTCGCGCGCACCGACACCAGCGTGACCGGCCAGGCGCTGAAGATCGTCTCGGCCAAGCCCGACGCGGTGCTGGTCGTCGCTTCGGGCAGCGGCGCCGCGATGCCGCACCGCGGCCTCGTCGAGCGCGGCTATCCGAGGGACCGGATCTACCAGACGCACGGCGCCGCGTCGCTCGACCTGATCCGGGTCGGCGGCCAGGACGTCGAAGGCTCGTACGTCGTCTCGGGGCCGGCCGTCGTCGCCGACAAGCTGCCCGACAGCAACCCGAGCAAGGCGGTCGCGATGAAGTACTACACCGACTACGAGAAGGCCTACGGCAAGGGCAGCGCGAACCAGTTCGGCGGCCATGTGTTCGACGCCTACCTCGTGCTGTCGAAGGCGGTGCCGATCGCGCTGAAGAAGGCCAAGCCCGGCACCCCCGAGTTCCGTGCCGCGCTGAAAGAGGCGCTGGAGACCATGGGCCGCACGCCGGTGTCGCAAGGCGTGCTCGACTACACGAAGACCGACCACTTCGGCTACACGCCGGAGACCGGCGTGCTGCTGCGCGTGAACAAGGGCGAGTGGCAAGTCGTCGCCGACCAATAGGCCGGCCGTTACAAACTGGGCACAATGCGGCCCGCCGGCTGATCGGCCAGCCGGTCAGGGATCTACTCGTCTCATGGACTTCTCGATCGCCAGCATCCTGATGCTGGATGGCGTGACCAACGGCGCGATCTACGTGCTGCTCGGACTGGCCATCGTGCTGGTCTTCGCGGTCACGCGCGTGATCTTCATACCGCAGGGCGAGTTCGTCGCCTATGGCGCGCTGACGCTCGCGCTGCTGCAGCTCGGCAAGGTGCCGGGCACGATCTGGCTCGTCGCCGCGCTGGCGGTGCTCGACGCGCTGCTCGAGGCGATCGGCGCGGCACGCCGCGGCGTGCCGGCGGCGCACATCGCCAAGACCGTCGTGCGATTGCTCGCGGTGCCCATCGTGCTGGTGCCGATCACGCTGTGGGCCGCGCCGCGCCACCTGCCGCTCGTCGTGCAGAGCTTGCTGACCCTGGCGATCGTGACGCCGCTCGGCCCGCTCGTGTACCGCATCGCGTACGAGAAGCTCGCGGACGCGACGGTGCTGGTGCTCTTGATCGTCTCGGTCGGCACCCATTTCGCGCTGACCGGCCTCGGCCTCGTGTTCTTCGGCGCCGAAGGGTTCCGCAACCCGAGCTTCTGGGATGCGCGCTTCTCGATCGGCGCGGTGTCGCTGTCGGGGCAGACGATCATCATCTTCATGGTGACGATCGTGCTGATCGTCGCGCTGTTCCTGTTCTTCGAGCGCTCGTTGCGCGGCAAGGCGCTGCGCGCCACCGCGGTCAATCGGCTGGGTGCGCGGCTGATGGGCATCTCGACATCGGCCGCCGGTCGCTTGAGCTTCGGCCTCGCGGCCTTCATCGGCGCGCTGTCGGGCCTGCTGATCGGCCCGGCGACGACGATGTTCTACGACTCCGGCTTCCTGATCGGCCTGAAAGGCTTCGTCGCGGCGATCTTCGGCGGCCTGGCGAGCTATCCGTCGGCGGCGGTCGGCGCGATGTTCGTCGGGCTGCTCGAAAGCTTCGGCTCGTTCTACGCGAGCGCGTTCAAGGAGGTGATCGTCTTCACGCTGATCATTCCGGTGCTGTTGTGGCGCAGCTTCCAGCACGGCGTGTCGGACGAGGAGGAGTGATGCGCCGCGCCTTCCTGCTCGCCTTCGTCGTCGCGCTCGCCGCGATGCCGCTGCTGCCGGTCCCCGAGTTCTGGATCACGCAGGCCAACTACATCGGCCTCTACACGCTGGTCGTGATCGGCCTCGTGCTCTTGACCGGCATCGCCGGCCTGACGTCGTTCGGCCAGGCCGCATTCGTCGGCCTCGGCGCGTACACCGCGGCGTTCCTGACCTTGAAGTACGGCATGTCGCCGTGGCTCACGGTCTGGTTCGGCCTCGCCTTCACCGCGGTCGCCGCGCTCATCCTCGGCTGGATCACGTTGCGCATGTCGGGCCACTACCTGCCGCTCGCGACGATCGCCTGGGGCCTGTCGCTGTTCTACCTGCTCGGCAACATCGACGCACTCGGCAAGTACGACGGCCTGCTCGGCATCCCGGCGATCCGCTTCTTCGGCATCGAGCTCAACACCGGCCGCAGCTTCTACTACCTGCTGTGGATCATCGTCGTGCTCGCCGCGATCGGCGTCACGCGGCTGCTCGACTCGCGCACCGGGCGCGCGCTGCGCGCCGTCAAGGGCGGCGCGACGATGGCCGAGGCGATGGGCATCGATACCTACCGCACCAAGGTCACCGCGTTCGTCATCGCAGCCCTCTTGGCGTCGGTCTCCGGCTGGCTCTTTGCGCACTTCCAGCGCACCGTCAACCCGTCGCCGTTCGGCCTGAAGATGGGCATCGAGTACCTCTTCATGGCGGTGCTCGGCGGCGTCGGCCATGTCTGGGGCGCACTGGTGGGCGCCGGCGTCGTGAAGATCCTCGAAGACCAGCTGCAGGTCTGGCTGCCCAAGCTGCTCGGCGGCAGCGGCAACTACGAGGTCATCGTGTTCGGCATCGTGCTGGTGCTGGTGCTGCAGTACGCGCGCGACGGCATCTGGGCGTTCGTCGAGGCGCGCCTGCCGCGCCGCGATCGCGCGGTCGACTGGGCCGATGCGCCGGCTCTGCCGGAGCGCGCGCGGCCGCCGCACGGCGAGGTCGTGCTCGACGTCAAGGCGGTACGCAAGGAGTTCGGCGGGCTGGTTGCCGTCAACGACGTGAGCTTCTCGGTGCGCGCCGGCGAGATCCTCGGGCTGATCGGCCCGAACGGCGCCGGCAAGTCGACGACCTTCAACCTCGTCACCGGCGTGCTGCCGGCGACGCGCGGCGAAGTGCGGCTGATGGGCGAGCGCATCGAGGGCCTGACGTCGCGCGCGATCGCGCGGCGCGGCGTGTCGCGCACCTTCCAGCACGTGAAGATGATCCCCGCCATGACGGTGCTCGAGAACGTCGCGCTCGGTGCGCATCTGCGCGGCGCGCGCGGCGTCGCGGCCGCGATGCTGCGCGTCGACCGCGCCGAGGAGCGCCGGCTCTTCAAGGAAGCCGAGAAGCAACTGCGCCGCATCGGCATGGAGGCGAGCATGCACGAGCTCGCCGGCAACCTCGCTCTCGGGCCGCAACGGCTGATGGAGATCGCGCGTGCACTGTGCGCCGACCCGACCTTGCTGCTGCTCGACGAGCCGGCGGCCGGCCTGCGCCTGAAGGAGAAGCAGGCGCTCGCCGCGACCCTGCGCCAGTTGCGCGGCGAAGGCCTGTCCATCCTGCTCGTCGAGCACGACATGGACCTCGTGATGGGGCTCGTCGATCGCGTCGTCGTGATGGAGTTCGGCACCAGGCTGATCGAAGGCACGCCGGAGGAAGTGCAGGCGAGCCCGGCGGTCCGCGCCGCCTACCTCGGCACGGAGCATTGATGGCCACAGCCCCCACCGATCTGCTGCTGCGCGTGCAGGACCTGCATGCCGGCTACGGCCGTGCCGAAGTGCTGCACGGCCTGAACCTCGAAGCGGCCAGGGGCAGCGTCGTCACCGTGATCGGCCCGAACGGCGCCGGCAAGTCGACGTTGCTGAACGCGCTGATGGGCGTGCTGCCGTCGCGCGGCACGATCGCCTACGCCGGCCGGCCGGTGATGCTGAAGACGCTCGAGGAGCGCGTGATGGACGGCATCGCGCTCGTTCCCGAAACGCGGGCGCTGTTCGCGACGATGCCGGTCGAGGACAACCTGGTGCTCGGCGGCTACCGCCAGGTCCGCCTCGGCAGGAAGGACGGCCAGGCCAGCCTCGACGAGGTCTATGCGCTGTTCCCGCGCCTGAAGGAGCGCCGCACGCAGCTGGCCGGCACCTTGTCGGGCGGTGAGCGCCAGATGCTCGCGGTCGGCCGTGCGCTGATGAGCAAGCCGCAGCTGCTGATGCTCGACGAGCCCAGCCTGGGCCTCGCGCCGCTGGTCGTGAAGGAGATCTTCCGCATCATCGACAGCTTGCGTTCGACCGGCGTGACGATCCTGCTCGTCGAGCAGAACGCCCGCGCCGCGCTCGAAGTCGCCGACTACGGCTACGTGCTCGAGATGGGCGAGATCGCGCTGCAGGGGCCGGCCGCCGATCTCGCCAGCGATCCGCGCGTCATCGATACCTACCTCGGCGCGGCACGCCGCAAGACCGACGCCTGAACCTCCGATGGGTGCGCTGAACGAGCCGCCGCGCGAGACCGAGCCGCACGCGCCGGCCGGGCTCGACACCTCGCGCCTCGACTACCTCGTCGGTTATGCGGCGAGCCGCGCGGCGATCAGGCTCAAGGCGACGTTCGCGGTCCACATGGCGCCGCTCGACCTGAAGATCGTCGAGTTCTCGATCCTGATGCTGGTCGCGCAGAACGCGCGCGTGAACCAGAAGCAGCTCGGCCATGCGCTCGGCATCTCGCCGCCGAACATGGCGGTCACGCTCGACCGCATGGTCGAGCGCGGCTGGGTCGAGCGCGTGCGCAGCACCGAGGACCGGCGCGCCCAGCACATCCACCTGACCGCGGCCGGCAGCGAACTCGTCGACCGTGCCGGCGCGATCGCCGCGACGATGGAGAACCACGACCTGCGCGTGCTGTCGGCGGCCGAGCGGGCGTTGCTGATCGAGCTGCTGCTGAAGGTCGCGGGGGTCAAGCGGCGCTGAGTCGCCGGCGACGTCAGTGCGGCCGGTCCGGGTGGCGCAGCACGCGCCAGCTCCATCCGATGCAGACGGCCGCGAACGCCAGCAGCAGGGCGGCCTTCGGGACGATCTGCGCCGCGTCGGGTGCGCCCAGGAACACGGCCTGCATGCCGTCCAGCGCCCAGCCCATCGGCGACCATTCGGAGATCCGTTGCATGCCCTGCGGCATCAACGCGCGCGGCACCATGATGCCGGCCAGCGCCCCCAGCACCACGTTGATCCCGCCGCCCAAGGCCGCTGCCTGATCGAAGGCGCGGGTGCTGGCCGAGATCAGCAGGCCGAGGCCGACCGCCGCTGCGCTGGTCGACAGCGTCATCAACGCGAACCAGCCGACCGGGAGGTCGAGGTGCAGCGCATCGCCGCCGAGGAATGGCACCAGCCAACGGCCGATCAGCAGCATGAAGAACAGCTGCACCCAGTTGAGCGCCATGAACGCCAGCAGCTTGCCGCCGAGGACCGCGAGCGGCGCGACGCCGAACGTGGCCATGCGCGTCAAGGTGCCGTCGTTGCGCTCGTGGATCAGCACGCCGGCGATCGGAACGACGACGAAGAACATGCCGAAGATCAGCCAGGCCGGGACGCTCTGCTGAACGGCCGTCAGGCGGCGGCCCGATTCGATCTCGTAGAGGTACTTGACGCCGACCGCGCCCGAAGCCGGCAGCAGCTCGGCGTCGGGTCTGCCTTGCTGGAGCATGCTGGCGAACGGCCCGGCCGCGGCCGCCGCGGTCTTCATATGCACCTGCAGCATCGAATAGCTGAGCTCGGCCCGCAGCCGGCTCGCAACGCCCGGTGCGATGTGATTGCCCAGCCACAGCTCCACATGGTCGGGGCGCGGCGCATTCTGTTCGTCGAGCCATTGCGCCCGCACGACGACGCCCGCCTGGACGCGCCCGGCGCGCAGCGCGTCCTGCAGTTGCCGCCGCGTGTCGAACCGCGTACCGGCATGTTTGGCGATCCACTCGCCGGCCCATTGCTGTGCGATCGGCTGGTCGCCTTCGACGACCCAGCCCGTGGGCGGCAGCTCGATGGCGGCCGTCAATGCGTTCTTCAGCGCAAACGACATCACCAGCACGAAGGCCGCCGGCATCAGGAACAGCACCGCCAGGCCGTGCGGATTGCGCCGCAGCAGGCGCCATTCCTTCGCGGCGATGCGCAAGGCCTGTCGGGCAATGCGATGCCACCGAGCTGCCGCCGGCGGTTGCGCGTCGGTCCGCATGGTCAGTCGCGCAGCGAGCGCCGAGTGTGGTGCATGAAGAGTGCTTCCAGGTTCTCGAATGGAGGCGTGGTCGCATCCCCGCCGAGCAAGGTCGCGAGGTCGCCGCCGGCGAGCACGCGACCATGGTCGAGCAGCAGGATCTCGCTGCATGCGGCGCTCGCTTCCTCCATGTAGTGCGTCGCGTAGAGCACGGCCGTGCCGGCGCGCGCGAGCTCGCGAACCTGCTCGATCAGGAACGCGCGCGACTGCGGGTCGACGCCGGCCGTGGGCTCGTCGAGCAGCAGCACGTCGGGCGCCTGCAGCAGGCCGATGGCCACGTTCAAGCGCCGGCGCACGCCCCCCGAGCAGCGACTCGCGAGCCGGTCCGCGAACTCGTCGAGCGCGCAGGATCGCTCGACGCGCCGGACGCGATCAGCACGTTCGGCGGCCGACACATCCAGCATGGCGACGAAGAACTGCAGGTTCTCCCGGCACGTGAGCTGCGCATAGAACGCGTACTCCTGCGGTACCCACGCAAGCACCGGTGGGTGTGCGCCGAACCGGCGTACCGTGCCGGCCTGCGGCAGGCGCAAGCCCATCAGCACGTTGATCAACGTCGACTTGCCGGAGCCGTTCGGTCCGAGCAGTCCGAGCACGCGGCCTGCGCGCAGCGTGACGTCGACGCCGGCAAGCGCCGCTTCGGCTTGCTTCGGATAGCGATAGACGACCTGTTCGGCCGTCAGCACGGCACTCACCGCGACGACCTGCGCGTCTCGCCGAACGGCCGCTCGCGGCCGGTCGCGCTGCGCTGAGGCGGGATGCGCGGCGGCAGCACGGGCGCGGGTCGCAGGCTGCGCCAGAGTCCTTGCGGGTACATGCCCTTCTTCAGCAGCCGCGTGCCCACCATGACGACGATCTTGGCGATGTCGACCACCGGCCGGAAGTGGCTGGCGCGCGCCTGCGGCGGATAGCGGCCGGGAATTGCGACCGCCAGCGTTCGAAAGCCCTGGTCGGCCGCCTCGATGAGGATCTCGCTCTCGAAGGTGAAGCGGTCGCCCTTCACGCGGCCGCTGTTCGCCAGGCGCATGACCGGTGCTGCATAGACCCGAAACCCCGACTGCGAGTCGGCGATCGGATGGCCGGCGGCCCATGAAATCCAGAAGCAGGCGAAACGGTTCGCGCGGTAGCGGGCGACGGGAATCTGCGACCGGTCGCCCAGTCGCGCACCGATGACGATGCGGTCCGGCTCGGCGCGCCAGGCGGCCAGCAGGGCGGTGGCATCGGCGGGATCATGCTGGCCGTCGCCGTCGAGTGCGACGACGCAGTCGGCGCCGCCGGCGACGGCATGCGCGAACGCGGTCCGCAGGCTCGCGGCCTTGCCCCGATTCGTCCGGTGTTGCAGCAGCGTGACCGGAAGGCCGTCCAGCTCGCTGACGGTGGCATCGCTCGAGCCGTCGTCGACGATCAGTACCCGCGGACACAGCGCCAGTGCGGCCTGCGCCACTGCGCGGATCGTGCGCGCTTCGTTGTACGCGGGGATCGCGATCCACACGCCTTGCCAGGGCGAGGTCGACGGGGCGAGGTCCGGCGCCATGGTCAGTAGAGTCCACCGTTCACGCCGATGATCTGACCGGTGATGTAGCTCGCCGCATCGGACGCCAGAAACGCCACCAGCGCAGCCACCTCGTCCGGGCGGCCGACGCGCCCCATCGGGACGATCTGCCGAACCCGTTCCGGCGGAAACGCCGGCTCGACCGACCCGGTGTCGATGATGCCGGGCGACACCGCATTGACCGTGATGCCGCGCCCCGCGAGCTCGAGCGCGAGCGAACGGGTGGCGCCGTGCAGCCCGGCCTTCGCCGCCGCGTAGTTCGTCTGGCCCCGGTTGCCCGCCTGCCCGGCCACCGACGTGATGTTGACGATGCGGCCCCAGCGCAGGCGCACCATCGGCAACAGCAGCGGCTGCGTGACGCGGAAGAAGCCGTTCAGATTGGTGTCGACGACGTCATGCCAGGTGGTTTCGGACATGCCGGCCAGTAGTTCGTCCCGGTGCATGCCGGCGTTGTTGACGAGGATCTGGATGGGGCCGCCCGCGAGCAGCGCCGCGATGCCTTCCTCGACCTGCGGCGCCTGGGTCAGATCGAACGTGACGGCGCTGGCCCGCCCGCCGGACGCGACGATCTTCGCCACGAGTTCCTGGGCACGCTCCGGGCGGGCATTCGCATGCACGACGACATGCGCACCGGCCGCCGCCAATGCGCTGCAGATCGCCGCGCCGATGGCACCGCTGCCGCCCGTGACGAGGGCGCGCCGTGCGGTCGCGTCAGGCTGCGTCATGACTGGAACGCCACCAGCAGCCTGCCGCGCGCGATGGCGGTGCGCTCGTCGGCGACGTCGAATGCATAGAGGCAGCCGCTGGCGACCTCGCCGAGCAGTTCGGCCCGGATCGTCAGGCGGCCGCCGGCCGCGTCGATGCCGCCGGCCATCAATTCGACCTCGGTGACCTTGGCCAGCATGCCTACGCGCGGCGCGTCGAGATCGCCGCGCAGCGAGCCGTGCACGGCCGCCGCCTGGGCCGCGTATTCGATTGCGGCGACACTGGGCACGTGGTGAGCATTCGCGAGCGGATGGTCGCCGCCGGGTGCGTCGGCCTGGCAGACGATGTTCGTCGCGTCCCAGTGCTGCACCGAATCGAGCAGGCACATGGTGCCGCGGTGCGGGATGCGGCGTTCGATGTGCGCGCGCGTCAACATGGCGTGTGCCTCGGCAAGCGCGTCAGGCGCAGCACCTGCGCGCCGAGGCCGAGTGCCAGCGTCGCATGATCCGCATCGGCGATCGTTGCCAGCGCCACCAGCCCGAGCGCGCTGCTGTTCGGTGTCCAGGCGGCCGGCAGCCAACGCGGCAGCGCGGCCCGACGTTCCGCCGACGCGCGCGCCGCAGCCGGTTGCAGATCGAGTTCGAACGAGGCCAGCACGTTGCGCGCGGCGGCCGCGGCGTCGTTCGACGTGATGATCCAGGCGGTCGCGGTGGGCGCAACGATAGGCAGCAGCGACCGCATCGGCTCGGTCATCGGTGCGTCATAGGCCAGCAGCAGCACCGGCTCACCCGTCGCCTGCGCTTCGCAGGCCGCGCACAGCAGTCCGCTGGCGAAGCTCTCGACGCCCAGGCTGAGGCTCGTCGCGGATTGCCGGTTCTGGTGGGCGATCGACAGATAGCCCGACGGCGCGTTGTGCACCGAGTTGTGGAACAGCAGCGGCGAGACCTGGCGTGTCGTGGCCAGGGCTTCGAGCATCTGCTGGCAGACCTCGCCGGTGCCTTCATCCGATGCGAAGACCATGCGCAGCGCTTCGGCCGGGTACGGACTGGCCTGCAGCGCCTGTTGCGCACACGCCAGCGTCAGCCGCACGACCTGGCTGGCGCGGCGACGTTCGTTGGGCGGCAGCGCGGCCGGGCTCGGCAATTCGAGGGTCGAGTCGGCAGGCAACCGACCGGTGCGGCAGCTTGCGAGCAGGTCGGCCAAGCTAGCGATGCCCGGCGCGAGTGCCCCGGCGGCGTGCAGGTCGAAGCGGATGGCCACGTCAGTCGGCCCGGCTGAAGATCAGCGAGCAATTGCTGCCGCCGAAGCCGAAGCTGTTGCTCATCGCATGGCACAGCGCGACATGGCGCGGCTCGGTGACCAGATCGAGCGCCATGCCCGGCTCGGCCGTGCGCAGGTTGGCCGACGGCGGCAAGGTCTGCGCTTCGAGCGCCTGGATCGTGGCGATCGCTTCCGTGATGCCTGCGGCGCCGAGGGTGTGGCCCGTCACGCCCTTGGTCGACGAGACCGGTACGCCTCCCGGGCCGAACACCGCGGCGGTGGCGATCGCTTCGGCGCGATCGTTCGCCAGCGTGCCGGTACCGTGCGCGTTCACATAGCCGATGTCCCCGGCCGTCAGCGCTGCGGCTTGCAGCGCGGCCTGCATGGCCTGCTGCGCGCCGGCGCCGTCGGGCCGCGGCGTCGACATATGCCAGGCATCGCTGGATTCGCCGCCGCCGGCGAAGTTGATGCGGCCGGCCTGCTTGTCGAGCACTGCGAAGCCGGCGGCCTCGCCGATCGAGATGCCGTGGCGTTCTGCGTCGAACGGCCGGCAGATCTCGCCGGCGAGCAACTGCAGCGAGTCGAAGCCGTGCAGCGTGGACAGGCAAAGGCTGTCGACGCCGCCGACCAGCGCGGCATCGATCAGGCCGCAGGCCATCCAGCGTCGTGCCGTCAGAAAGACCTTGGCGCTCGACGAGCAGGCCGTCGAGACGGCGACCATCGGCCCTTGCAGGCCGAGCGCCTCGGCGCTGAAGCGGCAGAGTGCGTCGAGCGAGTGGCTGCGCCGGTAGTCGAAGTCCTGCGGCCAATGGTCTTCTTCGCGGCGTCGCACGTAGGCGAGCTCGGTGCTGCGGATGCCGGACGTGCTGGAACCCAGCACGACGCCGACGCGGGCCGCGCCGTACCGGGCTACCGCACCGGCCACGGCCGCGCGCAGGTCTTCATGGCGCAGCGCCATCCAGGCGAGCCGGTGGGTGCGGCAGTCCCACGCACGCAGTTCAGCAGGCAGTTCGACGTCGTCGACCCCGGCGACCGCGCCTATCCAGCAGGGCAGCTCGCACCACGGCAAGTCGTTCGGCTTCAACCCCGATGCGCCGGCCAGGACGGCACGCCACGACGCGGCGTTCTCGACCCCCGCGGCGTGTACGGTGCTGTAGCCCGCGATTCCCAACACTCTGTCTGCTCCCCCGATTCGCAGGAGTCTAGATCACGCATCCGCGGCCCGGCATTCGATTAGTGTGTGATAACCGCCGATGCCGTCAGTGATGCAGGTCGCCGCCAGCCCGGCGCGCGGCAGCAGGGCGAGAAAGACCTCCGAGTCGTACATCTGGCTGTTGCCGTTGGCGACGCAGGCGAAGTAGAGCGAGGTCTGCTGCAGGCTCGCAGCGGCGCCTTCGAAGCGCTGGCGGTCCCAGAACAGTTCGAGGATCCAGAGCTTTCCGCCGGGAGGCAACGCGGCCCGAACCTTGACCAGGATGTCGACGATCTGCGGCTCGGAGAAGCAGTCGAGCAACTGGCTCATCCAGATCAGCTCGTAGCCGGTCGGCAATGCGGCCGAGGGGTCGAGCAGATCGGTGGGATGGCAGCGCGCGCGCTCGAGCAGGCCGGCCTGACGCAGGTTCTCGCGGGCGACGTCGAGCTGGATCGGCAGATCGACCAGGCCGACGACGCATTCCGGCAAGCCTTCCAGGCACCTGCGCGCCCACTTGCCGGTGTTGCAACCGATGTCGAGCAGGCGCGCCGGCGGGTTCGCGGCGAGGCGCGTGAAAGCCGCCGGAAAGGCCTGGTCGGAATAGTAGTGGTCGAACGCGAACCAGCTGCGGCGCGCCGGCTCGGGCAGCGCCGACAAGCCCTCGTACAAGGTCGCCCAGGGCCCGAGCTCCTGCAGTCCGGCCGGCCGGCCTTCGCGCAGGGACGCGCCCAGATGGGCCGCAGCCTGATAGCACACGTCGCGCGTGAAGTCGAAGTTCACGCCGGTCATCTCGTCTTCCAGCAGGAACCGGCCGAGCTTGCCGAGGTGATAGCGAGCGTCGCGCCGCCAGACGATGTGCAGGCCGAGCCCGGCTTCCAGCAGCAGGCGTGCGGCGTAGGTCGACAGGCCGGTGGCGCTCGCCACATCGTCGATCGAGAGACCGTGCGGAACGGCATCGGCCAGCGCGGCCAGCACGCCGCGGTCGCGCATCGCCGCAGTCGCCTGAAAGGCCAGCGGCGCGAACGCCAGTTGCTGCGCTGCCGTGATGGCTTCGAGCGCGGTGAGTGGATCTCGATCGAACATGGCGATCCTATTCGGGCCATCAAGGTTGGTGCGTCAGGCGCGTGGTCGTGCGGTCGCCGCGGGTCTCGCGGACCATGATCACCTGCACGTCCGGCCCCGAGCCTTGCAGTTCCAGCTCCTGGAGGACGCGTGCGACATCCGTGCGACGCGGTGTGAGGCGCAGCGTCCAAAGGTGTTCGTCGCCGCCCGGCAGCAGTCGAAAGTCGTCGCCCAGGGCGGCGAGATCGCCGGCCAGCACGTGGCGCAGGGCCTTGCCGAGTTCGCCGGCCGCAGGCGCCTGGCTGAACAGCAGCTGTTTCGTCTCGGCGCTGCCGGGCGCGGTCCACTCGAGCCGGTCGTCGAGGATGCGCCAGGTTTCGCGGCGCGGCTGGTCGACCTGTTTCTCGAGCATCGTCGCGGTCGATCTCATGCTGCCGCTCGACGTGGCCGGCGCAGTGAGCCACGGCGATTCGTGCACTTCGTCGAAATGCAGCGTGCGGCCCGGCGGCTGGGCCTGCAGCAAATGCTCCAGCCGTGCAACGCTGATCGGCTCGGCGTAGGCCCAGCCGACCCATGCCGATACGAGAGCGATCGACGCATTGCGAAGCGCGGCGCGCCAGTTCATTGCCCGGACCAATAGGGATAGAAATTGAACCAGTTGCGCGGATGGCGTGCGGCATATTGCTGGAGCAGCGACGCGTACCGGTCGACGACCGGCTGCAGCGCGGCACCGCGGCTGCCGCGCGGCGCGGCCGAGCCGAACCGGATGAACTCGATGCGGTATTTCGCGCCTCCTTCATAGAGGCCGAAGCACATCAGCACCGACGCGCCCGTACGCGCCGCCAGCACATGCGGACCTATCGGGAAGGCGGCGGGGCGCCCGAAGAAATCGCTCTGCAGGTGTGCGGCGCCGTCGGTCCGGTCGGCGAGCACCGCGACGATGCCGCCTTGCTCGAGCACCTCGTAGGCCCGCATGAAGCTGTCGGGCCGGCCGAGCTGGACGATCCGGACCATGCTGTCGTCGATCCCCGCGATGCGGCGCAGTCGCGCCCGCGGGTCGAAATGCATCAGCACGGTGACCGGCCGGTTGCCGAGCGCCCGATTCGCCAGCAGCATCAGGTCGAAGCTGCCGAGGTGCGAGCCCAGCAAGACGCAGCCCTTGCCGGCCTGCAGCGCCTCGGCGACCAATGCGTCGCCTTCGACGCTGACGTCGAAGCGATCGAACTCGCCGCTCGCCATGTAGACGCGATCGAGCAGGGTCGCCGCGAACCAGTGGATGTGGGCATAGACGTCGAGCCAGCGCGCACGCCGCCCGAACGCGCGGCCGAGGAACTCGCGCGACGCACGGCGCGCGACGCCATCGGTCAGGACGAAGTACAGCACGATCGGGTACAGCAACGCGCGGCAGACCGGCCTGCCGACCGTCCGTGCGAGCCAGGCGATGAGGCGTATCAACCAGGCGCTTCCGCGCTCCGCCTTGACCTTCCAGGCTTTCATCGGCGCGGTCGGTCCGGTCCGGTGAGCGTCGCTTGTCCGCTCGCCAGCAGCACCACGGCGTCGTTGCGCCGTGCGGTCACGCGGAATCGGACGCTGCGCCCGTCGCTCTCGAAGGCGACGCCGGCGGTCTCGCCGGGCAACAGCGGCGACGAGAACTTGACCCATGCCAGCGATTCGATCGCGACTTGGGCGGCCGATCGGCTCCAACCGGTGATCACGCGATCGAGCAGCAGCACGCCCGGCACGATCGGACGGCCCGGGAAGTGGCCGGCCAGGGCCGGATGGTCGGCGGCGATGACGAACTCGAACCCGAGGGCCGCGGCCCGCCCTGCGGCTTGCCACTCGGCATAGATGCGGTCGAGTTCGCGGCGCTGGAGCTTGCCGGTGTCGCTGCGCGGGAGACGATCGACCTGGATCAGGGTCCGGGGCAGGAACACCGGGTCGATCCGGGTTCGGAGCCAAGCGTCCATCGCGGCGCGGTCGGGGGCTGGGCCCGAGTGGATCAGGCACAGGCGTTCGACTGCGCGGTCCGAGTCGGGCAGATGGAACACGCCGTCTTGCAGGCCCGGCAAATCCTGCAGCAGCAGGTTCAAGCCGGCCAGCGATGCGCGGCGCCCGCCGATCTTGATCAGGTCGGATTGCCTGCCGAGCAGCGTGAAGCGGCCGTCCGGTGCGATGTCCAGCCGGTCCGGCAGGACCACGGGCGAAGCGAAGTGCGAGCCGGTGGCCAGCGTGGCGTCGGCGGTCGACTCGAGCTGCACGTCGCCCACCGGACGCCATGACGTATCGGCCGCCGTGCGGCGCATCCCGAGCACGCCGGTTTCGGTCGATCCATAGATCTCGAGCACGGGTGCTGCCACCAGTTCCTCGGTTTGCTGCGCGAGCGGCGCGGTCAGCGGCATCGTGGAAGCGATCACGACGTTGCAGTGGGCTATCCGGTCCCCGGCTTGAGCCAGCGAGCGCAGATGCAGCGGTGTCGCGACCCAGGCGCCGGGCGGGCCATCGGCGAATGCCTCCTGCACGTCGGCCGGCAGCAGCGGGCGGCGCGCGTACACGGGGATCGCGTGCACCAGCGACAGCATCACGGAACTCTCGAAGCCGAACATGTGCTGATGCGGGACGCTGCAGACGATGCGTTCGACCGCCGCAAGGCCGCCGTCGACGTCGTCCGAGAGTCGCGCACCCAGCGCCAATGCGCCCTGAGCGAGGTGACGCAGGGTTTTCGGCTGGGCTACCGGCGTGCCGGTGCTGCCCGATGTGTAGAGCATGACCGCAGTGTCGTCCCATGCCGGCTGCCACGCCAGATCGCTGCGTTCGGCGCGTCCCACACGCCGTTCCGGATGGCACAGGCGAGTCGCGACGTCATCGCCCCAGCGCCCGGGTACGTGCTCCACGTCGTCGACCACCAGCACGGGGCGATCGCTGGCCTGCAGCACCGCCGCCAAGTCGCCCTGACCGCGCGACGGTGGCAGGATCAGCAGGGCGCGATGGCGCAGTGCGGCAAGGCAGGTCACCAGGAAGGCGACACGCGATGTGCACAGATTGCAAACCGCGGCGGCGCCGAGGCTCGCGGCGAAGTCCACCGAGGCCAGGTGAATGTCGCGCCATGTCCAGGGCGCTGCGTCGCCGACGACGGCCGGGAGATCGAGAGAGCGAGAGCCGGCCAGCAGGGGCCAGTCAGGCGCGAGGGTGGAGACATTCGGGCTCACGGGCGTGTTCGCCAGATGCTCCAGGTATCGCGCAGCTGCTGGATGAGGCTGGGAAAGCGCTCGGCGGGGAACAGACGCGCCCGGACACGATGCTCGCCGACGAACAGCAATGCGGTCGCCCCCCACACCACGGCGCTGGTCGCGCCGTAGGAGAGTTGCTGCGTTGCGGTGATGGCCGCCGCCAGCACGAAGTAGGCGCACCAGATCGCCGTCAGCCGGCGCGTGTAGCGGCACAGCGCCGGCGGCAATTCAGGGGTGCTGCGGCGCGCGATGCGCTCGATCAGCGGCGTCGTGTCGCCGATCAGGGTGCGGCCGAACACCGCCGCCAGCCACAGCAGTACCAGCGGTGCCACGCCGCGAAGGACGGCCCACCCCGGCCATTCGACCGCATCAGGCAACTGCTTCAGCCCCTGGGCGTGCGGGCGTTGCTGACGTGCGCCGCGAGGCGCCGCATCGACGAGAAGATCACTTCGTTCTGCGGGTCGTCTGCCTTCAGCCTGACGCCGTAGCGTTGCTGGATGACGAGCGAGATCTCCAGCATGTCGAGCGAATCGAGCCCCAGCCCGTCACCGAAGATCGGCGCCTCCGGATCGATCCGCTCGGGATCGACGTTTTCCATGTTCAGCGACTCGACCACCAAAGCGGCCATCTCGCGTGCCGACACCGGGGCCAGCGCAATTTGATCGACGTTCACGATTCCAACTTGAGCTGCGTTGCGATGCCCTTGTTCAGATTCTGGATCCAGCCGTTGTAGTTCTTGTGGATCTGGCCGCCGCCCTCGTCGAGATTGATGCTCGACTTGTAGGTGAGGCTGTAGCTGGTCGGCGAGTACACGATGCTGATCTCTGCGGTGTGCTTGCGGATCAACAGGAGGCCGATCATTTTTCCGGGTCCGTCTTCTTTCACCTGCCAGCCGAGTGCGGCGCCGGCCCGAACGATCGCCTCTTTCACTTGCTCTTCCGTCATGGGTTTGCCCATAGGGCTCGTCACGGGCGCGTCGACGATGTTCAGGATCGGGTCGCAGCGCATGCATCCCGCTTGTGCGGTGGTGGCGCCGATCAGCAGGGCCGCCGAGGCGGCGAGGTTCAGGAGGAGTCGCATAGAGGGGTCCGTGGATCGGCGGGTTTGTTTCGACGTGCTTGACCGACTCGCCACCGGTCAAATGAGTGCGGATTGTAAAGTCTGACAAACAAGTGTAGTCACCGGGTATCCATCATCGTGAGGATGGCGCGTGCGGTTCGTCACACGCGATTTCTCGCCTCGACGAGGGCTGTGCAGACGCCGGCCGCCGTCGCGATGTTCGCGGCGACTCGCCGGTCCGGCGTTCGGCTAGCTGCCGAACTGCAACTGCATCCTGCCGTTCGCGAGGAAGCAGGCCTTGTCGAAGAACGACAAGTCGACCGGGTTGGGCAACCGCACGTCGCGCAGTTCCGGGTAGGGCCGGGAAGCCGGCTCGTAGTCTCGGCTGATCTGCGACAGGCACACGACGATCGCGCGCCTTTCGTCGGCAAACGCCTTGAGCTCGCGCACCTGCGCATCGAGCGCCGGCTTGTCGCGGCGCTGGTCCAGCAACTGCAGGTAGTCGACGACGATGAGCGTGCCCGGGGGCGCGTCGGACAGGCGTCTATCCGTACCGGCTGGCGATGACGGTCGCCGCGGTCGCCGAGCCCGAGACGCCCGCGCCGATGGCCGGCGGCCTCGCGGCGATCGGCCGGCTGCGCCGGCGGCGCGGTTGGCGGACTTAGGCCCAGGCGCCCGCGATCAGACGAGCGACTTCCGCATGCGCCGCGTCGACGTCCTCCTGCGGCCGCGGCGAGCCGCTCGTCAGCATCGCGATGACGATCGGTCCGCGCGCCGCCCCCGGCCAGGCGATCGCGACATCGTTCCACGCGGCGCGGCTGCCGCTGCCGGTCTTGTCGCCGGCGCGCCAGCCGGCAGGCAGCCCGGCGCGCAGGCGCGCCATGCCGGTCTGGGCGGCGACCAGCCATTCGATCAGCGCCTGGCGCGAATCGGGCGACAGCACGCTGCCGAGCAGCAGCGCCTGCGTCGTCTGCACGAGGGCGCGCGGCGTGCTGGTGTCGCGCGGATCGTCGGGCAGGTTGCTGTTGAGCGCGGGCTCCGTGCGGTCGATGCGGGTCACCGCGTCGCCGCTGCGACGCAGGAACGCGGTGAGCCCGGCCGGTCCGCCGACCAACCCGAGCAACAGGTTGGCCGCGCTGTTGTCGCTGACCTCGATGATCGCGGCGCACAGCTCGCGCACGCTGAGCGCGCCGGCCCCGAGATGCGCGCGCACCACCGGCGCGTAACGCTGAAGATCGGCGGCGCCGAAGTGCACCGGCTGATCCCAGTGCAAGCGGCCGGCATCGACCCGGGCCGCGACGGCGCATGCGAGCGGCAGCTTGAACACCGAGCACATCGCCATCCGGCGATCGGGTTGGTACATCAGCCATCGGCCACGGCCGGCGTCGAACGCGGCGACGCCGATCTTGCCGCCGATGCGCGCCTCGATCGCGGCGGCGGCGTGCTCGAAGGTCGATGAAGGCGCCGCGGCGGTCGCCCATGCGGGGGCGCGCGGCAACGCGGCCGCCAGGCCGGCCGCGAGAACGCGCCGCCGCCGCGTTCCGCTCAACCCCAGACCTCTTGCGCCACTTCGACCACGAGCTGCAACTTGGCGCGTTGCGCTTCGACCGCGATGTTGTTGCCGTGCACCGTGCTCGAGAAGCCGCATTGCGGGCTGAGCGCGAGCTGCTCGAGCGGCGCATGCCGGGCCGCTTCGTCGATGCGCCGCTTCAACGTGTCCTTGCTCTCCATCTGGCCGAACTTCGTCGTCACGAGGCCGAGCACGACGATCTTGCCCTTGGGCAGATGGCGCAGCGGCCGGAAGTCGCCGGAGCGGTCGTCGTCGTACTCCATGAAGTAGGCGTCGAGGTTCATCTCGGCGAGCAGCGCCTCGGCCACCGGCTCGTAGTTGCCGGCCGCTGCGTGCGTGCTCTTGAAGTTGCCGCGGCACAGGTGCATCGCGAGCGTCATGCCGGCGGGCTTCTGCGCGACGACCTTGTTGATGAAGCCGGCGTAGCGGTGCGGCAGCTCGTTCGGATCGTCGCCGCGCTGGCGGGCCGCCGCGCGCATCTTCTCGTCGCACAGGTAGGCCATGTTGGTGTCGTCCATCTGCACGTAGGTGCAGCCGGCCGCGGCCAGCGACCGCAGCTCGTCGCCATAGGCGCGGGCGACGTCGTCGTAGAAGTCCGGGTCGAGCTCGGGATAGGCGTCCTTGCTGATGCCGGCACGGCCGCCGCGGAAGTGCAGCATCGTCGGCGACGGGATCGTCACTTTCGGCGTCCGGCCCGCCGACACCTGCGACTTCAGGTACTCGAAGTCGGCGCGCTGGATGTCCTTGGCATGGCGCACCTTGTCGATCACGCGCATCACCGGCGGCGCCAGCTCCTCGGTGCCGTCGGGCTTCCTGACGGTGACCGGAATGTCGGTCTTCACGCCGCCGAGCTGCTCGAGGAAGTCGATGTGGAAGTAGGTGCGACGGAACTCGCCGTCGGTGATCGACTGCAGGCCGACGTCCTCCTGGAACCTGACGATCTCCGTGATCGCCTCGTCCTCGACGGCGCGCAACTGCGCGGCGCCGATCTCGCCTTTCGCATGCTGCTCGCGGGCATCGAGCAGGACCTTCGGGCGCAGGAAGCTGCCGACATGGTCGGCGCGGAACGGCGGCTTGGTGCGAAGCGTCATGGTCGTCTCGGCGCGGTGAGGATGAAGCGGGCGGCCGATGATAGGTCGGCGGCCTGGTTCGCGCGCCGGTTTCCCCGTGTCGTTACCGTGGTTCCGACGCAGTCCCTTTGCTACATTCCGACACCATCTCGAACGAGGGCCGCATGCGCCCTACAGCGGAGCCTTCATGACATCCAGACGTACTCTCCTCAAGGCGGCATGGGGCACGGTCGCCACCGGCGCGGTCGCGACGCCGGCCTGGGCCGCGGATGCCGGCCCGATCAGGATCGGCCTGATCCTGCCGATGACCGGCCAGTCCGCATCGACCGGCAAGCAGATCGACGCCGCCGTCAAGCTGTGGATCGCGCAGAACGGCGACAAGGTCGCGGGCCGCAAGGTCGAGGTGATCCTGAAGGACGACGCCGCGGTGCCCGACACCACCAAGCGCCTCGCGCAGGAGCTGATCGTCAACGACAAGGTGACCGTGCTCGCCGGCTTCGGCATCACGCCGTGCGCGCTGTCGGTCGCGCCGCTCGCGACGCAGAGCAAGACGCCCGAGGTCGTGATGGCGGCGGCCACGTCGAGCATCACGCAGGCGTCGCCCTTCATCGTGCGCAGCAGCTTCACGTTGCCGCAGGTCACCGTCGCGATCGCCGACTGGGCGGCCAAGAACAAGATCAAGAAGGTCGTCACGCTGGTCGCCGACTACGGCCCCGGCTTCGATGCCGAGAAGTTCTTCGACAGCCAGTTCCGCCTCGACGGCGGCCAGATCCTCGACAAGCTGCGCACGCCGCTGAAGTCGCCCGACTTCGCGCCGGTGCTGCAGAAGGTGTCCGATGCCAAGCCCGATGCGCTGTTCGTCTTCTTGCCGTCCGGGCAGGGCGCGGCGTTCATGAAGCAGTTCGCCGAACGCGGACTCGACAAGAGCGGCATCAGGCTGATCGCGACCGGCGACGTCACCGACGACGATCAGCTCAACGACATGGGCGACGTCGCGCTCGGCGTCGTCAACTCGCACCACTACTCGGCAGCGCATCCGTCGGCGCTCAACAAGAAGTTCGTCGATGCCTTCCAGGCCGCCAACAAGTTCCGGCCCAACTTCATGGCGGTCGGCGGCTACGACGGCATGCGCATCATCTACAAGGCGCTCGAAGCGACCAAGGGCGAAGGCGGCGAGAAGCTGCTCGAGGCGATGAAGGGCCAGGTCTTCGAAAGCCCGCGCGGCCCGGTGCTGATCGATGCGCAGACGCGCGACATCGTGCAGGACGTCTACATCCGCAAGGTCGAACGCGTGCCGGCGATGGGCAACCAGCTCTACAACGTCGAGTTCGACGTGATCAAGGCGGTGAAGGATCCCGGGAAGTCGAAGTAGGCGTGTTCGGCGCTGCGGCAAGTCAAACCTCCGCGCGCCACGGCCCATGCTCACGCTGCTCTTCGACGGCATCGCCTACGGCATGCTGCTGTTCGTCCTCGCGCTCGGCCTCGCCGTGACGCTCGGGCTGATGAACTTCGTCAACCTCGCGCACGGCGCGTTCGCGATGGCGGGCGGCTACATCACCGTGCTGCTGATGAACCGGCTCGGCGTGCCGTTCCTGGCCTGCCTGCCGCTCGCGTTCATCGGTACCGCCGCGCTCGGCGCGGTGCTCGAGCCGCTGCTCTATCGGCGCCTCTACGGCAAGCCGCACCTCGACCAGGTGCTGTTCTCGATCGGCCTCGTGTTCATGGCGGTGACGGCGGTCGACTACCTCGTCGGCTCGATGCAGCAGAACATCCAGGTGCCCGGCTGGCTGCAGGGCCGCTTCGACATCTCGTGGGTCGGCATCGGCAAGTACCGGCTGTTCGTGATCGTCGTCTGCGGCCTGCTGACCGTGGCGCTGCAATGGGTGCTGACGCGCACCCGCTTCGGCAGCCAGCTGCGCGCGTCGGTCGACGATCCGCGCGTCGCGAGCGGCCTCGGCCTCGACGTCAACCGCATCTTCCTCTCGACCTTCGCGGTCGGCTCGGGCCTGGCCGGACTCGGCGGCGCGCTCGGCACCGAGGTGCTGGGCCTCGACCCGGGCTTCCCGCTGAAGTTCATGATCTATTTCCTGATCGTCTGCGCGGTCGGCGGCACGACGACCCTGACCGGACCGCTGCTCGCGGCGCTCCTGCTCGGCATCGCCGACGTGTTCGGCAAGTACTACGTGCCCAAGCTCGGCGCGTTCGTCGTCTACACGCTGATGATCGTGATCCTGCTGGTGCGGCCGCAGGGCTTGTTCGCGCGCGCCGGGGCAGGACGATGAATGCGCCGCGTCGCCTGTCGGCGGCCGACGGCCTGGCGGCAGCGAGCCGCTGGCGGCCGTGGGAGATCGCGGTCTACGTCGTGCTCGTGGTCTCGTGGTTCGCGCTGCCCGGCCAGGCGCTGCTGCTCAACGAGATCGCGATCCTCGCGCTGTTCGCGCTGTCGCTCGACGTCATCCTCGGCTATGCCGGCGTCGTGTCGCTCGGCCATGCGGCGTTCCTCGGCTTCGGTGCCTATGCGGCGGCGCTGTTCGCCAAGCTCGTGATGCCCGATCCGTGGGTCGGCCTGGTCGTGGCGACCGGGCTGGCGGCGCTGCTCGGCTTCGTCACCAGCTTCCTGATCCTGCGCGGCTCGGACCTGACGCGGCTGATGGTCACGCTCGGCGTCGCGCTGATCCTCTACGAGCTCGCGAACAAGCTCGACTGGCTGACCGGCGGGGCCGACGGCCTGCAGGGCGTCGTGATCGGCGCGCTGCGGACGCCGTTCGGCGCATTCGACTTCGACCTCGGCGGGCGCGTCGCCTATGCGTACAGCCTGGCGGTGCTGATCGTCTGCCTGCTCGTCTGCCGGCGCGTCGTGCGGTCGCCGTTCGGCGTGTCCTTGCAGGCCCTGCGCGACAACCGCCTGCGGGCCGCGAGCATCGGCCTGTCGGTGCAGGCGCGCCTGGTCGCGGCCTACACGCTCGGCGGCGCGATCGCCGGCGCGGCCGGCGGGCTGCTGGCGCAGACCAGCGGCTTCGCGTCGCTCGACGGCTTCGACTTCCACCGCAGCGCCGAGGTGCTGCTCGTGCTCGTGATCGGCGGCACCGGGTATCTGTACGGCGGCATCTTCGGCGCGGTCGTGTTCAAGCTGCTGCACGACCTGATCTCGGCGTGGACGCCGCAGTACTGGAACTTCTGGCTCGGCCTGTTCCTGGTCGCGCTGGTGCTGGTCGGCCGCGAGCGCTTGCTGCGGCCGGCGGGCCGGCGGCGGAGGTTCAAGGCATGACCGCCGTGGTGCTCGAGACGCGCGGTCTCGTGAAGCGCTACGGCGGCATCACGCCGACCAACGACGTGTCGCTGCAAGTGCTGCAGGGCGCGCGCCATGCGCTGATCGGCCCGAACGGCGCCGGCAAGACGACGCTCGTGAACCTCCTGACCGGCGTCGTGGCGCCGACCGCCGGGTCGATCTGGCTCGACGGCGACGACATCACGCGCCTCGCGCCGCACCGCCGCGTGCGGCGCGGCATGGTGCGCACGTTCCAGATCAACCAGCTGTTCCCGCAGCTGACGCCGCTGACGTCGCTGGCGCTCGCGGTGACGGCGCGTCTCGGCCGCAGCGCGCGGTTCTGGCAGCGCCTCGGGCGCGACGCCGCAGTGGCCGACGCCTGCGACACGCTGCTCGCGCAGTTCCATCTCGACGACGTGATGAACGTGCCGGTCGCGCAACTGCCGTACGGCAAGCGCCGGCTGCTCGAGATCGCGACCGCGCTCGCCGGCCGCCCGCGCGTGCTGCTGCTCGACGAGCCGGTGGCCGGCGTGCCGGAAGGCGAGCGGCAGGAGATCTTCGACATCATCAACGCGCTGCCGGCCGACGTCTCGGTGCTGCTGATCGAGCACGACATGGACCTCGTCTTCAACTTCGCCGGGCGCGTGACGGTGCTCGTCAACGGCACGCTGTTCGCCGACGGCGACGTGCAGGCGATCGCCGACGATCCGCGCGTGAAGGACGTCTACCTCGGCCAGGGGCACAACGGCCATGGCTGAGCTGCTGCGCGTCGAAGGCTTGCGCTCGGGCTATGGCGAAGCCGTCGTCGTGCAGGGCGTGAGCTTCGCGCTCGACGCCGGTCAGTCGCTCGCGCTGCTCGGCCGCAACGGCACCGGCAAGACGACCTTGCTGAACACGCTGGTCGGCGCGACGCGACGCCATGCCGGGCGCATCGTGCTCGGCGGCGTCGACCTGACGCCGCTGCCGCCGTACCGGCGCGCCGCGGCGGGCATCGGCTGGGTGCCGCAGGAGCGCAACATCTTCAAGTCGCTGACGGTGCACGAGAACCTGACCGCGGTCGCCCGGCCCGGGCCGTGGACCGTGGCGCGGGCCTACGAGATGTTCCCGCGCCTCGCCGAGCGCCAGGGCAACCTCGGCAACCAGCTCTCGGGCGGCGAGCAGCAGATGCTCGCGGTGGCGCGCGCGCTCGTGCTCAACCCGAAGCTGCTGCTGCTCGACGAGCCGCTCGAAGGCCTGGCGCCGATCATCGTCGAGGAGCTGCTGCGCTCGATCGCGCGCATCGTGCGCGACGAGGGCCTGTCGGCGATCATCGTCGAGCAGAACCCGAAGCAGGTGCTGCCGATCACGCAGCGGACGGTGGTGCTCGACCGCGGGCAAGTGGTGCACGAAGGGGCGAGCGACGAGCTGCTGGCGGACCCGGGGCGGCTGGAGCGGTGGTTGGCCGTGGCGCGTTGATGGCCGTGTCGGATTCGCCCGTTTGACTGCGGCATCGCTACAGTGCGGCTATGGCTCCCACGGTCGTCCGAGATGGCCAATTCCGTCTGTTCTTCTTCTCGCGCGAGGAGCCGCGGGAGAGGCCAAGTTCTGGTTGACTCCGGCCGTACACTTGGCGACGAATATCGGCCTGTCGGCAGCACCGCTGCGCCAAGCGCAGGCCGTCGTCGAATTGCATGTTTCGGAGATCCAGGATGCTTGGCATCGGCACTTCGGCGGCTGAAGTTACCAACGTGTCGAGGCACGGCTTCTGGCTGCTGCTCGGCGACGAGGAGCTGGCGGTTCCTTTCGCGGAATTTCCGTGGTTCAAGCAGGCGACGATCGAGCAGCTCATCGACGTCCAGCGGCCCACCGCCAACCATCTCTATTGGCCGCAGCTCGACGTCGATCTGGCGATCGATTCGATCCGCGATCCGGTGGCCTTTCCGCTGGTTTCCAAGCCGGCGCGCTGACGTCGTCAGGGCCGAAAGGCCGCGATCAACTCCGCCTCGCGCTCGCGCGTCAGCTTGCCCTTCAGCCGCCGATCGTCCGCCGCCGGCAGGCCTTCGTCGAGCACCGCGGCCACCGTCTCGCGCAGCGGTCGCGTCACGAGGCCGGCCTGCGCGGCACGGGTCAGGTCGACGCGGTTGAAGCCGGCGTAGTCGGGATCGCTGCCGGGCAGCCAGAGCGGCAGCTCGGTCCACGGCGCGACGCCGCGGTCGACCAGGAACTGCTCGCCGAGCCTGACGGCTTCGGCGACCGGCAGCCCGCGTGCGGTCGCTTCGGCGCGGCACGCATCGATCAACGCCGGCCAGGTCCAGTCGGGCTCGGGCACGACCGGGCCGGTCGCATTGAAGACGCCACGCTCGCCGCGTTCGAGCAGCAGCACCATCCACGCCGCGAGGTCGCGCACGTCGATGAACTGCAGCGGCTCGGTCGGCGCCACGTCCGGCACCAGCATGTCACCACCCGCGGCGACGCGCCACGGCCAATAGGAGAAGCGTCCGCTGCGGTCGCCCGGGCCGACGATCAGCCCGGGCCGCACGATGAGCGCGCGCTCGCCGAGCAGGCGTTGCACGACGGCTTCGCAGGCGGCCTTCTGCGGTCCGTAGTGTTCGAGGTTGCGATCGTCCGGCGCGATCGCGTCGAACGGTGCGACCGCGTCCGTTTCGACGATCGGCGCATGCCGCGTCGATGCATAGACCGAGACGCTGGAGACGAACAGATAGCGGCCGATCGACTTCAGCAGCTCGGCGCTCTGCTCGACGTCGGCCGGCACGTAGCCGCAGGTGTCGATCACCGCATCCCATTGGCCGCCGGCCAGCGCGCTCAGGTCCGAGGCGCGGTCGCCGGTCAGCACGTCGACGCCCTGCGGCCAGCTGCCGCGTGCGCGGCCGCGGTTGAAGACGGTGAGCGTGTGGCCGCGTGCCAGCGCCGCGACGAGCGTGGCCGCGCCGAGGAAGACACCGCCGCCGAGGATCAGGATGCGCATGCCGCGCTCCTAGCCGGAGCTCCGGGTCAGACCCGTTCGACGACCAGCGCGATGCCCTGGCCGACGCCGATGCACATCGTGCACAGCGCGTAGCGGCCGCCGATGCGGTGCAACTGGTTGACGGCCGTCGTCACGAGCCGCGCGCCGCTCGCGCCGAGCGGATGGCCGAGCGCGATCGCGCCGCCGTTCGGGTTGACGCGCGCGTCGTCGTCGGCCAGGCCGAGCTGGCGCAGCACCGCGAGGCCTTGCGCCGCGAACGCCTCGTTGAGCTCGATCACGTCCATCTGCGACAAGGCGAGGCCGGTGAGCTCGAGCACCTTGCGCGACGCCGGCGCCGGGCCGATGCCCATGATGCGCGGTGCGACGCCGGCCGTCGCCATGCCGACGACGCGGGCGCGCGGCGTCAAGCCATGGCGTGCCGCGGCCGCTTCGCCGGCGAGCAGCAGCGCGCACGAGCCGTCGTTGACGCCGGAGGCGTTGCCGGCCGTCACGGTGCCGTCGGGCCGCACCACACCCTTCAGCTTCGCGAGCGCCTCGAGGCTGGTCTCGCGCGGATGCTCGTCCTTCGCGACGACGACCGGCTCGCCCTTCTTCTGCGGAATCGTCACCGGCGTGATCTCGGCATCGAAGAAGCCCGCCTTCTGCGCCGCCACGGCCTTGAGCTGGGATGTCAGCGCCATCCGGTCCTGCGCCGCGCGCTCGATCTTGAAGTCGGTCGCGACGTTCTCGCCGGTCTCGGGCATAGCGTCGACGCCGTACTGCTCCTTCATCAGCTTGTTGACGAAGCGCCAGCCGATGGTGGTGTCGTAGACCGCGTTGGCGCGGCTGAAGGCGCTCTCGGCCTTCGGCATCACGAAGGGCGCGCGGCTCATGCTCTCGACGCCGCCGGCGATCATCAGCTGCGCTTCGCCCGCCTTGATCGCGCGGGCGGCGCTGCCGACCGCATCCATGCCCGAGCCGCACAGGCGGTTGATCGTCGCGCCCGGCACGTCGATCGGCAGCCCGGCGAGCAGCGCGGCCATGCGCGCGACGTTGCGGTTGTCCTCGCCGGCCTGGTTGGCGCAGCCGTAGAGCACGTCGGCGACCGCTGCCCAGTCGACCTTCGGGTTGCGCTGCATCAGCGCCTTGATCGGGATCGCCGCGAGGTCGTCGGTGCGCACCGACGACAGCGCGCCGCCGTAGCGGCCGAACGGCGTGCGGATCGCGTCGCAGATGTAGGCTTCGGTGGTCATGCGGTTCTCTCCGGAAATCAATCGATCAGCGGCACGCCGGTCAGCCGTACGAGTTCGTCGAACGGCAGGCCGTTGAAGATCTCGACGACCTTCAGCCCGCGCGGCGTCACGTCGATCACCGCGAGGTCGGTGTAGATGCGGCTCACGCAGGCGATGCCGGTGAGCGGATAGCTGCACTGCGCGACGATCTTGCTCTGCCCCTGCTTGGTCAGGTGCTCCATCATCACGTAGGTCTTCTTGGCGCCGATCGCGAGGTCCATCGCGCCGCCGACCGCCGGGATCGCATCGGCGCCGCCGGTCGACCAGTTCGCGAGATCGCCGCTCGCCGACACCTGGAACGCGCCGAGCACGCAGATGTCGAGGTGGCCGCCGCGCATCATCGCGAAGCTGTCGGCATGGTGGAAGTAGGCGCCGCCGGGCAGCATCGTCACCGGCTGCTTGCCGGCATTGATGAGGTCGTAGTCCTCGTCGCCCGCGGCCGGCGCCGGGCCCATGCCGAGGATGCCGTTCTCGCTATGCAGGAAGACCTCGCGGTCGGTCGGCAGGTAGTTGGCGATGAGCGTCGGCAGGCCGATGCCGAGGTTGACGTAGGAGCCTTCGGGGATGTCGAGCGCGACGCGCGCCGCCATCTGGTCGCGGTTGAGCTTCTGCATGGTCGCCCTTCCTCCTTCAGGTAGCGCTTCAGGCCGCGGCCTGCTTCAAGCCGGCCGGGCCGGTCGCGCTGCGCGGCACGCGCACGACGCGCTGCACGAAGATGCCGGGCGTCACGATGACCTCCGGATCGAGCGCGCCGAGCGGCACGACCTCGTGCACCGACGCGATCGTCAGCTTCGCCGCCATCGCCATCACCGGCCCGAAGTTGCGCGCGGTCTTGCGGTAGACGAGGTTGCCCCAGCGGTCGCCGCGCTCGGCCTTGATCAGCGCGACGTCGGCATGGATAGGCGCCTCGAGCACGTACATGCGGCCGTCGATCTCGCGCGTCTCCTTGCCCTTGGCGAGCTCGGTGCCGTAGCCGGTCGGGGTGTAGAAGCCGCCGATGCCGGCGCCGGCAGCGCGGATGCGTTCGGCGAGGTTGCCCTGCGGCACGAGCTCGAGCTCGATCCGGCCGCTGCGGTAGAGGCCGTCGAACACTTGCGAGTCGGCCTGGCGCGGGAACGAGCAGACGATCTTGCGGACGCGGCCGGCCTTCAGCAAGGCCGCGAGGCCGGTCTCGCCGTTGCCGGCGTTGTTGTTGACGATCACGAGGTCGCGCGCGCCTTGCGCGATCAGGCCGTCGATCAGCTCGTTGGGCTGACCGGCGCCGCCGAAGCCGCCGATCATCACGGTGGCGCCATCGGCAATGCCGGCGAGCGCCGCTTCGACGCTGGGCTGGAGCTTGTCGATCATGGCGAGCCTGCTGGTCCGGAGGAGACACGGAAGTGTACGGACTGGGGCAATCGCCCGTTCCGTCAGGCCGCCCGGTGGCGTGGCTATTGGGCGGCTACGGCGCGGCTATGGAGCCGACTGCGGCACGCGCTTGATCTGGCTCGCGTCGTAGCCGATGCGCGTCGTGAAGTTCAACAACTGGCCGTAGTCGGCATCCGCCAGCTTCGGGCTGCGCGCCAGGATCAGCAGGTAGTCGCGGTCTTCGCGCGCGATCACCGCCTGGCCGGCATCCGGCGACAGGTAGGCGATGCGGAAGTCGCGATCGATCGGCACGAGCCGGTCGAACGGCCATGCGTAGTGCTGGCGCCAGACGACGCCGCCCTGGCCGACCGGCGTCAGCACGGTGTGGTAGCTGCGCAGCGGGCCGTCGCCGGCGTCGGCATGGAAGCTGTAGACCGTATCGACCTTGCCGTCGCTCCGCGGCGCGAAGCTCTCCTTCGCGTCGTAGCCGCCGGCTTCCCAGGTGGACGGGATGCTCGCGATCACGTACCAGTCGCCGGCGAGGCGCGCCGGGTCCGTCGGCTGCGCGAGGATCAGCGGCTGCGGCGGTGTCGCGCAGGCGGCCAGCAGGGCCGCGAGACCCGCGATCAGCGCGGTGGCGAGGGTCCGCTTCGACGACATCTTCGGCTTCCTTCGGTTCGCTGGAGGGAGCCGGGAGTGTAAGTCCCGCATCCTCCGGACCAGCCCGCGCAGCCCCCTCGAATGCGCGCCGGCGACTCAGGCGGCGTGCGCCAGCTCTTCCATCGCGTAGACCCGCCCGAAGCGGTTCCCGAGGAAGACCGACAGCGGCAGGTCTTCCTGGCGCACGAAGCCGCGCTCGGGCAGGCGGTCGTGGGCGAGCAGGTCCAGCATCGCGCACAGGCTGGACGCGGTCGTGATCTGGATCGCGCTGCGCATCTTGCCCGACAGCACGTGGCTGTAGATCTTGCGCGCGTAGGTGTCCTGTTGCAGCCGCCCGTCGCGCCGGCCGGCGACCGTCACGAAGACGATCACGACGTCCTGCATCGTCGTCGGCAGCGACTGCTCGAGGATGTCCTTCAGCACGTCGCGGCGGTCCTTCAGGCGCAGGTCGTGCAGCAGCGCCTTCATGATCGCGGCGTGGCCGGGATAGCGGATCGTCCGGTAGTTGAGCGTGCGCACCTTGCCTGCGAGCGTCTCGCACAGGGTGCCGAGGCCGCCCGACGTGTTGAACGCCTCGTAGAGCACGCCGTCGAGCGAGAACTCCTCGCGCTCCTCGAGCGCCGGCACTTCGCGCACGTGGCCGTCGACGATCGCCTCGCACGGCTCGCAGTACTCGTTGATGACGCCTTCGGTGCTCCAGGTCAGGTTGTAGTTCAGCGCGTTGCTCGGATAGGCCGGCAGCGCGCCGACGCGCATGCGCACCGAATCCAGGCTGTCGAAGCGGCGCGCCAGATCGGCCGCGGCGATCGAAATGAAGCCGGGCGCCAGGCCGCACTGCGGGATGAAGGCGGTTTCGGCGCCTTGCGCGATCTCGCGGATCGCGCGCGTGCTCGCGACGTCCTCGGTCAGGTCGAGGTAGTGCACGCCGGCTTCGCGCGCCGCCTGTGCGATCTTCACGGTCAGGAAGTAGGGTGCGGCGCTCATCACCGCATAGCGGCCGCGCAATGCGGCGTGCAGGGCCGCCGGATCGGTGGCGTCGAGCGCCAGCGTCGCGATGCGCGCCGACTTGCGCACGTCGCTCGCGATCTCGGCGAGCAGCGCTTCGGAGCGGTCGGCGATCGTGACGCGGTAGCCGTCGTGCTCGGGCGTGTCGGCCAGCAGGTCGGCGACCACCGATCCGATCTTGCCGCCGCCGACGATGAGGATGTCCTTCAGCATGGTGTGTGCTCCTGAGCCGCGATAAACGAAACGACGCGGATTGTCCCGGCGGGCCGTGCAGAACGCATCGGCCAGTCGGACGGATTGCAGGCTATATTTCGGCAGATTGCCGACATCGATTGAGCAGCATGCCGACTGCCCCGCTGGATGCCACCGACCAGGCGCTGCTCGCGCTGCTGCGCGAGAACGCGCGCGCGCCGACCGTCGAGCTGGCGCGCAAGCTCGGCCTGTCGCGCACGACGGTGCAGAGCCGCATGGAGCGGCTGCAGCGGCAGCGCGTGATCAGCGGCTACACCGTCAGCGTGGCCGACGAGGCCGAGGCCAGCCTGGTGCGCGCACACGTGCTGATCACGCTGGCACCCAAGCGCAGCGCGGCGATCGAGGCGACGTTGCGCAAGTGGCCGGAGCTGCGCGAGCTGCACTCGGTCAGCGGCCCGTTCGACATGATCGCGATCGTCGCGGCGCCGTCGATCGCCGAGCTCGACGGACTGATCGACCGCATCGGCGGCCTCGACGGCGTCGAGCGCACCACGTCGGCGATCGTGCTGTCGACGCGCGTGAAAAGATGACGCGCCGACCGAGGAACCGCCGGTCGGGCGGCCATTCAAGTCGCTAACCGCTGCGCCGATAAGGTCTGCAAGCCGCGGGAGCTCCTTGCCCCGCGCCGCCAAGGGAATGAACGCAGTCAACTCGCCGGACACGATCGACGTCCATGCCATCCGGATCGGGATGTTCGTGCATCTCGACCTGGGCTGGATGTCGCATCCGTTTCCGCTCAGCAGCTTCAAGGTCGCCAATGCCGACCAGATCGCCACGATCCAGTCGCTCGGCCTGAGGCGCGTGCGCTGGAGCCCGCACCAGAGCGACCTGACGCTGGACGACATGGAAGGCTTCGACGCGATGCCGTCGCAGGTCGCCGATTTCATCGACGAGCCGATCGCCGCGCCGGTCGCCGAGGTGTCGCCCGAGGTGCAGGCGCGGGCCGAGCACCGCAGGAAGCTCGCCGAGCAGCGCGCCGCGCTGCAGCTCGTCGAGCGCCAGTTCAGCGAGGCCGCACACGACTGCAAGCAGATCACCGAGCTCGTCGCGCTCGCGCCGCGCGATGCGCGCCAGCAGGTCGAGACGCTGTCGCGCGCACTCGTCGACAAGATGCTCGCCGAGGACGAAGTCTGCATCCGGCTGCTCACCGACGGCGCCGGCGACAAGGCGTCGGTGCATGCGCTCAACGTCACGATCATCTCGCTGCTGATGGGGCGCGTGTTCCATCTGCCCGAGCAGGAGATGCTCGACCTCGGCGTCGGCGCGCTGCTGCACGACATCGGCAAGATGGAGCTGCCCGATCGGGTGCGCTATCGCGAGGAACATTTCACGGTCGCCGAGAGCCGGTTCTACGAGGAGCACGTCGCGCACGGCATCACGCATGCCCGCAAGATGGGCCTTTCCCCCGGCGCGACGCTGGTGATCGCGCAGCACCACGAGCATGCCGACGGCAGCGGCTTTCCGCTGAAGCTCAACACCGACCGCATGACGGCGGCGGCGCGCATCGTCGCGCTGGTGAACCGCTACGACAACCTGTGCAATCCGCACGTGCCCAGCCGGGCATTGACGCCGCACGAGTCGCTGTCGCTGCTGTTCGCGCAGGGCAAGACCAAGTTCGACACCGCGATCCTCGGCGCCTTCATCAAGATGATGGGCGTCTATCCGCCCGGCTCGACGGTGCAGCTCACCGACGACCGCTATGCGATGGTGATGGCGGTCAACTCGACCCGTCCGCTGAAGCCGCGCGTGCTGGTGCACGACGCGAAGGTGCCTGCCGAGGAAGCGCTGGTGGTCGACCTGGAGAACGTCTCCGGCCTCGGCATCCGCCGCAGCGTCAAGCCGCAGCAACTCCCGCGGCAGTCGCTCGACTACCTCGCGCCGCGCACCCGCGTGGCCTATTTCTTCGAACCGGCGCGCGCGACGTCGACCCCGTTGGCGGCATGAGACGGGAACCCGACCACGCGCTGCTCGATGCAGCCGCGCTGGGCGGCTGGGCGGCGCTGATCGACGCGCTGCCGAGTCCGGTCTGGCTGGTCGATGCGGAAGCGTTGCGTGTCGTCGCCGCCAACGTCGCCGCGGCGCTGCTGTTCGGCATGCCGGTGCGCGAGCTGATCGGCCGGCCGGCGCTCGAGCTGTCGGCGTCGCCCGAGGATGCGTTCTACTGGGCCGAGGCCGCCGAAGGCATCGCCGAGGACATCGAATCCGACACGCTGGTGCGGCGTCTGTCCGGCGGCCAGACCCTGCCGGTGACGCGCCGCGTCACGCGCGTGCGCGCAGGCGAGCGCATGGTCTACGTCGTCGCGCTGGTCGACCGCAGCGAGCAGGTGCGCATCGAGCGCGACCTCGAGGCCTCGACCGCCGAGCTGCAGGCGACGCTCGAGTCGACCGCCGACGGCATCCTCGTGACCGACCTCGCCGGCCGCATCCGCAACTTCAACCAGCGCTTCGCGGCGATCTGGGGCGTGCCGGAAGACCTGCTGGTGCGCCGCGACGACGACGCGGTGTTCGACTGGATGCGGCGCAGCGTCATCGATCCCAATACCTACATGCGGCGCCTGTCGGCGATCGACGAGGCGACGATGCTGCAGGCGAGCGACGTGATCCGGCTGCACGGCGGCAAGGTCGTCGAGCGCGTGACCCTGCCGCACTGCATCCGCGGGCGGCCGATCGGCCGCGTCTACTCGTTCCGCGACATGACCGAGAAGCTCGAGGCCAACGAGCGCATCGAGACGCTGTCGCACACCGACGCGCTGACCGGCCTGCCGAACCGGCGCCAGCTCGGCATGCGCCTGGACGCGGCCATCCATGCGGCGCAGCGCGACGCGTCGACGTTCGCGCTGCTGTTCCTCAACCTCGACCACTTCAAGCACGTCAACGACACGCTCGGTCATGCCTTCGGCGACCGGGTGCTGCTCGATGTCGCCGAGCGCATCCAGGCGTGCCTGCGCCAGATGGACACGGTGGCGCGCCTCGGCGGCGACGAGTTCGTGCTGCTGCTCGACAAGGCCGATGCGACGAGCGCCGAAGCGGTCGCGCGGCGTGTCAGCGAAGAATTGCAGCGGCCGTTCGCGCAGGCCGGCATGACCTTCACGGTGACCTCGAGTATCGGCATCGCGCTGTTCCCGGCCGACGGCTCGTCATCCGACGAGGTGATGCAGCACGCCGACACCGCGATGCATGCCGCGAAGTCGGCCGGCCGTGCCGGCATCCGTTTCCATCAGCCCGGACCCGAGCGCTCCGGTCCGACCCTGCGCTCGCGCATGCAGCTCGACCACGCGATGCGCCAGGCGCTCGCGCAGGGACGCTTCCGGCTCAACTACCAGCCCAAGGTCGAGCTCGCCGGCGGCCGCGTCGTCGGCGTCGAGGCGCTGCTGCGCTGGCGCGACCCGGAGCGCGGCGAGATTTCGCCCGGCGAGTTCATCCCGGTGGCGGAGGAGAGCGGCTTCATCGTCGCGCTCGGCGACTGGGTGCTCTCGACCGCGGTACGCCAGGCTGCGGCCTGGGAGCGCGCCGGCCAACCGCTCGCGGTGTCGGTCAACGTGTCGGCGCTGCAGTTCCAGCAGCCCGGCTTCGTCGAGCACGTCGGCGACGCCGTGCGCGACGCCGGCCTGACCCCCGAGTTGCTCGAGCTCGAGCTCACCGAATCGATCCTGATCCAGGATGCGGCCGAGGCGCTCGCGCGGCTCAACCTCTTGGCCGAGCTCGGCGTCCGGCTGTCGATCGACGACTTCGGCACCGGCTACTCGAGCCTGAGCTACCTGAAGCGCTTCCCGATCGCCTGCCTGAAGATCGACCGCAGCCTCGTCAGCGGCCTGCCCGACGATGCGAGCGACGCCGGCATCGTCCGCGCGATCGTGCAGATGGGCCGGGCGCTGAACCTGGAGATCGTCGCCGAAGGCGTCGAGACCGCGGCGCAGCGCGCCTTCCTCGAGCAGGCCGGCTGCGATCTGTTCCAGGGCTTCCTGTTCGCGCCGGCGCTCGACGTCGTCGCCTTGCAGTCGCGCCTGGACAGCCACCGCAACATGCCGCACGCCGCGCCGCGGCCGGCACCGCCGCGCCACCGCGTGGCGCACTGACCAAGAGCCTGCTGGCGGGTCGCGCGCGGCGGGGTGTCCGACGCGCTCCGGCGGTTTTTTGTACAGTCTCGTGCAGGAGGTTTCCTGGCGATGACGGCGATGGACGGTCTGCTCGAGCGCCGGCTCGAGTCTCTGAAGATGCCTTTGGCGGTGTTGTTGCCGGGTGGGCGCCGGCTCGGTGCCGGCAGCGCACCGGTGACGATCAGGCTGCACGAGCTTTCCCCGCTGGCGCACCTCGCGACCGGACAGATCGGCAAGCTGGCCGAAGACTATGTCGAAGGCCGGCTCGATTTCGACGGCAACATGCGCGACCTGATGGAAGCGGCCGCGCAGATTCTGGATCGCGATCCGACGCAGGCCGACCCGCTCGCGGCGCCGGTGGCCTGGTGGGACCGGCTCCGGCGCACCGCACGTTCGCGCACCCACCATCGCGCCGAGACCGACGCGGCGCAGATCCAGTTCCACTACGACGTCTCGGACGAGTTCTACGCGCTGTGGCTCGACCCGCAACGCGTCTATTCGTGCGCCTACTTTCGCGATGCGGCGATGTCGCTCGCGCAGGCGCAGGAAGCCAAGCTCGACCACATCTGCAGGAAGCTGATGCTGCGCGCGGGCGAGCGCTTCCTCGACGTCGGCGCCGGCTGGGGCGGCCTCCTGCTGTGGGCCGCGCAGCACTACGACGTGCAGGCGCACGGCATCACCTTGAGCAGGAACCAGCATGCGCACGTCAACCGCCGCATCGAGGAGCTGGGCCTCGCAGGCCGCGTCACGATGGAGCTGCGCGACTACCGCGAGGTGCCGGAGGACAAGCCGTACGACAAGATCGCCTCGATCGGCATGTTCGAGCACGTCGGCCATGCGCAGCTGCCGGGCTACTTCGCCAAGCTGCGTCGCCTGCTGAAGCCCGGCGGCCTGGCGATGAACCACGGCATCACCGCCGGCGGCACCGGCAACCACCAGCTCGGCGCCGGCATCGGCGAGTTCATCGAGCGCTACATCTTCCCGGGCGGCGAACTGCCGCACGTGTCGGAGGCGATACGCGTGCTGAGCGACGCGCAGCTCGAGGCGGTCGACCTCGAGAACCTGCGCCCGCACTACGCACGCACGCTCTGGGCCTGGAGCGACGGCCTGGAGGCCCGCCTCACGGCGGCGCGCAAGGTCACGAGCGACAAGGTCGTGCGCGCCTACCGGCTCTATCTGGCCGGCAGCGCGATGAGCTTCGAGCACGGCTGGCTGTCGCTGTCGCAGATCCTCGTGTCGCGGCCGAGCGGGCGTCTGGCCGACGGCTCGATGCGCGGGGCACAATCGCAGTTCCCGTTCAACCGCGGCTACATGTATGCGTGACGCGTCGACCGGGAAAGGTTGAGGGCGTTCGCAATGATCTACAAGTTCAAGTCCAAGGCTGCCGGCGACGTCGTCATGACGGGGCCGGGCGGCGACGAGCTGCTGCGCAGCATCGGCAAGGCGCCGGCGCCCAAGGGCATCATCGAAGCGGCCGACATGCCCGCGGCGATCGCTGCCATCGAGCGCGCGGTGGCGGCCGAGGAAGCGGCGCGCGCCCGGGCCGATCAGGAGGCCGCCGCCGAAGGCCGCAAGCCCGGCCCGCGCGACATCAGCCTGCGTCAGCGCGCCTGGCCGATGGTCGAGATGATGAAGCGTTCGCAAGCCGAGGACGCCGACATCGTCTGGGGCGTATGAAGACCTCGGCGAGGGAGCAGCGACGATGAAAGTGTGGAGCGACAGCTGGGCCAACGGCGAGCGCATCCCGGCGCGTTTTGCCGCCGGGAAGCTCGAAGGCGCGGGGCCGGTCTTCTCCGACAACCTCAATCCGCATCTCGCGTGGAGCGAGGTGCCGGCGGGCACCCGGTCGTTCGCGCTGATCTGTCACGACTTCGACGTGCCGAGCCGCGGCGACGACGTCAACCGGACCGACCGCGAAGTGCCGGCCGAGCTGCCGCGGGTCGACTTCTTCCACTGGGTGCTGATCGACCTGCCGGCGACCTTGTCGGAGATCGCCGAGGGTGCCTTCAGCCGCGGCTTCACCGCGCGCGGCAAGCCCGGACCGGCGGTCGCGGTGCCCGGCCTCGATCAGGCGCGCCAGGGCATCAACGACTACACCGGCTGGTTCGCAGGCAACGCCGAGATGGCCGGCGACTACTACGGCTACGACGGTCCGTTCCCGCCGTTCAACGACTCGCTGGTGCATCACTACGTCTTCACGCTCTACGCGCTGTCGACGGCGCGCGCCGATGTCGGAGCACGCTTCACCGGCGCCGACGTGCGCCAGGCGATCTATCCGCACGTGCTCGCCGAGGGCACGCACTCGGGCACCTACACGCTGAACCGCCGGCTCATCGCCTGATCGGCCATGGAGGCGGCCGACCAGCAAGCCACGCGCGTCATCGCGATCCGCCACGGGGAGACCGCCTGGAATGTCGACAACCGCATCCAGGGTCAGCTCGACGTACCGCTCAATGCGGTCGGCCGGGAGCAGGCGCGGCGCCTCGGCGACGTGCTGGCCGGCGAGACGTTCGCGGCACTCTATGCGAGCGACCTGGTGCGCGCCCATGAGACCGCGGTAGCGGTCGCGCGCACGACCGGCCTGGCCATCGTGCCCGAAATCGGTCTGCGCGAGCGCGGCTTCGGGATCTTCGAAGGCATGACCTTCAAGGACATCGAGACGCGCTGGCCCGCCGAGAGCGCGCGCTGGCGCCGCCGCGATCCCGGCTTCGGCCCGGACGGCGGCGAGACGCTGTGCGACTTCTATGCGCGCAGCGTGGCCTGCGCGACGCGTCTGGCGGCCGCGCATCCGGGCGAGGCCATCGTGCTCGTCGCCCATGGCGGCGTGCTCGACTGCCTGTACCGCGCGGCCGCGCGCGTTCCGCTCGATGCACCGCGCTCCTGGCAGCTCGGCAACGCCAGCATCAACCGTCTGCTCTACAGCCCGCAGGGCTACACGCTCGTCGGCTGGAGCGATACCCATCATCTCGACGGCATGGTGCGCCCCGACGCCGGCGGCGACAGCCCGCCGCCGATCGCGCCGCGCCGCGCGGCCGTCTGAATCGGAACCCCGACGCATGAGCAACGACGTCCGCGCCGCATGGCGGCCGCGCCCGGGCACGCCGATCGATGGCGTCGCGACGCCCGCGCTCGTCGTCGACCTCGACGCGATGGAGCGCAATATCGCGCGCATGGCCGACTACGCACGCGAGCGCGGCCTGCGCCTGCGGCCGCATGCCAAGACGCACAAGAGCGGCGAGGTGGCGCGCCGGCAGATGGCGGCCGGCGCGGTCGGCGTGTGCGTGCAGAAGCTGTCCGAAGCCGAGGCGCTGGCCGCGGCCGGCATCGAAGATCTCTACATCAGCAACGAGGTCGTCGATCGGGTCAAGCTCGCGCGCGTCGCGGCGCTGGCCGGCCGCGTGCGGCTCGCGATCGCGGTCGATTCGATGCCGGGCATCGAGCGCCTCGCGGCCGCAGTGGCCGCCGCGGGCAGCGAGATCGACGTCTATGTCGAGGTCGACGTCGGCCAGGGCCGCTGCGGCGCTGCGCCGCCGGCGGCGGGCGCGCTGGCGCAACAGGTCGTCGCGCACCCGGGGCTGCGCTTCGCGGGCCTGCAGGCCTACCACGGCAAGGCCCAGCACCTGCGCAGCCCGACCGAGCGCGAGGCGGCGATCCGCCATGCGGCCGACCTGGCGCGCGCCGCGCAGGCGAGCATCACGTCGGCCGGCATCGCCTGCCCGCTCGTCACCGGCGCCGGCACCGGCAGCTTTCCGTTCGAGGCGGCCAGCGGCGTCTGGGGCGAACTGCAGGCCGGCAGCTACGTCTTCATGGACCGCGACTACGCCGACAACGACCCGCCGGCCCACGCGCCGCGCTTCGAGCATGCGCTCTTCGTGAAGTCGCAGGTGATGAGCCGCGGCGTCGCGCATGCGGTCGTCGATGCGGGCCACAAGGCGCACGCGGTCGACTCCGGCATGCCGCGCGTGCACGGCCGCGACCTGGGCTTTGCCAACGGCGGCGACGAGCACGGCGTGCTCACGGCGCGCGGCGACGCGCTGCCCGAACTCGGCGAGACGATCTGGCTGATCCCCGGCCATTGCGATCCGACCGTGAACCTGCACGACCACTATGTCGTCGTGCGCGGCGGGCTGGAGCGGGGCGTGGTCGAGGCGGTCTGGCCGGTCGATGCGCGCGGTTGTCTGGTGTGAGCAGCCACCGTTGAAGCGAGAGATGCCGCCCCCATGACCGGCCCGCAGATCATCGTCCTGGCGACGCCGCTGTTCTTCCTGCTGATCGGCATCGAGTGGCTGGTCGGCTGGCGCCGCGGACGCAATACCTACCGCGTCAACGATGCGCTGTCGAGCATCGGCCTCGGCATCATGAGCCAGATCACCGGGCTGTTCGGCGGGCTGGTGACGGTCGCGGTCTATGCGGTCGTCTACGACCATCTCGCGTTTTGGTACCTCGATGCGAAGTCGATCGCGGTCTGGCTGTTCGCGCTCGTCTTCTACGACCTCTGCTACTACTGGCACCACCGGCTCGGCCACACGGTGGCGTTCTTCTGGGCCGCGCACGTCGTGCACCACCAGAGCGAGGACTACAACCTGTCGACCGCGCTGCGCCAGACCAGCAGCGGCTTTCTCGGCGGCTGGCTGTTCTACCTGCCGATGGCGCTCGTCGGCGTGCCGCCGCTGGTGTTCGGCACGGTCGCGCTGATCGACCTGCTCTACCAGTATTGGGTGCACACGCAGCAGATCGGGCGGCTCGGCTGGTTCGACCGCTGGTTCTGCGCGCCGAGCAACCACCGCGTGCACCATGCCGTCAACGACCGCTACCTCGACAAGAACTACGGCGGCATCCTGATCGTCTGGGACCGGCTGTTCGGCAGCTACATCGAGGAGGACGATGCCGAGCCCATCGTCTACGGCACGCGCGGACCGCTGCAGAGCTGGAATCCGCTGTGGGCCAACCTGCAGTACTACGCGGCGCTCGTCGAGGACAGCTGGCACGCGAGCGCGTGGGGCGACAAGCTGCGTGTCTGGATCAAGCCGCCGGGCTGGCGTCCGGCCGACGTCGCGGCGCGCTGGCCGAAGCCGGCGTTCGACATCGATCGCGTCGAGCGCTACGACCCGCCGCTGTCGCGCGCGGCGGCGTGGCTGGCCGCGTCGCTGTTCGTCGCGGTGCTGGCCGCGACGACCACGTTCCTGTGGAACGCGCATCGCCTGAGCCCGGCTCAGCAGGCGCTTGCCGCGGTCGGATTGGTCGGCGGCCTGTGGGCGATCGGCCGGATCTGCGAGCGGCCCGCGCCGCGGCTCGCCGATCCCGACGGCATCTCCGCCGAGGCGCGCTGACGGACCTCAGCCGCCGACGCGGCCGAATTCGATCGCCGTCTTCACGTAGAACAGATCGACCCGCTCGCGCTCCAGCAGTTCGAACAGCGCAGTCGCCCGCTCGGTCGTCATCGCCATCGTGAATTCCACCGGCTGATCGCCCAGCTCGACGAAGTGCGCCGAATGCAGGCGCCCGGCGCGGCCGTAGCCTTCGCTCGCCGGCAGCAAGGTGCCGCCTTCGATGCCGAGCGAGCGTGCCGTGCGCAAGAGCCACTCGTGCATGGCCGCACCGTCGTGCCGGCGGTCCTGCTCGAAGAAGAAGCTCACCTGGTAGCCATTCATCGCGTTCATCGCCGTCTCCTTCAGGCGCGGCGCAGCGCCGCCATCGTGGCCATGCCGAGCAGGGTCATGCCGACGCTGCCGAGCACGTGGACCGCAACGACGCCGAGCGACCATCCGACGCGGCCCTCGCTCAGGTGGCCGACGACCTCGGCCGAGAAGGTCGAGAACGTCGTCAGCCCGCCGAGGAAGCCGGTGATGGCGAAGAGTCGCCATTGCGGCGGCAGTTCCGGATGCAGCGCGAAGAACGCGACCGCGAGTCCGATCAGGTAGCCGCCCACGAGGTTCGATGCGAGCGTGCCGAGCGGCAGCTGCGGGAACAGTGCATTGAGCTGCACCGACAGCATCCATCGCAGCAAGGCGCCGAGCGCCGCGCCGATCGAGATCGCGATCACCGAGAGCATCATCATCGTTGCGTCCTTTCCCTGCCGGGCGGTGGTGCCGGCGGACGCCATAGCCTACGCGTCCACGGCAACGCCGCGCGTAGGCATCATCAGCCGCCGCGTCGGCGACGCGGCGGCGGTTCACGGAGGCATGCCATCTCCGAGCCGCGGATGTTACCGCTATCGGCGGCCATGCTTCGCGGCCGGCGGCGATCAGGGCAAGTCCTGTCGGGTCTAACCCGCAAACGGCCGCCGCCGCGCAAGACGGCGCAACGATCCCTCACTAGACTGCGCGTCCGATGGCCTGAAGACCGTTCAGCCAACTGAATGATGGGACCGTGACCTCCGCATGCACGCCCGCTCCGCAGCCGCTTCGATCGCCCCGCCGCGCGCCCCGGTGCAACCCGGCGGTGCGGCCGCGCGCACCGCGCTGGTGCCGGCGGTGTCGCGTGCGCTCACCTTGCTCGAGCGCCTCGCCGATGCGCGCGCGCCGATGAGCCTGGCGCGCCTGGCCAACGACCTCGAGCTGCCGAAAAGCAGCGTGCATGGCCTGTGCAACACGCTGGTCTCGTTCGGCTACCTCCGTCGTCGAAGCGACGGCGCGTTCATGATCGGCCCCAGCGTGATGGGCCTGGCCGAGGCGTTCGTCTCGGGAACCGACGTCGCCACCGAGTTCAACGCGCTCTGGTCCGACCGCGGCGCCGCGCCCGAGGAGACCGTCGTGCTGTCGGTGCTGAGCGGCACCGATGCGCTCTACATGGCCGTGCGCAACAGCGCGCGGCCGCTCGGCCTGGCGTTCACCGTCGGCATGCGGCTGCCGGCGCATCTGTCGGGCAGCGGCAAGGCGGTGCTGGCGCACTGGGCGCCGGAGCGCGTGCGTGCGCTGTTCGGCAATGCGCCGCTGGCGATGCTGACGAAGAAGGGGCCGAGCGACGTCGCGGCGCTGCTGAAGGAATTGGCGCTGACGCGCAAGCGCGGCTACAGCATCGACGACGAAGCGGTGCGCGTGGGCGTCTATTCGTTCGGCGCACCGGTGTTCGACGCGTCGGGCACGCCGGTTGCGGCGGTCGCGGTATGCATCAACAAGGCGCAACTCGGGACGGATGGCGGCGTTCGCTTCCGCAACGCTGCGCTCGGCGTCGCGCGCACGCTGTCGGAGCGGCTCGGCGGAGAGATCCCGCCCGCGGGTGCCGCGGGGTCCAAGCCCAGGTCGGGGAGACCCGCATGAGCGGCAACGCCGATTGCATCCTCGAGACGCGCGACCTGACGAAGGAGTTCAAGGGCTTCGTCGCGGTCAACAAGGTCAGCCTGCGCGTCAGGCGCGGCACGATCCACGCGCTGATCGGCCCGAACGGCGCCGGCAAGACGACCTGCTTCAACCTGCTGACGAAGTTCCTCGTGCCGTCGGCCGGCCAGATCGTCTACGACGGCCACGACATCACGAACGAGAAGCCGGCGGTCGTCGCGCGCCGCGGCGTGATCCGCTCGTTCCAGATCTCGGCGGTGTTCCCGCACCTGACGGTGCTCGAGAACGTACGCGTCGCGCTGCAGCGCAAGCTCGGCACGTCGTTCCACTTCTGGCGGCCGGAGCGCTCGCTCGCGGTGCTCGATGCGCGCGTCATGGAATTGCTGCACGAGGTCGACCTGCAGGCCTATGCGAAGCTGCCCGCCGTCGAGCTGAGCTATGGGCGCAAGCGCGCGCTCGAGATCGCGACGACGCTCGCGATGGATCCGCAGCTGATGCTGCTCGACGAGCCGACGCAGGGCATGGGCAGCGAGGACGTCGACCGCGTGCGCCAGCTCATCAAGAAGGTCGCCGCGAGCCGCACCGTGCTGATGGTCGAGCACAACATGAGCGTCGTCTCGAGCATCGCCGACACGATCACCGTGCTGGCGCGCGGCGCGACCCTGGCCGAAGGGCCGTACGCCGAAGTGTCGAAGAACCCTGCCGTCGTCGAGGCCTACATGGGCAGCGCCGACGCCGAACTCGCCGGTCCGCACTGACGCCATGACCGCCTTCCTCGAAGTCAGCGACCTGCAAGGCTGGTACGGCGAGTCGCACGTGCTGCACGGCGTCGACTTCAGCGTCGCCGAGGGCGAGGTCGTGACCTTGCTCGGCCGCAACGGCGCCGGCCGGACCAGCACGATGCGCGCGATCATGGGCCTGATCGGGCGGCGCAGCGGCTCGATCAAGGTGCGCGGCACCGAGACCGTCGGCATGGCGACGCACCGCATCGCCCGGCTCGGCGTCGGCTACTGTCCGGAGGAGCGCGGCATCTTCTCGGCGCTGTCGGCCGAGGAGAACCTGATGCTGCCGGCGGTCGTCGCGCCGGGCGGCATGAGCATCGCGCAGATCTACGCGATGTTCCCGAACCTCAAGGAACGCGCCGGCAGCCAGGGCACGCGGCTGTCGGGCGGCGAGCAGCAGATGTTGGCGGTTGCCCGCATTCTGCGTACCGGCGCGAAACTTCTGCTGCTCGATGAAATCTCCGAAGGCCTGGCGCCCGTCATCGTGCAGGCGCTGGCCGAGATGATCCGCACCTTGCGCAAGCAGGGCTACACGATCGTCATGGTGGAGCAGAACTTCCGCTTCGCCGCGCCGCTCGCGGATCGTTTCTTCGTGATGGAACACGGCCGCATCGCCCAGAGCTTCGATCGATCGGAGCTCGCCGCCAACATGGCGATGCTGCACGAGTTCCTCGGTGTCTGAGTCCCCGTCTTTCCAGTCAAGGAGCTACGCATGAAACGCACCCCCCTCGCGATCGCCGCCGGCCTGGCCGTCGCCGCGCTGTTCGGCACCACCGCGGCGCGCGCCGCCGACGTCGTGATCGGCGACATCGACGACCTCTCCGGCGTCTACGCGGACGTGATCGGCCAGGGCGGCATCGAAGCCGCGAAGATGGCGATCGCCGATTTCGGCGGCACCGTGCTCGGCCGCAAGATCACGTTGCTGACGGTCGACCACCAGAACAAGCCCGACGTCGGCGCATCCAAGTTCCGCGAGTGGGCCGACCAGAACGGGCTGAACATGGTGCTCGGCGGCTCGAACACCGGCGTGTCCGTCGCGATGGCCAAGGTGGCGAGCCAGAAGAAGGTGCCGTTCATCGCGATCGGCGCGGCCGGCTCGTCGATCACGAATGCCGACTGCACGCCGTACAACGTGCACTACGCCTACGACACGACCGCGCTGGCCAACGGCACCGCGAGCGTGATCACCAAGCAGGGCGGCAAGAGCTGGTACTTCCTGACCGCCGACTACGCGTTCGGCACGCAGTTGCAGGAAGCGGCGACCAAGGTCGTCGTCGCCAACGGCGGCAAGGCGATCGGCTCGGTGCGCGTGCCGCTCGGCACGACCGACTTCTCGTCGTTCCTGCTGCAGGCACAGGGCTCGGGCGGGCAGGTGCTCGGCCTCGCCAACGCCGGCAACGACTTCACCAACTCGCTGAAGGCGGCCAACGAGTTCGGCATCACCAAGACGATGAAGCCGGCGGCGCTGCTCGCCTTCATCAGCGACATCCACGCGCTCGGCCTGAAGACCGCGCAGGGCCTGTACCTCACCGACGGCTGGTACTGGGACATGAACGACAAGACGCGCGCCTGGAGCAAGCGCTACTTCGAGATCATGAAGAAGGAGCCGACGATGAACCAGGCGGCGTACTACTCGGCCACGATCCAGTACCTGACCGCGGTGAAGAACGCCGGCACGACCGACGGCGACAAGGTCATGGCCGAGCTGAAGAAGCTGAAGGTCAACGACATGTTCGCGACCGGCGGCTACATCCGCGCCGACGGCGTGATGGTGCACGACATGTACGTGATGCAGGTCAAGACGCCCGCCGAGTCGAAGTACCCGTGGGACTACTACAAGCTCATCAGCACGATGAAGGGCGAGGAGGCGTTCGGGTCGCTGTCCGATTCGACCTGCCCGCTCGTCAAGAAGTAGTCGCATGAGCCCGGCGGCGCGCACGCGCCGTCGAGCCATGCGCGACCCGCCGTCCCGCTGCGACCATGATCCAGATCTTCGGCTATCCGCTGCCGGTCATCCTCGGCCAGCTCACGCTCGGGCTGGTGAACGGCTCGTTCTATGCGATGCTGAGCCTGGGCCTGGCGGTGATCTTCGGCCTGCTCGGCGTCGTGAACTTCGCGCACGGCGCGTTCTACACGCTGGGCGCGTTCGCCGCGTATGTCGCGCTGAACGCCTTCGGCATCAACTACTGGTGGGCGCTGATCGTCGCGCCGCTCGTCGTGGCGATCATCGGCCTGGTGTTCGAGCGGCTGATGCTGCGCCACCTCTACAAGCTCGACCCGCTCTACGGCCTGCTGCTGACGTTCGGCTTCGCGCTGATCGTCGAGGGCGTGCTGCGCGATCGCTTCAGCAGCTCGGGCAATTCCTATCCGGTGCCCGACGCGCTGCAGGGCGCGATGAACCTCGGGTTCATGGTGCTGCCGATCTACCGCGGCTGGGTCATCGTCGCGTCGCTCGTCGTCTGCTTCGCGACCTGGTTCGTGATCGAGCGCACGCGCCTGGGCGCGACCCTGCGCGCCGCCACCGAGAACGCGTCGCTGGTGCAGGCCTTCGGCATCAACGTGCCGGTGATGGTGATGCTGACCTACGCCGGCGGAATCGCGCTGGCCGCGCTGGCGGGCGTGCTGGCCGCGCCGGTGGTTCAGGTCAGCCCGCTGATGGGCTCGTCGCTCGTCATCGTGGTGTTCGCGGTCGTCGTGATCGGCGGCATGGGGTCTATCCTCGGCTCCATCGTCAGCGGCCTGCTGCTCGGGATCATCGAAGGGTTCACGAAGGTGATCTATCCCGAAGCCTCGAACATCGTCGTGTTCGTGATCATGGCGATCGTGCTGGTCTGGCGGCCGGCGGGCCTGTTCGGGAAAAGCTGACCATGGGCCGCTCCGCATCGATCTTCTACGCGATCCTTGGGCTGGCGCTCATCGCGCTGCCGTTCACCGGCATCTATCCGGTGTTCGCGATGAAGCTGCTGTGCTTCGCGATGTTCGCGTGCGCCTTCAACCTGCTGCTCGGCTATGCCGGCATGCTGTCGTTCGGCCATGCGGCCTACTTCGGCTTCTCGGCGTACGTGACCGGCTGGATCGTCACCGCGCAGCAGCTCGACACGATCACCGGCCTCGTCGTCGGCACCGCGAGCGCGGCGCTGATGGGCCTCGTGATCGGCCTGATCGCGATCCGCCGCCAGGGCATCTACTTCGCGATGATCACGCTGGCGCTGAACCAGCTCGTCTACTTTGTCTGCCTTCAGGCGCCGTTCACCGGCGGCGAGAACGGGCTGCAGGGCATGCCGCGCGGCACGCTGCTCGGCCTCGTGCATCTGCGCAACGACACCGCGATGTACTACTTCGTGCTGCTGGTGTCGATCGCGGTGTTCCTGTTCATCGTGCGCATCGTGCATTCGCCGTTCGGCCAGGTGCTGAAGGCGATCCGCGACAACGAGCCGCGCGCCGTTTCGCTCGGCTACGACGCCGACCGCTACAAGCTCGTCGCCTTCGTGCTGTCGGCGGCGATCGCGGGGCTCGCGGGCTCGCTGAAGGCACTGGTGCTCGGCTTCGCAGCGCTCACCGACGTGCTGCAGGCGACGTCCGGCGAAGTGATCCTGATGACCCTGCTCGGCGGCACCGGCACGTTCTTCGGCCCGGTGGTCGGCGCCGGCATCGTCGTGACCTTGCAGGAGTACCTGTCGGACCGCGTCGGGTCCTGGGTCACCGTGATCATCGGCGCGATCTTCGTCGCCTGCGTGCTGGCGTTCCGGCGCGGCGTGGTCGGCGAGTTGCTGGCCTGGCAGCAGCGGCGGCGGCATCCGCGCTAGCGCCTCGCACGATCGCATCGCACGATCGCGCAGAATCGGCGCGATGACGAATCCGAACCAGCTCCGGCGCGCGGCACTCGCCGCTGCGCTGTACGGCCTGTCGACGTCGGTCCATGCCGTGCTCGTGCAGCCGACACCCACGGCCGACCTGCGCAAGCTCGCCGCGGTCATCGCCGGCCCGCAGCGTCCGGACGCCGACAAGGCGCGCGACGCCGCGCGCCATCCGCAGGCGACGCTGACCTACTTCGGCCTGGCGGCGAACCAGACGATCGTCGAGATCACGCCCGGCGGCGGCTGGTACACGCGGATCCTCGCGCCGTTCGTGCGCGACCATGGCCACTACTACGCTGCGCTCGATCCTTCCGACAGCGACGAGGCGCGGCGCGACAAGGCCGCGTTCGAAGCGAACTTCGTCGCCCATCCCGCGACCTACGGCCGCGTGCACGTCGGAGGGCTGCCCACGGATGGCGCGTTCACCGACATCGCCCCACCCGGCGGCGCCGACCGCGTGCTGACCTTCCGCAACCTGCACAACTGGATGAAGGACGGCACGCTCGACGAGATGCTGCGCGGCTTCTACGCGGTGCTGAAGCCGGGCGGCGTGCTCGGCATCGAGGAGCATCGGGCGCCGCCCGAGACGCCTATCGGCACGATGGTCGAGACCGGCTACCTGACCGAGGAGTTCGTGATCTACCGGGCGCGCGCCGCCGGCTTTCGGCTCGCCGGCCACAGCGAGATCAATGCCAATCCGCGCGACGACCACAAGCATCCGCATGGCGTCTGGTCGCTGCCGCCGACCTTGCGCGGCGGCGATGTCGACCGCGACGAGTACCTCGCCATCGGCGAGTCCGACCGCATGACCTTGCGCTTCATCAAGCAGGCCCGCTGATCGTGATGGACGCGCTCCCGGTCATCGACATCGCGCCGCTCGCGTCCGGCAGCGCGGCCGAACGCGCCGACGTAGCCCGTGCGATCGGCGCGGCCTGCCGCACGCATGGCTTCTTCTACATCGTCGGCCATGGCGTCGACGAGGCACTGGCGGCACGCCTCGAAACGCTGGCCCGCGCCTTCTTCGCGCTCGACCTGCCGACCAAGCTGCGCTGGCGCATGGCGCTCGGCGGGCGTGCCTGGCGCGGCTATTTTCCGCCCGGCGGCGAGCTGACGTCGGGACGTCCCGACTGGAAGGAAGGCCTCTACTTCGGCAGCGAACTCGGCGCTGCCGATCCGCGCGTGCAAGCCGGCCTGCCGGTGCACGGCCCGAACCTGATGCCGGGCGGGTCCGATCTGCCGCAGCTGGCCGGTTTCACGGAAACGGTCCTGGCCTACATCGATGCGTTGACGACGCTCGGCCACCGGCTGATGGAAGGCGTCGCGCTCAGCCTCGATCTGCCGGCCGACTACTTCCACGCGCGCTGCACCGCCGACCCGTTGATCCTGTTCCGCATCTTCAACTACCCGACGCGGCCGGCGCCCGCCGGTACCGATGCGGCGTGGGGCGTCGGCGAGCACAGCGACTACGGGCTCCTGACCATCCTGCGCCAGGACGATGTCGGCGGCCTCGCGGTCAAGACGTCCGACGGCTGGATCGCCGCGCCGCCGCTGCCCGCCTCCTTCGTCTGCAACATCGGGGACATGCTCGACCGCATGACCGGCGGGCTCTACCGCTCGACGCCGCATCGCGTCGCGCTGAACACCTCGGGACGCGACCGGCTGTCGTTTCCGTTCTTCTTCGATCCGGCGTTCGGCGCGCGCGTGCGGCCGATCGAAGGCCTGCCGGCCGCGCCCGACGACAGCGCGGCGCGCTGGGACCGCGCCAATGTGCATGCCTTCGACGGCACCTATGGCGACTACCTGCTCGGCAAGGTCGGCAAGGTGTTCCCCGAGTTGCGGCGCGCGGTGCTGTGACGGCTGGTTGAACCGGGCCCGCCGGGCTTGGAATCAACGCGGCGGCGGCCTCTCGTCATGGCACGCGGTTGCAATTCTTTGAACGCGTCCTTCAACCGGCGCGAACTCGCCGGCCATGTCCGCGTCATAGTCTCTCGCCCCGACTGAAGCTGAAGCCAGACCGACCGAACCCAACGACCATGGCCCGATCCCCGACCGCCAGCGCGCACTACACCGGCATCGCCGTGGCGTTCCACTGGGTGCTCGCGATCGCGATCATCTGCTCGCTCGGCGTCGGCCTCTACATGAGCGACCTGCCGCTGTCGCCGATGCGGCTGAAGCTCTTCAACTGGCACAAGTGGGCGGGCGTCACGATCCTCGTGCTGTCCGCGCTGCGGCTCCTGTGGCGCCTGGGCCATCGGCCGCCGCCTGATGTCGCGATGCCGGCCTGGCAGGCGCGCGCGGCCCACGCGACGCATCTGCTGCTCTACGTCTTCTTCTTCGCGGTGCCGCTGTCGGGCTGGGCGTACAGCTCGGCCGCAGGCTTTCCTATCGTCTGGTTCGGCGTGCTGCCGCTGCCCGACTTCGTGAGCCCGGACAAGGCGCTGGCCGAGAACCTGAAGGAAGTGCACCATGTGCTGGCCTGGCTGCTCGGCGGGCTCGTCGTCCTGCACATCGCCGGCGCGCTGAAGCACCAGCTCGTCGACCGCGACGGCCTGATCGGCCGCATGTGGCCGGCGCGCTGAACCTCCAACGATCCTCGCGAAAGAGCCCCTTCGATGACCTTGCGCATGTCCACTCCGATCGCCGCGTTCGCGATCGCCGCCTGCTTCGTCGCGCCGGCCGCGCTGGCGCAGACCGCCGCCAAGCTGGTCCCGGCGCAGAGCGAGATCGCCTTCACGTTCAAGCAGACCGGCGTGCCGGTCGAAGGCAAGTTCAAGCGCTTCGATGCGCAGATCGCGTTCGATCCGAAGCAGCCGGCCGGCGGCCGTGTCGCCTTCACGATCGACCTGACGAGCGCCAGCCTCGGGGCCGCCGAGGTCGAGGCCGAGCTCGTCAAGCCGGAGTGGTTCGACACCAAGAAGAGCGCCAACGCGACCTTCCAGAGCACGAGCATCAAGGCGAGCGGCGCGGGCAAGTTCGATGTCGCCGGCAAGCTTACGATCAAGGGCCATGCGCACGACGTCGTCGTGCCGGTCGCGCTGACGCAGGCCGGCGGCACGACCACCGCCACCGGCGCGTTCACGATCAAGCGGCTCGACTACAAGATCGGCGACGGCGACTGGGCCGACACGTCGATGGTGGCCGACGACGTGCAGGTGAAGTTCAAGCTGACGCTGAACGGCGTCGGCTCGATGTGACCGCTTTCGTGACCGCTTTCGTGACCGCTTTCGTGACCGCTTTCGTGACCGCTTGCGTGACCGCTTTCGTGACCGCTTGCGTGACCGCTTTCCAACCCGAGGAGATCCTCCGATGAAGACCTTCCTGACCGCCGTTGCACTGACGACCCTCGCGGCTGTCGCCCAGGCCGAGCCGGCCACCTATGCGATCGATCCGACCCACACGACGGTGGTCTACGAGATCATGCACTTCAACACGTCGACCAACCGCGGCCGCTTCGACAAGAAGGAAGGCAGCGTGACCCTGGACCGCGCGGCCAAGACCGGCAAGGTCGAGGTGACCTTCGACACCGGCTCGGTCAACTCCGGCGTCCCGGCGCTCAACAAGCACCTGATGAGCAAGGACTTCTTCGACAGCGAGACCTATCCGACCGCCAAGTTCGTCGGCGACAAGTTCACGTTCGACGGCGACAAGGTGACCGAGGTGGCGGGCCAGCTGACGATGCGCGGCAAGACCAATCCGGTCACGTTGAAGGCGGTGCACTTCAACTGCTACCAGAGCCCGATGCTGAAGCGCGAGGTCTGCGGCGGCGACTTCGAGACGACCATCACGCGCAGCCAGTGGGACGTGAGCTACGGTCTCAACTACGGCTTCTCGGACCAGATCCACCTGCTGATCCAGGTGGAGGCGGTCAAGCAGTAACGACTACCTTTGTGCGCGCCGCGCCCGATCGGCGCGCACCCGCTCGAGCAAGCGCCCGAGCGTGCCCTGCAGCTTCGCGAGCGTCAGCGGCTTGATCCAGTAGTCGCGCGCGCCCAGGCTCATCGCCTTGACGACGTCGATCGAGAAGTTGTCGGCGGTGAGCAGCACGACGGCGAGCTTCTGCTGCGAGATCTCGTCGCTGAGCGCGCGCACGACTTCGAGCCCGCTGATGTCGGGCAGCCGCATGTCGAGCAGGATCAGTTCGGGCAATTGCGTGCGCGCGATGTGCACCCCTTCGCGGCCGCCGCCCGCCTTCAGCAGCTTGATGCCGGGGAACGTCGCGAGCATGCCTTCGACCACCGCCATCGTCACCGGGTGGTCCTCGATGCACAGCACCGTGCCGTGGATGGCGTCCTGCTCGGAAGCAGTCGTCGGCGCAACCTGGTTCATGAACGTTCTCCGCTGCTGCTCAAAGGGTGATCTGCGTCACCTGGTTCGATCGATTCTGCGGCGCGCGGTTCGGCGCGTCAGCCGTTCAAGGATTGCCCCCGCCGCGCGTGGGCTCACACGCGGGCGAGTGCCTGCGCCAGGTCCTGCCGCAGGTCCGCCAGGTCTTCGACGCCGACCGACAGCCGCACCAGCGCGTCGCCGATGCCCAGACGCGCCCGCGTCTCGGCCGGGATCGTCGCGTGGGTCATGATGGCCGGATGCTCGATGAGGCTTTCGACGCCGCCCAGGCTTTCGGCCAGCGCGAAGATCCGCACGGCCTCGAGGAAGCGCCGCGCACCCGCCAGATCGGTCTTCAGGTCCATCGAGATCATCCCGCCGAATCCGTGCATCTGCGCCTTCGCGAGGCGATGCTGCGGATGCGATTCGAGGCCGGGATAGTGCACGCGCGCGACCTTGGGCTCGCGCTCCAGCCATGACGCCAGTTCGGATGCGCTCTCGCAGTGGCGCTGCATGCGCAACGCCAGCGTCTTGACGCCGCGCAAGGTCAGGAAGCTGTCGAACGGCCCGGCGATCGCGCCGACCGAGTTCTGCAGGAAGCCCAGGCGCTCGCGCAGGTCGGCATGCCGGGTCGAATTCGACACGACCGCGACGCCGCCGATGACGTCGGAATGGCCGTTGAGGTACTTGGTCGTCGAATGCACGACGACATCGAAGCCGAGCTCCAGCGGCCGCTGCACGTACGGGCTCGCGAAGGTGTTGTCGGCGACGCAAAGGATGCCGCGCTCCCGGCAGATGCGCGCGATCGCGCGCAGGTCCGCCAGGCGCAGCAGCGGATTGGTCGGCGTCTCCACCCAGACCAGCCTGGTATCGGGCTGCAGCGCGGCTTCGAGCGCGCCGGGCGCGGCGAGGTCGGCGAAGCTGAAGCGATGTCCCGCGCTGCGCTTGCGCACCCGCTCGAAGAGACGGAAGGTGCCGCCGTAGAGGTCGTCGCTCGCGACGATGTGCGCATGGGCATCGACCAGTTCCAGCACCGTCGAGATGGCCGCGAGCCCGGACGCGAACGCGAAGCCGGCGGCGCCGCTTTCGAGATCGGCGACGCAGCGCTCGAGCGCATAGCGCGTCGGGTTGTGCGAGCGGCCGTAGTCGTAGCCCTTGTGCACGCCCGGGCTCTGCTGCACATAGGTCGAGGTCGCATAGATCGGCGGCATGATCGCGCCGGTCGTCGGGTCGGGGGCCTGGCCGGCGTGGATCACGCGGGTCGCGAAGCCGAGGGTGTGGTCGTCGCTCATGGTCGTGGTTCGGCGTGGTTCGGTGTCAATCGGGCGGCCTTCAGGCCAGGGTGCGGCGCAGGTGGTTCAGCAGGTCGAAGCGGGTGATCAGGCCGTGGAAGCCGCCGGCATCCGCGATGATCGCGACGAGGCCGCGGTCGAGCACCGCCTCCAGCTCCGCGAGGCTGGCCGACGGCGCCAGCGTCTGCGGCGCGTCCGTCATCGCGTCGGCCACGCCGGAGTGGTAACGCCGCGTATCGGCATGCACGTTCATCAAGAGGTCGGACTCGTCGATCACGCCGACGAGCCGGCCGTCGGCCAGCACCGGCAACTGCGACACGTCCGCCAGGCGCATGCGCTGGAAGGCGGTCAGCAAGGTGTCGCCCGGGCCCACGCTGACGACGCTGCCGTCCTCGACGCGGCGCGAGACGATGTCGCGCAGGTCGCCGTAGCGCTTGCGCGGCAAGAGGCCCTGGTCGGTCATCCACTGGTCGTTGTAGACCTTCGACAGATAGCGCGTGCCGGTATCGCAGACGAAGCTGACGACGCGCTGCGGCGTGGTCTGCTCGCGGCAGTAGCGCAGCGCCGCGGCGAGCAGGGTGCCGGTCGACGAGCCGCCGAGGATGCCTTCGGCGCGCAGCAGTTCGCGCGCGGTGCCGAAGCTCGTCTCGTCGTCGATCGTGTAGGCGGCGCGCACGCTGCCGAAGTCGGAGATCTCCGGGATGAAGTCCTCGCCGATGCCTTCGACCGCCCATGAGCCGGCCTTGCCGACCACGCCGGTGCGCGTGTAGTCGGCAACGATCGAGCCGGCCGGATCGGCGATCACGATGCCGAGCTGCGGATAGACATGGCGGAAGAAGCGCGTCAGCCCGGTGAGCGTGCCGCCGGAGCCGACGCCGACCACGATGGCATCGACGTCGTGGCCCATCTGGTCCCAGATCTCCGGCGCGGTCGAGGTCTCGTGGGCGAGCGGGTTGGCCGGGTTGTTGAACTGGTCGGCATAGAACGCGCCGGGAATCTCGGCCGCCATGCGGGCGGCGCGGTCCTGGTAGTACTCGGGATGGCCCTTGCCGACGTCCGAGCGCGCGCTGTGCACTTCGGCGCCCAGCGCCTTCAGGTGCAGCACCTTCTCGGCCGACATCTTGTCCGGCACGACCAGCACGACGCGGTAGCCCTTGGCGCGGCCGACCAGCGCGAGGCCGAGACCGGTGTTGCCGGCGGTCGCCTCGATGATGGTGCCGCCCGGTTTCAGCCGCCCGTCGCGCTCGGCCGTCTCGATCATCGCGACGCCGATGCGGTCCTTGATCGAGCCGCCCGGGTTCTGCGACTCGAGCTTCAGGAACAGCTCGCACGGCCCGGTGTCCATGCGCGTCACCTTCACGAGCGGCGTGTTGCCGATCAGGTCGAGCACGGCGGGGCGGGGCAGTCGGGTCATGCGGGTCTCCTCCTTGGAATCGGGGTGGCCGCGGTCGGGCCGTTGCCGCGGGCATCCGGCGCGGATCGCGCGGCCGGTCGCCGGGAGAGTCGATGGTAGCGCTCCATCCATGACCCTCGACATACGAAACTCTCCATAGGGTCCAAGCGCCCTCGTCCTACAGCGTGCGGCGGCCCCGTTACGCATACTCGCCGGACCTACCAGCGGGCTCCCAGGACCAGCCCGAGACAGCAGAAGAAGAGGGGCAAACGGCATGTCGGAACGAGAAGCAATGATGGGGTCGGCATCGACCGGCATCCCGGGGCTGGATCACATCCTCGGCGGCGGCCTGTCACGGCGACGACTGTTCCTGATCGAAGGTTCGCCGGGCTCGGGCAAGACCACGCTGGCGATGCAGTTCCTGCTCGAAGGCGCGGCACGCGGCGAGCGCACGCTCTACATCACGCTGTCCGAAACCGTCGACGAGCTGGAGGCGGTCGCCCGCTCGCATGGCTGGTCGCTGGACGGCATCGAGCTGTTCGAGCTCGCCAATCTCGACGGCGCGCTCGGCGAAGGGCGCGACCAGACCGTGCTGCACCCCTGGGAGATCGAGCTCGGCGAGACCGTCAAGCTGATCACCGACTCGGTGGATCGCGCCGGCCCGAGCCGGGTCGTGTTCGACAGTCTCTCGGAACTGCGCCTGCTCGCACAGGATGCGCTGCGCTATCGCCGCCAGGTGCTGGCGCTGAAGCAGTACTTCGCGGCGCACGACACCACGGTGCTGATGGTCGACGACCTGACCGGCGAGCGCCCCGACGGCCACCTGCACAGCCTTTGCCATGGCGTCATCACGGTGTCGCGCCGCACGCTCGACTACGGCGCGATCCGGCGGCGCCTGGAAGTGCAGAAGCTGCGCGGCGTCGACTTCCGCGCCGGCTGGCACGATTTCCAGATCCGCACCGGCGGGCTCGTGGTCTATCCGCGCCTGGTCGCGTCGGACTTCCACAAGCCGTTCGTCGGCGAGCCGGTCGCCTCAGGCGTGGCCGAGCTCGACGAGATGCTCGACGGCGGCCCGTCGCGCGGCACCTGTACCCTCGTCACCGGACCGGCCGGCAGCGGCAAGACCAACCTCGGCATGCAGTACGTCGCCGCTGCCTGCGCACGCGGCGAGCGCTGCGCGATCTACGAGTTCGACGAGCGCATCGGCACCTTGCTGGCGCGTGCTCGCGACATGGGCTCCGATTTCGAGGCGTACATGAAGGCCGGCCTGCTCGACGTGCGGCAGGTCGATCCGGCCGAGACGTCCCCGGGCGAGTTCTCGTCGCTCGTGCGCAACGAGGTCGAGAACCACCGGGCGCGCATCGTGATGATCGACAGCCTGGCCGGCTACATGGCGGCGATGGCGCAGGAGCAGCACCTGCAGCTGCAGATGCACGAGCTGCTCGCCTACCTGAACCAGCAGGGCGTCGTCACGTTGCTGATCAATCCGCAGCAGAGCCTGGTCGGCTCGATGTCGACCAGCGGCCTCAACGTCAGCTACATGGCCGACGCCGTGCTGCTGCTGCGCTACTTCGAAGCCGACGCCCGCGTGCGCAAGGCGATCACGGTCATCAAGAACCGCGGCGGCCCGCACGAGGACTCGATCCGCGAGCTCCGCATCGACCGCATGGGCGTGCGCATCGGACAGGCGCTGAACGGCTTCAAGGGTGTGCTGACCGGCGTGCCGAAATACGTGGGCGAGACCGCGCCGCTGATGGAAGCTCGTGGTGAAGACCGACGATGACGCGGCCGACCCCGGAAAACTCGTCCTGGTGCTGGCACCGGCCGGACGCGATGCGGACAGCATCGTCAGGCTGCTGCGCGAACGTCGCCTTGCGAGCCGCGTCGTGCCCGACCTCGCGGCGCTCGCCGGCGCCGTCGGCGAGCGTGCCGGCGCGGTGCTGCTCACGTCCGAGGCGCTGCTGCGCAAGGATCCGGCGCCGCTCGTCGCGGCGCTGACGCGCCAGCCCGCCTGGTCGGACCTGCCCTTCGTCTACCTCGACGTGCACCGCCCGGTGCGGCCGGCACGCGCCGAGCTGCCGCGCAGCACCCTGCCGGCGGTGATCAACAACGTCATGGTGCTGGAGCGTCCGCTCGGCCGCGATTCGCTGCTGAGCGCGGTGCAGTGGGCGCTGAACGCGCGCAGCCGGCAGTTCCTGGTGCGCGATCAGCTCGCCGAGCTGGCGCTGCGCGCCGAGCAGTTGCGGCGCAGCGAAGAGGCGCTCAAGCGCAGCGAGGCCGAGCTGCGCCTGATCACCGACTCGCTGCCGGTGCTGGTCGCCTTCATCGATGCAGGTCTCGTCTACCGCTTCGCCAACCGCGCGCATGACGACTGGTTCGTGATGCCGCGCCAGCATGCGCTCGGCACGCCGCTTTCCGACCTGCTCGGCACCGACGGCTATGCGGCGCGTGCCGCGACGATACGTGCCGCGCTGCGCGGCGAGGCCGCGACGTTCCAGCTCGCGTGGCCGCTGCACGACGGGCGCCGGCGCGAGGCGGAGGTGCGCTACCTGCCGCGCCTGTCGGGCGGCGCGGTGGACGGCTTTCACATGTTCGTGCTCGACGTGACCGAGCGCGTCGAGGCTGCCGAGGTGATGCGCCATGCGCACGGCGTGCTCGAAGAGATGGTGGCCGAGCGCACCGCCGCGCTGCACACCGAGATGCAGGACCGGCGGCGTGCCGAGGAGCAGCTCCGCCAGTCGCAGAAGATGGACGCGGTCGGCCAGCTCACCGGCGGCATCGCCCACGACTTCAACAACCTGCTGCAGGGCATCACCGGGTCGCTCGCGGTCATCCGCAAGCGCATCGACGCCGGCCGTACCGCCGACCTCGAGCGCTACATCGGCGGCGCCATGGGTTCGGCGCAGCGCGCTGCCGCGCTGACGCACCGGCTGCTCGCGTTCTCGCGCCGCCAGCCGCTGGACGCCCATCCGACCGACGTGCGCCAGCTCATCGGATCGATGGAGGACCTGCTGCGGCGCACGATCGGCGAGCAGATCGCGCTGCGCATGCGCATCGCCGACGACGTCTGGCTGACGTTCTGCGATACCAACCAGCTCGAGGCCGCGCTGCTGAACCTGGCGATCAACGCGCGTGATGCGATGCCCGACGGCGGCGGCCTCGTGATCGCTGCGGCGAATGCGCCGGCCGCGGCGATGCGCGATCCGCGCTATGCGCCGCTGCCCGAGCGCGACTACGTCTGCATCTCGGTGATCGACACCGGCACCGGCATGGGCCGCGACGTGATCGAGCGCGCGTTCGAGCCGTTCTTCACGACCAAGCCGATGGGGCAGGGCACCGGGCTCGGGCTGTCGATGATCTATGGCTTCGCGCGTCAGTCCGAGGGGCACTGCCGCATCGAAAGCGAGCCCGGGCGCGGCACCACGGTGCGGCTGTACCTGCCGCGCTATGCCGGCACGGCGGTCGCGCGACACGATGCGGCGGACGAGCCGGCGGCGCCCGCGGCGGCGCCGGCGCAGCACGGCGACGCGGTGCTCGTGGTCGAGGACGACGTCGTCGTGCGCGCCCTCGTCGTCGACACGCTCGCCGAGCTCGGCTATGCGACGATGCAGGCGGTCGACGGCCCGTCGGGGCTGGAAGCCGTGAAGGCGGCCGGCCGGCTCGATCTGCTCGTGACCGATGTCGGGCTGCCCGGCCTCAACGGCCGACAGCTTGCCGATGCCGCGCGCGCGCTGTGGCCCGATCTGAAGATACTGCTGATGACCGGCTATGCGGAAAGCGCCGCGATGCCGCGCGGCTTTCTCGATCCGGGCATGAGCCTGATCACCAAGCCGTTCGCGATGGAACTGCTCACCGCCCGTGTGCGTGACATCCTGGCGAGCAGTCGAAACGAATGAGCGGGAGGAACGCCATGCGCATCATCTTCGTCGAGGACAACGGGTACCTGCGCGAGACGATGGCCGAGATGCTCGAGGGCAGCGACCGCGAGATCGTCGCCTGCGAGACTGCGGAGGAGGCGCTCGCCCAGTTCGAGCGCCGGCCGGCCGACGTCGTCATCACCGACGTCAGCCTGCCCGGCATGTCCGGCATCGACCTCGCGCGGCGCGTGATCGAGCGCGTGCCCGGCACCTGGGTGATCGTGTCGTCGGGCTATGCGTTCGACCGCGGGCTCGAATCGCTCGGGCCGACCGTGCGCAGCCTGCCCAAGCCGTTCGAGATCGACGCGATGGACGCGCTGCTCGACGAGATACGTCGCGCCCGCGGCGGCTGATGCCGCCTCGCGCACAATGATCGTCCTTGCGACATGGCGCCGGTGCCGGGATGAAGCTGTCGATCGCAGCCGCCTGCGCGGCGACGTGGGGCGCCGCGCTGGCGGCCGATGCCGATTGGCCGGCCTACGGCCACGACGAAGGCGGCACGCGCTACAGCCCGGCGGCGCAGATCACGCCGGCCAACGTCGGCGAGCTCGAACGGGCGTGGATCTATCGCACCGGCGATGTCGCACGGCGCGATCCGGCGTTGATGAAGCGCGTGAAGTCCGAGACCACGCCCATCCTCGCCGGCGACAGGCTCGTGCTGTGCACGCCGTTCAACGAAGCGATCGCGCTCGATCCGGCGAGCGGCCGCGAGCTGTGGCGCTACGACGCGCAGGTCGCGACCGACCGGCGGCCTGCCAACCGCTACGACTGCCGCGGCGTCGCGCAATGGCATGACGCCGCGGCGCCGGCCGGTGCGGCCTGCGCGCGGCGCATCTTCATGGGCACCGCCGATGCGCGGCTGATCGCGCTCGACGCGGCCAGTGGCCGGCCCTGCGCCGGCTTCGCGACGCAGGGGCAGGTGCAGATCGATCCGGGCGCGCTCGCGTGGCCGGGCGAGTTCCAGATCACGTCGGCGCCGGCGGTCGCGGGCGACGTGGTCATCGTCGGCTCGTCGATCGACGACAACGGCCGCAGCGATGCGCCGCGTGGCACCGTGCGGGCGTTCGATGCGCGCAGCGGCGCGCTGCGCTGGTCGTGGGATCCGCTGCCGCCGGGCCTGGCCGGCGCGGCCAACGTCTGGTCGACGATGTCGGTGGATGCGGCGCGCGGGCTGGTGGTCCTGCCCACGTCCAGCCCGAGCCCCGACTTCTACGGCGGCGCGCGCCCCGGCGACAACGCGCATGCCGATTCGGTGGTGGCGCTGCATGCGGCCGATGGCACGCTCGCGTGGGCGTTCCAGGTCGTCAAGCACGACGTGTGGGACTACGACCTCGCGGCGCAGCCCACGCTGTCGACGATCACCGTCGCGGGCGCGCGCCGCGACGTGGTGATCCAGGCGACCAAGCAGGGGTTGGTCTTCGTGCTCGACCGCGACACCGGCCGGCCGGTCTTCCCGGTCGAGGAGCGACCGGTGCCGCAGGGCGGCGCGCCGGGCGAGCCGCTGTCGCCGACGCAGACCTTCCCGGCCGACCTGCCGCCGCTCGTGCCGTCGACGATCCGCCCCGAGGATGCGTTCGGCTACACGCCATGGGTCCGCAATGCGTGCCGCGACCGCATCGCGTCGCTGCGCCACGAAGGCCTCTACACGCCGCCGTCGACGCAGGGCACGCTGATCTACCCGATGACCGGCGGCGGCGTGAACTGGGGCGGCATCGCGATCGATCCGGCCGATGTCGTCTACGTCAACACCAGCCGCGCGGCGCACGTCGTGCGGCTGATCCCGCGCGACCGGTTCGCCGCCGCCAAGGCCGCAGCCCCCGGTCATGAGGTGAGCCCGCAGCGCGGCACGCCGTACGGCATGCAGCGCGACGTGCTGCTGTCGCCGCTCGGGACGCCGTGCAACCCGACGCCCTGGGGGACGCTGGCCGCGCTCGACCTGCGCGCGCACCGGCTGCTGTGGGAGGTGCCGCTCGGCACGACCGAGGAGATCGCCCCGCTCGGCATCGCGCTGCACACCGGCACGCCGAACTTCGGCGGGCCGGTCGCGACCGCGGGCGGGCTCGTCTTCATCGGCGCCGCGATGGACAAGTACCTGCGCGCCTTCGACGCGAAGACCGGCGCCGAGCTGTGGCGCGGCCGGCTGCCGGTGCCGGGCATGGCCACGCCGATGACCTACGACTGGCAGGGCCGCCAGTACGTCGTGATCTCGGCCGGCGGGCATGGCGAGGTCGGCACCGCGACGAGCGACGCGATCGTCGCGTTCGCATTGCCCGCGCCGGGGCAGGCGCGCCATGCGCTGTGGAATCGATGGGTCGATCAACCCGGGGCGCGCTTCGGCTGGCGCGTGGCCGGGCTGTGTCTGCTGCTGGTCGGCGCGGTGGGGGGATGGCGCTGGTGGCGCCGCAGCTGAAGCGGGCTCAGGGCTTCCCGGTTTCGAGCAGGTTCACGAGCCGCGTCGCCTGCTCGTCGAGCACCGCATCGACCGAAGGCGCCAGCTTGTCGAGCGCGGCACCCGGGCTGCCGCCGACGCGGTAGAGGAACTTGATGACGGTCTTGCCGTCGGCCGTGCCGGTGGCCCACGTCAAGACGCCGTTGACCGCGAGATCCTGCAGCGGACCGAGGCTGCCCTGCATCCGCAGCGTCGAGCCCTGGCGCACGTAGATCACGCGGGCGTGCAGCACCGAGCCGCCGTTCCAGCGCTCGCAGAAGCAGTCGCCGGCCGACATCCCGATGCTGAGATGGGCCGCGTTGCCCGAATAGGTGTGCTCGCCGTTCCACCACTTGTCGACCTGGCCGAAGGCATCGAACACCTGCTGCGGCGTCGCCTTCACTTCCTTGCGGATCGTGACGAGAAAGCCCGACGCCGAGACGTCGACGGTCTCGGCATGCGCCGCGCCCATGCCGGCCATCGCGAGTGCGATCGAGGCGAGCGCGCGCCTCACTGCCACGCCCCGATGATCGCGCCCATCGCCGTGTAGGCGAGGACCTGGTAGCCGCTGTTGATGAGCCATAGCTTCAGCGATCGCTGCTCGAAGAGGTAGATCACCGCCAGCGACATCGCGACCCAGCCGATGCCGGCCGCCGCACCGGCGAAGATGCCGAAGCCGAGCGACTGCTTGGCGCCGATGAAGAACGCGAGGTTGAGCGCCATCACGATGCTGCACAAGAGCGAGATCCCGAACACCCGGCCGAGCCGTGCGTTGCGCGTGCGCGCCTCGTCGAGGCCGGCCTCGCGCATCCAGGCGCGCGCGAACAGGATGGGCGAGTACCAGAGGCCGCCGATCGCGAAGCCGACGATGGCGGCAACGACGACGGCGCCGTAGTGCAGCTGGGAGGGGTCCATGCGCTTGCTCCGGTTGCGATGCGGCGGCATGCTGCCGGGCGGCTCGCGCTGCGGCAAGATGGAAGCCGCCGAAACCGGAGACTGGCGTGCTGAACCCCGACCTGCCGTTGCCGAAGTCGCCGCCGTCGCTGCCGTTCGACGACCGGCCGCTGATGACGTTCGGCATCGGCGGCTTCGGCTTGACGATCCCGTTCGCGACCGGCCTGTACGGCCCGATCGGCCCGGGCGACGCGCGCTTCTGGGTCGGCGCCGCGGCGTTCCTCGCGCTGGCCGCGGCGATCTGGCTCGGCAACCGCTGGCTGCTGCTGGAGCAGCGCAAGCACTTCGACTGGTTCGCCCATCCGCTGCGCAAGCTCGCGATGCTGATCAGCGCCAACGTGCTCTACACCGCGCCGCTCACGGTCGCGGCGATCTGGGGCTGGCTCGCCTGGTCGGGCCAGCCCGTCGTGTGGCCGACGATCCAGGTGGTCGCGCTCGTCAACGTGATCTGCGTGATCTTCGTGACGCATGCCTACGAGACGGTGTTCCTGATCCGCGAGCGCGAGTCGGACCTGATGCGGGTCGAGCGCCTCGAGCGCATGCGCACGCAGGCCGAGCTGGCGGCATTGAAGGCGCAGATCGATCCGCACTTTCTCTTCAACAGCCTCAACACGCTCGGCCACCTGATCGCGCACGACCCGCCGCGCGGCCGCGAGTTCTGCGACACGCTCGCCGAGGTCTATCGCTATGTGCTCGCGAGCCGCAGCCGCGACCTGGTGCTGCTCGGCGAGGAACTCGCGTTCGTGCGCAACTACCACCGGCTGCTCGCGTTGCGCTTCGGCGCCGGCGTGCGGCTCGACATGGCGCCTGCGCTCGGCGATCCGGTCGCCTGCGATCGTTGGCTCGTACCGCCGCTGGCGCTGCAGACCTTGGTCGAGAACGCCGTCAAGCACAACCGGCTCGGCGAGGAAGCGCCGCTCGTCGTCGAACTCGTCTTGCGCGAAGGCGCGGTCGACGTGCGCAATGCCGTGCGGCCGCGCCGCGGCCTGCGCGCGTCGCCCGGGGTCGGCCTCGCCAACCTCGACGAGCGCTGCCGCTTGCTGACCGGCCGCGGCCTCGTGCGCACGCCCGTCGGCGCCGCCGACTTCGAGGTTCGCGTGCCGTTGCGGCCGGCTGCATGAACCCGCCGGGCCGCCCCAAGGGCGAATACCGCAGGGCGGAGCCCGAAGGTACTCCAATGAACGGCCTGTCGCCGCGCTTGTCCGTCTTCATCGCCGAAGACGAGGCGCCGGCGCGCGCGCGCCTGGTCGAGACGCTGCGTCGCGTCGCGCCGCATGCGGAAGTCGCCGGCTGGGCCGCGTCGGTGCTCGATGCGGCGGACTGGCTCGCGCACCATCCGCCGCCCGACCTGCTGCTGCTCGACATCCAGCTCGCCGACGGCCTGTCGCTGGAGCTGTTCGCCGACGCGGGCATCGCGAGCCCGGTCGTCTTCACGACGGCCCACGACGAGTTCGTGCTGCAGGCGTTTCGGGCGCAGGCGATCGACTACCTGCTCAAGCCGATCCAGGACGACGCCTTGGCCGCCGCCATCGCCAAGCACGCGCGACTGGCGCGCCACTTCGCGGGCAGCGATGCGCTCCTGGGCCTGCGCGCACGTCTGGCGGCGCCGCAGCGCCTGCGCGTCGTCGGGCGCAAGGGCGCGCACTTCGTGGCGCTGCCGATCGAGCAGGTCGCCTACTTCGTGACGGCCGACAAGCTGGGCTTCGCGGTCGCGACCGACGGCACGCGCTGCCTGCTCGATACGCCGCTCGCCGAGCTCGAAGCCGGGCTGGACCCTGCGCGCTTCTTCCGCGTCAACCGGCAGTACCTGGTGAGCGCGCCGGCGATCGTGCGCTTCGGGCCGGCCGGCAAGGGCCGCCTCGCGCTCGCGCTCGCGCCGCGCGCCGACGGCGAGGTGGTCGTGAGCCAGGAGCGTGCCGCGGCGTTTCGCGAGTGGCTGGCGCAGTGACGTCGTTGAAGCCGGTGCGGGCAAAATCCGCCACCGGCCGGCTGGCCGGGAAGTGACGGCCGCGAAAGCCGTCGTGTTCGTGGAGCGTGACTTGTGCGGCCGCTTGCGCCGTCGTGCCGATGCCGATGACTGCCCCGATGGCGAACTTCCGGATTCCCGCCGAGCGCGCTCTCCCGAGCGCGGCAATGCGACCCGTCGCGCGCGATGGTCGTCCGCCGCGCGCGCGGGGCACCGGGTGATGCCGCGCGCCGAGCCGTCGCCGACCGGCGCCTGGCATGGCATCGACGGCGACCGCCTGGTCGCGATCGCCGAAGCGGCCAAGGGCCTCGTCGTGCTGCTCGCCGGCTTCGGGCTGCTCGCGTTCTTTCGCCACGACGTCCAGCACGTCGCCGAGGAGATCGTGCGCCACTTGCACCTCGACGCCGCGGGTCGCTATCCGGCGATCTTCATCGCCGCGGCGGCCCGGCTCGACGACATGCGCCTGGTGAAGCTGGCGGGGATCACGATGGCCTACGTGCTGCTGCGCTTCGTCGAAGCGTATGGCCTGTGGCTGCGGCGGCGCTGGGCCCAATGGCTGGCGGCGCTGAGCGGCGGCATCTACCTGCCGGTCGAGCTCTACGAGCTGGCGCATCGGCCGACCGTCGTGAAGGCGGCGATCCTGGCCGTCAACGCCGCGGTGGTGGCCTACATGGCCTATGCGCTCGCGACCGGCCGGGCGCACCGCCGCGGTCTGGGTCAACTGACCTAACTTTCGCAACGGCGTGGTTTTCATGCTCTAGGGCCGATCCGGACAATTCGTTTCCAAGGCGGGTGCGAAGGCGCTTGCCGAGCGATTCGAGTCCGGTTCATTTCAGGAGCACATCATGACCACCGCCACCATCACCCACCTGTCCCAGCAAACCGTCGCGCTGTACGCCGACGCCGCCCGCGCGATCGTCGGCGCCTACCGCGACGGTGCCGAGCGCCTGCTCGGGCGCGTCGAGGGTCGCCTCGCCGGCGGCCTCGGCAGCGAGCGCGTCGCGATCAGCGCGCCGCTGAAGCAGAGCCTGCTCGACGCCGAGCGCCAGATCGCCGGCCTGGTCCGTGCCGGCCTGCAAGGCGTCGCCGCCGCGGCCGACCAGATCGTCAACGCGACCGCGAGCGTCGCGACGACCGGCGTCAAGACCGTGGCCGCGGCCGGCGCGCAAGTGCAGCAGAGCCTGCCGGGCGATGCGGGCAGCATGCTGGTCGCGCTGAACCTGCCGGCGGCCCAGTTGTCGCACGACGTCGCCGCGCGCGTGGCCGGCACCGTGCGCAAGGTCTCCGAGCGCATCGGCCGCGGCGAGAGCGTGGTCGACGTCGAGGAAGTCGTGGCCGCGCCGCGCGCCGCCGCGACCAAGCGTGCCCGCGCTGCGCGCAAGAGCTGATCGTTTCGATCCCAGCGGCTGGGGCAGGCAGGCTATGCTTGCTCGACCGTCCACCGCGCGAGACTCGCCGATGACCAAGCCTGCCGCCAAGCGCGCCGCGTCCAAGTCCACCGCCGCGGCGAAGAAGCGTGCGGCCGCGGCACCCCCTGCTCCGGCGTCCGCGCCGGTGTCGACGTCGATGTTCGACGCCGGCATGCAGGCGTTGGCGCGCGCGCGCAAGCAGGCCGAGAGCGGCCCCGCCAAGGTGGTGGCGTCGCTGATCGATCCGTTCGGCTTTCGCAAGCTCGAGGACGTGTTCGACCAGCGCGTCGCCGCCGCGCTCGAACGGCTGGGCTGGCCGAATCCGCAGCAGCTCGCCGCGCTGCTCGAAGAGGTCGAGACCTTGCGCCAGCGCGTCGCCAAGCTCGAGAAGGCCGGCCGCTGACGAGCGCGCGACAGCGCCCGCCGATGAAGACGCGCGACCGCATCCTGGCGCAGAGCCTGGCGCTGTTCAACGACGAAGGCGCGGCGGCGGTGTCGACGAACCGCATCGCCGCGGAGCTCGGCATCAGCCCGGGCAACCTGTACTACCACTTCAAGAGCAAGCCGCAGATCCTCGAGGCGCTGCTGAAGCGCTTCGACGATGCGCTCGCGCCGTTCGCCGACGCGGCCGCGTCGGTGCACGAGCTCGACGACCTGTGGCTCGCGCTGCACCTGCTGTTCGAGAACCTCAACGCCTTCCGCTTCGCCTACCGCGACGCCGACTACCTGATGCGCGAGCATCCGCAGCTCGCGCCGCGGCTGCATCGCACGAGCATGGCGCAGCTCGCAACGGTGCGCCGCATCTATGCCGAGCTGCAGCGCGGCGGCACGATGCGCGCGAACGAGCAGGAGGTCGAACTGCTCGCGCTGCACACGCTGCTGGTCGTGACCTGCTGGCAGCCGTTCACGCGGCTCGTCCCCGAGCTGCGCGACGCCGATTCGGGGCGCGCGGCCTACCACGTGCTGACCTTGCTCGGACCCTATCTCGCCGACGAGGCGCGTCCCTACCTTGTCTACCTGACCCACAAATACCTCAAGTAAGGAGACCGTCGATGACCGCTGCCGCCGCCACTGCAAGGACCCCGAACCGCGCGCCGCACATCGGCCTCGTCGCGCTGGAGGCGCGTGCGCCGTGGGAGCATGCCGCGGCGCTCGCGGCGTGGCCGCTGCTCGGGCACGCGCCGCGCGGCGACGGTCATCCGGTGCTCGTGCTGCCCGGCCTCGGCGCGGGCGATGCGACGACGGTGCTGCTGCGCCGCTACCTCGCGCGCCAGGGCTTTGCGCCGCAGCCGTGGATGCTCGGCCTCAACTTCGGCCCGCGCGACGGCTTGCTGCAGGCGCTGCGCGAGCGCATCGCGGCGCTGCACCGCGAGCACGACCGCACGGTGAGCCTCGTCGGCTGGAGCCTCGGCGGCGTCTATGCGCGCGAGCTCGCCAAGCTCGAGCGCGCGCACGTGCGCTGCGCGGTGTCGCTCGGCAGCGGCTTCACCGGCGACCTGCGCGCGACGCATGCGCGCGGCTTCTATGAATTCGTCAGCGGCGAGCGCATCGGCGACCATGCGCTGTCGGGCCAGCTCGGCGTCAATCCGCCGCTGCCGACGACGTCGATCTACAGCCGCACCGACGGCGTCGTGGCCTGGCCGTGCAGCGTGCTCGACGAAGGGCCGCTGGCAGAGAACATCGAAGTGCAGTCCAGCCACACCGGCATGGGTGCGCATCCGGCGGTGCTGTATGCGCTCGCGGATCGGCTCGCGCAGCCCGAAGGCGGGTGGCAGCCGTTCGACAAGTCGGGCTGGCGGCGCCTCGTCTACGCCTGACGGCTCAGCGCATCCGGCGGAACAGCGCCGAGGCCTCGTCGCGGGCCAGCGCGAACGCCTGCGTGTCGGTCAGGAAGGCGTGATCGTGCAGCGACAGGCTCATCTTGCAGAGCTCGTCGCGCAGTTCGCAGAGTGCCGCCTGCAGGTCGAGCAGCCGCCTGCGCATTTGTTCCAGAGTCTGCTCGTCGTGCATGGCCGGATCGTCGGTAGGTGCCCGCCGGCGAGGGCCACGAGTGAGGCCGGCCGAGCCACTCTAGGCGACGGTTACAACCCGGCCAACCCTTGTTCACGGGGGCCACCCCGAGGGTCGGGGAAGCGTCGTTTGCCGGCGCCGTTCCGGGTCCGAGAGCGCCTGCGATGCCGCATCGCAGCTTAGGGAATTTCCGAAGACCGAACGCCGGATTCATGGCGACGATACGCCTCGGTCAACGAAGTTACTCGGGAGTACCTTCATGCGGCACGAGGGCGGGAGCGCCTGGGCGCGCTCCTTCGGCATATCCGGATCTGCAGCGCGGTAACCACGGCGCCATGCCTGCCGAGACCGTCGAGTCGCCCTGGCGCGCGCGCAGCGATCGCCTGAACCACCGCGTCGCGAAGAAGGACGCGGTGCTGCTCGCCGCGGCCCGGCTCTTCACCGCGCGCGGCTTCGCGGGCACGTCGCTCGACGACATCGCGGCCAGCCTGCACGTCACCAAGCCGACGCTCTACCACTACATCGCCAACAAGGAAGAGATCCTGTTCGAGTGCGTGCGCCGCGGCCTCGCCGCGCTGCGCGGCGCGATCGACGAATCGGCGCGCCAGGGCGTCGCCGGCCGCGACCGCCTGCGCACCGCGATGGAACGCTATGCCGAGATCGCGACGAGCGACTTCGGCCTCTGCGTGATCCGCGTCGGCGAGGACCCGCTCTCCGAGCCGCGCCGTCGCGAGCTGCGCGCGCTGAAGGGCGAGGTCGACGCCGAGTTCCGTGCGCTGATCGACGAAGGCATGCGCGGCGGCTGGATCGTGCCGGGCGATGCCGACATGGCCGCCTACACCGTGGTCGGCGCGCTGAGCGGCATCGGCCGCTGGTACCGGCCGGACAGCCATGCATCGGCGAGCCTCGACGATGCCGTGCGCCATTGCATCGAGATGCTGATGCGCGGCGTGCTGAGCCAGCCCGCGCCGCCGCGATCGGCCGCGCGCCGGGGAGACGACACGATGACGAACCAGCCGGCGATGCGCCGCGAAGTCCACTTCGACGAGCGCGTGCTGCGCTGCTATGCGCCGCGCCCGACCAACCTCGCGCAGATGCTCGCGGCCGCGGTCGGCACGCGGCCCGACGCGGAGGCGCTGGTGTGCGACGACCTGCGGCTGTCGTGGCGCGAGCTGCACCACGCCGCCACCAAGTGCGCCGCCGGCCTCGCGCAGCGCGGCGTGCAGCCGGGCGATCGGGTCGCGCTGCACCTGGGCAACGGGCCGGAGTTCGTCATCGTCGCCTACGCCTGCGCGTGGCTGGGCGCGGTGCTGGTGCCGATCAGCGCGCGCGCCCGCATGCCCGAACTCGAGTACGCGCTGAACGACTCGGGCGCGGTCGCGATCGTCTGCGCCGAGGAGCTGGCCGACCAATTGCCCGCCACGTTGCCGGAGATGCGGCACCGCTACGTCGTCGGCCACGGCATCGACGGCCTGGCGCCGTTCCGCACGCTGATGCAGGCCGAGCCGCTCGCCGCCGCGCACGCCGCGCAGGAGGAAGACCTCGCGGTGCTGCTCTACACGTCGGGCACGACCGGCAAGCCCAAGGGCGCGATGCTGACGCACCTGAACATCGCCCATTCGGTGATGCACTTCGCGCTGACGATGGAGCTGACGGCCGACGAGCGCAGCGTCGTCGCGGTGCCGCTCAGCCACGTCACCGGGCTCGTCGCGCAGCTCTACACGATGCTCTACTGCGGCGGCTGCGCGATGCTGATGCGCCAGTTCAAGGCGGCCGACTTCGTGCGCCTCGCGGCGCGCGAGCGCATCACCCACACGATCATGGTGCCGGCCATGTACAACCTGTGCCTCTTGCTGCCGGACCTGCCGGTGGCCGACCTCGCGAGCTGGCGCATCGGCTCCTACGGCGGTGCGCCGATGCCGACCGCGACGATCGATGGCATGGCCGCGCGCCTGCCCAACCTGACGTTGATGAACGCCTACGGCGCCACCGAGACCTGCTCGCCGGCGACCATCATGCCGCCCGGCATGACCGGCGAGCACCGCGACAGCGTCGGCCTGCCGGTGCCGTGCGGCGACATCCACGTCGTCGACGAGGCCGGCAACGAGCTGCCGCGCGGCCAGGCCGGCGAGATCTGGATCGCCGGCCCGATGGTCGTGCCCGGCTACTGGAAGAACGAAGCCGCGACCGCGAGCGAGTTCCGCGGCGGCTATTGGCGCTCGGGCGACATCGGCAGCATGGATGCCGACGGCTACCTGCGCATCCTCGACCGCAAGAAGGACGTCATCAACCGCGGCGGCTACAAGATCTACTGCGCGCAGGTCGAGAACACGCTGGCCGAGCATCCGCAGGTGATCGAGTCGGCGCTGGTCGGCGTGCCGTGCGCGGTGCTCGGCGAGCGCGTGCATGCGTTCGTCTGCGTGCGCGCGCTCGACGAGACCACGCAGGCGCAGGTATTGCAGGCCTGGTGCGCCGAGCGGCTGTCGGACTACGCGGTGCCCGAGACCTGGACCCTCGGGACCGAGCCGCTGCCGCGCAACCTCAACGGCAAGATCATGAAGCGCGAGCTGCGGCAGTCGCTGCATGCGGCGCTCACCTGACGGCATGAAGAAGCTCCGCATCACCCAGCAGGCCATCGTCTTCGCGCTGTTCGTGCTGCTGTTCGCCGGCTTCGCCCTCCTGCTGCCCGGCTTCGCGAAGCTCGACAACCTGCTGACCCTGCTGCAGAACGTCGCGATCCTCGGCATCCTCGGCCTCGGTATGGCGATCGTCGTGATCGGCCGCGGCATCGACATCTCGATGATCGCGACGCTCGCGGTGCCGTCGGGCCTGCTGCTGCAGATGATGCAGAACGGCGCGAGCCTGTCGCATGCGAGCGCGGTCGCACTCTGCCTCGCGCTCGCGTTCGGGCTCGTCAACGGCTGGCTGATCGCGTATGCCGAGGTGCCGTCGCTCTTCACGACCCTGGCGACCGGCCTCTTCCTCGCCGGCCTCGGCCAGGCCTTCCTGTTCCAGCTCGAGGTGGTGCAGTGGCCGAGGTCGCTCGATGCGATCGCGTTCTTCGGCCGCGGGTCGCTCGCCGGGCTGCCGATGCCGGTCGTGATGTTCGCCGCGGCGGCGCTGCTCGTCACCCTGCTGCTGAAGCGCCTGCAGGCCGGCGCCTTCATCTATGCGATCGGCGACAACCCGTACGCTGCGCGCGCCACCGGCCTGCCGACGCGGCCGATCATGGTGCTCGAGTACGTGCTGGCGGCGCTGATCGGCGTGTTCGCCGGCGTCGTGATGGCCGCCTCGGTGAACAGCATGCCGACGCGCATCTACAACTCGACGATGGTCTACGACGTGGTGCTGGTCGTCGTGCTCGGCGGCATCGGCCTGTCGGGCGGGCGCGGCGGCGTCGCCAACGTGATCATCGGCACGCTCCTGATCGGCACCATGCTCAACGGCATGACGATCCTCGACGTGACCTACTCGGTGCAGAACATCGTCAAGGGCGTGGTGCTGCTGGCCGCGATCCTGATCGATTCGATCCTCAACCCGCGCAACGAGGAAACCGCCCAGCAGGGCGACATCTAGGCCTGATCCAACGAGCCAACAAGGAGACATCCACATGCAACTCACGCGCAAGATCGCAGCCGCTCTCGGCTTCATGCTGGGCCTCGCCGCGTCGCCGGCCGCGCTCGCCCAGGGCAAGGGACTCGACGAGCCGTTCCGCGTGCCGTACCAGAAGGCGCTGGCCGGCAAGACGGTCGGCTTCATCCCGGTCGCGATGGGCTTCGACTTGAGCGAAGGCTGGTACGCCGGGCTGAAGAAGGAGCTCGAGCCGTCGGGCATGAAGGTCGTCGTGCGCGACCCGAACTGGAACACCAACGCCGGCGCGCAGGCCTTCACCGCGCTGATCGCCGAGAAGCCCGCCGTCATCATCATCCACAACCCCGACGTGCAGACCTACGCCAAGCTGATCAAGAAGGCGGAGGACGAAGGCATCTACGTCGTGCAGATCAACATGCGCTCGGCGCAGCCGTCGACCGCCTTCGTCGGCGCCGACTGGGTCGAGATCGGCGAGCGCGACACCCAGGCGGTGGTCGACTCCTGCAAGGGCAAGTCGAACAAGATCGCGATCGTGCAGGGCGCGCCGACCGCGGCGGCGAGCGCCTACACGCTCAAGGGCGTCGAGAACATCCTCGCGAAGAACCCGCAGATCAAGGTGGTCTCGAACCAGGCCGCCGACTGGGATGCCGCCAAGGCCAAGGCGCTGACGCAGACGGTGCTGAAGCAGAACCCCGACCTGTGCGGCATCGTCGGCTTCTGGGACGGCATGGACATCGGCACGTCGGCGGCGATCAAGGAAGCCGGGCTGACCGGCAAGGTGTTCCTGGCCACGTCCGGCGGCGGCGAGCAGAAGGGCGCCTGCGACCTCGTGAAGGCCGGCTCGATCGACTACGACCTCAGCTACGACGTGCCCACGCAGGCGAGCAACATGGCCGCGATGATCAAGTGGCTGGTGCAGGGCGGCGTGAAGCCGGGCGCGGCCAAGCAGAACATCTACACGACGCTGATCCCGATCACGAAGGACAACGCGGCGAAGGACGGGACCTGCTGGAAGCTGGCGGGGAAGTAGACCGGTGACTGCCGAGACCCTCACCCCGACCCTCTCCCGCGATGCGGCAGAGGGAGCCGTTCCTCCCCGGACCGGGGTGGCGGGTGCACAAGACGCCTCCTGGCGCGAGACGCTCGCCCGCCTCCGCTACCACTACTGGCCCGACCACTGGCTCGGCGAGATCCTCTCCAAGCGCTGGACCGAGACCGCGATCCCGGTGCTGCTGCTGATCATCGTGGTCGCCGTCTCCGGCCGCCTGATCGACAACTTCTGGTCGCCGATCGCGCTCGCCGACACCTTGCGCCAGGCCGGCGAGATCGGCTTCGTCGTGCTCGGCCTCGCGCTCGTGATGATCGTCGGCGGCATCGACCTGTCGGTCGGCTCGACCTTCGCGCTGACGAACTTCGCGGCGCTGATGTTCGTGCACGTGCTGAAGTGGCCGGTGGCGCTCGCCGTCCCGGCCACGCTCGTCTGCGGCGCGCTGCTCGGCGCGGTCAACGGCGTGCTGGTCGGCTACCTGCGGCTGCGCGCGTTCCTGACGACGTTGATCACGCTGATCATCTTCCGCTCGGTCTACGAGATCCTGTCGCTGCAGTACTCGACCGAGATCGCCGGCAACCTGCCCGACTCGGCCGTCTGGGACTTCATCGGCAACGGCACCTTCCTCGGCGTGCCGACGGCGGCCTGGGTCTATGCGGTCGTCGCGATCGGCGGTCACGTCATGCTGACGCGGCTGCGCATCGGCTGGCACATCATGGCGATCGGCGGCTCGCGCCGCTCGGCCTACAACGGCGGCATCGCGGTACGCCGCACCGTGGCGCTGTGCTACGTGACCGGCGGCGTGCTGACGGCCGCCGCCGGCTGCTGCTTCGCGTCGCGCCTCGCGACGGCGGGCGCCGACATCGGCGTCGGCATGGAAGTGCTGGTGCTGACCGCCGCGGTGCTCGGCGGCATCAGCCTCGGCGGCGGGCGCGGCTCGGTGACCAAGGCGCTGGTCGGCACCCTGATCGTGCTGCTGATCACCAACGGCCTGACGTCGCTGTCGGCGCCGGGCGGCGTCAACCGCATGGTGCTCGCCGGCATCCTGATCGTCGCCGCGGTGATCGACGTGCGCTGGCTGAAGAACCGCCAGCGCATCATCAGCAAGGTCTACGTGAGCCCGACCTACCATGCGCTCGCGCCGTCGGTCGATTGCACCGCGCCGGGCGCAGGTCCTTACGCGCTCAACAACAAGCTGCGCGACGTGACCCTGATCGGCCTGGGCCGCATCGAATCGCCCGAGGACGTGATCCTCGACCGCCACGACAACCTCTACGCCGGCTCGCGCCACGGCGACGTGATCCGCTTCTTCGCGCCCGACTACGAGCGCATGGAGGTCTACGCGCACATCGGCGGCCAGCCGCTCGGCATGGCGTTCGACCGCGACGACAACCTGCTGGTCTGCATCGGCGGCATGGGCCTGTATGCGATCGCGCCCGACCAGACCGTCACGCGCGTCACCGACGAGACCAACCGCAGCCTGCATTCGATCAACGACGACAGCCGGCTGCGCCTCGCCGACGACCTCGACATCGCCGACGACGGCCGCATCTTCTTCAGCGAGGCGACGACGCGCTACGAGATGCACGAGTGGCCGGTCGACGGCCTGGAGGCGCGCGGCAACGGCCGCATCGTCTGCTACGACCCGCGCGACCAATCCACGCGCACCGTGCTGCGCGACCTGAAGTTCCCGAACGGCATCTGCATCGCGAGCGACGGCCAGTCGATCCTGTTCGCCGAGACTTGGGGCTGCTGCATCAAGCGCTACTGGTTCGACGGACCGAAGTCGGGCCGGGTCGAGATGGTGATCGACAACCTGCCCGGCTATCCCGACAACATCAACCTCGCGTCCGACGGCCACTACTGGCTCGCGCTGGTCGGCATGCGCTGCCCGGCCTACGACCTCGCGCTGCGCATGCCGGGCTTCCGCAAGCGCATGGCCAAGCGCGTGCCGATCGACGAATGGCTGTTCCCGAACATCAACACCGGCTGCGTGCTGAAGTTCAGCGAGGCCGGCGACGTGCTCGAGACCTTCTGGGACCTCGGCGGCGCGAACCATCCGATGATCACGTCGATGCGCGAGCACCGCGGGCATCTCTACCTCGGCGGCATCTCGAACAACCGGATCGGCCGCTACCAGCTCGAAGGTGCCGATCCGAATTTCATGCAGTACGAGCGGCGCTGGAGGAAGGCCTGATGTTCGACAGCCTCAAGGCCGCGACGGACCGCCTGCTCGGCCGCGGCAGCGCCGCGATCACCGTGCCGGTGATGGATGGCGCGTTCAAGCCGAACCGCGTGCTCGACGATGCCCGCGTGGTCGCCGAGATGCCCGGCATCGACGACCTCGCGAGCGACGGCGACGTGCTGTGGGCGAGCGCCGGGCCGGTGCTGCATCGCATCGGCGACGATGGCAAGGCGGTCGAGGCGCGTCGCTTCGATGCCGAGATCACCGCGCTCGCGGTGCGGCGCGGCAACGTGGCGGTGGCGCTCGGCGGCCGGCGGATCGACGTGATCGCGCCGGACGGATCGACCGCATCGCTGAGCACGCTGGTCGGCCGTCCGCTCGCCTGCGTCAATGCGCTCGCCTATGCCGGCGACGACGAGCTCGTCTTCAGCGACGGCTCGCAACGCAACGGTCCCGAGGCCTGGTGCCGCGACCTGATGGAGCTCGGTCGCGGCGGCCGCGCCGGCCGCTGGAGCATCGGCATGCCGATGGCCGCCGAGCTGGCGCACGGCCTGCGCTATGCATACGGCATCTTGCCGCAGGGCGACGGCGTGCTGGTCAGCGAGAGCTGGCGCCATCGCGTCGTGCAGACCGGCGGCAAGCCGGTGCTGTCCGAGCTGCCGGGCTATCCGTCGCGCATGACGCCGGCATCGGGCGGCGGCTGGTGGCTGACCTGCTTCGTCTGCCGCACGCAGCTCGTCGAGTTCGTGCTGCGCGAGAAGGCGTATCGCGAGCGCATGCTGGCCGAGATCGACCCGCGCTACTGGATCGCGCCGGCGCTCGCGTCCGGCCGGAGCTTCCTCGAGCCGCTGCAGGGCGCCGGCGTCAAGCAGATGGGCGTGCTGAAGCCGTGGGCGCCGCCGCGCTCGTACGGCCTCGTGCTCCGCGTCGATGCGCAGGGACAGGTCGCCGCGTCGCTGCACAGCCAGGTAGACGGCCGGCATCACGGCATCACCGCGGTGGCCGAGCATCGCGGGCGGCTCTACGTCGCATCGAAAGGCAGCGGCCGGCTGCTGGTCGTCGATCCGAAGGGAGTGGGAGCATGAGCGCGGCTGTGCTCGAACTGCGCGAGGCCACCAAGCGCTATGCCGGCGTGCCGGCGATCGAGGGCGTGGACTTCACGCTCGAAGAGGGTGAGATCCACGCGCTGCTCGGCGAGAACGGCGCCGGCAAGTCGACCTTGACCAAGGTGATGGCCGGCGTCGTGCCGCTGTCGTCGGGCGAGATGCGCGTCGGAGGTCAGCCGGTGCAGCTGAAGACGCCGCTCGAGGCGCGCCACCACGGCATCGCGATGGTGTTCCAGGAGACCAGCCTGGTGCCGACGATGACGGTCGCGCAGAACCTCTACCTCGGGCAGGAAGCCTTCTTCAACCGGCTGCGCGGCATCTACATCTCGGCGCAGCAGTTCCTGCAGTCGCTCAACTTCGACGTCGATCCGACCTTGACGGTGGGTCTGCTCGGCGCCGCGAAGAAGCAGATGGTCGAGATCGCGCGCGCGGTGCTGCACAAGGCGCGCATCATCATCTTCGACGAGCCGACCGCGAGCCTGACGCCGGAGGAGAAGAAGTACTTCTTCGACCTCGTGCTGAGCCTGAAGCGGCGCGGCGTGTCGGTGATCTTCATCTCGCATGCGCTCGAGGAGGCGCTGTTCCTGGCCGATCGCATCACCGTGCTGCGCGACGGCAAGCACGTCGTCACCGACCTGAAGACCAACTTCGACCGCGCCCGCGTGGTGCAGGCGATGGTCGGCCGCGACCTGTCGCAGACGCTCTACGGCCAGAAGAAGACCACGGTGCGCCCGGCCGGCGAGTGCCTGCTGTCGGTGCGCAACCTGCGCATGGCGGCGATGGTGAAGAACAACTCGCTGTCGGTCTTCGCCGGCCAGGTCACCGGCGTGTTCGGCCTCGTCGGCGCCGGCCGCACCGAGACCTTCAAGGTCGTCGCCGGCCTCATCAAGCGCGACTTCTTCCATGGCGGCGAGGTGCTGCTGCGCGGCAAGCCGGTGCGCTACCGCGTGGCGCGCAAGGCCGTCGCCGACGGCATCGCCTACATCACCGAAGACCGCAAGCTCGAAGGCTTCTTCGAGACGATGCCGATCGCGCAGAACATCTACATGGGGCTGCTCGGCAAGCTCTCGCGCGCCGCCGGGCTGGTGTCGCGTGCGCGGGCAAGGGAGGTCGGCGAGCGCTGGGCCAAGCTGCTCAACGTGCGCGCGATCGGCAAGGACGTGAAGGTGATCGAGCTCTCGGGCGGCAACCAGCAGAAGGTCGTGATCGCGAAGTCGCTGGTGCAGGAGCCGGACGTCATCATCTTCGACGAGCCGACGCGCGGCGTCGACGTCGGCGCGATCGCCGAGATCCATGCCGAGATCAACCGCCTCGCCGACGCCGGCAAGGCGGTGGTCGTGATCTCCTCCTACCTGCCCGAGGTGATGGCGCTGTCGGACCGCATCCTCGTCGCCAAGCAGGGCAAGGTCGTGGTCGAGTTCGCCGGGAACGAGGCGACGCAGGAGGGGATCATGTATGCGGCGATCCATTGAGGTGCTGACTGCTGTGTAGAATCGTGTGTAAGGAGCTACACAGCAATGGCCACCAACCTCGCCATCGATCCGCAGTTGCTCGAGCGCGCCGTCGAAGTCAGCGGCGAGCGCACGAAAAAGGCCGTCGTCACGAAAGCGCTGCAGGAGTTCATCGCGCGCAGAGAGCAGCGCCGCGTGCTGGAACTGCTGGGCAAGCTCGAGTGGGACGAGTCGTTCGACTACAAGGCCGAACGTACGCGGACCTGACATGACCCTGCTCGTAGACACGAGCGTCTGGTCATTGGCCGTCCGCCGCGACGCACCGGTGCCCGTACCGGAGATCGATGCGCTGAAGGATGCTCTCCTCGGATCGGACGTCGTCGTGACGACGGGCCTCATCCTTCAGGAACTTCTGCAGGGCTTTTCCGGGCCGAAGTCCGCGGCACAGATCGTCGAGCGATTCGCTGCGCTTCCCTTGCTTCAGCCCGATCGCGAAGATCACATCGCGGCCGCTGAACTTCGAAACACATGTCGGCGGGCAGGTGTTCGACTCGGCACGATCGATGCGCTGATTGCCCAGCTTTGCGTGCGGCATGACTTGGTGCTCTTGAGCACCGACAACGACTTCAGGCTGGCGGCGAAGCACTGCGCGCTGCGGCTCTGGCAAGCCCGAAGTGGCGACGGCAAGTGATGCCGGTGGGCGATCACCCGAGAAGGCCGCAGCGACGATGAGCGGTCGGAGATCGGCCGACGGCTTCGCGCTCTCGCCGCGACAAGAGGACGAGCTGCTCGAGGCCATGGCCGAGATCGATCGCGGCGAAGTCGTTCTGCTCGACGATCTTCTTGCTTCACTGCCCAAGCCCTGGTTCGCCTCGATCTGCCGGGCTCCGCAGAGCACTCCCTGCCCAGGGGCTTGCCCCACTCGCCCGCCCTCGATATATTCGAATAAACATTTCGATGGAGGAGCATCCATGTCCCATCCCGTCGCGACGCGCGCGGCGCTTTGCGTTGCGCTGGCCGTCGCCGCCATCGGCGCCCAGGCGCAGGTGTCCACCCAGCTGACCCTGGGCGGCGCGGTCAATTTCCCGTCCACCTACGACTACGCCAGCCTGAAGGCCTTGCCGGCGGTCACGCAGACCGTCACGTTCCAGGCCGGCAGCACGCCGCAGACCCATACCTACACCGGCGCCGACCTCTGGGGCATGCTGTCGACGGCGCAGGTGCAGACCGGCTCGGCCAAGAACGACATCAACAACAAGTACGTCATCGCGACCGGCAGCGACGGCTACAAGGTCGCCTATGCGCTCGGCGAGCTGAATCCGTCGTTCGGCAACAAGGGCAGCATCGTCGCCTACGACGAGACGATCAACGGCGTCACCGCGCCGCTCGGCAGCGACGGGTTCGCGCGCATCACCGCACCGAACGACATCAAGGGCGGCCGCTACGTCTCCAACCTCGTGTCGCTGACGGTCGGCGCGCCCAACGTCACGATCGGCAGCACGGCGGGCGGCGAGTCGACCAGCTTCTCGGTGACCGGCGACGTCAAGCAGGCGATGACCTTCGACCTCGCGGCGTTGCAGGCGCTGCCGTCGACGACGATCACGACCGGCGGCAACAGCTACACCGGCGTCAGCTTCTACAGCCTGCTCAGCTCGTGGGTCGGCCTCGCGATCAACCCGAACGTCAAGAACGACGAGCTCGACATGATCGTCTCGGCGGTCGGCAGCGACGGCTACACGCAGCTCTTCTCGCTCGGCGAGCTCGATCCTGCGTTCGGCAACGCGCAGGACATCATCGCCTACGAGGAGAACGGCGCGGCGCTGCCGGGCACCGGCTTCGCGCGCGTCGTCGTGCCGGGCGATGCGAAGGCCGGGCGCTGGGTGTCGAACCTCGTCAGCCTGCAGGTCTTCCATGCCGCGCTGCCGGTGCCCGAGCCCGGCACCTGGGGCTTGATGCTCGCCGGCCTCGCGGCGATGTCGCTCGCGTCGAAGCGCCGGTCATGGCTGCGCCGCTGACGCATCGCGTCGAGCTGAGCGCCGTCGAGCGCTTTGCCGACGGCGACGGCTTCGCGCTCACCTTCACCGAGGCCGACGGCCAGGCGCATCGCATGGAGCTGCCGTTCTGGGCCGCGCATCAGCTGATGCGCATGCTGCCGCGCCTCGGCGTCGCCCATTCGGCCGAACGGCGCCTGCGCACCGCGACGCCGGCCGGCGAGGGCGCGCTCAGCGATTGAGCAGCCGGACCAGCGCGCGCATGTCGGTCGCGGTGGCCTTCTCGGCCGTCGTCTCGATGCGCCGGTAGGTCTCGACGAGGCGTTCGCCGACGGGCGTCAGCGCGGTGCCGCCGCCGTGCTGGCCGCCCTTGCTCGAATCGACCGCCGGGCTCTTGAGCTGGCTGTTCAGCTCGTCGAGCAGCATCCAGGCGCGCCGGTACGACATGTCGAGGCTCTTGGCCGCGGTCGTGATCGAGCCGGTGCGCGCCACCGCTTCGAGCAGCGCGATCTTGCCCGGCCCGATCGCGATCACGTCGCCGGCGGTGACGCGCAGGCGAAAGCGCGCCTGCGGCGCATCGGGCTTGGCGGGCCGAGTGGCGGCTGTGGTTCTGGGCATGCGACGACGATACACCGCCGCGTGCCGTCTTCGAACGCGGGAGAATGCTCATCTGCCGGGGCGCGGCGGTGCGCGTGCTCACGGCGATCGAACCCATCGACCAGGAGACCGTTCCCGTGATGCCCACCGATGCCTGTCGCCTACCGTCCCGACGCGCGGCGCTGCTGGCTGCCGCCGCATGGATCGCCACCGCCGCCGCGCTGCCGTCCCGTGCCGCCGCCGCCGACGCCTGGCCGACCAGGCCGATCCACCTCGTGGTGCCGTTCGCCCCGGGCGGCGCCAACGACCTGATCGCGCGCGCCGCCGCCGAAGGCATGAGCAAGCGCCTCGGCCAGCAGGTGATCGTCGACAACAAGCCGGGCGCCGGCGCGATGGTCGGCGCCGCGTTCGTCGCCAAGGCCGCGCCCGACGGCTACACCTTCCTCGCGAGCGCCGCCGGCATCGTCTCCAACAGCATGATCAAGAAGGAGATGCCGTACAAGGACGACGAGCTCGTGCCGGTCGTGATGGTCGGCCTCGCGCCTTCGGTCATCGTCGTGCCGGCCGACTCGCCGTACAAGACCTTGAAGGACTTCATCGAGGCCTCGAAGAAGGGCGCGGGCTTCCGCTGGGCGACGGCCGGCACCGGCAGCACGCCGCATTTCGTCGGCGGGCTCTTGTCGACCTACTACGGCGCCAAGCTCGAGATGGTGCCGTACAAGAGCGGCGCCGAGTCGGTGACGGCGGTGATGGGCGCGCAGATCGAAGGCACGTCGGAAGCCAGCGTCGCGGTGCTGCCCAACGTGAAGGGCGGCAAGCTGCGCGCGCTGGCGACCACCTGGACCGAGCGCATCAAGGCCTATCCGCAGCTGCCGACCGCCACCGAGGAAGGCTTTCCGAAAGTGCAGATCGCGCACTGGTGCGGCATCCATGCGCCTAAGGGCACGCCCGCCGCGATCCTCGACAAGGTCGCCGCCGCGGTCGATGCGGCGATGAAGGATCCGGCCGCGGTCGCCAAGCTGGAGGCGGCCGGCATCCAGCCGGTCGGCGGCACGCGCGCGGACTTCGTGAAGTTCAACGACGAGGAGCGTGCCCGTCTCTCCGCCGTCGTGAAGGCGACCGGCATGAAAGCCGACTGACCGCGATGACGACGGCGACCCCGAAGCAGGCGCTGCGCGCCCTCGTCGAAGCACGCCGCGGCGCCCTCGTGCCGGGCGCCTTCAACGCGCTGTCGGCGCGCGTCATCGCCGACCTCGGCTTTCCGGCGATCTACGTCACCGGCGCCGGCGTCACCAACATGCACCTCGGCCTGCCCGACCAGGGCTACATGGGCCTCGCCGAGATCGCCGAGCAGACCGCGCGCATCCGCGATGCCGTCGAGCTGCCGTTGATCGTCGATGCCGACACCGGCTTCGGCAACGCGCTGAACGTGCGCCAGGCGATCCGTACGCTGGAGCGCGCCGGTGCCGATTGCGTGCAGCTCGAGGACCAGGTGAGCCCGAAGCGCTGCGGCCACTTCAGCGGCAAGGACGTGATCCCGACGGCAGAGATGGTCGGCAAGATCAAGGCCGCGGTCGATGCGCGCCATGACCGCGGCCTCTCGATCCTCGCGCGCACCGATGCGCGCGCGGTGCACGGCTTCGACGCCGCGGTCGAGCGCGCGCAGGCGTACGCCGAGGCCGGCGCCGACATCCTGTTCGTCGAGGCCGCCGAGAACGCCGACGAGATCCGCGCGCTGCCGCAGCGCCTCGCGGCGCCGCAGCTGATGAACATGGTGATCGGCGGCCGCACGCCGATCTTCGATGCCGATGCGCTCGCCGGCCTCGGCTATGCGATCGTGCTGTACGCCAACGCCGCGCTGCAGGGCGCGGTCGCCGGCATGCAGCGCGCGCTCACCGTGCTGCGCGACACGCACCGGCTCGACGAGGATGCGGCGCTCGTCGTGTCGTTCGCCGAGCGCCAGCGGCTCGTCGGCAAGCCGCAGATCGACGCGCTGGAGCGCAAGTACGCCGCGGACTGACCGCGACCACCACGGAGCCCTCGCCCCATGGAATACCGCACCCTCGGCCGCTCGGGATTCAAGGTGCCCGCGCTCGCCTTCGGTACCGGCACCTTCGGCGGCGAAGGGCCGTTCTTCTCGGCCTGGGGCGCGACCGACGTCGCCGAGGCCAAGCGCCTCGTCGACATCTGCCTCGATGCCGGCGTCACGATGTTCGACAGCGCCGACGTCTATTCGTCCGGCCGCGCCGAGAGCATCCTCGGCGCCGCGCTGAAGGGCCATGCGCGCGACCGCTACATCGTCTCGACGAAGACCGGCTTTCGCTTCGGCGACGGCCCGAACGACGTCGGCTCGTCGCGCCATCACCTGACGAAGGCGGTGCATGCCGCGTTGCAGCGGCTGCAGCTCGACCACATCGACCTGCTGCAACTGCACGGCTACGATGCGACGACGCCGGTCGAGGAGACGCTCTCGACGCTCGACGACCTGGTGCGCGCCGGCAAGGTCCGCTATGTCGGCGCGTCGAACTTCTCCGGCTGGCACCTGATGAAGTCGCTCGCGGTCGCCGAGCGCTACGGCTATCCGCGCCATGTCGCGCACCAGGCCTACTACTCGCTCGTCGGCCGCGACTACGAATGGGAGCTGATGCCGCTCGGGCTCGACCAGGGCGTCGGCGCGATCGTCTGGAGCCCGCTCGGCTGGGGGCGCCTGACCGGCAAGCTGCGGCGCGGCCGGCCGCTGCCGCCGTCGAGCCGCCTGCATGCGACGGCGGACCAAGGGCCGCCGGTGTCCGACGAGCTGCTCTACCGCGTCGTCGACGCGCTCGACGAGATCGCGCAGGAAAGCGGCAAGACGATCGCGCAGATCGCGCTCAACTGGCTGCTGCAGCGACCCACCGTCGCGTCGGTCGTGATCGGTGCGCGCGACGAGGCGCAGCTGCGGCAGAACCTCGGCGCGGTCGGCTGGTCGCTGAGCGCCGACCAGATGCGCCGCCTCGACGCGGCCAGCGCGACCACGCCGGCCTATCCGTACTGGCACCAGGCCGGCTTCGGCGAGCGCAACCCGGCGCCGGTCTGACGGCCGTCGCGGTCAGCGCGTCGTCGCCCGTCGCCGGGCGAGCCACAACCCGAGCAGTCCGCTGCCGAACAGCGCGGCGCCGCCGGGCTCGGGGACCGGCGGCGCGTCCATGCTGGCGATCTGAAACGCCGGGTCGAGCGAGACCGCGCCGACACCGAAGGTGTGCAGCGCGTCGACCGCGGTCGCGTTGTTCGCGGCGCCGACGTCGAGGCTGATGCTCTGGTTGTCGATGAACACGGTGCTGCCGGGCGCGTAGGACTGCGCGTTCAGCAGCTCGGTGACGACGATGGTCGTATCGAGCGAGAAGCGTGCGTTGCCGTTGCCGTCGCTGACGACCGAGACGGGCACCGCGCTGCCGTTGAAGGTGGCCCCGACGAAGGCCGGATCGCCCGCGCCGTCGTTCTCGATCTCGAAGCGGAACGCGTCGCCGAACGACGTCCCGTAGGTCGCGATCAGGTCGTAGTAGCGTCCGGCCGCCGTCCCGTCGAGGCTGATGTGGAACTGCACCGGCACCGGAAAGACCGGCGGCGTGGTCACGCAGCCGCCGCTGGTGGCGCACACGTAGCCGCTCGCGTGCGTCGCGGCGGTCTGGGCGTCGAAGCCGACCTTGCCGTCGACCTGCGCAGCCGCGCCGAGCGTGCCGAGCGCCGGGTCGACGAACGACTGGGCGAAGTCGACGGGGTCGACGACGACGGCGCTGCTCGTCGTGCCGTTCGAACGGGTCGTCCCGTTGTTGGTGGAGACCGCGCTCGACGACGTATCGGTCGAAGCCCATGCCGGTGCGGCGGCGCAGGCGGTACACAACAACAGCGCGGCGGTCGACGGGCGCGTTGCCCGATGCTGGGTCTTCATCTCGTGGCTCCCTCGTGGCGGGCAGGTACTCCAGGACGAGCGCATCCCGGCCCCCATCGTTCGGGATTGCTGCCGGCCGGGCCGTGGCGCCCAATGCGCGTCGTGCGCCGGCCGCGCCGACTATCGGCGCCGGAAGCGTCGAAGTCCTTAGCGAACGCTTAAATCTGCGGGTCCGTTTCCGATGACGATCTACCGCTTCGGTCGCTGCGTCGTCCATCCGGCCTGGCGCACCGTCGAGATCGACGGGCGCCCGGCCGCGATCGGCGCGCGCGCATTCGACGTGCTCGCCGCGCTGATCGAGCATCGCGACCGCGTGCTGTCGAAGGCCGAGCTGATGGAGCTCGCCTGGCCCGGCCGCGTGATCGAGGAGAACAACCTCGAGGTGCAGATCTGCATGCTGCGCAAGGCGATCGGCGCCGGCGCGATCGCGACGCTGGCGCGGCGCGGCTATCGTTTCGCCGCGCCGCTCGCCGAAGATGCCGACGTCCCGCGGCCGGGCGGCAGCGTGCCGCCCGCCGCGTTGCCGTCACCGCGCAGACCGCTGCTCGGCCGCGCCGAGGAGCTGGCGGCGCTCGTCGAGCAACTGGCCGCGCACCGCGTCGTCACGGTCGTCGGTGCCGGCGGCATCGGCAAGACCGCGCTCGCATCGGCGGCGGCGCACGCGATCGCCGCGCAGCCGGGACGCCGCGTGCACTGGATCGACCTGACGGGCGTGCGCGACGTCGCGCAACTGCTCGAACCGATTGCCGGCGCGCTCGGACTGCCGCTCGATGTGCCGGCCGATGCGTTGGGCGACGCGGTGGCCGACCTGCTGGCCGCGGGCGACCGCCTGCTCGTGCTCGACAACGCCGGGCGCTTCGCCGGGGCCGTTGCTCGCCTGATCGCGGACCTGCTCGATCGTGCGACCACGGTGCGGTGGCTGGTCACGAGCCAAGGCCGGCTCGGCCTCGCCGGCGAGCGGGTGCTGCGTCTGGACCCGCTCGCCGTGCCCGACGCGGCCGCGACGCCGGCGCAGGCGATGGCCCACGGTGCCGTGGCGCTGTTCGCCGATGCGGCGCAGGCGTACGGTGCGGCCTTCGTGCTCGACGGACGCACCGTCGGTGACGTGATCGACATCTGCCGGCGGCTCGACGGCCTGCCGCTCGCCATCGAGCTGGCCGCGGCGCGCCTGCCGCTGCTCGGGCTCGATGGCCTGCGCAGCGGGCTCGACCGGCGCTTCGAGCTGCTCGCATCGACGGATCGCGTCGATCGGCCGGACCGGCAGGCGACCTTGCGCGCATCGCTCGAATGGACCTGCGGCCTGCTCGAGCCGTCGGCGCAACGCGCGTTCCGCCGCCTCGGCGTGTGCGTCGGCGGTGTCGCCTACGACGTCGCGCTCGCATTGATCGATGTCGACGCCGATCCGCAGGCAGCGATGCGCGACCTCGATGCGCTGATCGATCGCTCGCTGATCGTTGCCGACACGCAGGCGCGGCCGCGCTACCGGATGCTCGAAAGCACGCGCCTGCTCGCGCTCGAACGGCTGCGCGAAGCCGGTGAAACCGACGTGGCCGAAGCGCGGCTGTGCGCGGCGATGACGGCTCGCTGCGACGCGATCGTCGCCGACTTCATCGGCGAGTCGGACCGCGTGCTGCTGGCGCGCCACGCGCCCGAGCTCGACAACCTGCGCGCTGCGCTCGCGTGGGCCGGGGCGCACGATCCGCAAGCCGCCGTCACGCTGGCCGCCGCGTTCGCCTGCGTCGGTTCGATGCTGTCGCTGACCGTCGAATCGCTGGCGCATCTCGAGCGCACGGCGCCGTTGCTCGCGGCCTGCGCCTCGCCGCTGTGGGCGGCGCGCTGGCAGGTCGCCCGGGCGCAGTTCGCGCGCAGCCAGCGGCTCGACGACGTGCTCGACGGGCTCCGCAGCGCGATCGCGACCTTGCGCGGCCTGCAACGGACTATCGAATGCCTGCACGCGACCGCGGCGTTCGCGCTGAGCGCCCGCAAGACCGAAGTCGCCGAGGCCGCGGCGTTGCTCGACCTCGCGCGCGGGCTCGTGCCGGACGATGCGCCGGCCATGGTGCTGCTGCACGTGGCGCTGGCCGAGTACGGCGTCGCGATCGATCGCGACGGCGTCGACGAGCAGCGCCACTGGCTGTCGCAGATCCGCGTGCTCGCCGCCGCGGCCGGGCACGACCATGCGACGCACCTTGCGCACTGGAACCTCGGCTGGCTCGCGGCGTTGCACGGCGATCCGGAGGAGGGCGCGGCGATGGCGCGGGCGATCCTCGCGGCTGTCGACGATGCGGCGCCGAACCTCACGCGGCTCGCCAACGGCCTGGCGCTGCTGCTGACCGCGTTGCTGGACCGCGGGCAACTCGCCGAGGCGCGCGGCGTGGCACGTCGGCTCGCGGCGCTCGGCATGCCGCTGCGCCGCACGCACGAGTTCGCCGATGGCTGGGCATGGCTGTGCGCGCTCGCCGGCGACGGCGCGACCGCCGCGCGGCTCGTCGGCTTTGCCGATGCACAGGCCGGACGGCTGACGTCGCGCCGCGATCGCCTCGGCCGCATGAACCGCGATCGGGCGTTCGAGCGCGCGAGCGCGCGGCTGGGCGCGGTGCGGGCGGGCGAACTGGCGCGCCAGGGCGCCCTGCTCGCGCCGGCGCAGATCGAGCCCTTGCTGGCAGCGGCGATCGACGCGCCGCCGCTCGCGCGCGCGGGCTGAACAGGCTGAAGCCTGCGCGGCGCGATCAGGGGCTGTCGCTCCAGTCGCTCGCCAGCAGGCCGTAGAAGTGGGTGTCGTAGGCCCGGCCCTTGGCGACCCAGCGCTGCCGGAACGTCCCTTCGTGCCGGAAGCCGACCCGCTGCAGCACCGCGTTCGAAGCCGCGTTGTCCGGATTCACCTCCGCCTCCAGGCGGCGCAATCCGAGCCGTGTGTATGCGTGACGGCAGAAGGCGCGCAGCGCCTCGTGCATCAGTCCCTGGCCCCAGTGCTTGCGGCCGAGCACGTAGCCGACCTCGGCGCGCGCGCTGCCTTCGTCGTAGCGGAACACCAGGAAGGTGCCGATCACCTGTGCCGTGGCATTGAGCGTGATGACGAGCTGGCGCGTCGCACCGGCGGCCGTCAGGCCTTCCATGCGTTCGAGCCAGGCCCGGCCGTCGTCGATCGACGCCCAGGTCGGGTAAGGCAGGAAGCGCGTGACCTCCGGGTCGCCATTGATCGTCAGCAGCGCGGGCAGGTCTTCGATGCGCACGGTGCGCAAGGTCAGGCGCGGCGACGGGATCGGTTCGATGTCGGGCAACGGCATCGCCTCACTCCCGCATCAGTGCCCGCACCGCGCCGACGCGGTCCCCGCCGGTGTGCGCCGGCGCGAGCCCGAGCAAGGTGCGCGCATGCGCATGCAGCCGCGAGCCGCTGTAGGCCAGGTCGTTCAGCACGTTCATGTGGTGGCGGTCGGGCACGCGCTCGCAGACGTCGACGACGTCGCGGCCCCAGGCCGTGCGGATCAGCTCGTTCTGGCGCAGGAACTCCTCGCTCTCGCCGCCGCCGACCACCGCCGCGAGCCGGCCGCGCGCCGGCGCCGGCATGCGGGCCGGGCTGAGCTGGCGCGCCGACGCCTGCGTCAGCTTGAGATCGGGCGCGAGGAACGGCGTCAGGCGGATCGGCTCGAGGTCGTAGATACCCGAGATCGCGAGCGCTGCCTTCACCAGGTCGGCCGGCAGGTCGGTGCCGACGTCGGTCCAGCGGCAGGCCAGCATCATCGCCGCCAGGTGACCGCCGGCCGAATGGCCGCCGACGACGATGTGCCGCTCGTTGCCGCCGTACTCCCGCGCATGCCGGTAGACCCAGGCGAGCGCCCGCACGATCTGCAGCACGATGTGCTCGATCGTCACCGCCGGACACAGCGCGTAGTTGGGCACGACCACCATCGCGCCGCCTTCGACCAGCGGCGGCGCGATGAACGACTGGTCGCGCTTGTCGAGGGCGCGCCAGTAGCCGCCGTGGAGGTAGACGAAGACCGGCGCGTGGGCGTGCGCCGCCGGGAAGATGTCGAGCCGCTCGCTCGGCGCGTCGCCGTACGACACGTCGAGCAGGTCGGGCAGGCCGGCGCGCGCCGCGGCCGAGGCGTCGGCCCAGTATTTCAGGATCGCGGGATGGTCGGGGATGCGTGCGCGGTTGTTGTATTGCTCGTCGTACCAGGCGGGCGGGCGTCGCTGCATCGAGGGGTGCTCCGTTCGGGGTGACGGGGCCGCATTGTCAGCCGGCTGCGCCGCGCGCGCCACGTCCGTGGCCGTTGGTCGCCCGTGGGCGTGCGGCGCCGCCGGCGGCGGGCTTCTTCGCGTCGCGCAGCGCGGCGTCGATCAGCGCCTCGGCCATCCACAGCGCGATGCGCTCGATCTCGCGCTCCGGCAGGCCCCAGATGTCTTTCAGGATCACGTAGGGCTCGATGCCGTAGATCACCGACAGCGCGCGGTGCAGCCGGTCGCGCGTGGCCGGCGCCAGCTCGGGCGCGAGCGGCGCGATCGCATGCTCGAGGATGCCGATGCGGTGGCCGCGGCGGTACGGTTCCTCCTCGAGCAGGCCGGCCCGCTCGAGCCCCCATTGCTCGAGCGTGAGCTGCGCCGCGGCGCGCATCTCGGCCTCGTACTCCTTGAAGCGCGGGAAGGTCTTCGCGAACAGCTCGCGCACCCGCTCGCGGCCGTCGTTCGACTCGTCGGCATAGCCGCGTACCGGCCGCAGCGACGTGTCGATCACCGCGGTGGCGAGCGCGCTGCGGCTCGGGAAGTAGCGGTAGGCGGTCGCCCGCGAGACGTTGGCGCGCACCGCGACCGCCGCGACCGACGGTATGTGGCCGAGCTCCTTGATCAGGTCGCGGCCGGTCGCGAGCAGCAGGTTCCAGGTGGCCGCCTTGACGCCGCGCGCCGGCGGCTTGGGCGGCTCGGTCAGGCGCGGGGTCTTGGTCGAGCCGGTGCGGGGGGAGGCCATGCGGGTTTGTCCGGGTCTTCGTGTCGTCGTCGTCGCTTGCGGCGGCTCGACCGCGGCCCGTATGATGCGCCGGACCCGATTTGAGACGCAAGTCTCATTTCACCGCAAGCGTCTCACCTCGCCGAACGTCGTTCGGTGCAATACGAAGGCGCCACCCTGGAGACGGACTGACGATGCGCTTGGCCAGTTGGCGTTGGGGCGGGCGGCACCATGTGGGCACGGTGTCTGCGGATGGGCGCGAGCTCACGCCGCTGCGCTGCGACGATGCCGCGCGGGGCGCGCTTCCGATCATTCAGCGGCTTGCCCAGGGCGGCAACCTGCCGCCGGCGTCGGGCCCGCGCCTGCCGGTCTCGGCCGTCACGCTGAACGCCCCGTTGCCCCGGCCGTTGCGCGGCCTCTGGTGCGCCGGCCGCAACTACCATGCGCACGCCGCCGAACTGGCGACCACGGTGTTCCGCGACAGCCTGCCGACGACCGATGCCTGGCCGATCCTCTTCACGAAGGTCGGCGAATGCGTCACCGGCCCGTACGACACGGTGCGCCTGCCGGCGCCGTCGATCACGTCGCAGATCGACTACGAGTCCGAGCTCGCGATCGTGATCGGCCGCGGCGGCCGCGACATCCCGCGCTCGCGCGCGATCGACCATGTGTTCGGCGCGACCATCGTCAACGACGTCAGCGCGCGCGACGTGCAGGTGCGCCACCAGCAGTGGGACCTCGGCAAGAGCTTCGACACCTTCTGCCCGATGGGGCCGTGGATCGTCGGCATCGACGAGCTCGACCCGCGCGACACCCGGGTGCGCGGCTGGCTCTTGAAGCGCGGCGGCGGCGCGCTCGAGTTGCGCCAGGACGCGCGCACGCGCGACCTGATCTTCGACATCCCGGCCTTGATCGAGACCTGCTCGCGCGGCATCACGCTGTATCCGGGCGACGTCATCGTCACCGGCTCGCCGGCCGGCGTCGGCATGGGCATGAACCCGCCGCAGTGGCTCGCCGCCGGCGACCGCTTCCGCATCGAGATCGACGGCATCGGGACGATCGAGAACCTGTTCGACCACGCCTGAACGGAGAGACGCCCGTGGCCTTGCACGTCATCGACAAGATCGTGGTGGAAGACGAAGGCGTAGGCACGCCGGTCGTCTGCCTGCACGGCCTGGGCGGCAGCAGCAACACCTGGACGCCGCTGATGGGTGCGCTCGCCGGCCATCGCGTCGTGCGCATCGACCTGCCGGGCAGCGGCCGCTCGTGCGGCGTCGGCGGGCCGCTTTCGATCGCGCGGCTGGCCGATGCGGTGGTCTCGGTCTGCACGCGCCTGGCGATCGCCAGGGCGCACTTCGTCGGCCACTCGATGGGCACGATCGTCTGCCAGCACCTCGCGGTCGATCATCCGAAGCTGGTCAGGAGCCTCGTCCTGTTCGGCCCGCTGATCGCGCCGCCCGATCCGGCCCGCGCTGCGATCCGCAACCGCGCCGCCAAGGTGCGCGCCGAAGGCCTCGCGGGCCTGCAGGACGTGGCGCAGACCTTGATGATGAACGCGATCTCGAACGAGACGCGCGACAAGCTGCCGTCGGCCGCCGCCTTCGTGCGCGAGAGCCTGATGCGCCAGGACCCGGAGGCGTACGCGCGCAGCTGCGACGCGCTTGCCGACACGCCGCCGGCCGCGGTCGAGCGCATCGAGGCGCCGGCGCTGCTCGTCACCGGCGACGAGGACACCGTCGCGCCGCCGCAGGCGGTGCGCGCGATGGCCGAGCGCATGCAGGGCAGCCGCGGCGTGCGGGTGTCGATCTATGGCCGCTGCGGACACTGGACGCCGATCGAGCGCTCGCAGGATTGCGCGCGCGAGCTGCGCGCCTTCATCGCCGCACAGAGGAGCTGAACCGATGGCCAACGTGCTCTTCACCAACGTCCGCGTCTTCGACGGCGGCGGCGACCTGCCGTTCACCGGCGACGTGCTCGTGCAGGGCAACCGCATCGCCCGCGTCACGCGCTCCGGCTACGGCGCGCCGCGCGTGCCGGTGCTGGGCGCGACCGTCGTCGACGGCGCCGGCGCCTTCCTGATGCCGGGCATGGTCGAGGCGCACACGCACTTCTCGTGGAACGACCAGCCGAGCCTGGACGCGATCCAGCGCATGCCGCCCGAGGAGCACATCCTCTGGTGCGCCGAGGTCGCCAAGCGCTACCTCGACATGGGCTGGACGTCGTGCGTCGGCGCCGCGACCGCGAAGCCGCGGCTCGACGTCGTGATCCGCAACGCGATCGACGACGGCACCATCATCGGGCCGCGCTACCTCGCCGCGAGCCAGGAGATCACGGTGCCCGGCGGCCTCGGCGACACGACCCAGCCGCACCTGCCGCAGCCCGAGTTCGCGTTCGGCGCGATCGTCAGCGGCCCGCACGAGATGCGGCGCTGCGTGCGCATGTTCGCGAAGTACGGCGTCGACACGCTGAAGATCAACCTGTCCGGCGAATCGATCACCGGCTTCTCGAGCGAGAAGAGCCAGTTCACCGAAGAGGAGATCCGGGTCTGCGTCGAGGAGGCCAAGGCCTGGGGCAAGCGCGTCGCCGCGCATGCGCGCTCGACGTGGTCGATCAAGGAGTGCGTGAAGCAGGGCATCGAGGTGATCTACCACGCGAGCTTCTGCGACGAGGAAGCGCTCGACCTGCTCGAGGCGCACAAGTTCGAGCACTACGTCGCGCCCGGCCTGGCGTGGCTCGTCAACACCTGCTTCAACGCGAGCCGGTACGGCCTGACGCGCGAGGTGACCGAGAAGATGGGCTACCACCGCGAGCTCGAATGCGCGGTCGAGAGCATGAAGGCGCTGCGCAAGCGCGGCGTGCGCATCCTGCCGGGCGGCGACTACGGTTTCGCCTGGACGCCGCACGGCACCAACGCGAAGGACCTCGAGTACTTCGTCAAGTACGTCGGCATGAGCACGATGGAAGCGCTGCTGTCCGCGACCGCCTGGGGCGGCCCGATGATGCGCATGGGCAAGGTGCTCGGCTACATCCGCGAGGGCTACCTCGCCGACATCCTGCTGATCGACGGCGATCCGCTCGCCGACATCACGGTGCTGCAGGACCAGGCGCGCATCCTCGCGGTGATGAAGGACGGCGAGTTCCACCGCGCGCCGCCGGTGCGCATGGGACGGTCCGCGTCGACGACGCGCTGGGCGGCCTGAGCGGCGCCCCGGAGTAGGAGCACGACGATGCCCGCATCGACCCTGTTCACCAACGTCCGCATCCTCGACGGCACCGGCGCGATGCCGGTGACCGGCAGCGTGCTGGTCGAAGGCAACCGCATCCGCGCCGTCGGCCGTTCGACCGCGGCGATCGCGCCGGGCGGCGCGACCGTCATCGACGGCGCCGGCGCGACCTTGATGCCGGGCATGTGCGAGGCGCACACGCACTTCTCGTGGAACGACGCCGCGACCTTGGCCGGCATCCAGACGATGCCGCTCGAGGAGCACGTGCTGTGGTGCGCGAAGGTCGCCAAGCGCTACCTCGAAGCCGGCTTCACGTCCTGCGTCGGCGCGGCCTGCGCGAAGCCGCGGCTCGACGTCGTGATCCGCAACGCGATCAACTCGGGCCAGATCCCCGGCCCGCGCTATCTCGCGGCGAGCCAGGAGATCACCGTGCTCGGCGGCCTCGGCGACGAGACCCTGCCGCACCTGCCGTTCCCCGAGTTCAGCTTCGGCGTCAACATCAGCGGTGCCGAGGAGATGCGCAAGGCCGTGCGCCTGTTCCTGAAGTACGGCGTCGACTCGATCAAGCTCAACCTGTCGGGCGACAACTTCGTGCCCGATGCGCCGGCCGAGACGACCTGGATGAGCGATGCCGAAGTGGCCGCCGCGATGGAAGAAGTGCGCGTGCGCGGCAAGCGCGGCACCGCGCATGCGCGCTCGGCCGCCTCGGTGAAGCAGTCGCTGCGCCACGGCATCGAGGTGATCTACCACGCGAGCTACACCGACGAGGAAACGCTCGACATGCTCGAGGAGGCGAAGGACCGCGTCTTCGTCGCCCCCGGCATCGCGATCATCTACGCGATGCTGCACGAGGCCGAGGCCTACGGCATCACGAACGCGAAGGCGGTCGCGATGGGCTACCAGCACGAGTGGGACCATGCGATCGAGTCGCTGAAGGCGATGCACAAGCGCGGCGTGCGCATCCTGTTCGGCGGCGACTACGGCTTCGCGATGACGCCGCACTGCCAGAACGCGCGCGACCTCGAGTTCTTCGTCAAGTACCTCGGCTTCACGCCGGCCGAGGCGATCCGCTGCGCGACCGTCTACGGCGGCCAGATCATGATGAAGGGCAAGGAGCTCGGCCAGATCAAGGAAGGCTATCTCGCCGACCTGCTGCTGGTCGACGGCGACCCGCTCGCCGACATCGCGATCCTGCGCGACCCGAAGCGCATGCTCGCGGTGATGAAGGACGGCGTGTTCGCGAAGACGCCGCCGGTCGACGCCGGCGCCTTCGGCCGGCAGCCGGCCTGGAGCCGCGCCGCGTGACGTCGACGATGAAGCTGCGCTGGCAGACGGGCTTCCTGCTCGTCGTGCTGGCACTGATCCTCGCGGCGTCGATCTGGGCGGTCGCCGACAACGCGAAGCTCTACTTCACGACCCTGCTCAACTCGCTGACCCTGGCGTCGCTGTACTTCCTGGTCGCGAGCGGCTTCACCCTGGTGTTCGGGCTGATGCGCAACGTGAACCTCGCGCACGGCTCGCTCTACCTGCTCGGCGCCTACGTCGGCTGGGTCGTCGGCGACCGCACCGGCTCGTGGGTGCTGGCGGTCGTCGCCGGCTTCATCACCGCGGCCGTCGTCGGCCTCTTGCTGCAGGTGCTGATCTTCCGGCACATGCAGGGGCAGGACCTGCGCCAGACCCTGGTGACGATCGGCGTGTCGATCGTGCTCGCCGACGTCATGCTGTGGATCTGGGGCGCCGAGATCTACACCTTCGATCCGCCGGCCTGGATCTACGGCTCGACCGCGCTGCCGCTGGTGATGAAGTTTCCGACCTACCGGATCGCGGTCTTCGCGATGGCGGTGGCGATCGGTCTGGCGCTGTGGTGGTTCCTCGCGAAGACGCGCGTCGGCATGATGATCCGCGCCGGCGTCGACGACCGCGGCATGCTCGCGGCGTCGGGCGTCGACGTGCAACTGGTGTTCGCGCTGACCTTCGCGATCGGCGCGGGGATGGCGGGGCTCGCGGGCGTGGTCGGCGGATCGGCGCTGTCGGTGTCGCCGGGCGAGGACACGCGGTATCTGCTCGCGTCGCTCGTCGTCGTGATCGTCGGCGGCATGGGCAGCGTCGGCGGCGCGGCGATCGGGGCGCTGCTGATCGGGCTGGCCGAGCAGTTCGGGCTGGCCTATGCGCCGACCTACAGCGTCGTGTTCACGTTCGTGATCATGGTGCTGGCGCTGGCATTCAAGCCGCGCGGAATCATGGGGAAGGCGGCATGAGCGCCGCCCGCTGGCGCCGCGCCATGAACAGCAGCGCCGCGCAAGCCGCGCGCGCACCCGGCGGCCGGCCGGACGTGCACCTCGTCGAGCCGTCGGCCGCGACGATGCCGCCCGGCGAATCCCGCTGGCGCAAGGCCGGCGCGCTGCTCTTCACGCCGCGCTACCTCGTGGTCCTGATCGCGCTGCTGCTCTATCCGGTCGTCGCGTCGCCGTTCTTCACCTACCAGATCGGTGCCCAGTCCCTCGCCCTCGGCCTGATCGCGCTGTCGCTCACCTTCCTCGGCGGCTACGGCGGCATGGTGTCGCTCGCGCAGATGACGGTGGCGGGCGTCGCGGGCTACCTCGTCGCGATCTTCGGCACCAGCAGCGCGCAGGCGATCAGCCTCGGCTGGCCATGGCCGATCGCGGTGCTGTTCGCGGTCGTCATCGCGGTGGTGTGCGCGACCGCGATCGGCTGGCTCTCGGTACGCACCGAGGGCATCTACACGATCATGATCACGCTCGCGATCGGCGTGGCGCTGTTCTACCTCGCGCAGCAGAACTACACGCTGTTCAACGGCTTCCAGGGCTTCAACAAGCTGTTCGCGCCCACCGTCGCCGGCATCGACTTCCGCGAGCCGCTGCCGTTCTACTACCTGACGCTCGCCTGCTCGCTCGCCGGCTACTTCTTCGTGCGGCTGCTCGTCAAGGCGCCGTTCGGCCTGGCGCTGCAAGGGATCCGCGACAACCCGCGGCGCATGAACTCGCTCGGCTTCTCGGTCACCGCGCACCGGGTCGCGTCGTATGCGGCCGCCGGGCTGCTGGCCGCGGTCGGCGGCGTGCTGATCACCTGGTACAACAACCGCATCTCGCCCGGGACGATCAACACCGGCGCGATGATCAACATCCTCATCATCGCCGTGCTCGGCGGCATGCGGCATCCGATCGGCGCCTTCATCGGCGCGATCGCCTTCGTGCTGCTGCAGAACTTCGCGATCGACCTCGTCGACCGCGAGCGCTTCAACCTCGTGATCGGCGGCGTGTTCCTCGCCATCGTGCTGTTTTCCCCAGACGGCCTGCTCGGGCTGTGGGCGCTTGCGCGCTCGCGCTTCGGTCCGCGGCGGTCCGTGCCTTCCAACCCAAGGAGACAACCGTGAAGACGACGAAGAAATGGTGGATGCGGACGCTCGTGGGCGCTGCCGCGGCGCTGGCCGCGATGGGCTCGGCCTGCGCGCAGGAGACCCTGAAGATCGGCCTGCTCGCGACGCTCGAAGGCCCGTTCGCGGCGCCGGGTCAGGACGGCATGCGCGGCGCCGATCTCGCGCTGATCCAGAAGAAGGGCATGGCCGGCGGCAAGAAGATCGAGTTCATCAAGGTCTCGTCCGATGCGACGCCCGACAAGGCGGTGGCCGCGACGCGCAAGGCGGTCGAGCAGGACAAGGTGCCGATCATGATCGGGCCGCTGTCGGGCGACGAGGGGATCGCGGTCAAGAACTATGCGAAGACCCAGCCGGGCGTGACCTTCATCAACGGCTCGTCGGGTGCGCAAGGCGCGACGCTGGTCGACCCGGCGCCGAACTTCTACCGCTTCAACACCGAAGGCGCGCAGTGGATGGTGGGCCTCGGCGAGCATGCGCTTGCCAAGGGCTACAAGAAGGTCTACCTGGTCGGCGAGGACTACGGCTTCCCGTACTCGCAGGTGCAAGGCTTCATGGCCGGCTACTGCGCCAAGGGCGGCAAGGTCGTCGACAAGGCCTGGGTGCCGCTGGGCACCAAGGACTACGCGTCGGTGATCGCCAAGGTGCCGAAGGACATCGATGCGCTGCTCGTCGTGCTCGGCGGCTCGGACGCGGTCAACTTCCTGACCCAGTACGAGCAGGCCGGCGGCGACAAGCCGATGATCGGCGGCTCGATCACGGTCGACCAGACGGTGCTGAACTTCAAGGGCAAGCGCCGCGAGTCGCTGCTCGGCACCGCATCGGCCGGGCCGATGGCCGATTCGATCGACACGCCCGAGTGGAAGAAGTTCGTGGCCGACTACAAGGCCAACTTCAAGGACGGCTTCCCGAGCCCGTCGCTGTTCGCCTACCTGTACTACATCAACACCAAGGCGACGCTCGATGCGCTCGATGCCGTCAAGGGTGACCTGTCGAACGGGCAGAAGGCCTATCGCGACGCGCTGCAGAAGACCAACTTCGTCGGCCCGGCCGGCACGGTCAAGATCGACGCCAACCGCAACGGCGTGGGCACGACCTACATCACCGAAGTGGCGAAGGCGGCCGACGGCTCCTTCTACAACAAGGTCGTGAAGACGGTGCCGAACATCACCGAGACGCTCGGCCTGTCGGAGGCGGACTTCAAGAAGATGGGTCTCGGCTCGCGCGACGTGCCCGATTGCCGGAAGTAAGCAGGCAGCAGCCGGAACGCAGCATGGCCACCACCGCCTCCTTCCGACCGCGCGCCCCCGAGGGCGCCGCGGCGGCGCGTGCGCGCACCGGTGGCATGCTGCTGTCCGGCGACGCGCTGATCCTGTCGAACGTGACGCGTGCCTTCGGCGCGCTGCGCGCGGTCGACGACGTGTCGATCAGCGTCGCGGCCGGGCAGAAGTACGCGATCCTCGGCTCGAACGGCGCCGGCAAGACGACGCTGTTCAATGCGATCACCGGCGACTTCCCGCCGACTTCGGGCCGCATCCATTTCTTCGGCGAAGACATCACCGAACTGCCGCCGCACGAGCGCATCCGCAAGGGCCTGCGCCGCACCTACCAGTCGTCGCTGCTGTTCCGCGACCTGACGGTGCGCGACAACCTGTTCCTCGCGGTGCGCGGCGTCGCGAGCGGGCGCTTCTCGTGGATGCCGGCGCGGTCCAGCCATGCATCGATGGCGGCGACGACCGACCTGCTCGATCGTGCACGCCTGTCGCACATCGCCGGCGAGCGCGTGGCCAACCTGGCGCACGGGCAGCAGCGGCAACTCGAGATCGGCATGGCGCTGGCAGGCGCGCCGCGGTTGATCCTCTTCGACGAGCCTGCGGCCGGTCTGTCGCCGGCCGAGCGGCGCGAGCTCGTCGCGCTGCTGTCGTCGCTGCCGGCGCACATGAGCTTCGTGCTGATCGAGCACGACCTCGACATCGCGCTGCGGGTCGTCGAGAAGGTGACGGTGATGCACAACGGGCGCGTGCTGAAGACCGGGACGCCGGACGAGATCGAGGGGGATGCGCAGGTGCAGGCGATCTACATGGGAGGCAAACACTGATGGCGGCCGCCGGCACCCCATGAACTGGTTCGGCTCCAAGTCCACGGAGACCGCCGCGCGCGGCCCGGTCCTCGTCGTCCAAGGGCTCGACGTCTACTACGGCCGCGCCCACGCGCTCCAGCAGGTCGGCCTCACGCTCGACCGCGGCGTGCTCGGCATCGTCGGCCGCAACGGCATGGGCAAGACGACGCTGTGCAATGCGATCACCGGCCTGGTGCCGGCGCGCGGCAGCGTGCGCCTGCTCGGCGAAGAGATCCTCGGCGCGACGCCCAACCGGATCACCAGGCGCGGCATCGCCTACGTGCCGCAGGGCCGGCGCGTCTGGCCGTCGCTGTCGGTCGACGAGACCCTGCGCCTCGTCGCGCCCAAGAGGCGCGATGTCGATCGCGTCTATGCGATGTTCCCGCGGCTGGCCGAGCGCAAGTCCCACGGCGGCGCGCAGCTCTCGGGCGGCGAGCAGCAGATGCTCGCGATCGGCCGCGCGCTGCTGCTCGAGCCCAGGCTGCTGGTGATGGACGAGCCGACCGAAGGCCTCGCGCCGGTGATCGTCGAGCAGGTCGTGCAGGCGCTGCGCGACCTCGCGACCGGCGGCGAGATCGCGGTGCTGCTGATCGAGCAGAACCTCGGCGTCGCGATCGACGTGGCCGATCGGATCGGCGTGATGGTCAACGGCCGGATCGCGCACGAGATGCCGGCGGCGCAGCTCGCCGGCGATCGCGAGCTGCAGGAGCGGCTGCTCGGCGTGCGTGCCGGCGCGGCGCTCGAAGACGACGAGCCCGAGGCGGCTACGCCGATGTCGCCGGCAGAGGACGACGATGGCGCGCCGCTACGCGTCTACACGGTGCGCCGCGCGCATGGCGACAGCGGCCCGTCGCTCGACGCGCCGATCGAGCGCAGCGTGCGCGGCTACACGCGCTGGAACGCCGGCGGGACCGCAGGGCCCGTCGCCGACATCCCGCGCGATGCGCCGGTATCGTTCTCTGCTGCGTCGAGGACGGCCGCGCCGGCCGCCGCTTCGGCCCAGGTCTTCGACTTCCCCGTCGCCATCAGCAGCGGACGCGCCGCCTACGTCGCCGGCACGTTCGACACCAAGGGCCGCGAGCTGCTCTACCTGAAGCAGTGCCTCGAAAAGCTCGGCTTGCGCGTCGTGACGGTCGATCTCTCGACCTCGGGCAAGCCGTCGACCGCCAACGTCCACCCGCGCGAGGTCGCGCGCCACCATCCCGACGGCGAGCGCGCCGTGTTCAGCGGCGACCGCGGCAGCGCGGTCAGCGCGATGGCGCTCGCGTTCGAGCACTTCGTGCGCACGCGGCGCGACCTCGGCGGGCTGATCTCGGCCGGCGGCTCGGGCGGCACGTCGCTCGCGACGCAGGGCATGCGCGCGCTGCCGGTCGGCCTGCCGAAGGTCATGGTCTCGACGATGGCGAGCGGCGACACGCGGCCCTACGTCGGCCCGAGCGACATCTGCATGATGTATTCGGTCACCGACGTGCAGGGCATCCATCGCATCAGCGAGAAGGTGCTCGCGAACGCGGCGCATGCGCTCGCCGGCATGGTCACGCATCCGCCGGCGGCGTCGGCCGAGAGCAAGCCGGCGATCGGCCTGACGATGTTCGGCGTGACGACGCCGTGCGTGCAGATGGTGGCCCAGCAGCTGTCGGACGACTACGACTGCCTGGTCTTCCACGCGACCGGCGTCGGCGGCCAGTCGATGGAGAAGCTCGCCGACTCGGAGCTGCTCGCGGGCGCGATCGACGTCTCGACCACCGAGATCGCCGACGAGATCGGTGGCGGCGTGCTGTCGGCCGGCGCGACGCGGCTCGACGTGTTCGCGCGCCATGCGCTGCCCTACGTCGGCTCGTGCGGCGCGCTCGACATGGTGAACTTCGGCGCCTGGGACACCGTGCCCGAGCGCTACCGCGGCCGCAACCTGTATCGCCACAACCCCAACGTCACCTTGATGCGCACGACGGCCGACGAGTGCCGCCGCATCGGCGACTTCATCGCGCAGAAGCTCAACGCGATGCGCGGCCCGGTGCGCTTCCTGATTCCCGAAGGCGGCGTCTCGGCGATCGACCGGCCCGGCCAGCCGTTCCACGACCCCGAGGCCGACCGCGTGCTCTTCACGACCATCGAGCAGCAGTTCCGCAGCGGCAGCGACCGGAAGCTCATCCGCCTGCCGCATCACATCAACGACGAAGCCTACGCCGATGCCCTCGTTGCCGCCTGGCGCGACGTGGCATCGCGATCCGGCAGGGAGGCGGGTCATGCCGCGCATCGCTAGATCGGAACTGCTCGGCCGGCTGCACGCGAAGGTCGCGCGCGGCGTGCCCATCGTCGGCGGCGGTGCCGGCACGGGGCTGTCGGCCAAGTGCGAGGAGGCCGGCGGCATCGACCTCATCGTGATCTACAACTCGGGCCGCTACCGCATGGCCGGGCGCGGCTCGCTGGCGGGGCTGCTGGCCTACGGCAACGCGAACCAGATCGTCGTCGAGATGGCGCGCGAAGTGCTGCCGGTCGTCAAGCGCACGCCGGTGCTCGCGGGCGTGAACGGCACCGATCCGTTCATGATCCCGGACCAGTTCCTGCGCCAGCTGATCGACCTGGGTTTCTCGGGCGTGCAGAACTTCCCGACCGTCGGCCTCATCGACGGCACCTTCCGCGCCAACCTCGAAGAGACCGGCATGGGCTACGGGCTCGAGGTCGAGATGATCGAGCGTGCGCGTGGCCTCGATCTCCTGACGACGCCCTATGTCTTCAGCGAAGCCGACGCGCGCGCGATGGCCAAGGCCGGCGCCGATGTCGTCGTCTGCCACCTCGGCCTCACGACCGGCGGCTCGATCGGCGCCGAGACCGCGCTGAAGCTGTCGGACTGCGTCGCGCCGATCAACGCCTGGGCCGCGGCGGCACGCGCCGTGAAGCCCGACGTGATCGTGCTGTGCCACGGCGGCCCGATCGCGACGCCGGACGATGCGAAGTACATCCTCGGCCACTGCAGCGGCTGCCACGGCTTCTACGGCGCGAGTTCGATGGAGCGGCTGCCGACCGAGACGGCCCTCACGGAAACGACGCGGCGATTCACCGCCTTGACCCGCGAACCTTTGGAGACACGATCATGACCGGCGCGCAGTTCGGCAGCTTCATCCTCGGCCTCGTCGTCGTCGCGATCGTCGTCGCGATCGTCGTGTGGCTGCTCCACTGGCTCTACCTCCGCAGTTCCAAGGAGCGCGCGTTCGTGCGCACCGGCCTCGGCGGCCAGAAGGTGGTGCTCGACGGCGGCGCGTTCGTGCTGCCGATCGTGCACGACGTGATCCCGGTCAACATGAACACCTTGCGGCTCGAAGTGAGCCGCGGCCGCGACAAGGCGCTGATCACGAAGGACCGCATGCGCGTCGACGTGATCGCCGAGTTCTACGTGCGCGTCGCGGCCGAGCCCGGCGCGGTGGCGGCCGCCGCGCAGACGCTCGGCCTGCGCACGATGGAGCCCGAGCAGCTGAAGGAACTCGTCGAAGGCAAGTTCGTCGATGCGCTGCGCACCGGCGCGGCCGAGATGACGATGGAAGAGCTGCACGAGCAGCGCGGCGCCTACGTCAAGCGCGTGCGCGAGGCGGTGGCGGGCGATCTGACGAAGAACGGCCTCGAGCTCGAAGCCGCGTCCTTGACGCAGCTCGACCAGACCGCGATGGAGTTCTTCAACCCGAGCAACGCGTTCGACGCCGAAGGCCTGACGCGGCTGACCGAGCAGATCGAGCGGCGCAAGAAGCAGCGCAACGACGTCGAGCAGGACACGCTGGTGGCGATCCGCAACAAGAACCTCGAGGCCGAGAAGTCGTCGCTCGGCATCGACCGCGAAAGCGAATACGCGCGGCTCGCGCAACAGCGCGAGGTGGAGTTCGCACGTGCCAAGCAGCGCGCCGACCTCGCGGTGGAGCGCGCGCAGCGCGACCAGGATTCGGAGAACGCGCAGATTGCCGCCAAGCAGACGATCGAGGCGGCGCGCATCCGCTCCGAGCAGAGCGTCGAGAGCGAGCGCATCGCGAAGGAGCGCGCGATCCAGGCCGCGGAGATCGAGCGCCGCAAGGCGCTGGAGCTCGCCGAGCAGCAGCGCGCGATCGAGGTCGCGCGCGAGAGCGAGGCGCAGAGCATCGCGCAGGCCGCGGCCGACAAGGCGCGCGCCGAAGCGGTCGCGGCCGAGGAAAAGGTCTTCACCGCGCGCGAGGTCGAGATGGCCGAGCGCAGGAAGGCGATCGAGCTGATCGCCGCGGCGCAGGCGGCCGAGCGCGAATCCTTGCAGCTCACTGCCGCTGCCCGGGCCGAGAAGGAAGCGAGCGCCGACCGCGGCGCCGCGATCCGCGCGCAGGCCGAGGCCGATGCCGAAGCCGACAAGATCCGCGCGCTCGCGGCCAAGGTGCGCGCCGAGATCGAGGCCGAGGCGACGCGCATGATGAACGAGGCGCAGAACGTGCTGTCGCCCGAGGCGCGCGCCTCGGCGCTGCGGCTGCGCCTGGTCGAGAAGGCCGAGGCGATCATCCGCGAGGCGGTGCGGCCGATGGAGCGCATCGAGGGGATCAAGATCCTGCACGTCGACGGGTTGGCGGGCGGTGGCGGCGGCTCGATGGACGGCAACGGCGCGAGCTTCGCCGACGGCGTCGTCAACTCGGCGCTGCGCTTCCGCGCGCAGGCGCCCATCGTCGATCAGCTGCTGCGCGAGATCGGGCTGCAGTCGGGTGACATCCAGCAGATGGTGGCCAGCGCATCGGGCGTGGGCCAGCTGCCGCCGGCATTGAAGGCGAAGGAATGATCCGGGTCTATGTGTCGAGCGTGATCGACGCCGGCGGCGACACTGTGTGGTCGCGCATCCGCGACTTCAACGCGCTGCCGCAATGGCACCCGGTGATCGCCGACAGCCGCATCGAGAACGGCGAGGCGAGCGACAAGGTCGGCTGCATCCGCCACTTCCACACCCGCGACGGCGGCATGATCCGCGAGCGGCTGCTGGCGCTCTCGGACTACGACTACAGCTGCACCTACGAGATCCTCGAGAGCCCGATGGGCGTGACGAACTACGTCGCGACCTTGAAGCTGACGCCGGTGACGGACGGGAACCGCTGCTTCGCGGAGTGGAGCGCGGAGTTCGATTGCGGCGAGGGACGCGAGCGGGAGCTGGTGGCATCGATCGGGGACGGGGTGTTCCAGGCGGGGTTCGATGCGTTGAAGCGGCAGTTCGGGGGAAGGTGAGGTGATGGTGGCGACACCGTTCGCCCTGAGCCTGTCGAAGGGCCGAGAGGGCCGTACGCGACGAAGGCTTCGACAAGCTCGGCCCGAACGGATGGCGGATGCCTGACCGCCCGAGACCGCCCATGCTCCAAAAGGTCATCCGCTCCACCATCATCGACGCCCCGATCGCCCGCGTCTGGGCAGTCCTGCGCGACTTCAACAGCCACGACCGCTGGCACGACGTCGTCGAGCAGAGCCGCATCGAGCGCAACGAGCAATCGAGCCGGGTCGGCTGCGTCCGCAACTTCGCGCTGAAGGACGGCAACCGCATCCGCGAGCAACTGCTCGCGCTCGACGACGTCGAGCACAAGAGCATCTACTGCATCGTCGAAGCGACCGTGCCGCTGCAGCGCTACGTCGCCACCGTGACGCTCAAGCCGGTGACCGACGGCAACCGCACCTTCTGGCATTGGGAGTCGACGTTCGCGACGCCGCCCGGCATGGAGCGCGAGCTGCGCGACATGGTGGCGCAAGGCGTCTACGAAGCCGGCTTCGCGAACCTGCGCCGCCATCTGCGCGTCGGCGGGGACCTGCGCAGGGGCGATGCCGGCGGCGCCCGACCGTCGGCGGCCGCGACCGCGATGCCGCGCGCCATGCCATTGCCGTCACGCCGCGCCGTCGTCCGCCACTACGGCGGCCCCGACCTGCTGCAAGCCGAGGACGGCGAGGCGCCCGCGCCCGGCCCCGGCGAGGTCCGCATCCGCCAGCGTGCGATCGGCATCAACTTCCTCGACGTCTACCTCCGCCGCGGCTGGATCCCGCCGATGCTGCCGCTCCCCGGCGTGCCGGGGATGGAAGCGGCCGGCAGCGTGATCGACACCGGCGAGGGCGTCACCGGCTTCTTGCCCGGCGACCGCGTGGCCTATCTGCATCACGTGCCCGGCGCCTACTGCAGCGTGCGCACCGTGCCGGCCGATGCCGTCGTGCGCCTGCCCGCCGCGATCGAGGACGAGACCGCCGCGGCCGTGCTGCTCAAGGGCATCACCGCCGACGTCCTGCTGCACGACCTCGGCCACGTGCGCGCCGGCACGAAGCTTTTGGTCCATGCGGCCGCCGGCGCGCTCGGGCTGATGGTGGCCTCGTGGGCGCGGCGCCTGGGCGCGACCGTGATCGGCACGGTCTCGACCGAAGCCAAGGCGCGCGTCGCGCGCGAGGCCGGCTGCGACCACGTGATCGTGACGGCCGACTACCGCTTCGCCGACGACGTGCAGCGCCTCGGCGGGGCCGACGTCGTGATCGACGGCCTGGGCGATGCGGCGCGCGACGAGAACTACGCCGCGCTCGCGCGCCGCGGCCACTGGATCAGCGTGGGCCAGGCGACCGGTACGCTGCAGCCGCTGTCGCCCGATCGGCTGGTGGCCAAGTCGATCACCTTCTCGCGCCCGGCCGTGTTCGACTACGTCGCGACCGCGGCGCAGCTCGCCGAGCGTGCGCAGCATGTCTGGGATGCGATCGCCGACGGCCGCCTCAAGGTGCCGCCGATCGAGCGCCACGCGCTCGACGCCGCGGCCGACGCGCACCGGCGGCTCGAATCGCGTGGCACCATCGGCGCGTTGATCCTCATCGCCTGAAGTCACGAACGAACCGCAGGAGCGCCCGCCATGATCGTCGGCATGAACCACTTCACCGCCATCGCCGAAGACCCGCAGACGACGCTGGACTTCTACGTCGGCCTGCTCGGCCTGACGGTGGGGCATCGGCCCGACCTCGGCTTCGATGGCGCGTGGCTGTATGCGGGCGGCGAGCAGGCCGTGCTGCACCTGTACTTCGACCGGCCGCCGCCGGCGCATCGGGCCGGGGTGATCGACCACATGGCGTTCACCGCGAAGGATGTGAAGGCGGTGAAGGCGCGCTTCGACGAGCGCGGATGGAAGTACGACCTGCGGCGGCAGAAGGACTCGGGGATCTGGCAGCTGTTCACCTATGACCCGAGCGGGGCGAAGGTGGAGTTGGATTTCGATCCGGCGGAGAGCTTGTAGCCACGGCATGTCCTTGATGGCGATTGCCGGCCTTGAGCGAGATCGAACGTGGCTGCTGGCCCAGCAGAACACGCTCGAGATCGCCAAGCAGGTGCCGGCGCAGCGCTGGCTGCAACTGCGCTATGAAGACGTCGTGACTGCGCCCGAGGCCGCGATGCGCGGCGTCTGCAGCTTCATCGGCATCCCGTACGAGGCGGCGATGATCAATCCGTACGACGACAGGGACCGCATGACCGACGGCGTGGCGAGCGCGTCGAAGATGAGCGGCGACCTGAAGTTCCACCTGCACAACGCCATCAATCCGGCGTCGGCCGGTCGCTGGAAAGAGTTCTACTCCGAGGACGTGCTGGGCACCCAGACGCGGGAGCTGGCGGGTACGCTGGGCTATCGACCGGCGCCGCGCGGGCGATGCTCGCGCGGCACCGGCCGTCTTCAGCGCGGGAAGTATCGCCAGTGCCCCTCGGAGATCACTTCCGCGTGGCCGTCGACCACCTTGATCGCGGTCTGGTCGTCGATCGCGTAGGCCGGGCAGTCGAGTCCGGCGGCCCAGCGTTCCGCGGCCGCCATCGTGTTCTCCGTCAGCTCCGGATGGTCGACGTGCGGGAAGATCGAGAAATCGACGACCCCGAGCGTGCGGTCATTGCCGGTGATCGGCGGCCTCATCGCGACGAAGTCGTCGCCGATCCGGGGCGTCATCACCATGCTGCCGGCGCTGAGGCCCACCCAGACCCTGTCCGGCATCGTCTCGACGAGGTCGGCCAGCCCCGACTGCCGCATCCAGTGGTACAGGTAGACCGCATCGCCGCCGTTGACGAGCAATGCGTCCGTCTCCTCGACCCAGCGCACCCAGCGGTCCCTCGGGAGGCTCGGCAATGCGGTGAGTTCCAGCACGCCGAGGGACTGCCACCCGAGTTCGCTCATCGGCGTGCCGGATCTGCCGGCGATGAATTCCCACGCCCTGGCCGGCGAGCTGTGCGGGTGTCCGTATCCCGCCGTGGGTATGCACAGCGCACGAGACTCGGCGATCGGCTTGCCGAGCAGGTCGAGCAGCGCTGCGTGGATGCTCGCGTTCTTGACGCCGGCGGACGTGAGGAGCAGCTTCATGGTGCCTTTCTGGAAGTGGACTGACGGAGCCCGTCGGAACGACGACGAACGGCCGGGCTGCCGATCGACATCGAGTCGAACGCAGTCCCGACTCGGGTGTTCCGCCTTCAGTTTCGCATCGTGACCCGGCGCAAAGCGGTCGCCAAGCAACGCGGTGCATCACAAGTAAGCCTTCATGGCCATGGGTCGGCATACGCGACGCGTCCTCGACAATGCGAGGCCGCACCGCATGGGATCCATGCGCGACATCACTCGCAGGGAGATTCAAGTCATGATGGCCAAGAACACCGTCTGCCTCTGGTACGACGGCACCGCCGAGGAAGCCGCGCGCTTCTATGCCGAGACCTTTCCGGACAGCTCGGTCCGTGCCGTGCGCCGCGCGCCCGGCGACTATCCGGCGGGCAAGGAAGGCAACGTGCTGACGGTCGAGTTCACCGTGATGGGCATACCGTGCATCGGGCTGAACGGCGGCCCGGCGTTCACGCCCGACGAGGCGTTCTCGTTCCAGGTCGCGACCGACGACCAGGCCGAGACCGATCGGCTCTGGAACGCGATCATCGACAACGGCGGACAGGCCAGCGCCTGCGGCTGGTGCAAGGACAAGTGGGGCCTGTCGTGGCAGATCACGCCGCGCGCCCTCATCGAGGCATTCACCGATCCGGACCGCGCCGCGGCCAAGCGCGCCTTCGACGCGATGATGACGATGTCGAAGATCGACATCGCCAAGATCGAGAAGGCGCGGCGCGGCTGACGCCCTGATCGGTGCGCGGAGGCGAGGGCATCGCCTGCCGCGCCCAGCCGGCTTTGGCAAAGTTTTGGGGCGCCTTGGGGACCGTCGGATGGTGGGCGCGCGACAGTCACTGCATCGACTGTCGCGGGAGCCGCCCACCATGATCGAAGTCAACTGGCTGCTGTTCGTCGCCGCATCGCTGGTGCTCATCGTCACGCCGGGGCAGGACATGATCCTCGTGATGTCGCGCTCGATCGCGCAGGGCGCGGTCGCCGGCATCGCGACGGCCACCGGCGTCTGCAGCGGCCTCGTCCTGCACACGGTGCTCGCGGCGCTCGGGCTCGGCGCGCTGATCCGGACGTCGCACGGGCTCTACCTCGCGCTGCAGCTCGCCGGTGCGCTCTACCTGGCTTACGTCGGCGTGCAGCTCTTGCGCGCGCCGCCGCGCCCGCTCGCGATCGGCGGCGCGGCGTCGCAGCGGCCCGCTCGGCTGTTCGTCGACGGCGCGCTGTCCAACCTGTGCAACCCGAAGATCGCGGTGTTCTACGTCGCGTTCCTGCCGCAGTTCGTCGCGCCGGATGCGGCGCACGCGGTGCTGTCGCTGTTCGCGCTCGGCATCGCGTTCGCGCTGCTCGCACTCGCCGTCAAGGGGCCGATCGGGCTGGGCGCGGCGGCCCTGTCGGGCTGGCTGCGGACGCATCCGCGGGCGCTGGTCCGGCTGTTCCGCTGCAGCGGCGTCGTGCTGCTCGGTCTCGCGGTGCAACTGGCGCTGCAGCGTCCGCTGTGAGCCGGCCGATGTCGTCGGGCATGGGCGCTGCGCTGACGTTCACCGGTAGCTGCGGCCGCGGCCCGGGTGTCGACGATCAAGGCTCGGGGTCGATCATCAGCGCCTCGGCCGCGGCGTCGTCCAGCAGGCGCCCCTGCTGCACCAAGGCGTCGGCGGCTGCTGCGCCCAGCGCGGCGCGCGCGCTCGCGAGCGCGTGCGTCAGGCCTTCCTCTTCGCCGCGCTCGAGGGTCGCGCCGCGCGCTTCGTAGCATCGCCGCGCATAGCCGACGAGCTGGGCGGCGGTGCGATGGCGCTGCTCGGCTTCGGCCAGCCCGCAGAGCGGCGGCACGAGCACCGGCGTCGCGAAGCGGCGCGCCGCGGCGAACAGCGCCGGCACCAGCGCACGGCCTTCGGCGCAGCGGCCGAGCGCGGCCAGCGCGTCGAGCAGCGGCCCGAGGACCCACGGCAGGTTGCCGTTGCTTCCGCTGCCGTCGGCATCGACGCGCGCCAGCAGCGCCCGGCCGCGTTCGGCGGCTTCGGCATGGCGGCCGAGCCGGTTCAGGTTGTTGACGATGGCCGATTCGGCCGCATCGACGGCGTCCGCGTAGCCGAGCTGCTGCGCCAGCGCCTTCTCGGCTTCGCGGCCGGTCACGACCGCGGCATAGTCGCCGCGCATCAGCGCCGCCTGCACCAGCGCGCCCTGGAGGCCGAGGTGCTCGCGCGGGGTGAGGTCGGGCAGCGCCGCGGCCTGGGTCTGCAGCTCGGCGCAGGCCTCGGCCAGTTCGGCATCGGCGACCTGCACGCAGCGCACCCAGATCAGGGTCGCCCGCAGCAGCGCATGCGGGCGGTCCAGCGGCCGCCACAGCGCGACCGCGCGGCGTGCCGCGGCGGCCGCATCGGCCTGGCGGCGGATCGACCCGATGCGTGCGCGCTCGGTCCAGAAGGCCGCCTGCACCTCGGCGGGCAACGCCAGCCCGTCCGGTTCGGTCATCAGCGGCTCGAGCGCGAGCAGCCAGTTGCCCGATTCGTGGCGCCAGACGGTGAACGTCGTGACCAGCGTGACGCACGCGCCGAGTTGTGCCGCGATCGCGAGGTCGTGATCGCGTGCCCAGGCGATCGCGTCGCGCGCGTTCTCCATCTCGGCCTGGCACAGCGCCTGCATCTCGGGGTTGCCGACGACGTGGCGCGCGAACAGCGCGAGCAGCGCCCGTGCATGCCGGCGCGGCAGCGAGGCGACCTCGTTCGATCGCGCGAGCTGCTCGAGCGCGTAGGCACGCATCGTCTCGAGCAAGCGATAGCGCGGCGGGTCTTCGCTGCCCGCGACGACGAGCGAGCGGTCGACCAGCGCGGCGAGGCCATCGATGACGTCCCAGCGCGCGCCGGCATCGTCGGTCATCAGCGCGACCGCAAGGTCGAGCGTGAAGCCGCCGGCGAAGGTGCCGAGCGCACGGAACAGCCGTTGCTCGTCCGGGCCGAGCAGCCCATAGCTCCAGTCGAGCGCGCTGTGCAAGGTGCGATGGCGTGCCGCCGCGTCGCGGTGCCCGCGCGTCAGCAGCGCGAAGCGCTCGGCGAGCGCATCGTGCACGCCCTGCAAGCCGAGCAACGGCACGCGTGCCGCGGCCATCTCGAGCGCGAGCGGCAGGCCGTCGAGCTGGGCGCAGACCGCGCGCAGCAGAGGCAGTGCGGCGGGTGTCGCGACGTAGCGGTGATCGGCGGCGACGATGCGTTCGACGAGCAGCGCCAGCGCACCGTCGCCGAGGTTGGACTCGGGGCCGGGCAGGGTGAGCGGCTCGAGGCGCAGCAGGCGCTCGCCGGCGATCGCCAGCGGCACCTGGCTCGTCACCAGCAGCGTGACGTGCTCCGCCGGGCGCAGCAACGCGGCGAGCTCGGCGCAGGACTGGATCAGGTGCTCGGCGTTGTCCAGCACGAGCAGCAGGTCGGCTTCGCCGGCAAGCGCCGCGACCAGTTGAGCCGGCGCGTCGGCATCGCTGCCGGTGAGCTGCAGGCCGAGGGCGCGGCCGAGCGCGCCGGCGACTTGACCATCGTGCGCCAGCGCCGCCAGGTCGACCCAGACGCTGCGAGCGCTGCGGCGTGCGGTGGCGGCACGCGCGAGGCTGGTCTTGCCGACGCCCGACGGGCCGACCAGCGTGATGCAGCCGCCGCCCTGCAGCAGCTCTTCGAGCCGCGCCAGGTCGCCGTCGCGGCCGATCAAGCGATGGTTCGCGACGCGTGGCGTCGCAGCAGGCGCCGGCTCGGGCACCGCCGCGTCGGCCATCGCAGGCGCGGCGCCGTCCGGTTGCAGGGCGAAGCGATAACCGCGCCCCGGCACCGTCGCGATCGCATCGTTGCCGAGCACCTTGCGCAGGTTGCTGACCTGCATCTGCAGGTTCGCTTCCTCGACGACGAGGCCGGGCCAGACGCGGTCGAGCAGCTCGTTCTTCGTCAGCAGATGGTCGGGCCGCTCGGCGAGCGCGATCAGCAGGTCGAGCGCGCGCCGTCCCAATGCCGCGGGCTGGCCATCGACGAGCAGGCGGCGCTCGGCGGGCTGCAGCTCGAAGCGCCGCGAGGGACCGAAGTGCAGAGTCGCACCGGATGTCGGCAGCGCGGGTTCGGACGAGGGCAAGGCGGTGATCTCCGCAGGGCGCGCGCCGAAGCTTAACCGCAGCGGTTTTGGCGAGGTTTTGGCTGCCCTTGAGGACGGCACGCGGGTGCGGCCGCCACAGTGCACGCCAGGCGCAGCAGATCGGCTGATGCCGCTTCCCGATCACGAACGAGCGAGGTGCCGCGATGAACCAGGTCTCCTTGATTTCCGGACTGCGCAGCGAGCGCCCCGTGCCGAGCGCCGATGCGCCGCGGCCGATGTCCTTCGCGGTCCTGCGCAACACGCACGAGGCGTTTCGCACCAGCATCCGGCTGCAGGAGCAGGCGCTGGTCCTCGACGATCCGATCAGCTTTCGCACCGAGTGGCAGGGCTTCCGGCGCGCGCTCGCAGTGCACGTCGCGATGGAGGAGGCGATGTTCGACGTGCTCGACGAGGTCGGCAACGGCGCGCTGCAGGCGTCGCGAACGGGCGCCGAGCACGACGAGGACGAGCGCTCGGCGGCCCGCGTCGATGCGGCGCTCGCAGCCGGCGACCTGTCGATGCTGTTCGCGGCCTGGACGACCTGGCACGGCCGCCATCTGCGCCACCTCGCCAACGAGGAGCAGATCGTCACGCCGCTGACGATGAAGACCGGCGCGACGCCGCAGGCGCGCGGCCGCGTCGTCCACGACCGCATCCTGACGCCTACCGAAGGCTTGCCCGACTTCGACTGGTCGGTCGGCTGGGTGGTGCGGCTGCTCGGCGAATTCGGCTCGACCGCTCAGCCGCCCCGGGTCGCGACGCGCGTCTACGCCTGGGGCCTGCAGAACGCCTGCTCGCGCAGCCAGTGGCGGCGGCTGCGGCCTGTCGTGCAGAGCCACTGCGCCCCGGAGATCTGGGACGAGATGGCGTCGCAGTTCGGTCTCGACGGCGAAGGGGCGATCGGCTGATCGCGCCTGCGGCAGGAGCCCGGGTTGGTGGACGCGGGCGAAGGTACAGTCTTCGCTCGAAGGACGCCGAGGACGCCGCCCATGCAACCGCTACCCACCTACGACGATGTCGCCGCCGCCGCCGGGCGCATCGCCGGTCACGCCCACAAGACCCCGGTGCTGACGTCGCGCACCGCCGACGCGGAGCTCGGCGCGACCGTCTACTTCAAGTGCGAGAACCTGCAGCGCATGGGCGCGTTCAAGTTCCGCGGCGCGTTCAACGCGCTGTCGAAGTTCAGCGCCGAGCAGCGCCGCGCCGGCGTCGTCGCGTTCTCGTCGGGCAACCATGCGCAGGCGATCGCGCTGTCGGCCCGGCTGCTCGGCATCCCGGCGACGATCGTGATGCCGCACGACGCGCCGGCCGCCAAGGTCGCGGCGACGCGCGGCTACGGCGGCCAGGTCGTCGTCTACGACCGCTACAAGGAAGACCGCGAGCAGATCGGCCGCGACCTCGCGGCGCGCCACGGGCTGACCTTGATCCCGCCGTACGACCATGCCGACATCATCGCCGGCCAGGGCACGGCCGCGAAGGAGCTGTTCGAGGAAGTCGGCGAGCTCGACGCGCTGTTCGTCTGCCTGGGCGGCGGCGGCCTGTTGTCGGGCTCGGCGCTGGCGACGCGTGCGTTCGCGCCGCGCTGCAAGCTCTACGGCGTCGAGCCCGAAGCCGGCAACGACGGACAGCAGTCGTTCCGCAGCGGCGCGATCGTCCACATCGACACGCCCAAGACGATCGCCGACGGCGCCCAGACGCAGCACCTCGGCGCACTGACGTTTCAGATCATCCGGCGCGATGTCGACGACATCCTGACCGCGACCGACGCCGAGCTGGTGGAAGGCATGCGCTTCATGGCGACGCGCATGAAGCTGATCGTCGAGCCGACCGGCTGCCTCGGGTTCGCGGCCGCGCGCCGTGTGGCGCCCAGCCTCGCGGGCCAGCGCGTCGGCGTGCTGATCAGCGGCGGCAACGTCGACCTGACGCGCTTCTGCGAACTGCTAGTCGGCGGCTGACGATCAGGCGCGGCGGCGCGCGCAGGCGAGCAGCGCCAGTCCGCCTGCCAGCAGCGCGGCGGTCGCCGGCTCGGGTACCGCGGCGACCGCGAGCATGCCGTCGGCGATGATCGCGTGGCCGCCCGAGGTCGGGTGGATGCCGTCCCAGAACAGATAGCTCGACGGATCGCAGGCGGCGCCGAGCGCGCCGCAGGCATCGGTGACGTTGCTGAAGCCGTAGGCGGCGGGGTTTGCGACGCTGCGGTCGAGCAGGCCGTAGATGTCGAAGGTGGAGACGGCCGAGTTGCCCGCCAGGGTCGTGCCGAGCGCCGCGTTGAAGGCGCTTGCGATCTTCGTGTCCAGCGCGCCGACGCCGGCCGCGGCGGCCGACGGCGTGAGCCCGATGTCGGGCGTGTTCCAGACGATGATGTGATCGGCGCCCTTGGACTCGAGCGTCGCGACCATCGCACCGACGCCGGCCGCATACGCTGCGGCGGCGCTCGCGATGGTGGAATCCTCGGGCGCGCCGGCGACGATCGCCGCGCTGGTGTCGAACGCGTCGTTGCCGCCGATCGCGATCACGTAGAGCGCATCCGACGGCAAGGTCGTCTTGCCCGTCAGGTACATGTCGAGCTGCGTCGTCGCGCTGGGCGGGAACTTGATCTTGCCGCCGTTGCCGTCGATCGTCGTCAGCGCGCCGCCGTAGGCATAGTCGCCGCCGCCCGCGAGCGAGGCGGTCGCGTACGACGGCAGGCCGAGCCCGGCCGCGAACGCGCTGACCCAGACCGGACCATTGCTGTAGTCGCCCGATGCGTACGGAAAGGTCGGGATGTAGCTGTTGCCGCTGATCACCTGGTTCGGCTTCGTCCCGAGCGTCGCCGCGTTGTTGCCGCTGTCGGAAAGGCTGTCGCCGAACACGTAGAGGCTGCCGTAGGCCGGCGACGCGGCGCCGGCCGGCTGCATGCACAGGCTGGTCGCCGCCAGAACGACGGCGGCGAGCAGCGGCTTGGAGAGGAAGGTCGTCATGGCGTCTGCGTTCGGTGAGGCCGAGGGAGCTCGCACGCTAGCACCGCCGCGGCCGCGCGGCGGAGAGGGTGCGCCCGGCGTTGCACCGGTGCGTCCCTCGTTTCGGGGGTGTGGGGACGGCGGTCAGCCCGGCCGGCCGTCAGCGTCTCAGGCCGCCAGCACGTCACGCGCGCGTTGCGCGAGGCCGGCCAGCGCCGCGTCGCGCACCGGCGCGAGGTCGCCCGCCAGCGCCTTCTCGATCGTCCGCAGCAGCACGCTCGCCTGCGGCGTCAGCGGCCCGTAGAACAGCACGTCGTCGCCGCGCGCGACGAGCACGGTCGGGAAGGTCTCGATGTCGAGCGCACCCTGCACGTCGGGCTCGTCCTCGATGTCGATCCAGCCGAAGGCCGCATCGGCACCGAAGCGTGCCTCGGCGTCGGCGAGGACCGCCCGGTAGTCGCGGCAGGTGCCGCACCATTCGGCGCAGAGACAGGCGACCAGCAGCGGCGCTTCGGTGGTGTCGTCCATGGCGTCAGTGTGCCGTGCTTTGGAAGCCGGTGCGTCGCCCGGCACCCGTTTCGCCGCCGTCTTTACGGCGTCTTTATGGGCGATCCGCAACTCCCTGCGCCGATTTGACGCGCGACTGCCTACGCTCCTCGGCATACGAAGCATCCCGTTGCGGAGGTCCGCTTGGACATCGTCTATCTCGGGGCCGCGGCCCTGTTCTTCCTGCTGCTGATCGGCCTCGTCGTCGGCTGCGATCGGCTGGGAGCACGGTCATGACCTGGCTCTACCTGCTCGCCGGCACCGCCTCGCTCGGCCTGCTCGTCTACCTGATCGTCGCGCTGCTGCGCGCCGAGGAGTTCTGACGTGACCACGCAAGCATGGCTGCAGCTCGCGGCGTTCGTCGCGGTACTGCTCGTTCTGGCCTGGCCGCTCGCTCGCTGGATCGGATCGGTCGCCGAAGGCCGCCTGCCGCGATGGCTCGCGCCGGCGATCAGGATCGAGGCGGGGCTCTATCGCCTCGCCGGCGTGGACCCGGCCGAGGGCATGGGCTGGAAGACCTATGCGTTCGCGCTGGTCCTCTTCAACTTCGTCGGCGTGCTGGCGGTCTATGCGCTGCAGCGGCTGCAGGGCGTGCTGCCGCTGAACCCGCAGGCCTTCGGCGCCGTCTCGCCCGATTCGTCGTTCGACACCGCGGTGAGCTTCGTCACCAACACCAACTGGCAGGGCTATGCGGGCGAGTCGACGATGAGCTATCTGACGCAGATGCTCGGGCTCACGGTGCAGAACTTCTTCTCCGCCGCGACCGGCATCGTCGTCGTGATCGCGCTGATCCGCGGCTTCGTCGCGCGCTCGGCGGCGAGCATCGGCAACCTCTGGGTCGACCTCACGCGCATCACGCTCTACGTGCTGCTGCCGCTGTCGGTGGTGTTCGCGGTCTTTCTCGTGAGCCAGGGCGCGATCCAGAACTTCGATGCCTACAAGGACGTGACGACGCTCGAGGTCAACGCCTGGCAGCAGCCGAAGAACGGTCCCGACGGCCAGCCGCTGAAGGACGCGCAGGGCAACCCGGTGATGGAGGACGCGAAGTCGCCGACGCAGACCATCGCGATGGGTCCGGTCGCCTCGCAGGAGGCGATCAAGATGCTCGGCACCAACGGCGGCGGCTACTTCAACGCCAACTCGGCGCATCCGTACGAGAACCCGACGCCGCTCGCGAACTTCGCGCAGATGGTCGCGATCTTCCTGATCCCGGCCGCGCTGGTCTTCATGTTCGGCCGCATGGTCGGCGACCTGCGGCAGGGCTGGGCGGTGCTCGCCGCGATGCTGGTGCTGTTCGTCGTCGCGGTGGCCGCGGTCACGCCGCCCGAGCAGGGCGGCAACCCGCAGCTCGCGGCGCTCGGCATCGACCAGGCGTCGTCGGCCACGCAGCCCGGCGGCAACATGGAAGGCAAGGAGGCGCGCTTCGGCATCGCCGCCTCGACGTTGTTCGCCGCGATCACCACATCGGCATCGTGCGGCGCGGTCAATGCGATGCACGACTCCTTCATGCCGCTCGGCGGCGCGGTGCCCCTCGTGCTGATCCAGCTCGGCGAGGTCGTCTTCGGCGGCGTGGGCTCGGGCCTCTACGGGATGCTGATCTTCGCGATCCTCACCGTCTTCATCGCCGGGCTGATGATCGGCCGCACGCCCGAGTACCTCGGCAAGAAGATCGAGCGCTACGAGATGAAGATGATGGCGATCGCGATCCTCGCGACGCCGGTGCTGGTGCTGGCGGGCACGGCGATCGCGGTGGTGGCCGACGCCGGCAAGGCCGGCATCGCCAACCCGGGGCCGCACGGCTTCTCGGAGATCCTCTACGCCTTCAGCTCGGCGGCCAACAACAACGGCAGCGCCTTCGCGGGGCTCTCGGCGAACACGCCGTTCTACAACGCGATGCTGGCGGTGGCGATGTGGTTCGGGCGCTTCGCGGTGATCGTGCCGGTGCTGGCGATCGGCGGGAGTCTCGCGGCGAAGAAGCGCCTGCCGGTGACGGCCGGGACCTTGCCGACGCACGGACCGCTGTTCGTCGTGCTGCTGATCGGCTCGGTGCTGCTGGTCGGGTTGCTGAACTACGTGCCGGCGCTGGCGCTCGGGCCCGTCGTCGAGCACTACATGCTGTGGACCGCCCATTGAACGGCCGGTCGAAGGTCATGAAGATCATGAATACCGACAAATCCTTGTCACTGCTCGACCCGGCGCTGGTCAAGCCGGCGATCGCCTCGGCCTTCGCCAAGCTCGACCCGCGCGTCCAGTGGCGCAACCCCGTGATGTTCGTCGTCTACATCGGCAGCATCCTGACCACGATCCTGTGGATTCAGGCATTG
>JAFEEF010000042.1 GCA_018241265.1 Pseudomonadota bacterium | reverse complement strand
CCAGCGCTACTGGGGCACGCCGATCCCGGTGATCCACTGTCCGAAGTGCGGCGTCGTGCCGGTGCCCGAGCAGGATCTGCCGGTCGTCCTGCCCGAAGACCTGATCCCCGACGGCAGCGGCAACCCGCTGAACAAGTGCGAGGCGTTCCTCAACGTCGCGTGTCCGACCTGCGGCCAGCCGGCGCGGCGCGAGACCGACACGATGGACACCTTCGTCGATTCGGCCTGGTACTTCATGCGCTACTGCTGTCCCGACAGCCATGAAGCGATGATCGATGCGCGCCAGGACTACTGGATGCCGATGGAGCAGTACATCGGCGGCATCGAGCACGCCGTGCTGCACCTGCTCTATGCGCGCTTCTGGACCAAGGCGATGCGCGACATCGGCCTCGTGAAGTACGGCGAGCCGTTCACCAAGCTCTTCACGCAGGGCATGCTGCTGAACGAGTCGTTCTACCGCGAGGAGGCCGACGGCAAGCGGCGCTGGTACTACCCGGCCGAGGTCGACATCAGCTACGACGACAAGGGGGCGCCGACCGGTGCGACCGCGCGCGACGACGGCCAGCCGGTGATGCTGGGCGGCATCGAGAAGATGTCGAAGTCGAAGAACAACGTCGTCGAGCCGCGCGACATCATCGCGAAGTTCGGCGCCGACACCGCGCGCGTGTTCACGATGTTCGCCGGCCCGCCGGACCAGAGCGCAGCCTGGTCCGATTCGGGCGCCGAAGGCGCGTTCCGCTTCCTGCGCCGCCTGTGGAGCTTCTGCGCGCGCAACGCCGATGCGGTGCGCGGCGCGGCCGGTGCGCGCGTCGGCGACAGCGAGGCTGCACGCACGCTGCGCCGCGAGGTGCACCTGCTGCTGCGCCAGATCACGCACGACTACGACCGTCTTCAGTACAACACCGTCGTGTCCGGCGCGATGAAGCTGCTCAACGCGCTCGAAGCGGCGTGCCTGGGCGACGCGCCGGGCGATCGCGCCGCGCTGCGCGAAGGCATCGACGTCTTGATCCGCGCGCTCTATCCGGTGGCGCCCCACGCCACGCATGCGCTCTGGCACGAGCTCGGCTTCGCCGGTGCGCACGGCAGCCTGCTCGACGCGCCGTGGCCGAAGGTCGACGATGCGGCGCTGGTGCAGTCCGAGATCGAGCTGATGCTGCAGGTCAACGGCAAGCTGCGCGGCTCGATCAAGGTGCCGGCACAGGCCGACAAGGCGGCGATCGAGGCGGCTGCGCTGGCCAGCCCCGATTTCGTGCGCTTTGCCGAAGGCAAGAAGCCGAAGAAGGTCGTGATCGTGCCCGGGCGGCTCGTCAACGTGGTGGTCTGATGCCCGATTTCGCGCGCCGCTCCTGGCTGATCGCGGCAGCGGTGTCGGCGACGGCGCTGTCCGGCTGCGGCTTCGAGCTGCGACGCGCGCCCGAGCTGCGCTTTGCGACGATCGCGCTGAGCGGCTTTCCGCCGCGCTCGCCGCTCGCCGAGGAGCTCAAGCGCAGCATCGACGCCAGCACCACGACGCACGTCGTCGAAGCGACGACGCAGGCGCAGGTGATCCTCGAGGCGCTCGGCGACGTGCGCGAAAAGAGCGTGGTGGCTTCGACCTCCGCCGGCCAGGTGCGCGATTTCCAGTTGCGCACGCGCTTCAACTATCGCCTGCGCAACAACGCCGGCGAAGAGCTGCTCCCGCCGACCGAGATCGCACAGACGCGCGACCTCAGCTACAGCGAAAGCGTCGCGCTGGCCAAGCAGCAGGAGGAATCCTTCCTCTACAAGTCCATGCAGGCCGACATCGCCGCGCAGGTGATGCGCCAGCTCGCGGCGTTGCGGCACTTCTGATGCCGCAGCTCTGATGTCGCACCTCTGATGCAGCTCCGCCTCGAACAGCTCGCCGCGCACCTGCAGAAGGAACTGCGTCCGCTCTACGTCGTCTGGGGCGACGAGCCGCTGCTCGCGCAGGAAGCCGGCGATGCGATCCGCGCCGCGGCGCGCGCGGCCGGCTGCGGCGAGCGCCACGTGCATCACGTGGCAGGCAGCCACTTCGACTGGAGCAGCCTGCTCGGCTCGGCGCAGGAGCTCAGCCTGTTCTCGGCGCGCCAGCTCATCGAGGTCCGCATCCCGTCGGGCAAGCCCGGCAAGGACGGCTCGGAAGCGCTGCAGCGCTATTGCGAGCGTCTCAGCGACGATGTGGTGACCCTGGTCCAGTTGCCGCGCCTCGACCGCACGCAGCAGGCCGGCGGCTGGTTCACCGCGCTCGACCGCGCCGGCGTGACGATCCGCGTCGATGCGATCGAGCGCCAGGCGCTGCCGCAATGGATCGCGCGGCGCCTCGCGGCCCAAGGACAGCGCGTGCAGGGCGGCGAAGCCGGGCAGCGCACGCTCGCTTTCTTCGCCGATCGTGTCGAAGGCAACCTGCTCGCGGCGCACCAGGAAATCCAGAAGCTCGGGCTGCTGCATCCGCCGGGTGAGCTCGACTTCGAGCAGGTCGAGGCGGCGGTGCTCGACGTCGCGCGCTACGACGTCTTCAAGCTCGGCGAAGCGGTGCTCGCCGGCCAGGTGGCGCGCGCGCTGCGGATGCTCGACGGCCTGCAGGCCGAAGGCGAGGCCGCGGTGCTGGTGCACTGGACCTTGGCCGAGGACATCCGTGCGCTGGCGCGCGCCCGCGAGGCGGTGGACGCCGGCAAGCCGCTGCCGATGGCGCTGCGCGAAGCGCGCGTCTGGGGCGCGAAGGAGCGCCTCTTCGAGCGCGTCGTGCCGCGTCTCACCGGCACCGCGGTGGCGCAGTTGCTCGATGCCGCGCAGCGCTGCGATGGTCTCGTGAAAGGGCTGAAGCTGCCCGACTGGCCGGCCGAGCCGTGGGATGCGCTGCGGCGTCTCGTGCTGATGGCGCTCGAATCGACCGCGGCCGGCGGCGCCGCGCGCGCCGCGCCGCCGCGGCTTGCATTGCAGGCCTGATGTGTCCGGCGCGATACGTCAACTTGAGGATATTTTGCAAGGCGCGCCATCGACGCGCGGGCGCGGGCCGCTATGCTCGCGGCCGTCGATCAAGCGAGGCAGGAGCAGATGATGAGAGTCGGACGGCTGGGTGCGGGCATCGCGGTGCTGGCGGCGCTGGGCGCTTGCGGCGGCGGCAACGGGCAGATCAGCGGGACGATCAGCGGGTTGACTTCATCGGGGCTGGTGCTCAGCGACGATACCGACACGCTGACGATCGCGTCCGGCGCGACGTCGTTCAGCTTCCCGACCCTGCTGACCGACGGCGACAGCTACGACGTCCACGTCACGACGCAGCCGGCCGGTCTCTACTGCACGGTGGCGAATGGCTCGGGTACGGTCAGCGCGTCGACGCCGAGCGCGGACATCACGGTGACCTGCTCGGCGTCGTACAACATCAGCGGCACAGTCACCAATCTCAAGAACAGCGGGCTGCAGATCAGCGATGGGCACGAGACGATCAGCGTCGCGGCCGGCGTAGGTACCTTTGCGTTCCCGACCCTGGTGCAGAACGGCACCGCCTACACGATCAGCATCGTGGCGCAACCGAGCGGGCAGACATGCACGGTGACCGGGGGCGGTAGCGGCACGATCAGCGGTGCGCCCGTCACGAACGTCGCGATCGGCTGCTAGTAGCTTCCCTCGGCGGCGAGTCGGCCGCCGAACCGCAACGCCAGCTGCATCTCGATCAGCGGCACCGGATACGCCATGCTGCAGCGCCAGCCGCGGAAGCTCGCGGCATCGGCGCCGGCACGCCTGAGCGCCGCTTCGACCGCGGCGCGTTGATCGGCGACGCCATCCACGTCGAACGCCGCCGCGCCGCGCGGCAATTGCTCGATCCGCGCGGTCAGGTTCACTTGGCGGTGATGCGGCTTGCCGGGTTCCAGCATCACCGCCGGCGAACCGCTCGGCCCGGGCAGCCAGAACGCGACCTCGGGCAGCGCATCCGGCCACAGGCCGTCGGCCAGGAAGACATCGCGCACCAGCCGATGGCAGGGCGTGTGGACCATGTAGCTGCGCACGACGGTGAATGCGGCGGAGACCGCCACCGTGTCGACCGAGCGGATCGCGAAGGCCGACGTGATGCGATCCGGCATCAGCGGCGTGCTCGCCGGGTCGAGCACGAAGGTCGTCATCGAGCCCTCCTGCACGACGCTGAGCTCGGGCAGCGGCGTGCTGCTCGCCTCGGCGATCAGGAAATCGCGCGGGTCGCGTGCCGCGGCGTCGCCGGCCAGGCTGGTCATGCGCGGCGCGTCCGCGTCGAGCAGCGCGGGGTCCATCGCCTGGATGCTGAGCAGCGGCAGCGGCGTGCTCGGCGTGAGGCGCTGCAGGCCGATGCGCCGGTGCACCTCGATCGAGTCGACCTTGCCGTTGGTGCCGGGCAGCAGGAACAGCGACGTCGTCAGCGTCTCGCAGTAGTGTCCGAACAGGAACGACACGGCCTTGAACGACGCCTGACGCGCGATCTGCTCGCGCTTGGCGCGGATCGTCGCCGCGGTCTCGCCCATGTGGGCGTCGAGCGCCTGGCGGCCGCCGGGCAGCGCGTCGAGCAACGCCTCGAAGCGGTCCGCCGCGGTGCCGGCATCGCGCAGCAAGGCGGCCTCGGCGTGGCCGCGCGCCAGGTCGAGCAGGATGCGCAGGCCGGTCGGCGACGGCACCGCGTGCAGGAACTCGAGATCGGTCGGCGCGCGCGTCGCCTGCACGATCCGGCTCGCCAGGCTCTTGTCGACGCCGAGTCCGCGCGTCAGCCGGATCGGGCGCGGCGGCGTGCCCGCGAGCAGATTCACCAGCGGACCGAGCCGGGCGCGCAATTCGGCCGCGACGACGGCGACGCGCGCCGCCACGTCGTCGCCGGGATCGCCCGCCGCAGCGGGCGTGTCGTTCGTGGCCAGGCCGATCTCGTCCATGCGTGGTCGTTGCGTCAGTCGCCGTGAGCGTAGTGTCTGGGCATTCGATAGCGTAGCCTCTCGTGCCGGCGGGCGCCTACGCTCAGGCGACTCACTCGTCTCCGGCGGCCGGTGCCGACGGCAGGCGCCGCACGATGCGCGTGCCGGCATTGAACGGCGGCTGCGGCGCCTGCCCATAGGCGGCGAAGGTGAGGCCGTTCGGCGTGATCGCGGTGATGTCCGCGATGGTGAACTCGCTCGACATGTCGTGGCCGATCAGCTTCATGTACTGGTTGGCATCGATCATGCCGGTGGCGGCGGTCCAGACGAAGCCGATCGACTGCGGCGACGTGCTGCTCGGACGGTCGATGCCGACCACGATCCGGCCGTCGTCCGACACCGCGTTCGCATAGGCGAACGGGTTGCGGCTGCCGGGCACCGCGCCGAGCACGGTCCGGTCCCAGCCGGTGCCGTTCCAGTGCCACATCGCCGCCGAGGGCCGGCCGCTGTGCGCTTCGTCGGCGGTCTGGCCGACGATGATCGTGCCGTCCGTGCTCACGCCCGCGCCTTCGCCGGGTCCGGCGCTCGCATCGAGCAAGGTGCGCACGCCGTTCACCCAGACCGCGGCGCGCCGGAAGCCCTGGACCGGATCCTCGTCCCAGCCGACGAGCACGCTGCCGTCGCCGTTCGCGCCATTGATGCGGCTCGAGCCGCCGCTGCTGCCGAGGTCGACCATGTTGGTCGTGTCGGTCCAGGCAAAGCCGTGCGCCTTGCCGGTCGTCAGCCAGAACAGGCCGGCGACGACTTGGCCGTCCTTGGACAGCGCATACACGGAGCTGTCCGACGCGTCGATCTGCCCGCCGCCGGGCGGCAGCGGCGGCGTGAGCTGACGCCAGCCGCTGCCGAGCGTCCACAGGCCCGAGGTCGAGTAGGTACCGCTGTCGGAGAGGATCGTCGACCCGATGGTCTTGCCGTCCGCCGAGATCGCCGGCAGGCCGGCGATGGTGCCGAGCGGCCCGAGCGTGCCGCGGCCCAGCGGCACCATGCCGGTCTTCATGGTCCAGCGGAAGGTCTGGTAGTCGCTGATGCGCTGGCCGGTGGCGACGCGGCCGTCCGACGACAGCCCGGTGACCTCGCCGGGACCGACGGTTTGCACGACGACGCGCTCGGCCTGCGCGGATGCCGCGCCGACGAGCAGGAATGCGGCCCATGCAATGCCGCGGAGGGAATTCGGGATCATGGCGTTCTCCTGTGGATGAGTCGGTGAAAGTGAGCGAGCAATTGCCAGGGCATCCCGTGTGGAGTGCGCTTCCGGGATGGCCGCGCAGGGCCGCACGCGAAAGCACGATGCCGTGGGTGAAGAAACTTTAGGAGTTCTCTGAGAGAATTCGTATCAGTGTTAACGCGCACCGCGGGCCATTGCTTGTTCGACGTTGTGGGCCGGCGCAAAGGTGGCGAGCGGCCCGCCCTGGGCCGTTCAATAGCCCCGTGCCCGATCGACCAATGCCTGGACCGGCTGGCCGGCACGCCAGCGGCGTACGTTGGCAGCGGCGATCGGCGCCGCGCTGCGCGGATCGGTCTGCGCCGCGGTGTGCGGCAGCACGCTGACGCGCGGATGCTGCCAATACGGGTGAGCCGCAGGCAGCGGCTCGGTCGTGTAGACGTCGAGCACCGCATGCGCGAGGTCGCCGCGGTCGAGCGCGGCCAGCAGGTCGGCATCGACGACGTGGGCGCCGCGCGCCAGGTTCACGAGACCGGCGCCGCGCGGCAGGCGCGCCAGGAAGCGCGCATCGATCAGGCCGTGCGTCGCCGGCGTCAGCGGCAGCAGGTTGATGACGATCTGCGCCGTCGGCAGCAGCGCGTCGAGCGCGTCGGGACCGGCGCAATGCGGGATCGCCGCATCGTTGCCGGTCGTCGGCGTCCGGCCGCTGCTCCAGCCGGTGACGCGAAAGCCCTGGCCGAGCAGCCGCCGCGCGACGCAGCGTCCCATCTCGCCCAAGCCGAGCAGCACGACGTGTATCTCGTCCGGCCGCGGCTGATCCGGCTGCTGCCAGACGGCGCCGCGCTGCCGGCGCAGGCAGTCGAAGAAGCCGCGCTGCAATCCGAAGGTTGCCCAGAGCGCCGTTTCGGCCATCGCGTCGCTCATCGCCGGATCGACGAGGCGCGCGAGCGGTAGTTCAGCCGGCAGGTCGGGATCGGCCAGCAGCGAGTCGACGCCGGCCCAGAGCGATTGCAGGAAGCGCAGCCTGGGCAGCCCGCGCAGCGCCCCGGGCGGCGGGGAGGCCAGCAGCGCGATGTCGATATCGTCCGGATCGGCGTCGCGCCGGTCGCGTATCAGCACCTCGTCCGGAAACGCCGCATCGAGCGCGGGCCACCAGCGCGCCCAGTCGTCGGCATCGAAGCGGGCGGCGACGAGGATGGCCATGCGCGCGGCTTCAGAGCGTTGGCGCGAGCTCGCGCAACCTGGCGAGGGCGGCGTGCACGGTCTGCTCTCGTATCGCCGTGCGGTCGCCGGCCAGTTGCAAGCGTTCACTGCGCACCGCACCTGCGCGCGCGCCCCAGGCCAGCCACACGGTGCCGACCGGCTTGCCCGGCGTCGCGCCGGTCGGCCCGGCAATCCCCGTGACGGCCACGGCAACCGTGGCGGCGGATGCGCGCAGCGCGCCCGCCGCCATCGCTTCGGCGACTTCCATGCTGACCGCACCGTGTCGCTCGATGAGCGCTGCATCGACGCCGAGCGCCTCGTTCTTGGCGGCGTTCGAGTAGGTCACATAGCCGCGCTCGAACCAGTCGCTCGAGCCGGCCAGCGCCGTGCAGGCCGCTGCGATCAGGCCGCCGGTGCACGACTCGGCGGTCGCCAGCGTCGCCTTGCGGGCGCGCAAGGCGTCGCCGAGCGCATGCACGGCGTCTTCGAACTGCTTCACAGGAACCTCCACAACGCGATCACGACGAGCGTGCACAGCGCCGCGACCAGATCGTCGAACAGAATGCCGAAGCCCTGTCGCCAGCCGATCGGCGCACCGCGCCGGCCCTTGAAACGCAAGTCGGCCCAGGCCACCGGGCCGGGCTTGGCGGCATCGAAGAAACGGAACAGTACGAACGCGACGCACTGCGGCCACCAGCCCGCCGGCATCACGAGCCAGAGCACGACCCAGAACGCGATCACTTCGTCCCAGACGATGGCGCTCGGGTCGGCCACGCCGAGATGGCGCGCCGTCGTCGTGCAGGCCCACCAGCCGACCGCCAGCCCGATGCCGAGCAGCCATGCCCAGCCGGTCGCGGACAGATGCGGCTCCAGCGCGAGAAAGGCGAGCCAGGCCCACAGCGTCCCGGCGGTACCGGGTGCGACCGGCGACAGCCCGCTGCCGAAGCCGAGGGCGATCGCGTGCGCCGGATGGCCGAGCAGGAAGCGCCAGTCCGGCCGACGTGGCGCGGGCGCTACCGGCGGATGCAACGCGGGCATCTCAGGCCGGCGCGGCGGCGCTGCGGAAGTGGTCGAAGCTGCCATAGCGGTGCTCGACCGGCTGCCCATGGCCGTCGACCAGCCGCAGGCCGGGCTCGGCGTCGATGCGCCCGATGCGCGTCACCGGTACGCCGGCGGTGCGCGCGGCGGCCTGCACCGCGTCGGCATCGCGGGCGGCCGCGCTGAACACGAGCTCGTAGTCGTCGCCGCCGGCAAGCAGGTATTCGCGCTGCAACGCCACGGACAGGCCGCCGAGCACCGCGCTGCGCGGCAAGCCGTCGACGTCGAGCGTCGCGCCGACGCCGGAGCCGCGGCGGATGTGCGCCAGGTCGCCGAGCAGCCCGTCGGAGACGTCGATCGCGCTCGTCGCCAGGCCGCGCAGCGCGATGCCGAGCGCGACGCGCGGCGCAGGCAGTTCCATCGCGCGGCGCACCGCATCGAACTCGGTGCCGGGCAGCGCGACGTTGCCGCGGAACACCTCGAGCGCGAGGCGCGCATCGCCCAGCGTGCCGCTGACATACAGATCGTCGCCCGGGCGCGCCGTCGAACGCAACAGCGCGGCACCCGCCGGCACCTCGCCGAACACGGTGATGCAGACGTTGAGCGGACCGCGCGTGGTGTCGCCGCCGATCAGCTCGCAGTCGTGCTCGCGCGCCAGCGCCAGCAGGCCTGCCGAGAAGCCGGCGAGCAAGGCCTCGTCGACGAACGGCAACGCGAGCGCCAGCGTGAAGGCGACCGGACGCGCACCGCAGGCGGCCAGGTCGCTGAGGTTCACCGCCAGCGCCTTGTGGCCGAGCCGATCGGGCGCGACGGTCGACAGGAAGTGGCGCCCCTCGACCAGCATGTCGCTCGAGATCGCGAGTTGCGTGCCGGGCGCGCTTGCGAGCAGCGCGCAGTCGTCGCCGACACCGAGCGCAGCGCGCCGGACCGGCGGGGTGAAGTATTTCGCGATGAGATCGAACTCGCCCAAACTGGCTGCGGGAGCGGGTGGTTCCAAAGAGGCCTCGATGACGGGGTGTGGGCGGGCTTTTCCGGCGCCGGCATTATCGGCCGGCAGGGCAAGCCGGCATGTCGTGCGGACTGAGCGTGCTCCTACAATCGATCGCCCTGCCGCGGGCGCGGCACCGTCCCCAACCTCATCGCCGAGAACAGAGCATGTCCACCTCCGAAGACAAGGCTGCCGAACTGCGCCGCGCCGCGCTCGAATACCACGAGTTCCCGCACCCCGGGAAGATCGCGATCGCGGCCACCAAGCAGATGGTGAACCAGCGCGATCTGGCGCTGGCGTACTCGCCCGGCGTGGCGTCCGCCTGCGAGGAGATCGTCGTCGATCCGGCCAACGCGTTCCGCTACACGGCCCGCGGCAACCTCGTCGCGGTCGTGACCAACGGCACCGCGGTGCTCGGTCTCGGCGACATCGGCCCGCTGGCCGCCAAGCCGGTGATGGAAGGCAAGGGCGTGCTGTTCAAGAAGTTCGCCGGCATCGACGTGTTCGACATCGAAGTCAACGAGAAGAATCTCGACAAGCTGATCGACGTGATCGCCGCGCTCGAGCCGACCTTCGGCGGCATCAACCTCGAGGACATCAAGGCGCCGGACTGCTTCTACGTCGAGCGTGCGCTGCGCGAGCGCATGAAGATCCCGGTCTTCCACGACGACCAGCATGGCACGGCGATCGTCGTCGGCGCGGCGCTGCTGAACGGGCTGAAAGTGGCCGGCAAGGACATCCGCGAGGTCAAGCTCGTGACCTCGGGCGCCGGCGCCGCGGCGCTGGCCTGCCTGGGCCTCCTCGTCAAGCTCGGGCTGCCGCGCGAGAACATCTGGGTCACCGACCTGGCCGGCGTGGTCTATGAAGGGCGCACCGAGCTGATGGACGAGGACAAGGTCGTCTTCGCCCAGAAAACGTCCAAGCGCACGCTGGCCGAAGTGCTGGACGGCGCCGACGTGTTCCTCGGCCTGTCGGCCGGCGGCGTGCTGAAGAAGCCGATGGTCGCATCGATGGCGGCCAAGCCGCTGATCTTCGCGCTCGCCAATCCGACACCCGAGATCCTGCCGGAAGACGTGGCCGAGGTACGCAACGACGCGATCATCGCGACCGGCCGCACCGACTACCCGAACCAGGTCAACAACGTCCTCTGCTTCCCGTACATCTTCCGGGGCGCGCTCGACTCCGGCGCGACGACGATCACGACCGAGATGGAGATCGCCACGGTGCATGCGATCGCCGAGCTGGCGCAGGCCGAGCAGAGCGAAGTCGTCGCGGCGGCCTATGTCGGCGCGACCTTGAGCTTCGGGCCGGAATACCTGATCCCGAAGCCGTTCGATCCGCGCCTGATGATGAAGATCGCGCCGGCGGTCGCGAAGGCGGCCGCCGATTCGGGCGTCGCGCAGCGCCCGATCGCCGACATGGACGCCTACCGGGAGAAGCTGCAGACCTTCGTCTATGCATCGGGCACGACGATGAAGCCGATCTTCTCGATCGCCAAGCGCGCGCAGAACAAGCGCGTCGCGTTCGCCGAAGGCGAGGAAGAGCGCGTGCTGCGCGCGGTCCAGGTGGTGGTCGACGAGAGCCTCGCGCGGCCGACCCTGATCGGCCGGCCGGAAGTGATCGCGCAGCGCGTCGAACGCTTCGGGCTGCGCCTGGCGGCCGGTACCGACTACGACGTCGTCAACACCGAGAACGATCACCGCTTCCGCTCGTACTGGCAGGAATACCACCAGCTCACGGCGCGCAAGGGCGTGACCGCGCAGCTCGCGAAGATCGAGATGCGGCGCCGCCTGACCTTGATCGGCGCGATGCTTTTGAAGTCGGGCGAGGTCGACGGCATGCTCTGCGGCACGTGGGGCACGACCCACATGCACCTGCACTACATCGACCAGGTGATCGGCCTGCGCGAAGGCGCCAAGACCTACGCCTGCATGAACGGGCTGATGCTGCCGGGCCGCCAGGTGATGCTGGTCGACACGCACGTCAACGACGACCCGACCGCCGCCCAGATCGCCGAGATCACCGTGATGGCGGCCGAAGAGATGCTGCGCTTCGGCCTGCAGCCGAAGGCGGCGCTCCTGTCGCACAGCAACTTCGGCTCGAGCAACCAGCCGTCGGCGGTGAAGATGCGCGAGGCGCTCGGCCTCTTGCGCGAGCAGGCGCCCTGGCTCGAGGTCGATGGCGAGATGCACGGCGACACCGCGCTCGACGCGGCCTACCGCAACGAGGTCATGCCCGACAGCACCTTGAGCGGCGAAGCCAACCTGCTGGTGCTGCCGAACATCGATGCTGCCAACATCAGCTACAACCTGCTGAAGACGGCGGCGGGCGGCGGCATCGCGATCGGGCCGGTGCTGCTGGGCGCGGCGCGGCCGCTGCACATCCTGACGCCCTCGGCGACGGTGCGGCGCATCGTCAACATGACGGCGCTGACGGTGGCGGACGCGAACGCGGTTCGCTGAGCGCGCGGCCGCGGGGGCGTCCGCCCGCTGATCGTCCCGGGCGCGGCCAATTTGCGAACGTTGGTGCCGCGCACCACGGCGGAGCGCGCGCCCTAGGCCTCGACGCGCCCGGTACAGGGGCGTTCCGGGTGGCGCCCGCGTGCGCCATTGACATGGCGATGAGCATGGCCTCACGTCCGCCCGGACATTAGCATTTTGTGTATGTGTGCGCTCACCATTTCCCTACCTTTACTGCCTCAATTTGTGGCAGAGGCTTGAGATTTTCGGGGCGCTTCGGTAACATCGTGGGCTAGAACTTAAGGGAATACCCGTGTTTTTCTCCGGTCAGCGCGTGCTGTCGCCAGGGCTGTACAGGCTGACGCTAGGAATCATATTCGCGGTTTTTGCTGCTTTTTGTTGCAGCGAACTGGCCGCGGCGGCACCTGCAACCGGCGTCGTGCAGGTCTCGCAACTTCCGCTGGAAGCTCGGGTTACCTATCGTTTGGTTCGTTCGGGGGGGCCGTTCCCGTACCCCAAGGACGGAATGGTTTTCGGCAACCGAGAGCGCGAACTGCCCGCCAAGGCGCGCGGCTACTACCGCGAGTACACCGTTCAGACGCCCGGCGCGCGCGATCGCGGCGCGCGTCGACTGGTCTGCGGCGGATACGAATCGGTCAAGCCGGAGGCCTGTTACTACTCCGATGACCACTATTCGAGCTTCCGGAAGATCGTCGAGTGAGCTTCAGTCCAGGATTCATTGCAGACCAAAGGAGGAACGCGACCATGCTTTTGCAGACCGTCCGTCCAAACATCGTTCAGTCCATACGCGCCTACCGCGTCGAGGATCTGATGCAGGCGGCTGAAGCCGCCGGGCAGCATTTCCTCTACGCGAACCTGACGGCGGCCCAGTCCAAACAGGACGTACTCGAAAGCATCGCGCAGTCGTTCACCTTCCCGGCGCACTTCGGGAAGAACCTCGATGCGTTGTTCGATTGCATGACCGACCTCGTCAACAAGGCCGGCTCGCAGCCGGGCTTCGTCGTCGTGCTCGAGCAGTTGCCCGACAACCCGCGCTTCGATCGCGAAGCCCGCGAGCAACTGCTCGACGTGTTCCGCGATGCGGCCGACTTCTGGGCAGAGCGCAAAGTGCCATTCAGGTGCTTCTATTCTTTTCAGTAGCCCGCTCCCAAGAAATCGGGTCATGGGAGCGGGCTGCGGAAGTGGCCCCCATCGCAGAAAAGCCGGTCAAGTCGACCTCGAAGAGCGCTGCCAACAGCGGCTTCGGGATGAACATGCCGATGATGAGCAGTGCGTTCGATACCGCTATGTGGCTGAACGCCGCCTGAGCGTCTCCGCTTCGCGCGCTTGATCTGCCGCGGCCCGCATGCACGAGCATGCGGGCCGCGGCGTTTTCGGAACGCTCAGCAGGCCGCGGCGAGCGCGACGTATTCGGCGACGCCGACCTCCTCGGCGCGCCGCTGCAGATCGAAGCCGGTCTCGATCTGCCGCTCGGCCAGCCAACGGCCGAGGCTGTGGCGCAGGAGTTTGCGGCGCTGCGAGAACGCCACGCGCACGACCTCGGACAGCCGCGCCGGATCGACGGCCGCCGGCACGGCGTACGGGCGCATGCGCAGCACCGCCGAGTCGACCTTCGGGGGCGGATCGAAGGCCTCGGGCGGCACGTCGAACAGCGGCTCGACCGCGTAGCGCCATTGCAGCATCACCGACAGCCGCCCGTAGTCCTTGCCGCCGGGGCCGGCCGCGATGCGATCGACGACCTCCTTCTGCAGCATGAAGTGCTGGTCGATGACCGCGTCCGCCGCGTCGAGCAGGTGGAACAGGATCGGCGACGAGATGTTGTATGGCAGGTTGCCGACGACGCGCAAGGGAGCGCCGGTGCCGCGCAATGCGCGGAAGTCGACCTTCAGCACGTCGGCTTCGATCACGTCGAGTTCGGGACGCCGCCTGAGCCGCGCCGCGAGGTCGCGATCGAGTTCGATCACGGCGAGCCGGCCGCAGCGCGCGGCGAGCGGCGTCGTCAGCGCACCCAGCCCCGGGCCGATCTCGACGAGCCGCTCGCCCGGCTGCGGATCGATGGCGTCGACGATCGCATCGACGATCGCGTCGTCGGCCAGGAAGTGCTGGCCGAACCGCTTGCGCGCCCGATGTTCCACCGCGTCCGCGAGCTATTGCGGCGGCTCGCGCATCTCGACGTAGGCGCGCGCGCGCAGATCGCGGATCCAGTCCTCGTAGGCGGCTTCGAACTTCTGCTCGCGCAGGATGTTGCTCGCCTGCTCGCGCTCCTGCTTCGGATCGAGCGTGACCTCGCGCCGCTCGAGCACCTGGATCAGGTGCACGCCGAAGCGCGTGACGACGGGGTCGGAGATGCCGTTGAGCGGCAGCTTGTTCATCGCCTGCTCGAACTCCGGCACCAGCATGCCGGGCGACACCCAGCCGAGCTCGCCGCCCTGCGGCGCGCTGCCGTCCTCGGAGTTGTCGCGGGCGAGCTCCTCGAAGGTCTTGCTGCCGGCCTCGATCTGGCGCTTGAACTCGGTCAGGCGCTGGATCACGGCGCGCTCGGTGAGCTGTGCCGACGGCCGGATCAGAATGTGCCGCACACGCGATTGCTGGACCTTGAAGGCCCCACCATCGATGCGGCCGACCAGCTTCAGGATGTGGAAGCCGGCGGCGCTGCGCAGCAGCGTCTTCGACACTTCGCCCGGCTTGAGCGGCTGCACCGCGGCGACGAACACGTCCGGCAGGCGGTCGGCCGGCCGCATGCCGATGTCTCCGCCTTGCGCCCGGTTGCCGTCCTCGGAGACTTCGCGCGCCACCGCGTCGAACGACTCGCCGCCAAGCACGCGCGCCAGTGCCTTGTCGGCCAGCACGCGCCGCTGCGCGGTTTCGGTGATGCTCGCGCCTTCCGGCACGGTGATCAGGATCTGCGCGATGTCGAGCTGCAGCGCCGCGCCCGCTTCGGCACGGCGCTTCTGCAACAGCGCGTCGATCTCGGCATCGGTGATCTTGATGCGCGCGTTGACTTCCTTCTCGCGCACCCGCTCCATCATGATCTGGTCGCGGATGTTGTCGCGGAACCGCTTGAAGTCCTGCCCGTCCTTGGCGAGACGCTCGCGCAGCTGCGGCATCGTCATCTGGTTCTGCGCCGCGACGTTGGCGACCGCGCGGTCGAGCTCGACGTCGTCGACGCGCTGCCCGGAGTCGCGCGCGTTCGTCACCTGCACGCGCTCGTCGATGAGGACATCGATGACCTGACGGCGCAGCTCCGCATCGGACGGCAGGCGCGCATTGCTGCGTGCCGCGTCGGCGCGAATCTGCGCGATGCGCCGCTCGACCTCGGCGTTCGTGACGAGTTCCTGGTTGACGACCGCGACGATGAAGTCGGCGGTGCGCGGCGGCGCATTGGCACCGCTGCTCTGCGCGTGCGCGCCGGACGCGGCGAGCAGCAGCATCGAGAGGCCGAGAAGAGCCAGCAGGCGGCGGACGAGCCGCGAGGCGTACGGATCAGTCATAGGTATTCGGGTTCTGCATCGGCGTGCGGTCGTCGCGCAGCAGCCGGTAGCCGGGCACATTGTCCTTCAAGACCTGGAGCGGATTGGAGCCCAGCCGCGACAGGCCGACGAGCTCGAGCTGCACCAAAAGCCGCGTCGTCGAGTCGCTGCGGCCGGTCGACAGCCGCTCGGCCACCACGCGGCCGATCCAGCAGCCGGCGTCGTACTCCATGCCGACCACCGAGTCGATGATGCGGCTGTCGCGCATGCTGTAGTTGACGCGGCCGACGCCGTAGAGGCTGCCGCTGCAGCTGCCGCCGCTGGTCTTCAGCGTGCCTTTCTCGATCGGCGTCGGACCATAGAGCGGCCATTGCCAGCCGAGTTCCACCTGCTCGCTCAGGCCGCGCGCCAGCCGGTAGGTCGCGCTGATCGTGCGGTAGGGACCGGGCGAATAGCGCGCGGTGATGATCGAGCGCTCGGTGCGATCGGTGTCGGGACGGTATTGCAGGGTGCCGTCGAGCGACCAGTCGGGCACCAGCGTCGTCGAGCCGAGCAGCAGCAGGTCGGAGAAATGGCGCCCCGACGGATCGTCGGGCAGGCCGTCCGCGCTCAGGTTGATGCGCTGCTCGCGGAACAGGTAGCGCTGCACGATGCCCAGCCGCAGCGTCTCGGCGCCGGTCGTCGGGTTGATGAAGCGCGAGATCACGCCGGCGGTCAGCTCGCTCGCATCCGACACCCGATCGACGCCGCTGAAGGCGTTCTCGGTGAAGATCGAGTCGAAGTTGAAGTCCTTCACCGTCGAATCGAAGTTCGGCAGCCCGGCCTGCTCGCGGAACGGCGTCTCGACCAGCATCAGCCGCGGCTCGAGGGTCTGCCGTACGGCCTTGCCGAACCAGCTCGTGTCGCGCTCGAACACCCAGGCGCTGTCGAGGCTGAAGGTCGGGATCGTGCGCGACGAGCTGCGCCGCACGACGCCCACCGGCTCGTCGAGCGAATAGGCGGCGCTGTTGAACGATACCTTCGGCGTCAGCGACCAGCCCGGCGTCACATACGGCCAGCTCAGGCTGCCGATCGCGTGCGCGCGCAGGCCTTTCGGCCGCACGCCGGTGTCGCCGTCGAACGGATTGTCGAAGCGGTTCAGCTCGGTCTCGAGATCGACATGCAGGCCCGGTCCGAAGCTGCTCGCGTAGCGCGCGCCGATCTGCGGCATGCGGTTGTAGGGCGCCTGGATCAGGGTCGTCGGATCGGTCGTTTGAAGCACCTGCCACGACTGCGCGCGCACATAGGTGGTCCAGTCGCCGTACGGCCGCGTGTAGTCGAAGTTCGAGCCGAGCAGGCGCGGCGTGATCGACGTCGCGCTGCCCGGGAAGTCCTTCCAATAGTCGTCGTCGGAGACGCGCAGCACGTGGAGCTGCAGGTAGCCGTTGCTCGCGAAGTCGCTCTCGTGCGACGCGTTCAACGCATAGCGCGTGCTGTCCGTCAGGCCATCGTGCGGCAGGAGGTTCAGGTCGGCCTGGCCGCGGTAGCTCGGCTCGAGGTAGCGGAACTCCGAGTCGAGGCCGGCGCCGCGCTTGAGGCTCAGCGACGGCGTCAGCGTCGCGTCGCGGTTCGGCGCGATGTTCCAGTAGTACGGCACCGACACCTGGAAGCCGCTCTTGCTGTCGATGTCGAAGCTCGGCGGCAGCCAGCCCGACTTGCGCTCGTCGGTGAGCGGGAACGACATCTTCGGCGCCGCGAGGATCGGTATGCCGTAGAAGCGCAGCACCGCATTCTTCGCGACGCCTTCGTTGGTCGCGAAGTCGACGTCGACGCGCTCGGTCGACAACAGCCACGCCGGCTGCCCGGTGCCGTCCGCCAGGCAGCTCGTGTAGGTCGTGCCGTAGGCGATCGCGCGCTGGTCGTCGAGGAAGTCGATCCGATCGGCCTTGCCGCCCGCCGCGGTGCGGCTGAAATAGTAGGTCGGATGGTCGAAAAACCCCTGGAAGCGCTCGACGTGCAATTCGAGCTCGGGGCCGGTGTAGATGTTGCCGTCGCGCGTGATGCGCACGTCGCCGCTGGCGCGCGCCAGGTCGTCGGGCTGCTCGTAGCTCAGCCGGTCGGCGCGGATCACGGTGCCGGCGCGCCGGAACTCGGCATGGCCTTCGGCGACCGTTTCCAGATCCGGCGTGCCGTGGATCGCATCGGCGCGCAGCACGATCGGCAGGCGATCGGCCGCTTCGCCGCGCGGCAACGGCTGCAAGCTGCGCGCCATGCGCAGCGAGAGCGCTTCGTCGGCATCGGGCGTCTGGCCGCGCGCCGTCCCGAGCAACGCACAGAACAGCGCCGCGGCGAGCGGCACGCCGCGCCGGCGCAAAGCAGTGGTGAGATGAGGTGGCTGGGGCACGAACGAAGCAGCGCGTCTACGGGCGACAGGCACCGCGCGCTGCGCGGCCGTCGGCGCCAGCCGGTGCCGGCGGGATTTGTAGAATCGATTATCCACGAGGCACCCCGGCGACCCGGCGCCTGCCTCCCCGGCCGCGGTCGACGCGGCATGCCGCCTCCAGCTTCCTTCCGACCCTTGACGACGACCGACCCCGCTGTCCTGCCGCCCGACATCCTCTGGCCCGACGCCGCGCGTGCGCAGGCCTGCGCGCGCTGGCTCGCCGACGTCGCCCCGCGCCACGGCCTGCGACCCGCGACCTTGCGCAGCGCATCGAGCGATGCGAGCTTTCGCCGCTACTTCCGCATCGACGGTGCGGATGCGTCGACGTACATCGTGATGGATGCGCCGCCGCCGCAGGAAGACGTGCGGCCGTTCGTGCGGGTCGCCGGGCTGCTGTCGACCGCGGGCCTGAACGCGCCGGCGATCGTCGAGCAGGACGTCGAGCACGGCTTCCTGCTGCTCGGCGATCTGGGGGCGCGCCCCTACCTCGGCGCGCTGCAGCAGGCGGTCGGCGACGGTGCCGAAGCGACCGTCGAGACGCTGATGCGCGACGCCATCGGCGCGCTGGTGCAATGGCAGGCGCGCGCCGACGCGACCGGCCTGCCGGCTTACGACGATGCGCTGCTGCGGCGCGAACTGGCGCTGTTTCCCGATTGGTGCGTCGCGCGCGAATACGCCGTCCGGTGGAGCGATGCCGAGCAGGCGATCTGGCGCTCGACCTGCGACCTGCTCGTCGCGAGCGCGCTCGCGCAGCCGACGGTCGCCGTGCATCGCGACTACATGCCGCGCAACCTGATGGTCGCGACGCCGAACCCCGGCATCCTCGACTTCCAGGATGCGGTGCGCGGTCCGATCACCTACGACATCGCCAGCCTGCTGCGCGACGCCTACATCTCGTGGGACGAGGAGCGCGAGATCGACTGGGCGGTACGCTGGTGGCAAGCCGGGCGTGCCGCCGGACTGCCGCTGCCCGATGATTTCGGCGACGTCTGGCGCCAGCTCGAATGGATGGGTCTGCAGCGCCATCTGAAGGTGCTCGGCATCTTCTGCCGCCTGAAGCACCGCGACGCCAAGCCCGCCTACAGCCGCGACCTGCCGCGCTTCTTCGGCTATGCGCACAAGGCGGCGTCGCGCTATGCCGGCCTGCGGCCGCTGCTCAGGCTGCTCGAGCCGCTGATGGGAGAGTCGCGGGTGGACGCCTACTACTGATCGTCGTGCCTAAGGCCTGCCTGGCAGCACGCCCATCACGCCGTTCGGCAGGGCGGTCGAGATGCCGGGGAAGATGCAGATCAGCACGACCGCGACGAACATCAGCACGACGAACGGCAGCACGCCCCAGATGATGTCGCCGAGCGCGATGTCGGGCGCGATGTTCTTGATGACGAAGATGTTCAGGCCGACCGGCGGATGGATCAGGCCGGCTTCCATCACGATCGTCATCAGGACGCCGAACCAGATCAGGTCGAAGCCGGCGTCCTTCAGCGGCGGCAGGATGATGGGCGCGGTCATCAGGATGATGCTGACCGGCGGCAGGAAGAAGCCGAGCACGACGACGAGCAGCAGGATCGCCGCCAGCAGCACCCACTTCGACAGGTGCAGCGCGACGATCCACTGCGCGGCCGACTGGCTGATGTGCAGGTAGCTCATCACGTACGAGAACAGCAGCGACATGCCGATGATGAACATCAGCATCGTCGACTCGCGCAACGTCGCGCCGAGGATGGGTGCGACGTCGCGCACGCGCCAGACGCCGTAGATGACGGCGATCAGCACGAGCGCCAGCAGGCCGCCGAGCCCGGCCGTCTCCGACGGCGTCGCATAGCCGCCGTAGAGCGCGACCATCACGCCGATCAGGAGCAGCACGAACGGGACCACGCGCGGCAGCATCTCGAACTTCTGGCGCGTCGTGTAGTGCTCGTCGGCGAGCAGCGCCGATCGGGTACCGTCGCGCTCGAACGCAAGCCGCGCCTGCGCATGCTCGCGCCGGTAGCGCACCACCGCATAAGCGGCGAACAGCGCGACCAGCAGCAGGGCCGGCCCGATGCCGGCGAGGAACAGCCGCCCGAGCGACTGCTCGGCCGCGACGGCGTAGAGGATCATCGTGATCGACGGCGGCAACAGGATGCCGAGCGTGCCGCCGGCCGCGATGATCCCGGCCGCGAAGCCCGGCGAGTAGCCGCGCTTGCGCATCTCCGGTATGCCGGCGCTGCCGATCGCCGAGCAGGTCGCCGGACTCGAGCCCGCCATCGCGGCGAACAGCCCGCAGGCGAACACGTTGGCGATGCCGAGGCCGCCCGGCACGCGGTGCATCCAGACGTGCAGCGCGGCATAGAGATCCTGACCGGCGCGCGACCTTCCGATCGCCGCGCCCTTCAGGATGAAGAGCGGTATCGAGAGCAAGGTGATGCTCGACATCTCCTCGTAGACGTTCTGCGTCACCGTGTCGAGCGACGACGTCGGCATGAAGAAGAACATGAACAGCACCGCGGTGCTGCCGAGCGCGAACGAGATCGGTGCGCCCGAGAACATCAGCAGCAAGGTGACCGCGCCGAACAGCAGGCCGAGCGCGAGCATCGACATCAGTGCGCTCCTGCCATGCCGGCGGCCCGGCGCACGCTGGCGGTGACCTGGACCAGCAGCTGCAAGGTCAGCAAGGTCATGCCGACCGACATCAGCCCGTACGGGATCCACAGCGGCGGCGCCCACGACGACGACGTCGTCTGGCCGTCGACCCAGGCCTCGTGCAGCAGGGTCCACGACTTCCAGGCGAAGAACGCACAGAACGCCAGCGACATCAGATCGACCAGCGCCATGCGCAGGCGGTTCGCGCGCGGCGACAGCACTGCGACGACCGCCTCGATGCCGACGTGGCCGCGGATCGCCTGCACGAACGCGCCGCACATGAAGGTCGCGCCGACGAGGCAGAAGACCGCGGCTTCGTCCTGCCAGTCGGTCGAGGCCTTCAGGAAGTAGCGCGACACCACGCTCGACGTCAGCACCGCCGATGCGACGACGAGCGCCACCATGCCGAGTGCGACGACGGCGCTGTTCACCCAGGCCAGCGCACGCGCCAGCGGCATCAGCAGGCGCGGCGTGGCCGGATCGACGGGATGGCGGAAGACGGAAGGGGAGGGCGGCGCGCCGCCGCTCATAGGAGTTTCTGGGCCGCCGTCAGCAGCGCCTTGCAGGCTTCGTTGTGCTCGGCGTAGTCCTTCCACGCAGTCTCGCGTGCGATGGCCTGCCACTTCTTCAGCGTCGGCTCGTCGAGGTCGTAGACCTTCGCGCCCGCCTTGACGTAGACGTCGGCGGCGATCTTGTCGTCGGCGCGCGCCTGCTCCATGCCGAACTTCTCCTGCTCGGCGCCGACCGCCATGATGATGTCCTGGTGCGGCTTCGGCAGCTTGCTGAAGACCTCCTTCGACATCATCAGCGGCTCGAGCATGAACCAGTAGGTCTTGTTGCGGCCCGTCGTCAGGTGCTTGGCGATCTCCTCGAGCTTGAACGAGATGAAGCTCGTCGACGACGTCATCGCGGCATCCATCGCGCCGGTCTGCATCGCCGCGTAGATCTCGTTGGACGGCAGCGAGATGACCGATGCGCCCGCCTGTTTCAGCATCATGTCCATCTCGCGGCTGCCGCCGCGCACCTTCTGGCCCTTCGCGTCGTCGGGCGCGACGAGCGGCGCGGCGCGGCTGGCGACGCCGCCGGCCTGCCAGATCCAGCTGATCATCACGACGCCCTTCTCGTCGAGCATCTTGTTCATCAGCTTGCCGACCTCGGACGTCTTCCAGGCCGCACCGACCTCGTAGCTCGGCACGAGCGCGGGCATCAGGCCGATGTTGGTCTCGGGGACTTCGCCGCCGGCGTACGACACCGGCACGAGGCTCAGGTCGAGCGCGCCCTTGCGGAGCGCCGCGAACTGCGAGTTCGTCTTCATCAGCGACGAGCCCGGATAGACCGTCGCCTTCAATGCGCCGTTGCTGCGCTTTTCGATGTCGGCGGCGAAGCGCCGGCAAAGGCGGTCGCGGAAATCGCCTTCGTCGATCGAGCCGCCGGGAAACTGGTGCGAGATCTTCAGCGCCCCGGCCTGCGCCGACGCCAGTCCTGACCATCCTTGAAGACCGGTCGCAGCCGCTGCCGCCATCCAGTCGCGTCGTGTGATGCCCATCCTTGCCTCCTCGTGGTGGTCGGACGTCGCCGGTGCCGGTTGGCGAAAGGGTGACCTCCGATTTGAATGCACGCAACCGAATATTGCATGCAAGGACGCAGGAGAGGTCTTGGGACGTACCCGAAGTCCGGCGGCAAGATCAACGTGGCCCGTGCCGCGGATGTAACTTGAAAAGGCCGACACGGTCACATCGGTTTGACGTCGCAACTTGCTGCAACCCGGCGTCATGTGACGGATTGCACGGATTTTCTTGCATGATTATTGTCGATTGGTGTATACAAATGACGCCGATTTGTGGTCATCGTACAAACACCTAGTCTAAGAAGGCGATACCATTGCACGCGATACCGGTACCGTCACCGACAATCTTTCAAGCCCGCGCCGCGGGCGCCGAGTGATCCCGCTATGAATCGACTTTCTGAACGGTTGCGCGAATCCATCGAGGAAGAGATCGCCACCGGCAAACTGCTGCCCGGCACCCATCTCGACGAGGTCGAGCTGGCGACGCGTTTTTCGGTGTCGCGCACGCCGATCCGCGAGGCCTTGAGCCTGCTGCTCGGCGAGGGCCTGGTCGAGAACCGGCCGCGCCGCGGCACGGTCGTGGCGCAGGTGTCGCCGCAGCGCCTCGTCGAGATGTTCGAGGTGATGGCCGAGCTCGAGGCGATGTGCGTGCGGCTCGCGACGCGCCGCATCGCCGATGCCGAGCTCGAGGCGCTGCAGGAAGTGCACGAGCGCTGCCGCGCCGCCGCCGACCAGCGCGACCCGGACGCCTACTTCTACGCCAACGAAGAGTTCCACCGCGCGCTCTACCGGGCGTCGCACAACGCCTTCCTGGCCGACCAGGCGCAGTCGCTGCAGCGCAAGCTCCGGCCCTACCGGCGCCTGCAGTTGCGCGTGCGCAATCGCGTGCAGCGGTCGTTCGACGAGCATGAAAGCATCGTCGATGCGATCCGCGCGGGCGATGCCGACGCAGCGATGGCCGCGGTGCGCAATCACGTCATCGTGCAGGGCGAACGCTTCGCCGACCTGCTGGCCAGCATGGAGCAGCTCGGAGAGCTCGCGCCGGCGCCGGCGCCGGCGCCGATGCAGGCCGCCGCGGCCTGACCGGCCCGATACGGTCCGCGGCGCCCGCTCCTTGGGTCGGCGCTGCGGGCGTCCGATCGGCGGCGATGTTCGTCGCCGCTTTTTCCGCTCTGGCCTCCGACCATTTCCGGTCCGCCATCGCGGCCGGATCCGTCCCTTGCCTTGATCGCTTGCCGGCTCGGTGACTCGTCGGGTTTCGCCTCCGGGCGCCGACCCCCTGACCGAGGGGTTGGGCGTTCGCGACCGTCCTGGGCCGCTCCTCGACAAATTCGATGCAGTTCGACGCGGTTGGCGTGTATAGCGGCGCCGATCTCGAGGACTTGGTATCGGTATCATCCTGCGAAATGACCGATTGGTGCATACCCTAAATAGTCTTATGCATACACGTTCTACACTGAGTTCGACATAGCCGGCCGCGCGGGCTGTCGCGCGTCTCGTCTGCTTCCCGTTCGCGTGGCGTGTGGCGACCGCGCGGTCCGGCTATGCCTGACGTCGACCGGTGCGCCGGCGTCATCCACTACAAATTCGGAGACGCAAGATGAAGCACGGTTCGAAGCGGCCCAGCGCCGCGGGGTCGACGAGGGTTCCGAGGCGGCTGCGGCGCCATGCGCCCGCGCTCGCTCTGTGCAGCACGGCAATCGCGGCGGCGCTGCTCGCCGCCGCGCCGGCGCAGGCGCGCGTGACGCAGATCGTGATCGACAAGAAGGTCTCGCCAGCCTTCAACGGCCAGGAGTATCCGGCCGGGTCGGGGCGCGTCTACGAGACGATCGCCGGCCACCTGTACGGCGAGCTCGATCCGAGCGACCCGCACAACACGATCATCAACGACCTGCAGCTCGCGCCGCGCGATGCGAACGGCAAGGTCGCCTACATGGCGACCTTCTATCTGGTCAAGCCGATCGACATGTCCAAGAGCAGCGGCCTCTTGTGGCAGGACGTGCCGAATCGCGGCGGCCGCATCACGATCGACGAAAACACCCGCAACGACGGCGACGTCGGCCTGTCGAGCGGCTGGCAGGGCGACAACTCCGGCGCCACGGCGCAAACGCCGCCGCCCGACAACACGAACGACTACGCGGTCGTTCCGGTGCCGATGTATGCCAACGGACAGCCGGTCACCGGCACCGTGATGGGCCGGATCCTGAACCCGAGCGGCGTCAATTCGTCGAAGATCATCGAGCACTCGAATCCGATTCCGTACCAGCCGACCACGCTGGACACGACGCAGTCGACGCTCGAATACCACGACCACGAGACCTACGACGGCATCGTGCAGGGCGTGCATCCGGTCGCGAGCGGCGACTGGGCGTGGGCGAGCTGCAGCGCGACCAATCCGTTCCCCGGCACGCCCGACCCGACGCAGATCTGCGTGCGCAACGGCTTCGTGTCCAACAAGGTCTACCAGGTCGTCTTCCCGTCGAAGAACCCGTACATCCTGGCGGTGGGCACGGCGGCTTTCCGCGACGCCGCGTCGTTCTTCAAGTACCAGACGGCCGACGACTACGGCACGCCGAACCCGGTGGCCGGCACCCAGTGGGTGATCACGCGCGGCAGCTCGCAGTCGGGCACCTTCGTGCGCCAGCTGATCCACTTCGGCTTCACGCAGGACGAGTCGTACCGCACGGTCTACGACGGCGCCTGGCCGATCATCGCGGCGCGCCGCATCGCGCTGAACTTCCGCTTCGCGAAGCCGGACCTCGTGATGAAGCTCTATGAAGCCGGCGCCGAAGGGCCGGTGTGGTGGAGCGCCTGGCCGGACGTCGCGCGCGGCCTGCCGACCGAAGGCATTCTCGACCGCTGTACCGCCAGCAAGAGCTGCCCGAAGATCATCGAGCACTTCGGCTCGGCCGAGGTCTGGGGCCAGAAGCTGACGGTCGGCTGGAACGGCACCGGCGCGGATGCCGACATTCCGCTGCCGAAGAACGTGTACCGCTACTACTTCGCGGGCAGCCCGCACGGCGGCGGCTCGGGCGGCTTCAACGAGAACGGCACCGGCACGGCGACCTGCTCGGGCACGAACTACGGCGTCGGCATGTTCCCGCAGAACCCGATGCCGCAGACCGAGACGGTGAACGCGTTGCGCGAGCGCTTCCGCGACTGGGTGATGACCGGTCGCAAGCCGCTGCCCAGCGTCTACCCGACGATCGCGGCCGGCCAGATGGTCCATCCCGACAAGACCTCGATGGGCTTCCCGCAGATCCCGACCGTCGTCGCGAGCACGAACCCGGATGCGCCGAACAACTTCATCAACTCGATGTTCGACTACAACTGGGGCCCGGACCTGAACTACAGCGAGAACACCGGTTTCCACGACTATGAGCCGCCGGTCATCAAGCAGGTGTTGCCGATGCTGGTGCCGAAGACCGATGCCGACGGCAACGAGATCGGCGGCGTGCCGGTGGTGCTGCGCGAAGCGCCGCTCGGAACGTACCTCGGCTGGAACGTGGTCCAGGCCGGCTTCCACATGGGCCAGAACTGCAACTACCAGGGCGGCTGGATTCCGTTCGCGGTGCACAAGGCCGATCGCCTGGCCAGCGGCGACCCGCGGCTGTCGCTCGAGGAGCGCTATCGCAACCACGCCGGCTATGTGCGCGCGGTCAAGAAGGCAGCGTACAAGATCTGGCTGCAGGGCTACCTGCTGCCGGCCGATCGCGACAACCTGATCCAGGAAGCCGAGGCGAGCAACGTCCTCCAGTAGTCAGGCGAGCTGGCGCGCGAGCAGCGTCGCGACGTGCTCGGCGCGCCGTCCCGTGCCATCGGCGATCTGATGCCGGCAGCTCGTCCCGTCGGCGACGACGGTCGCATCCGGTTGCGCGCGCACGGCGGGCAGCAGGCTCAGCTCGGCCATCTGCATCGAGACGTCGTAGTGGTCGGCGTCGTAGCCGAAGCTGCCGGCCATGCCGCAGCAGGAGCTCTCGATGAGCTCCGGCCGGGCGCCGGGAATCAGGCGCAGCACGTCGAGCAACGGCTCGACCGCGCCGAAGGCCTTCTGGTGGCAATGGCCGTGGACCAGCAGCGGTCCGGCGAGCGGCTTCAACGCAGCCGCGAACCGGCCGGCCTTGGCTTCGTGCGCGACGAACTCCTCGAACAGCACCGCCTGGTCCGCGACGATGCGGGCGCGCTGGCCGAGGCCGAGCACGAGCGCCTCGTCGCGCAGGGTCAAGAGGCACGACGGCTCGAGGCCGACGATCGCGGCGCCGGCTTCGGCGAGCGGCGCATAGGCGTCGAGCAGGGCGTCGAGCTTGGCCTTCGCCGCATCGACCATGCCGGCCGCCAGGTAGGTGCGGCCGCAGCACGGCGGCGCTGTCGAGTCCATTACCACATGGACGCGATAGCCGGCGGCGTTCAGCACGCGCAGCGCGGCGAGCGCGTTCTCGCTTTCGAAATGCCCGTTGAAGGTGTCGACGAACAGCACCGCGGCCTTGCCGCTCGGCGCGGCGGCCAGCGCCTCGTCGCGGCTCGCGATCACGAGGCCTCGGCTGCGCCAGAACGTGTCGCCGCGCCAGCGCGGCAGGCGTCGCCGTGCCGAGAAGCCGAGCAGCCGTTCGCTCAGACGCGCCGCGCCGGGCAGCCGGTCGCGCAGGTTCATCAGCCACGCGACGCGGCTCGCGCGCCCGGCGTAGTCGGGCAGTTGCGCGATCACCTTGTCCTTCAGCGTGTGGCCGTGCGCTGCCTTGTCCTGCGCGATGAACTCGAGCTTCATCTTCGCCATGTCGACGCCGGTCGGGCAGTCGCGCTTGCAGCCCTTGCAGCCGACGCAAAGGGCCAGCGCCTCGCGTACCGCGTCGCCGACGAAGCCCTGCTCGCCGAGCTGGCCGGACAGCGCCAGCCGCAGCGTGTTCGCGCGGCCTCGCGTCAGGTGCTGCTCGTCGCGCGTCGCACGGTAGCTCGGGCACATCGTGCCGGCGTCGAACTTGCGGCAGTGGCCGTTGTTGTTGCACATCTCGACGGCCTTCGCGAGGCCGCCGGTGACGTCGCCGCCGCTGCCGGGCGGCGAGGTCACTTCGGTCACCGGATCGGCGGTGACGTTCCAGGCCGACCAGTCGTAGGCCGGCTTCAGCGTGATCGTGCGGTAAGGCTTCGGAGCCGTCGCCGGCGCGAAGCGGAACAGGCCCGGATCGTCCATGCGCGGCGGGTCGACGATCTTGCCGGGGTTGAACAGGCCGATCGGATCGAGCTCCCGCTTGATCGCGCGGAACGCCGCGTTGATGGCCGGGCCGAACTGCCATTCGATCCATTCGCCGCGGCACAGGCCATCGCCATGCTCGCCGCTGTAGGCGCCCCTGTAGCGGCGCACCAGCGCGGCGGCCTCCTCGGCGATCGAGCGCATCTTCGCCGCGCCGTCGCGTCGCATGTCGAGGATGGGCCGCACGTGCAAGGTGCCGACCGACGCGTGCGCATACCAGGTGCCGCGCGTGCCGTGGCGCGCGAAGACCTCGGTCAGCGCATCGGTGTAGTCGGCCAGGTGCTCGAGCGGCACGGCGCAGTCCTCGATGAAGCTCACCGGCTTGCCGTCGCCCTTCAGGCTCATCATGATGTTCAGCCCGGCCTTGCGCACTTCCCACAGCGCCTTCTGCGGACCTTCGGTCGGCATCCGGACGACGCTGCCCGGCAGGCCGAGGTCGCCCATCAGCTCGGCGAGCGCGGCAAGCTTGGGCGCCAGCGGCGTCGCGCCGTCGCCCGAGAACTCGACCAGCAGGATCGCCGCCGGCGCGCCGATCAGCGCGGTCTCGATGACGGGCCGGAATGCCGGGTTCGCGAGGCTCAGCTCGATCATCGTGCGATCGACCAGCTCCACCGCGGTCGGGCCGAGCTTGACGATGTGCTGCGCCGCCTCCATCGCGGCGCGGAAGGTCGGGAAGTTGACGACGCCGAGCACCTTGCTGCGCGGCAGCTCCGCAAGCTTGAGCGTCAGGCGCCGTGTCAGGGCCAGCGTGCCTTCGGCGCCGATCAGCAGGTGCGCGAGGTTGACGCTGCCGTCGCCGGTGTACGGCCGCTCGCTCTGGTTGTCGAAGATGTCGAGGTTGTAGCCGGCGACGCGGCGCATCACCTTCGGCCAGCGCGCGGCGATCTGCGCGCGCTGTGCCACGGCGAGACCACGCACGAAGTCGGCGATCTGCGCGGCGCGGCCCTGCAGCGCGCCGACCGGCCCGAAGTCGAGCAGCGAGCCGTCCGACAGCCACGCGCTCGCGCCGAGCACGTTGTGCACCATGTTGCCGTAGGCGATCGAACGCGAGCCGCAGGAGTTGTTGCCCGCCATGCCGCCGAGCGTCGCCTGTGCGCTGGTCGACACGTCGACCGGATACCAGAGACCATGCGGCTTGAGCTGCGCGTTCAGGTGGTCGAGCACGAGGCCCGGTTCGACCACGGCGGAGCGCCGGTCGACGTCGACCGAGATCACGCGCCGCAGGTACTTGCTGCCGTCGACGACGAGCGCCGCGCCGGTCGTCTGCCCGCATTGGCTGGTGCCGCCGCCGCGCGGCAGGATAGGCACGCCGAGCTCGCGCGCGATGTCGATGGCGGCAGCGACGTCGTCGTCGCTGCGCGGCACGAACACGCCGGCCGGCATGATCTGGTAGATCGACGCGTCGGTGGCATAGCGGCCGCGCGACGCGACGTCGAACAGCACCTCGCCCTGGGTGTCGCGGGCAAGCCGGTCGGCCAGCGCGCGCGACACCTCGTCCGCCACCGGGCGTGCGCCCAACGGCGCCAATGCGCCCGCAGGATCGAGCTTCATGCCTGGGACGCCGCGATCGGCGCGATCTCGCCGGCGCGCAGCAGCTCGAGCACCGTGTCGCGCTTGCGCTGCAGGTGCAGCACCAGCACGGCGCGCATCGCCGCGGCGTCGCGGGTCGTCAGCGCGGCCAGCATCTGTTCATGCTCGCCGACGGCGCGCTCCCACTTCGCGCCGTCCTGGTTGGTGCGGAAGCGCAGCGACTGGACGCGCGCGTTGATCGACCGGTAGGTCGTCGTCAGCACCGGGTTGCGCGCGGCGTCGTTGATCGCGGTATGGATCTTCGCGTTCAGCCGGTAGTAGCCCGACAGGTCGCGCCGCACGTAGCAGGCGAGCATCTCGTAGTGCGTCGCGCGCAGTTCCGCGAGCTCTTCGTCGGTGATGCGCTGCGCCGCCAGTTCGCCCGACAGCCCTTCGAGCGATGCCAGCACCTCGAAGGTGTCGAGGATGTCGGCCTCGGTCAGCTTGACCGCGACCGCGCCGCGGTTCGGCAGCAGATCGACCAGCCCTTCGGCGCCGAGCAGCTTGATCGCTTCGCGCAGCGGCGTGCGCGAGACGTGGAGCTGCTCGCACAGCTCGCGCTCGTTCAGCTTCGCGCCGGGGGCGATGCGGCCTTCGATGAGCATCGTGCGCAGGCGCGCGGCGACTTGATCGTGGAGCGCCAGGCGCGAAAGGTCGACGATGTCGGCGGGCATGGTGGAATCTCCGTCAGCGACATTTTGCATGCAATGTTGGCAGGGTGCGTTCCTGGTTCGCTACTGGTAAACGAGCGTACCGCTTTTGGTTTTGCATGCAAAACTGAAGTCATTGCTGTCACGCAGGCGCTGCGCATGCTGAACCTCGACTTCCATCCGACCGGCCGGCATTTCCTGCAGATCCCGGGGCCGAGCCCGGTGCCCGACCGCATTCTGCGGGCGATGAGCCTGCCGACGATCGACCACCGCGGGCCGGAGTTCGGCGCGCTCGGCCGCAAGGTGCTGGCGGGCATCGCCCAGGTGTTCAAGACGCGCCATCCGGTCGCGATCTATCCGGCGTCGGGCACCGGCGCCTGGGAGGCGGCGCTCGCCAACACGCTGAGCCCGGGTGACAGCGTGCTGATGTACGAGACCGGCCACTTCGCGACCTTGTGGTCGAAGATGGCGACGCGGCTCGGCCTCGTGCCGGAGTTCATCGCCTGGCAAGGCGAGGACAAGGACTTGCCGAATGCGCCGAGCTGGCGGCGCGGCGTGCAGGCCGACATGATCGAGGCGCACCTGCGCGCCGACGATGGCCATCGCATCAAGGCCGTCTGCGTGGTCCACAACGAGACCTCGACCGGCGTCACGTCCGACATCGCCGCCGTGCGCAAGGCGATCGACGCGGTGCGCCATCCGGCGCTGCTGATGGTCGACACCATCTCCGGCCTCGCGAGTGCCGACTACCGCCATGACGAATGGGGCGTCGACGTCACCGTCAGCGGCTCGCAGAAAGGGCTGATGCTGCCGCCCGGCATCAGCTTCAACGCGCTGTCGCCGCGCGCGCTCGAGGCGTCGAAGGCCGCGAAGCTGCCGCGCGCGTTCTGGGCCTGGGACGAGATCGTCGCGATGAACAAGGACGGCTATTGGCCGTACACGCCGAACACGAACCTGCTCTACGGGCTGTCGGAATCGCTCGACATGCTCGAGGCCGAAGGGCTGGCCAACGTGTTCGCGCGCCATCAGCGCTGGGGCGCGGGCGTGCGTGCCGCGGTGCAGGCCTGGGGCCTGCCGATCCAGTGCGCCGATCCGGCGGTGTATTCGCCGGTGCTCACCGGCGTGATCATGCCGCCGGGCATCGATGCCGATGCGGTGCGCCTGCGCATCTACGAGCGCTTCGACCTGTCGCTCGGCACCGGCCTCGGCAAGCTGAAGGGTCGTATGTTCCGCATCGGCCACCTCGGCGACAGCAACGACCTGACGTTGATCGCGACGCTCGCCGGCTGCGAGATGGGCATGAAGCTCGCCGGCGTCAAGCTCGCCGGCAGCGGCGTCGACGCGGCGATGAAGCATTTCGCGGAGCACGCGGCGCCGCCGCTGGCCGCGCTGCAACGCTGACACCCCGCAAGACAAGACCGAACGGAGACAACCGCCATGAAGCTCTTCCGCGCGACCAGCGTCGTCCTCGGCATGCTGTGCCTGATGTACTTCATCACCTACCTCGATCGGGTGAACGTCAGCACCGCCGCGGCCGGCTTCGCGAAGGACTTCGGCCTCAACAAGACCGAGATCGGCTTCGTGTTCTCGGCGTTCGCCTATCCGTACCTCGTGTTCCAGATCATCGGCGGCTGGGTCAGCGACCGCTTCGGCGCGCGCCGCACCTTGCTCGTTTGCGGCGCGCTGTGGGCGGCGGCGACCGCGCTCACCGGCATGGCCGGCGGGTTGATCTCGCTGCTCGTCGCACGCGTGCTGCTCGGCCTCGGCGAAGGCGCGACCTTCCCGGCCGCGACCTCGGCGATGTCGCGCTGGATCGCGAAGGAGAAGCGCGGCTTCGGCCAGGGCATCACGCATGCCGCGGCGCGCATCGGCAATGCGGTGGCGCCGGCGGCGGTCGTCGCGATCATGACGACCTGGGGCTGGCGCGAATCGTTCTATGCCTGCGCGGCGCTCAGCTTCGTCTGGGTCGTGCTGTGGGCGCTGACCTTCACCGAGCATCCTGAGGACCATCCGCGCATCACGCGCGAAGAGCTCGCCGTGCTGCCGGGCGTGCCGGCGCAGAAGCCGGCGGTGCCGTGGGGCCCGCTGTTCCGGCGCATGTGGCCGGTCACGGTCGTCTACTTCTGCTACGGCTGGACCTTGTGGCTGTTCCTCAGCTGGATACCGCAGTACTTCCTGCACAGCTACGACCTGAACCTGCAGAAGTCGGCGATCTTCGCGTCCAGCGTGTTCTTCGCCGGCGTCATCGGCGACACGCTCGGCGGCATCGTCACCGACAAGCTGCTCGTCAAGACCGGCAGCCTGCAGAAGGCGCGCAGCGTGATGGTCGCGGTCTGCATGCTGCTGACCCTGCTCGCGCTGATCCCGCTGATGCTGACGCACAACCTGTACGTCTCGCTGGCCTGCCTGTCGGCCGGCTTCTTCTTTGCCGAGATGACGATCGGCCCGATGTGGGCGATCCCGATGGATATCGCGCCCGAGTTCTCCGGCACGGCCAGCGGCATGATGAACACCGGCTCGGCGTTCGCCGCGATCGTCAGCCCGGTGATCGGCGGCCTCGTGATCGATCGCACCGGCAACTGGGAGATGCCCTTCGTCGGCAGCATGATCCTGATGGGCCTCGGCGTCGTGCTGGCGTTCCGCATGCAGCCGGAAAGCCGGTTCGGCAACAACGCAGCCGCAGCGCCTGCCGACGAGCCGCTCGACGCGCGCGTGCGCACGACGATGTAGCGGCGTTCGGGCTACCCAGCCGGCGGCGTCGCTTCTGCGGCTGCCTCGGACTGCACTATCCTAGGCCGGATGAACCGGCCGAAGCCTTTCTCGATGATCCGCGAGTTCCACCTCGCGGACTGGTTCACGCTCGCGAACGCCTACTGCGGCGTCGGCGCGCTGTTCTCGGTGATGTCGTACCTGCAGTCGCGCGAGGTCTTCCATCTGTACTTCGCGTGCGCGCTGGTGCCGGTCGCGTTGGTCTTCGATGTGCTCGATGGCCGGATCGCGCGCTGGCGCCAGGTCGCCTCGGCGATGGGACGCGAGCTCGACTCGCTCGCCGACGTGATCTCGTTCGGCGTCGCGCCGGCGGCGATCGCCTACGGTTGCGGCATGCAGGGGCTGTACGACCGCGTGATCCTGGTGTTCTTCGTCGCCTGCGGCGTGTCGCGGCTGGCGCGCTACAACGTGACGGCCGAGAAGATGTCGGAAGAGACCGGCAAGGTCACCTACTTCGAAGGCACGCCGATCCCGACCTCGATGGTGCTCGTGCTGATGCTGGCGATCGCGGCGTGGCAAGGCGCGATCGGCGAGCAGCTCTGGTTCGGCGTCGTCCACGTCGGCGGCTTCAAGCTGCATCCGCTGGTGCTGCTGTTCGCGCTGTCGGGCTCGCTGATGGTGAGCCGGATTCGCATACCCAAACTCTAGCCCGGCGCTTGGCCATGCCGCAGGTCGTCGTGCGCGATCTCGTGAAGACCTATCGCGTCGCCGAGCGCGATCCGGGCGTGCTCGGCGCGTTGCGCGGCGTCGTGCGGCGCCGCCATCGCGTCGTCGAGGCGCTGCAGGGCGTCTCGTTCAGTCTGGCCGAAGGCGAACTGCTCGGCTTCATCGGACCGAACGGTGCCGGCAAGTCGACGACGATCAAGATCCTGTCGGGCATCCTCGTGCCGACCTCGGGCGACGTGCGGGTCGACGGCCGTTCGCCGTTCGACGACCGCATCGCGCATGTCGGCCGCATCGGCGTGGTGTTCGGCCAGCGCACGCAGCTCTGGTGGGATCTGCCGGTGATCGATGGCTTCGAGTTGCTGCGCGACATCTACCGCGTGCCGGCGGCGCGCTACCGCCGGAGCATCGACGAGCTCGTCGGCCTGCTGAAGCTCGAGAGCGTGCTGCACCAGCCGGCGCGTCAGCTCTCGCTCGGCCAGCGCATGCGCGCCGAGATCGCGGCGGCGCTGCTGCACGAGCCGCGGCTGCTGTTCCTCGACGAGCCGACGATCGGGCTCGACGCGCCCTCCAAGCTCGCGGTGCGCGAGGTGGTCAAGCGGCTGAACCGCGAGCGCGGCGTCACGGTGCTGCTGACCACGCACGACATGCACGACATCGAGGCGCTGGCGGAGCGCGTGATCGTGATCGGCCACGGCCGCGTGCTCGCCGACAGCCCGTTCGATGCGCTGCGCGACACGGTGCTCGCCGAGCGGCACCTGCGCATCGACTTCAGCGGTCCGGCGCCGCGCCTGCAGCTGCCCGACGCGGAAGAGGTGACGTGCGACGCGAACTCGGTCGAGCTGCGCTTCGATCCCGGACGGACGAATGCCGCGGCGCTGATCGCGCGCATCGTCGCCGAGCATGCAGTCGACGACGTGCATGTCGAGCGCGCGCCGATCGAGGCGGTGATCGCGCGCTTCTACGATCTGCACGGCGCGGGAGACGGCGCATGACGGCGGCCGATTCGGCGTGGCAGCCGTACCTGGCCGCGTTCCGCTCGCGCTTCATGCTGATGCTGCAATACCGCGCGGCCGCGGTCGCCGGCTTCGTCACGCAGTGCTGGTGGGGCGGCATCAAGGTGATGGTGCTGGCGGCGTTCTATCGCCACGCGACGGCGCCTGCCGCAATCCCGTTGGCCGACGCCATCACCTACGTCTGGATCGCGCAGGCGCTGTTCGCGCTGTTGCCGTGGACCGGCGATCCGGACCTGGCGCTGCTGGTGCGCAGCGGCAATGTCGCCTACGACCGGATGCGGCCGGTCGACTGCTACGGGCTCTGGTATGCACGCACGCTCGGCTGGCTGCTGGCGCGCGTGCTGCCGCGCGCCGCGCTGATGCTGACCGCCGCCGGCTTGGTGTTTCCGCGTATCGGCCTGGCGGCGTGGGCCTGGCAGCCGCCCGCAACGCTCGAAGCTGCGTTCTGGTTCGCACTTGCCATCGCGCTCGGCACGCTGCTGTCGGCGGCCATCATCGTGCTGGTCGGCATCGGCGTGCTGGCGAGCCTGAGCGACCGCGGCATCAACGTGCTGCTGACGCCGCTCGTCGTCGTGCTGTCCGGCAACCTGCTGCCGCTTGCGCTGTTTCCCGACGCGCTGCAGGCGGGGCTGCGCTGGCAGCCGTTCGCCGCGCTGCTCGATACGCCGTTGCGTCTCTATTTCGGGCACCTCGCCGGCGCGTCGGCGCTTGCCGCCGTCTGCACGCAGGCGATGTGGCTCGCGCTGCTGGTCGGCGCGGGGCGGCTCCTGATGACGCGCGCGTTGGCGCGCTTGCAGGTGCAGGGCGGCTGACGAGCGTGAACGGCCTCCGGCTCTACCTGCGCTATGCGAGCGCGTCGCTGCGTGGCCAGGCGCAATATCCGGCGTCGGCGGCGCTGCTGATCGTCGGGCAGTTCTTCGCGACCATCGTCGAACTGGCGGCGGTGTGGGCGCTGTTCGAGCGGTTCGGCAGCGTGCAGGGCTGGCGTTATGGCGAGGTGGCGCTGTTCTACGGCCTGGTGAACGCCCAGTTCGCGTTGGCCGACATGCTGACGCGCGGCTTCGACGTGCTCGGCGCCGAGCTCCTGCGCACCGGCGCCTTCGATCGCCTGCTGCTTCGGCCGCGGGCGCTGACGCTGCAACTCACCGGCCATGACGTGCGGCTGAGCCGGCTCGGCCGCGTCGCGACCGGCGTGGTCGTCGTCGTGTTCGCAACGCGCGCCGTGCCGATCGACTGGACCGCGGCGACAGTGCTGCTCGCGCTGTGGGCGCTCGCCGGAGGCGTCGCGCTGTTCTGCGGCATCCTCGTACTGCAGGCGACGCTGGCGTTCTGGACCATCGACAGCCTCGAAGTCGCCAACGTGCTGACCTACGGCGGCGTCGAGGCCGGGCAATATCCGCTTTCGATTTACGAGCGGTGGTTTCGTCAGTTTCTGACGTTCGCGGTGCCGCTGGCCTGCGTGGCCTACTTTCCGGTGCTCGTCATCCTCGGACGGACGGACCCGCTCGGGTCGCCGCCCTGGGTCGGCACGGTGTCGCCGGCAGCCGGCTTCATGTTCCTCGCGCTGTCGTCAGTCGCCTGGAACCGGGGAGTGGGCCACTATGCGTCGAGCGGCACCTAGCCGGCCGCATGGCCGAACCGGGGGAACGAACCGGGCGGATCAGAACAGCGCGGCGAGCCGCGTGCCGACCAGCAGCACGAGGCCCCAGCTTCCGACGCAAGCCATCAGCACCGGAACGTTCAGGAAGCAGACGTATTCCGTGATGCCCGGATCCGGCGCCGGCAATTCCAGCTTCATCGCAAACTCCGCAGCATTCATCGGCGCTCCTCGAACAAACGGAGGATTGCCTCCCCTGAGAATCAGTATCCGGTGCCGGTCGGGCGGCGGTTGTAGGAACTTGTGAAGATCGCCCGACGGAGATACGCGCATCCTTTGGCCCATCGCAGCATTGCTCAAGCCGCTGTGCTCGTTTCGCAAGTTCCGGGCCGGACCATCCCGCCCCCTGGGGTGGTTGTTACCGATGCTTTCGATCTGACCTCCTTTGACCGCATTCCCGGCGCGCCACTGCAAAGCCTCCCGACATGAAGCAGATCTACCTGGCGGGTCCCGACGTGTTCCTTGCCGATGCCGCGGCACACTTCAATCGCCTGTGCGCCCGCTGCGCGGAATTCGGCTTGCGCGGCGTCCAGCCGTCCGACGGCGGCATCGGCAGCGGCGCCCACGACGCGGCGCTGGCCCGGCGTATCCTCGACGCCAACCTCGCATTGATCGCGGCTTGCGATGGCCTGCTCGCGAACCTGCAGCCGTTTCGCAATCCGCTCGAGCCGGACAGCGGCACCGTGTTCGAGCTCGGCTACGCGGTGGCGCTGGGCAAGCCGGTGGCAGGTTGGCTGCCCGCGCCGCACCGGGCTTACGAAGCACGCGTCGCCGAGCATTGCGGCTGCATGCTCGATGCGGCCGGCCGCACGCTGGACGCGGCGCACGGCTACCTGGTCGAGTCGTTCGGTCAGCCCCTCAACCTGATGCTGGCCTGCTCGACGCCGCTGCACCCCAGCGTGGACGCCGCCCTCGCCGACCTGGCCGGTCGCCTCGCGGTGCGCTGACAGGCCTCCGTTGCGTCGAAGCCGGGCGTATCGACGTTCGGCTGGCTCTTTCTGGCGTACATCCAGGAAACCACCAGTCGATCAGCGCAAGAGAGTACATGTACTTTCTTGCGAAGTACCAAATGGGTCATTTCGATACGTCTATCTTTCAGCCCGCGGATGCGACGTGCATCCCGCCAATCGCACACAACGAAGGAGACTTTCCATGACGCTCAAGCCCGTCCTCGTCCTGGGCCTCGGCCTTGCAGCCGCCACCGCCGCATCCGCCACCGATCTCGTCATCGCCACCGTGAACAACGGCCACATGATCGAGATGCAGAAGCACACCGCCGACTTCGAGAAGGCCAACCCGGACATCAAGCTCAAGTGGGTGACGCTCGAAGAAGGCGTGCTGCGCCAGCGCGTCACGACCGACATCGCGACCAAGGGCGGCCAGTTCGACGTCATGACGATCGGTCTGTACGAAGCGCCGATCTGGAGCAAGAAAGGCTGGCTGGCCGAGATCAAGACCGATGCCGCGTACGACGTCGACGACCTGCTGCCGGCGATCCGCAGCGGCCTGTCGCAGGACGGCAAGCTCTACGCCGCGCCGTTCTACGGCGAGAGCTCGATGACGATGTACCGTGCCGACCTCGTGCAGGCCAAGGGCCTGACGATGCCCGAGCATCCGACCTGGACGCAGATGGCCGACATCGTCTCGAAGATCCACGATCCGGCCAAGGGCGTCTATGGCCTGTGCCTGCGCGGCAAGCCGGGCTGGGGCGACAACATGGCGTTCCTGACGACCATGGTCAACACCTACGGCGGCCAGTGGTTCGACATGAGCTGGAAGCCGCAGATCGACACCAAGCCGTGGCACGACGCGATCACGCAGTACGTCGACCTGATGAAGAAGTACGGCCCGCCCGGCGCGTCGGCGAACAGCTTCAACGAGAACCTCGCGCTGTTCAACGAAGGCAAGTGCGGCGTGTGGATCGACGCGACGATCGCCGCGTCGTTCATCAGCGATCCGAAGCAGAGCAGGGTCGCCGACAAGGTCGCGTTCGCGCAGGCGCCGACGGCCGTCACGCCGAAGGGCGCGAACTGGCTGTGGTCGTGGAATCTGGCGGTGCCGGCATCGTCGAAGAACGCCGAGGCGGCGCAGAAGTTCATCCGCTGGGCGACGTCCAAGGAGTACATCCAGCTCATCGCCAAGACCGCCGGCTGGGAGCACGTGCCGACCGGTACGCGCAAGTCGACTTATGCGAGTCCCGAGTTCCAGAAGGTCGCCAAGTTCGCACCGGCCGAGCTGGCCGCGATCAACAGCGCCAACCCGAACGACAGCACCTTGCCGAAGTCGCCGTACGTCGGCGTGCAGTACGCCGCGATCCCCGAGTTCCAGGCGATCGGCATCGCAGTGGGCCAGCAGATGAGCTCGGCGCTGGCGGGCAAGGAGACGGTGGACCAGGCGCTCAAGGCGTCGCAGACCGCGACCGAGCGCGAGATGACCAAGGGCG
>JAFEEF010000041.1:55038-63047 GCA_018241265.1 Pseudomonadota bacterium | reverse complement strand
GTGCCGGCCAACTTCATCGGCTACGGCAGCTTCGCGCTGTCGGCGATGGTGGCGCTCGCCTACGTGCTGAAGAGCGCCACGCCGCGCGCGCTGTGGATCGGCCTCATCGGCGTGCCGGCGGTGGTGATCGCGCTCCCGCTCGCCGCCTTCGCGCTGTTCGGCGGGGTGCCGGCCGATTCGATGGGCGCGGTCGCGAAGGCCGGCCGCATGGTCGGCGGCACGATGGTGTTCTTCGCGCTGACGATCGTCGGCCGCGGCTGGATCAACCGGCGCACGCCGGGTGCAGAGATCGCCGACGACCTGATGTACAAGTCGATCGCGGTCGGTTTCGCGTTCTTCACGATCGCAACGATCCTCGGCGCGTTCTGGGCCGCCGAAGCCTGGGGCGGCTACTGGAGCTGGGACCCGAAGGAAACCTGGGCGCTGATCGTCTGGCTGAACTACGCCGCCTGGCTGCACATGCGGCTGATGAAGGGGCTGCGCGGCACGATGGCCGCGTGGTGGGCGTTGACCGGGCTCGTCGTCACGACGTTCGCCTTCCTCGGCGTCAACATGTTCCTATCGGGCTTGCATTCCTACGGCGAGCTGTGAGGCTCAGCCTCCACCCGGCGCGGTCGGCATCGCGCCTTCGATGAGCAGCACGTCGACGCCATAGAGGCGCGCCAGCGCCTGCAGCTTGTCGGGCGCATTGCGCACCACGAAGCCCTTGCCCCAGGCCTGCGCGAGGCGGCGGCATTCGAGCAGCACCGCGAGCGCCGACGTATCGAACGTGCGCAGCCCGGCCGCATCGACGACGACGCCGGTCTCGGGCTCATGCTGCAGCACCTGCGCCAGCATGCGCTGCGCATCGGGCGCCTCCTGAGCGGTGATCGTCGACGGCAGCAGCAGCATCGCGCGTCAGCTCTTCGTGCCGGTGGCGTTGCTCTTGTTGCGCTCGACCATCTTGGCGATCAGCCCGTCGATGCCGCCGGCACCGATCTCCTGCGCGAAGCTGTTGCGGTAGTTCTCGACCAGCCACACGCCGAGCACGTTGACGTCGTAGATCTTCCAGCCGTCGGGCGCATGCTCGAGCCGGTAGTCGAGCTGGATCGGGTCGCCCTTGCCCTTGATCTCGCTGCGCACCACGACTTCCTTGTCGCTCGGGCCGGAGCGCATCGGCTTCAGCTCGACGGTCTGGTCGCCCACGTTGGCGAGCGCGCCGGAATAGGTGCGCACCAGCAGGGTCTTGAACTCTTCCTGCAGGCGTTTCTGCTGCTCGGGCGTGGCCTGGCGCCAGTAGCGGCCGACCGCCGAAGCGGTCATGCGCTGGAAGTCGACGTGCGGCATCACCTTGCCGTCGACCAGCGCCACGATCTTCTGCGTGTCGCCCGTCTTGATCGTCTTGTCGGCCTTCAGCGCGTCGAGCACGTCGGTGGAGACTTCCTTGATGAGCTGGTCCGGCGCCTTGTCGGCCTGGGCGTGGGCGGCGATGCCCGCCAGGCCGAGGACGGCGGCGAGCAGCCAGGCGGCGATGCGATTCATGGTCATGATGATTTCCTCGTTCGAAAGATCGGCGGCGCGAGGTTCGAACCTCGCAGGCGCCTCGGGTTCAACCGGCGCCGGCCGCGCAGGCGATCAACGCACGGCAGCGCCGCCCGGTTCACGCCGTTCGGGCCGACATGCAACGCGACGTTTCGCCGGCATCCCTGCGATCGGCGTTCACTTGCGCGGCGCGGACGCTGCGGCCGGCGCGGATGCGGCATCGGGCACCGTCATCGGCGCATAGCCCGAATCGTCATCCGATGGCGTCGTCGAATCGGGCGGCACGTCGCCGTCGTACACCAGGCTGCGCCGGCGCTGCAGATAGGCGTCGCGCACGAAGGTGTACTTGTCGAGCGCGATCTCGTTCAGCACGTTGCCGGCGCCGAGCAGGTTGGCGCGCGTGTTGACGAGGTGCAGGCCGCTGAGGCCCCAGTTCCAGCCGGTGTCGTGGATCACCCAGCTCGGCGACGTCGCATACAGATCGAACGGCAGGCCGATCGAGTCGCGCACCGTCGACGGCCCGAGCAGCGGCCAGACGATGTAGGCGCCCGGACCGAAGCCCCAGCGGCCGAAGGTCTGGCCGAGGTCTTCGGTGTGGCGCTCGAGGCCGAGATCGGTCGCGACATCGACGACGCCGCCGATGCCGAACACCGTGTTCACGCCGACCCGCATGCCGGTCTCGAAGCCGTACTGCACCTTCCCTTGCAGGAAGTTGTTGGCCATCGACCAGGCGTCCTCGAAGTTGTTGAAGACGTTGGTGACGACGCGCCGCGCCGGCTCGGGGACGGCGTCGTGGTAGGCCGTCGCGACCGGCTTGAGCACCGCCTTGTCGAGCTCTTCGTTGAACGAGAAGACCTTGCGGTTCCAGCCTTCCCACGGATCGAGCTTCTGGCCCGGACTGCCCGGCGCCTGGCTCGCGGTCGTCGCGCAGCCGCCGGCGAGCACGGCCAGCGCGAGCACGGCGGCCGATCTTGCGGCGCGCGGGGTGACCCTGGTGGCGATCATTTCTTCCCTCCCGCCGAAGCCGCCGGCGCCGGCGCAGCAGGCGAGCCGGAGTCGGCCGCCTTGTTGAACAGGAACTGGCTGATCAGGCTCTCGAGCACGACCGCCGACTGGGTCTGCGTGATCGTATCGCCCGGCTGGAACGATTTCTCGGAGCCGCCCGGCTCGAGGCCGATGTACTGGTCGCCGAGCAGGCCGGACGTCAGGATGCGCGCCGACGTGTCGGACGGGAACTGCACCTTGTCCTGCATGTCGAGCTGCACGATGCCCTGGTAGGTCTTGGCGTCGAGCGTGATCGACTTGACGCGGCCGACCGTGACGCCGGCGCTGCGCACCGGCGCGCGCACCTTCAGTCCGCCGATGTTGTCGAACTTGGCGTACAGCGTGTAGGTGTCGCTGCTCTTGAAGTTGCCCAGGTTGGCGGCCTTCAGCGCCAGGAACACGAGCGCCGCGAAGCCGAGCAGCACGAACAATCCAACCAGCGTTTCTATGCTTTTCTTGCCCATCGAACCTCCTCGCCGCGCATGCTACGGCGTCGAGAACATCATTGCAGTGAGGATGAAGTCCATGACCAGCACGCCGAGCGATGCGATCACGACGGTGCGCGTGGTGGCGGTCGCGACGCCTTCGGGCGTGGCGTCGGCCTCGTAGCCCTGATAGACGGCGACGAAAGTGCAGATCGCACCGAACACGACGCTCTTGATGATGCCGTTGACGATGTCGCGCCGGAAATCGACGCCGTTCTGCATGATCGACCAGAAGTTGCCGGCGTCGACGCCGATCAGCAGCACCGCGACGACGTAGGCGCCCATGATGCCGACAGCGGAGAACATGATCGCGAGCAACGGCATCGACAGCACGCCGCCGAGCAGGCGCGGAGCGAGCACGCGGCTCTTCGGGTCGACCGCCATCATCTCCATCGCGGCAAGCTGCTCGCCGGCCTTCATCAGGCCGATCTCGGCGGTCAGCGACGTGCCGGCGCGTCCGGCGAACAGCAGCGCGGTGACCACCGGGCCCAGCTCGCGCACCAGCGACAGGTTGACGATCAGCCCGAGCGACTCGGTGGCGCCGTAGGTGACGAGCGCGTAGTACATCTGCAGCGCGAGCACGAAGCCGACTGCCAGGCCCGACGCGAGGATGATCAGCAGCGACAGGTTGCCGACCGCATGCACTTGCGCAACGACGAGGTAGGGCCGACGCATCGTCGCCGGAATGCTGCGCACGACCTCCCACAGGAAGGATGCGTTGTGCCCCAGCCCGCGCAGGCCTTCGAGCGTGCGCCGGCCCAGCGTCTGCACGAAGTCGATCACGCGCCGACCCCCAGATCCTCGGCGAGCGGCCGCGCCGGATAGTGGAAGCGCACCGGCCCGTCGGGCTCGCCGCGCACGAACTGGCGCACCTCGGGATCTTCGGACGCCGCCAGTTCGGCCGGCCGGCCATGCGCCACGATGCGCCCTTGCGACGACATCAGGTAGGCGTAGTCGCAGATGCGGAAGCACTCCTCGACGTCGTGCGACACGACGAGCGACGTCGCGCCGGTCGTGTTGTTCAACGTGCGGATCAGGTTCGCGGTGATCGCCATCGAGATCGGATCGAGGCCGGCGAACGGCTCGTCGTACATGATGATCTCGGGGTCGAGCGCGATCGCGCGCGCCAGCGCGACGCGCCGCGCCATGCCGCCCGAGATCTCCGAGATGCGCAGGCGCGCCGCGCCGCGCAGGCCGACGGCATTGAGCTTCATCAGCACGATGTCGCGGATCATCGTTTCATCGAGCGCGGAATGTTCGCGCAGCGGGAACGCGACGTTCTCGAACACCGACAGGTCGGTGAACAGCGCGCCGAACTGGAACAGCATGCCCATGCGGCGGCGCAGCTTGTAGAGGCCTTCCTTGTCGCGCGTATCGACGGCCTCGCCGCCGATACGCACCGCGCCGTTCTGCGCCCGATGCACGCCGCCGATGAGGCGCAGCAACGTCGTCTTGCCGCAGCCCGAACCGCCCATGATCGCAGTCACCTTGCCGCGCAGGAAGCTCAACGACACGTCGCGCAGGATCGTTCGACTCGCGTCGTAGCCGAAGGTGACGTGGTCGATGTCGATCAGCGCATCAGGGTTCGGGCTGGCGGCTTCACTGGGCATGCGGGCGGTGGTTTTGTTCGATCGCGCATGGCCCTGAACACGGCGCCATTGCTCCGAACCATTGTCGCATGGGCACATGGCGCGCTTCGGACGCTCCCTCCTCGGAGCGATGGAGGTTCGCCACGGCCAACCGCCCCGTGGCGACCGACGCGGGATCAGCGCGGCAGGTCGCTCGCGCCCATCAGGAACTCGTCGACCGCGCGCGCCGCCTGGCGGCCTTCGCGGATCGCCCAGACGACGAGCGACTGGCCGCGCCGCATGTCGCCGGCCGCGAACACCTTGTCGACGTTGGTGCGGTAGCCGCCGGCCGCGTCGGTGCTGGCACGCGCATTGCCGCGCGCGTCGCGCTCGACGCCGAACGCCTCGAGCACGCTCGCGACCGGGCTGACGAAGCCCATCGCCAGCAGCACGAGGTCGGCCGGCAACGTGATCTCGGAGCCCGGCACTTCGGTCATCTTGCCGCCCTGCCATTCGACGCGCACCGCCTTCAGGCCCTTGACGCCCTTGCCGGCCTTGCCCGAGCCGGCGACGAACTCCTTGGTCGCGATCGCGAACTCGCGTGCGCAGCCTTCCTCGTGGCTCGACGACGTGCGCAGCTTGATCGGCCAGTACGGCCAGACGAGCGGCTTGTTCTCCTGCTCGGGCGGCATCGGCAGCAATTCGAACTGGGTCACGCTCTTCGCGCCATGGCGGTTGCTGGTGCCGACGCAGTCGCTGCCGGTGTCGCCGCCGCCGATCACGATGACGTGCTTGCCGGCCGCGGAGATCTGGCCCTTGATCTTGCCGCCCGCGTTGACCTTGTTCTGTTGCGGCAGGAACTCCATCGCGAAGTGCACGCCGTCGAGGTCGCGCCCCGGCACCGGCAGGTCGCGCGACTGCTCGGCGCCGCCGGTCAGCAGCACCGCGTCGAACTCGGCCTGCAATTGCTCGGGCGTCACGACCTCCTTCGACCAGTTCGTGACCTTGCTGCCCTCGGGCATCGCGCCGACCAGCACGCCGGTGCGGAAGGTCACGCCTTCGGCCTTCATCTGCTCGACGCGCCGGTCGATGTGCGTCTTCTCCATCTTGAAGTCGGGGATGCCGTAGCGCAGCAGGCCGCCGATCGCATCGTTCTTCTCGAACAAGGTCACGTCATGGCCGGCACGCGCGAGCTGCTGCGCCGCCGCGAGGCCCGCCGGCCCGGAGCCGACGACCGCGGCCTTCCTGCCGGTCTTCGCCGCCGGCGGCCGCGGCACGACCCAGCCTTCGAGCCAGGCGCGGTCGACGATCGCATGCTCGATGCTCTTGATGCCGACCGGATCGTCGTTGACGTTCAGCGTGCAGGCCGCTTCGCACGGCGCGGGGCAGATGCGGCCGGTGAACTCGGGGAAGTTGTTCGTCGAGTCGAGCACCGCGAAAGCGTTCTGCCAATCGCCGCGGTACACGAGGTCGTTGAAGTCCGGGATGATGTTGTTGACCGGACAGCCGTTGTTGCAGAACGGCGTGCCGCAGTCCATGCAGCGCGCGCCCTGGACCTTCGCGTCGCCTTCGTTCAGGCCGATGACGAATTCCTTGTAGGTCTTCAGCCTCGCCTGGACCGGCTCGTAGCCTTCTTCCAGACGCGCGTACTCCATGAAGCCGGTGACTTTTCCCATGATGTTCTGCTTCGAAAGGTCTACTTGGCCGGCACGGTGCCGGACGGAACGCTCGCCTTGGCGGGCCGGTCGGTGACGATCGCCTCGCGCATCGCAGCCGGCTCGGTCGCCGCGAGCACCGCCTTCTCGGCCATCTCGGTCAGCGCGCGCTTGTACTCGTTCGGGAACACCTTGACGAACTTGCCGCGCGACTCGGCCCAGTGGTCGAGGATGTGGCGGGCGCGCAGGCTGCCGGTCCACTTGTGGTGGTCGGCGATCAGCGCCTTCAGCAAGGTCTCGTCCGGCTGCGGCTCGGCGCTGCCGGCGTGGTGCCAGGTCTTGCGGTGGTCGGCCGAGCTCTGGTCGGAGGCCGGATGCACCTTCTCGAGCGTCACCATCGAGGTGTTGCAGCGCTTCGCGAAGCCGCCGTCCTCGTCGTAGACGTAGGCCACGCCGCCGCTCATGCCGGCCGCGAAGTTGCGCCCGGTCTTGCCGAGCACGACGACGGTGCCGCCGGTCATGTACTCGCAGCCGTGGTCGCCGGTGCCTTCGACGACCGTCGTCGCACCCGACAGCCGCACCGCGAAGCGCTCGCCGGCGACGCCGCGGAAGAACGCCTCGCCGCTCGTCGCGCCATAGAGCACGGTGTTGCCGACGATGATGTTGTCGGTCGCTTCGCCGCGGAAGTCGATCGACGGCCGGATCGTGATACGCCCGCCCGACAGTCCCTTGCCGGTGTAGTCGTTGGCATCGCCGATCAGGTAGACCGTGATGCCGCTCGCGAGGAACGCGCCGAAGCTCTGGCCGCCGGTGCCTTCCATCTGGATGAAGATGGTCTGGTCGGGAAGACCTTCGGGCCGCGCGCGGATCAGCTCGCCGGACAGCATCGCGCCGACCGTGCGGTTGACGTTGCGCACCTGCTCCATGAACTGCACTTTCTCGCCGCGCTCGATGGCGGGCCGGCACTTCTCGATCAGCTTCATGTCGAGCGCACGGTCGAGGCCGTGATCCTGCTCGTCGACCTGGCGGCGCGGCACGTCGTCCGGCACCGCCGGCAGGTGGAAGATGCGGCTGAAGTCCAGGCCCTTGGCCTTCCAGTGCGCGATGCCCTTCTTCGTGTCGAGCAGGTCGGCGCGGCCGATCAGGTCGTCGAACTTGCGGATGCCGAGCTGCGCCATGATCGAGCGCGCTTCCTCGGCGACGAAGAACAGGAAGTTGACGACGTGCTCGGGCTTGCCGGAGAACTTCTTGCGCAGCACCGGGTCCTGCGTCGCGACGCCGACCGGGCAGGTGTTGAGGTGGCACTTCCTCATCATGATGCAGCCTTCGGCGACCAGCGGCGCGGTCGCGAAGCCGAACTCGTCGGCGCCGAGCAGCGCGCCGATCACGACGTCGCGGCCGGTCTTCATCTGCCCGTCGGCCTGCACGCGGATGCGGCCGCGCAGGCGGTTCAGCACCAGCGTCTGCTGCGTCTCGGCGAGGCCGAGTTCCCACGGCGTGCCGGCATGCTTGATCGACGACCACGGCGACGCACCGGTGCCGCCGTCGTGGCCGGCGATCACGACGTGGTCGGACTTGGCCTTGGCGACGCCCGCCGCGATCGTGCCGACGCCGATCTCGCTGACGAGCTTGACCGACACGCTGGCGCGCCGGTTCGCGTTCTTCAGGTCGTGGATCAGCTGCGCCAGGTCCTCGATCGAATAGATGTCGTGGTGCGGCGGCGGCGAGATCAGGCC
>JAFEEF010000041.1:320-54981 GCA_018241265.1 Pseudomonadota bacterium | reverse complement strand
TCGCCGGGCTTGGCGCCCTGCGCCATCTTGATCTGCAACTGGTCGGCCGACGCGAGGTATTCGGTCGTCACGCCGAAGCGGCCCGAGGCCACCTGCTTGATCTTGCTGCGCAGGCTGTCGCCGTCCTTCAGCTCGTAATCGACCTCGACCGCCTTGCCGACGATGTCGCTGACCTTGGTGCCCGCGGTGATCGGGATGCCCTTCATCTCCCGGCGGTAGCGCGCCGGGTCTTCGCCGCCTTCGCCGGTGTTGCTCTTGCCGCCGATGCGGTTCATCGCGATCGCCAGGGTCGAGTGCGCCTCGGTCGAGATCGAGCCCAGCGACATCGCGCCGGTGGCGAAGCGCTTGACGATCTCGGACGCCGGCTCGACCTCGTCGAGCGGTATCGCCTTGGCCGGATCGACCTTGAACTCGAACAGGCCGCGCAAGGTCATGTGGCGCTGCGACTGGTCGTTGATGATCTGCGCGTATTCCTTGTAGGTCTCGTAGCGGTTCGAGCGCGCGCTGTGCTGCAGCTTGGCGATCGCGTCGGGCGTCCACATGTGGTCCTCGCCGCGGATGCGCCAGGCGTACTCGCCGCCGGCGTCGAGCATGTTCGCCAGCACCGGATCGCTGCCGAACGCGGCGCGGTGGGTGCGGATCGCCTCCTCGGCGACGTCGAACACGTCGATGCCGCCGACCTGGCTCGCGGTGCCGCGGAAGTACTTGTCGACCATCGCCTTCTCGAGGCCGATCGCCTCGAACAGCTGGGCGCCGCAGTACGACATGTAGGTCGAGACGCCCATCTTCGACATGATCTTCGACAGACCCTTGCCGATCGCCTTGACGTAGTTGTAGATCGCCTTGTCGGCCGACAGGTCGCCCGGCAGCTCCTTGTGCAGGTCGGCGAGCGTCTCCATCGCCAGATACGGATGGACCGCCTCGGCGCCATAGCCCGCGAGGACCGCGAAGTGATGCACCTCGCGCGCCGAACCGGTCTCGACCACCAGGCCGGCGGTGGTGCGCAGGCCTTCGCGCACGAGGTGCTGGTGCAGCGCCGACAGCGCGAGCGCGGCGGGAATGGCCACATGGTCGCGGTCCATCCGGCGATCGCTGACGATCAGGATGTTGTGGCCGGTCTTGATCGCATCGACCGCCTCGGCGCACAGCGACGCGAGCTGCGCCTCGACGCCCTCGTCGCCCCAGGCGAGCGGATAGGTGATGTCGAGCGTGAAGCTCTTGAACTTGCCGCCGGCATGGCGGTGGATGCCGCGCAGCCGCGCCATGTCGTCGAAGTCGAGGATGGGCTGCGGCACCTCGAGGCGCATCGGCGGGTTGACGGCGTTGATGTCGAGCAGGTTGGGCTTGGGCCCGATGAACGACACCAGCGACATCACGATCGCCTCGCGGATCGGATCGATCGGCGGGTTCGTGACCTGCGCGAACAGCTGCTTGAAGTAGTTGTAGAGCGGCTTGTTCTTGGACGACAGCACCGCGAGCGGTGAGTCGTTGCCCATCGAGCCGATGCCTTCCTCGCCGGCCTGCGCCATCGGGCTCATCAGGAACTTCAGGTCTTCCTGGGTGTAGCCGAAGGCCTGCTGGCGGTCGAGCAGCGATTCGCGCGGCGCGGCGGCGCCCGCATCGGCGTCGACCGGCACGTTCTCGAGCTTGACGCGCACGCTCTCGATCCACTGGCGGTAGGGCTTGGCCGACGCGAACTGGTTCTTCAGCTCCTCGTCCTCGATGATGCGGCCCTGCTCGAGGTCGATCAGCAGCATCTTGCCCGGCTGCAGCCGCCACTTCTTGACGATGCGGTTCTCGGCGAACGGCAGCACGCCCGATTCGGACGCGCCGACCACGAGGTCGTCGTCGGTGATGATGTAGCGCGTCGGCCGGAGGCCGTTGCGATCGAGCGTCGCGCCGATCTGGCGGCCGTCGGTGAAGACCATCGCGGCCGGGCCGTCCCACGGCTCGACCATCGCGGCGTGGTACTCGTAGAAGGCGCGCCGGCGCTCGTCCATCAAGGTGTGCTGCTCCCACGCCTCGGGGATCATCATCATCGCGGCGTGCGCGAGCGGATAGCCGCTCATCGTCAGCAGCTCGAGCGCGTTGTCGAACGTCGCGGTATCGCTCTGGCCCTCGAACGTGATCGGATAGAGCTTGGCGAGGTCGTCGCCGAGCACCGGCGACTTCATCACGCCCTCGCGCGCCCGCATCCAGTTGAAGTTGCCCTTGACGGTGTTGATCTCGCCGTTGTGCGCGACCATGCGGTACGGATGCGCGAGCGGCCACTCGGGGAAAGTGTTGGTCGAGAAGCGCTGGTGCACCAGCGCGAGCGCCGAGACCGCGCGCGGATCCTGCAGGTCCTTGTAGTACTTGCCCACCTGGTCGGCGAGCAGCAGGCCCTTGTAGATCACCGTGCGGCAGCTCATGCTCGGCACGTAGTACTCGTGCGAGTGCGTCAGCTTCAGGCGCTGGATCGCGCTCGACGCGGTCTTGCGGATCACGTAGAGCTTGCGCTCGAGCGCGTCCGGCACGATCACGTCGGGGCCGCGGCCGATGAAGATCTGGCGGATCACCGGCTCCTTGGCGCGCACCGTCGGCGACATCGGCATCTCGCGGTCGACCGGCACGTCGCGCCAGCCGATCAGCACCTGGCCTTCGGCCTTCACCGCGCGCTCGAGCTCCTGCACGCAGGCCAGCCGCGACGCATGCTCCTTCGGCAGGAAGATCATGCCGACGCCGTACTCGCCGGGCGGCGGCAGCTCGATGCCCTGCCGAGCCAGCTCGGCGCGGTAGAACTCGTCGGGAATCTGGATCAGGATGCCGGCGCCGTCGCCCATCAGCTTGTCGGCGCCGACCGCACCGCGATGGTCGAGGTTCTCGAGGATCTTCAGGCCCTGCGGAATGATCGAGTGCGACCGCTGCCCCTTGATGTGCGCGACGAAGCCGACGCCGCAGGCATCGTGCTCATGCGCCGGGCTGTACAGGCCTTCGGCGGCGGAGTGGTTCAGTTCTTGCTGGGTCGCCTGGACGTGCGTGGCCGACACGGCGCTCTCCCGAAGTTGGCAGGGGGAGCGGAAGAATACTGCAGCGCAGCAACGGTTTCAATCCGAATAAAATGGGGTCAGACACTAATTAATCACATCACTCTTCCGATGGAATTTAATTGGGGACACATTAATCGTCCCCAGGCTTGTGCACGCGCGGACGACCGCGGGCGGCCGGTCGCGTACGCCGGCCCGCCTGCTCCGCCGCCTGGGCGGCATAGGCGTCCGAGGCGAGCGCCCAGCCCTTCAGCGCTGCATCGGCGATCCGCCGGCGCTCGTCCGGCGGGAGCGGCATGTCGTGGAGCGTGCGGTAGGCGGCCTCGCGTTCGAACGGCGTGTTGCCGAGGGTCCAGAAGCCCGGATGCTCGGTGATCAGCGGGTTCGGCTGGAGGCCGAGGTGATGCGGGGCGCTCGAGGCGAACGGATCGGTCGTATCGATCGCGTCTTCGGTGCCGACCCCGATCTCCTCGACGAAGCGCAGACCGGGGACGAAGTAGCGTGCCGCCTCGACCACGGTCGAGCGGAAGCGCCCTTCCCATGGCGTGCCGGTGCGGCCATGCGCCTGGTTGAAGCCGCGCACGTAGCGCCGCCCGATCGACTGCATCAGTCCCGCCAGCGCGCCGCCGGTCGACGGCGTCAGCAGCAAGCGCACCTGCGTGGGGCGCAGCGCATAGGCGTGGACCGCGACGTCGTGGTCGCGCGCGGCCGTGGTCAGCGCGTCGAGGTAGCGGCGCCGATCGTCGTCATCCAGAAAGACCGGCAAGCCGCTCTGGCCGCGGTGGATGACGAGGTGGAGTTCGCCGGCGAGGACGGCGCGGGGGAGGCGGGCCAAGGGTCGAGCAGCGGCAAGGCAACGTGCGCTCGATCATGGCACGCCATGAAGTGCGCCCGGCGCGGCCTCAAAGCTGATTGACACCGCAGCTCGGATCGGCCGGACTGTTCGGCGTGCCCGGCGGTGGAACGCACACCCGCAACCGGCCTGAGCCGTCGATGACGAGCAGGCGCGTGTCGGTACCGTTGGTGAACGAGATGCTTTGCGACGCCAGCAGTGCGCCGCCCCCGTCGATCGCAAAGCCGGCCCCGGAAATCGCGATGAAGTGCGAGGTGCCATCGCTGGCGACATAGTCCTTGCTCTGGGCAACGACGCCGGGCGGAAGGGCATCCTGCGTGCTGAGCAACACGTCCTGAGAGGCCGCGTCGCTCGAATACACGTGGTCCCAATTGCCGTCGACATAGAGGTACCACCCCTGAGCCCAGTCGTCGCTTGGCGCTGTCGGACTGCCCGGCCGCAGATAGACGTTCAGCTGGCGCTTCATCGCCTCCGCGCGGCCTGCCGTCACCGCGGAAAGCATCGCATTGGCTGCTCCGCGCAGCTGCGAGTTCTTCTGAAACGTGACGAAGCTGGGCGCCGCCAGCGTGAGCATCACGGCCACGACGACGAACGTGACCATCAGCTCGATCAGCGTGAAACCGCCGAGGCGTCGCCGCGGGCACCGAGGACGAACAAGCACGATGGCCTTCACCAGCATTGTGTCGGCTGGGCGGGCGACGTGGCCCAGTTGGGGGGGCTGACCGCGCAGCTCTTGACGCCGGTGCTCTGGATGGTGAGCGTCCCGACGTCCGTGTCGGAGAAGGTCGGCACAGCGTAGGCCATCACGCATTCGTTGAGCGCAGGTACGGGGGTAATCGGACATGTCGTGGCGTAGACGGTGTAGGCCGCATCGCTCGGCGTGTCGCCCGAGAACGTCTTGAACGGAATCGGCGAGACGGTCCCGCCATTGACGGTCGCAGGGCCATTCGTGTCGGTCCATGTGGCGTACGAGCCTGTCTGCGTCAGGTAGCGCTCTTCTTGCTGCATCAGATCGAGCAGAGCCGCCCGGCCCTGCCCGCGCTTGCCCTTGATGATCGAGTTCGTGTAGGCCGGGTACGCGACGACCGCGAGTATGGCCACGATCGCCACAACGATCATCAGCTCGATCAGCGTGAAGCCCCGCCCATGCTTCGTCTTCACGGGCAGATCCCTATCGGCGAGCTCTTGACGCATTGGAAGTTGGTCACCTCGCGCCAGCTCAGCCTTCCGTTCAGCGACATGTTCGTCACGGTAGTGCCCGGGAGGCTGACGCCGCCTGCCCCCTGTTGAATGGTCGTGTACTGAGACCCCGAGATTTGCGAGCCGGTCGAGCCGGTATCCACGAAGTTGATCATGGTTGCAGTCTCGGGCAGAAATGGCTGCCCCGGAATGCCGACGTCCGACACCGTCGAAGTGCCTTGTCCGTCGACAACGTCGATGACATAGATATTGCCGCTTCCGTTGTCGCAGCTATTGGTCGGTGGAATGACCGATCCGAACTCGACCTTCCCGGCAACAATCTGGAAATTGCTGATCTGCCGCTCCCCGCTGGTCGTGAAATCGAAGTACCAGCCCGACCGCTCCGTGGTCATGTTGCCATCGTCATCCACCATCGGCCGCCCCCAGGTGAAGCTGGGTACCGTGAGCGTCCCTTGCGACTTTTCGTCGACCGAATAGCTCCCTTGCTGGAGACGAGAGCGGCCCTTGATCGCGCTCGACGGGCTCGTCGTCGTGTCCGGTGTTGCCGTGTTGTTGTCGAAGATCGCATAGACGGACTGCTGCGCAGTGCTTGCAAGGTCGGCGACTTCCACGAACTTGCCAGTCCCGAAGCTCACGATGATGCCTCGATTCGGTCCGTTGATGATTGCCGGTTCCATAGTGATCGGCTGCGGATTGCCTGAGGCATCCTGGGCAGTGTAGAGCGGCATCGGCAGCAAGCTCGCGTCGAGAAAGTACGACAGCTTCGACAGCATCCAGTCGCTCGTTCCGCCGGTTGCCTGTGTGAAGTCGATCTTCCAGATGTTGCCTTGCAGGTCACCAGCGTAGAGTTGCGCGACCGCGCCATCGATGCTTGGGCGAGCCGTGAATCCGACCATCCCGCTCTGCTGATCGCTCGCCGTCCTGAACGTGTCCTTGGCAAGCAAGGGCGATCCGTCGATCTGGCTACCGCCGATCTTGTAGTAGTTGACGTTCTGAGTCCACTGCTCGGACGGAGACTTGGCAAGGTCGAGCAGGAAGATGGCGGGCGCCCCGTTCATGCTGTAGTGCCCGTCGTTCACGTAGTTGTTCACGCCGCTCGCCACCACGGCGAAATACTTGTAGGTGACCGTCGACGCGCCGGATGCGCTGGTACGGAACTTCAGGATCTGCGCCCGTCCAATCACATTACCAAGATCGCGATCGTCCGCGTCGGTGAACTCCCACAGCACCTTGCTTGCGTCGAACGCGGCCGGATCGCTCACATCGAGCGCATAGACGCCCTGTCCGCCACCGCCCGTGCCGCCGACCAGCACCGTCTTCCAGTCCGATCCGACAAGGGCTTCGGCCACCGCCGGCGTGGCATCGACATAGCTCTGGTGCACATAGTTCGGCGATGTGAGGTTCGCGAGGTTGGGCACCACCCAGCTCGGGATGTAGGCGAACAGTTCGTCGCCGCCTGCAACGCCGCCGTCCCCGTGATCGGGATCGAACGCATGCAGCATGCCGTCGTTGGCGCCGACGAAAAGGGCGTGTTTGCGTCCCAGATGGTTGTTGTAAAACGCCGTGTAGGTCGAATCCGAGATGGCTGTCGACGGCGCACCCATGAAGAAGACGCCCGAGTTGACGATGTCGCCCAGGATGTTGGTCCGAGTACGGAACTTCAGTCCGTTCTGCCCTTCGTTCGACTGGTCGCCGCGCAGATAAAGCACCCGCGCTTGCCCGGTGTCGACGGGATCCGGCGAAGCACCCGGCGTATAGGGAGGGGTGAGCAGGGCCGCCTGCGTCGTGGTGTCCAGGCTGTCCCAGGCGAAATTCATCGCCACGGGCAACCCCGACGGACGATTCTTGCCCACCACGATGTTGCGCGACGCGCCCGCCGGCGATGTCGCACCGGCCTTGGCCGCCAACGCCAGCGAAGCCTGCCAGGCCGCGTCGCCGAGCGTGACGACGCCGTTCGCGTCGGCAGAGACCGGGTAAGCGAGAAGATCCCCGCCCCAGGACGCCGGGTCGAACTGCGCCTGATACACGAAGCCTGGCCCCTGCGTCAGCGACTGAGCGGAGATGGCGCCGCCGGCGATGCTGTTGGCCGACGAGGCGGCCTTCGCAAAAATGGTGTTCAGCGCCGACAGTACCGCACTCGCCGAACTGGACAGGAAGTAGTTCGTGGCCTCGGTGCCGTTGATACTACCCGACCAGTCGGTGTTGTCGCCCTTGGTGCTGGTGGCGGACGATTTGAACGGATTACCCGTCCCCGTCACGTCCTTGAAGCCACCGTATTTGGCCGCCAGGAAGAACTGATTGATATGGCGCGCGGACGGGTCGCTGGATGCGCCGAATTCGTTGACGTCGAGCATGTAGCTCGTGATCCGCATGCCCGGGCGCTGCAACGGGTTGGGGTTGCCGCTCCCGTCCTTCCAGTCCTTGCCGCGGATGTCGTGCGTATTGGCCCAATAGGCGATGCCGGCCATGAAATACGAGTCGTAATCCCCATAGGGAGAGGCCGTGGCCATTCCCGACAGGCCACCGTTGAGGCTAGGGTTCATGGGGTCGTTCGTCCACTGCCCGACGCCGTTGCCATCCAGATACGAGATCTTCGAACCCGCTTCGAATCCGCCGACCACCGTCATCCAATAGTAGAAATCAGGCTGGTTGTCCGAATACGGCCCGGTACCGGAGACCTTGGCAGGCCGCGAGAAGTTGCTCGTGCCTCCTGCAAAATATGCGGCGTTCTTCGCGTCCGGACCGGCGGGGATGGACGCATCGTTGTGCGTATGGATATCGCCGATCGTGACGATGTTGTTGGCGAAGCAGGCGTAGTTCCCCGGATTGTCCGCCGTCGTGTTGCTCATTGCCGGTTGGGGATCGGCCCAGTTCGTGGTGATCGGGAAGCCATCGAGCAAGCCTGCCGTGTTGTCGGCCGTCATCCCGCTAGTGGCCTGCGGCGTCGGCTGCAGGCCCTGCAGGTAGCGCACGCTCTCGTAGTAGAGCTCGCTCACGGGGTCGTTGGTCTTGTACTGACCGAACACTCCGGTCCGCCCGAACTGGTTTAGATAGTTGATCGCGCCGCTGACGTTCGGGCCGTTGTACGAGGGCCCGCTGCCCACGGTCGTGTTGTTGTCGGGATTGGCCAGGAAGACGCCCGTGGAAGGATCCCACTCTTCGTTCGGATTGGTACCGGACACCAGGTTGTAGTTCTGGTCGTAGTACGTCGGCCCGACATACTTCATCGGTACGCGCAGTACGCCGCCGTAGCGTTGATTCGGATTGGCACTGGGATCGTTCAGATAGCCGAATACAGCGACCCGCAGTCGGTCGCTGTACTTCTGCATGTTGCCGACCGGCTTGTAGTTGCCGCTCGGGTAGCGCACGCAAAGGCTGGTGCGCGGGTCGATCAGGTTGCCGCTCGAATCGCTGTCGCAGACGGAAACGCGCGCATAGAAGAAACCGTCGCTCGTCAGTTGTTGCGAGTTCCAAGGACTGGGCGACCAGCCGGTCGTATCGGGTGCCAGGTAGCACGCCTTGAGAATGCCGACATCCGGATCGCCGAACACGCCGTTGGAGCACGAGATCGGACTCGTCGCCGATGTGAAGTACCAGCTCGTGCCGGCGCCGTATGCGACGCGCATCGTGCCGGTGAAGTTGCAGGTGCCGTTCTCCGAGGCGCAGGGCGAGCTCGAGAACTCCGGCGGCAGCGAGCCCACATAGGGCGTACCGGGCGCGGGATCGATCGAGCCGTGCTGCCCTGCCGTCGTGATGCCCAGATCCGAGTTGTTGCCGGGATACGAGCAACTGCCGGTCGCCTCGGTGCCGAAGTGGATGCGATTGAGGCAATTGGCGATGTGCACGACGTCCTTGTAGGTGCCGAGCATGCCGATCGGCATGGCCTGCTGTGCCTGCTGGAGCGTCAGTTGCTTGTCCGGAAAGTTCGTACCGTTCCAGAAATTGCTCGAGACCGTCGCGTTCGGCAGGACGGCGCGCTGCAGCACCGTCAGCGTCGTTGTATCGATCACGCGGTCGCCGCCCGTCAAACCGTAACGCAGGATGTCGACCGCCGAACTGGACGCCCAATTCATCATGTTGCCGGAGAAGCCCAAGCCGGCGCAGCTTCTCGGGTTGGGATCAGTGGCCGATGTCGCGGCACCGAGCCGGTCGAATCGCTTGTAGTCGCCGGCATTCGCACCATTCGGAACGGTCGGCTGATCGTTATAGACGTAACAGCTCTCGGTATCGAAATAGCCGGGATATTGCGTCGTCGCGGAATAGGTGTTGTCCCAAGACTGCCCGTTGACGCCGCTGAGATACTGAGCGCCGACAGTCGGGAATTCCACGGAAAGCGCCAGCGTCAGCGTGGGCTTGGCACGCGCGCCACGCGCATAGAGCGGCTCCGCCGACAGCGTCACAGGCGGATTGGGCGGCGGCGCCGTCTGGCTCAAGACCGAGCCGATGATCGCCAGCACCGCGAGCGGACCTATCAACCAACGTAGCCAGCGCAATCGCCGGTCCGTGGCCGCGACACGCAAGAGATGGGCGATCGGATCCATGGTCGTCACTTCCTGAAGGACGTCTGCATCACGACCTGCACGTCCTGGCGCGGGCCGAAGCCCATCGCGGTGATGCGATACATGATCTTCTGGCCAGCCACCGACGCATCGCCGCGGATCGCCATGTCCGGCACGACCTCGATGATGTAGTGCGGCCAGAGCGCCGGCTGAATGCCGACACTGAGGCCCGGCTGCGACGCGTACGAGCGGCCGGTGAACTGGCCGAACGTGACGGTCTTCGTGGCATCGGTGAAATCGACCGCCGCCCACACGGGTGTCGTTCCCGGCAACGTCGGATTGCACAGTCCGAGGCTCGTGCCAGTCCCGGCACAGTTGTCCTTGAACGCCCCGGTGCTCGCTTGGGTGAACTGGGCCACGCGGTTGCCGCCGGAGTTGTTCGGGCCGGCGATGTCGAACTCCGCATCCATCAGCGCGGCCTCGGCCGCTTGCGACGCGATCAGGTAGTCGCGGTCGTAGCGCGTCGAGCGCTCGCCGAGCAGCGCGATCTGCGCTCCGCCCACGCCGAGGATCATCACGACGACGAGGATCAGCATCACGACGATCAGCGTCAGTCCACGCTGGCCGCCACGTCGGCGGACGACGGCTGGCTGCATCATGGCCGCGCCTGCTGCAGGTTACGCAGCGCGACGGTGAAGACCATCTGCGTGCGCAGGCGTCCGTCGGCGGGCACGCCCAGCTTCGATCCGGGATCCTGCTGGTCGTCGCCGGCGAAGTAGCGGGCCAGCGGCATGCCCAGCACCGGCACGCTCGCCGCGGTTGCCGCGGCCACGACGGCCGTGCCAGGAATACCGCGCAGCAACAGCCCGATGCGCAGCGTCCGCACGCGAGCCCAGTTGTTGGGGCAATCGCCGGTCGGCCCCTGCATATCGGCCGCCGTCAAGTAGGTGTCCATTTGCTGGGCGATCGGCAGATTGCTGTTCAGATCCACCGGAGGACCGGAGCAATTGCCCGCCGTAACGCCCCAGGTCCCGTAGAGCACTTGGAAGGCCTCGACGCCGGTCACCAGCGCCACGGTCTTCCAGAGGCCGGAGGACGGATCCTGGTAGGTGCAGACGAGCGTCGGCTCGCCGGAGACGGAGAGCGCAACGCTGAACACGCTGTACGACGGGCCGGTGGCTCTTTCCGGCTCCTTGCCGCCGGCGCAGTTGATCACCGAACCATCGGCCGGATTTCCCGGACCAGGTGGTTGGCTGACGCCCCAATAACGCACGACGAGCACGTCGCTTCCGTTGAGGCAGCTCGTGTCCGTCACGGCGCCGCAACTCCCCGGCCGGCTGCCCGCTGCGATCGTTCCCGGCGCGGGAAATCCGGCCGGCGCGGCCGAAGGATTGTTCGGATCGAACGGCAACACGGCGTTGTCGTAGCCGCGCACGCTCGGCCATTGGGTCTGGTCGCTGACGGTGGGGAACTGCCCACCCGCCACGTCCTGGAAGCCGCTCTCATCGACGACCCGCTGGATCAAGGTTGCAGCAAAGCGCGCGTTCTCCCGCAACTCGGTGCTGCTGTCCACGCTGGTGAAGCCTACGCGGGCGACGACCAAGGATGCGACAGCGGCGATTGCGACGATCAGGCCGACGGCCAGCGCAACCAGCAGTTCAACCAGCGTCAGGCCCTGTTGGCAGCGCCGGAGCGCGCGGGCTTCGGTCATGCGATCCATCAGCGCACCGTTGTGGGGTCCACGCCCGGATTGAGCGGCAGCACGACGGCCGGTGGGACACTGTCGTCGCTCGTGGTCGGGCGCAGTACCGAACTGGCGCCGGTCGCTGCACGGTTGGTCGAGGATCGCGTCCAGCCGATCTTGATGACGATCATGCTCGGCGGGTTGGTCACCGCTGGCGAGTTCGGGCAGTACCACCTCGGTAGACCGTTCGCGTCGTAGGGCGTCGAATCGAAGCACACTTGCACCCGCGCGCCGGGAAGCTCATTGCTCACCCGCTGCAGCCAGTCGTAAATCTGAAACTGTGCCAATGCGGACGCGCTGCACTGAGTGGACGAACAATCCGAGGTCGGCGTCGACAGCGTGCCCGGATCCGTGTAGTTCTGCACCACATACGGGTTGCCGGCGGGCGTTCCAGAGACTGTCTGCGCGACAGTCATGTTGTCGCGCATCATGTCGCTCAGTTCCAGCCCGAGCCGAACCGCCGCCGACTGATACCGCGCGTCGCTGTTGGCCTGCATCGACGCCGCCTGCAGGCCGACGATGCCCAGAACCCCGAACGACAACACGACGATGGACACGAGCACCTCGAGCAACGAAAAGCCGCGCTGCGCGTCAGCGCCGCGGGAACAGGTCGAGCACGAGGTCAGCTTCATGACCGTGGAATTTTCCCGGTGACCGCTCGCTCCGCGCAATCGAATCCGGTGCCGCCGGTCCGGCACGGCCGGCCGTTCATCCCCGCGTGGACAACGCCGGCGGCGCGACCGGTGATAAGTCACGCTCGGTCGTGTTCGAACTCGATGGACAGCGGCTTCAGGACGCCGCCTCGACGTCGGAATGCAACAGCGACGCGCTGGGGCCGAACAGCCGCGCATGCTCACGCAGCGCGAAGCGGTCGGTCATGCCGGCGATGTAGTCAGCAATGGCCACGAAGCGAGGCTCGCGCTCGGCGTACTGCTTCGGCAGCTGTGTCGCGTCGCCGGCATAGGCTTCGAACAAGTCGCGCACGACATCCTTTGCCGCCTCTGTGACGCGCACGACCTGCGGATGTCTGTAGAGACGCTCGCGAAGAAACGCTTTCACGTCGCCAATCTCTTCGTTCATGCCGTCGCTGAAGCCTATGAGTGCAAGACCACGACGCACCGCTACGCCGTCTTCCGGCCGCGCGACTGACAGGGCAGCGGCCGACGCATCTATCACGTCGTAGACCTGCTGTGACAGCATGCGGCGTATGACCTCGAACAGCAGCCTTCGACCAGCGAGGCTGGGGAACTCGGCCAGCGTCGCCTCGTGCTGCCGGCGGACGACTGGCAGCACCAGCAACTGCTCGTGGGCAAGCAGCCCCGAGCGCACGCCGTCGTCGATATCGTGCGCGTTGTACGCGATCGCATCCGCGAGGTTGCAGACCTGCGCCTCCAGGCTCGGCTGCGTGCGGTCCAGAAAGCGCCGCCCGACGCCGCCCGGCTCGATCCGCTCCAGCCATGCGGCGCGCCGCCGCGAGCAGTGCTTCAGGATGCCTTCGCGCGTCTCGTAGCTGAGGTTGAGCCCGTCGTAGCGCGGATAGCGCTCCTCGAGCTGGTCGACGACGCGCAGGCTCTGGAAGTTGTGTTCGAAGCCGAGGCTCGCCGGATCGGCGCGCCGCAGCGCTTCGTCGAGCGCATCCTGCCCGGCGTGACCGAACGGCGTGTGGCCGAGATCGTGCGCGAGCGCGATCGCCTCGCACAGGTCCTCGTTGAGCGCGAGCGCCCGCGCGATCGAGCGCGCAAGCTGCGCGACCTCGAGCGAATGCGTCAGCCGCGTGCGGTAGAGATCGCCTTCATGGTTCAGGAACACCTGCGTCTTGTAGACGAGGCGCCGGAACGCGGTGCTGTGGACGATGCGGTCGCGGTCGCGCTGGAAGGCGTCGCGGGTCGGCGCCGGGACTTCGGGGTGACGCCGGCCGCGGCTCGCCCCGGCATCGCTCGCGTACGGCGCGAGCCGGGCGGTCGCGCCGTGCATCGAGGTCACGCGGTATGGGCCTCGATGACCTGTGCGACCAGACCATCATCGGCCGCCCGCACGGCGGCACGACCCGGTGCCTCGATCACGACGAAGCGGATCTCGCCGGCCTCGGCCTTCTTGTCGATGCGCATGAGTTCGAGGTAGCGCCCGGCGCCGAGACGGGGACCTGCGACCGGCAAGCCGGCACGCCGCACGATGGCCTCGATGCGCGCTGCATAGGCGCCATCGATGAGCCCGAGGCGCGCCGACAGGTCGGCCGCCATCACCATGCCGCAGCCTATCGCTTCACCGTGCAGCCAGACGCCATAGCCGAGGCCCGCCTCGATCGCATGGCCGAAGGTATGACCGAAGTTCAGGATCGCGCGCAGCCCGGCCTCGCGCTCGTCGGCGCCGACCACTTCGGCCTTGATCTCGCACGAGCGCTTGATCGCATGGGTCAGCGCGGCCGCATCGCGCGCCAGCAGCGCGTCGAGGTTCGTCTCGATCCAGTCGAGCAAGGCGGCATCGGCGATCGGCCCGTACTTGATCACTTCGGCGAGACCGGCCGCCAGCTCGCGCGGCGGCAGGCTGGCGAGCGTGTCGATGTCGGCGACCACGCGCAGCGGCTGGTAGAACGCGCCGACCATGTTCTTGCCGGCCGGATGGTTGATCGCGGTCTTGCCGCCGACCGAAGAATCGACCTGCGCGAGCAAGGTCGTCGGCACCTGCACATAGGGCACGCCGCGCATGTAGCAGGCCGCGGCAAACCCGGTCAGATCGCCCACCACGCCGCCGCCGAGCGCGTACAGCACCGTCTTGCGGTCGCAGCCCGAAGCGAGCAACCGGTCGAACACGAGGTTCAAGGTCGGCCAGTCCTTGTGCACCTCGCCGTCCGGCAGCACGACGGTCTGCACGCGCGCATAGCGCCCGCTCAGTGCATCGGCGAGCCGCTCGGCATAGAGCGGCGCGACCGTCGTGTTGCTGACGATCAGCGCATCGCGGCCCGCCGGCAAGCCGTCATAGATCTCGGCGCGGCCCAGCAGGCCGGAACCGATCAGGATGTCGTAGCTGCGCTCGTCGAGCGCGATGCGGACGAGGGTGTCTGTCGTGGCCATGGCGGCCAGTGTACGAGGCGCCGTGCGACCGCAATCTCGCCGAAGATCAGTGCGGCATCGACGGTGCGTCGACCGGCGACGGCACGAGGCCGGCGTCGACGTACCCGGCGAGTTCGAGCTGCATCAGGATCATGTTGACGAGCATCGGCACCGACGGTCGGCCGATCTCGACGGTGAAGTTCGCCGTCTCGCGATACAGCGGATCGCGCACCGCATGCAGTTCGCGCAGCTTGGTCTGCGGGTCGCCGCCTTGCAGCAGCGGACGCTTGGTGTCGCGCTTCAGGCGCCGCGCCAGGTCGTTCGGATTCGAGCGCAGGTAGACGACGATCGTGCGCTCCTTCAGCGCGCGCCGGTTGTCCTCGCGCAGCACGACGCCGCCGCCGGTCGCGATGATCTGATCGGAGCCGGCGCACAGGCTGCCGATGACCGCGGCCTCGACGTCGCGGAAGGCGGCCTCGCCTTCGGTTTCGAAGTAGGTCCGGATCGGCATGCCGATGCGGCTTTCGACCGCGGTGTCCGCATCGACGAAGCGCAGGCCGAGCGCCCGCGCCAAATGCCGCCCGACGGTGGACTTGCCACTGCCGGGCAGGCCGATCAGCGAAATCACTGGCAATGCGTCAATCCGTTCGGCGCTGGCGTCGAAACGATCCCCTGGCCAACGTTGGTCGTCAGTCCGTTCGGCGACGTGATCTTGATCGTGATCGTGCCGGACGTGGTACCGGCCGCGAAGGTGTAGCCGATCGTCGCATAGGTCGCCTCGGGCGTATTGACGACCGGCGATCCGCCCTGCACGGTGACGGTCAAGCCGCTCGTGGCGGTCACGGCGATCGTCGACCCCGCCGCCACCGGATTCAGGCGCATCGGGTTGTTGTCGGCAACGAGGAACGAGAAGACCCCGGTCGTACCGGCGTTGTAGATGATGTTGCCGCCACCGATCGTGTAGTAGGTATGCGCACGCACGATGGCGCCGTTGGTGTCGTTGTACCCGGTGACGAGATTCAGGTAGGGATCGCCGTGGCTGTCGAGCACGGTCTGGTCGAACGCCAATTCGCACACGTAGTTTCCATTGGCATCTTGGGTGGTGCCGTAGACGCCTTGAGCCACGTGGCCATCCTCCCAGACCGGACGCGCATCGGAGGTGGAAAGGACCGTCTCAAGCGCCTTGCGGACGTAAGCGCGACCCCACACGCCGTCGCAGGCCGACCCTCCATTGACCGGATCGATGGCCAGACTGGGAATCGCTGGCCCGAAGGCGAACAGTTGGTTGGTCGAGACGTGGCAAGGCGCTGGCGTGTTGGCACCGGACAGCGCCAGCGGAATCAGCTGGTCGCTGCCGCTGATGTAGCCGTCGATGAATTTGCGGCTCAGGAACACCGCGCCCAGGTCCTGGAAGTCCTCGCCGCTGTCCCAGGTGTTGTTGCCGTTCGCATCGAGGAACGACTCTTCGCCGAGCGCATAGGCGAGCACCGTGATGCGGCCATCGACCGGCCGCGGATCGGCCGACACGAAGTTCGCCGCCGCGCGCGCCAAGCCGTTGCTGAGCGCGGTCATCTTGATCGGCTCGACCTGACCGCCTTCGGCGATGAAGTTGATCGCCGTGCCGTCCGGCACCGGATTGGCCAGGCGGTCGGAGGCGATGATCGAATAGGTGTTCGTCGTGCCGTCGCGGTTGTAGCCCTCGATGTTGATCGTGGTCTGCGCGAAAGAGAAGTTCACTTCGGACGGCAGGCCGACCGCGACCGCGAGGCCGCTCGACACCGTCGAGATGCCGGTCGAGCCGAGCGTGGCCTTCACGCGTACCGGCGTCGGCACGGTGCCCGAGTTGATCAGCGCGGTGACATGGCCGAGGCTGTCGGTCTGCGTCGTCACCGGTGCCTGGCCGCCATTCAGGGTCAGGCCGCCGGCTGCGGTCAGCAGCTCGAGCGTGACGTTCTGATTCGGCAGACCGTTGCCGGCGGTATCCACCACCGTGAAGACCAGCGTCGACGTCTCGGTGAGACCGGAGCCCTTCAGGTAGATCGTGCTCGGCGTGGCCGACGTGTAGATGATGCTGGACACCGTCGGCGGCGTCAGCGTGATCGACAGCGACTTCGTCGTCGACGTGCCGACGATGCTCGCCTGCAGCGTATCGACGGTGGCCGTGGCGCCGCAGCCGTTGTCGCGGTAGGTGAAGGTCGCGCTGCCGGTCGTCGTCGTGGCCTGGGCCGGCGTCAGCGTCGCCTTGCCCTTGGTCACACAGCCGGAAGAGACCGCGAGATTGACCGATGCGCCCACAGCGCCGCCGGTCACGGTGACGGTCAGGTTGGCCTGCCCATAAGCACTGAGTGTCGTCACGTCGGACGTGAAGGCCGAAATCGTCGCGCTCGTCGCCGTGAGCTGGAAGCCCTGCGATGCCTGCAGGGCGGTACCGTTCACCGTGGCCGCGGCGACGACCTGATCGGCGCCGCTCTGGCCGGCACCTACCGCCGACAGCACGACGGACGCCTTGCCCGTCGCATCGGTGAGCGCGGAATTGACGGCGAACGTGCCGAGGCCGCCGACTGTGCTGAACTTGACGACCTGGCCGGCGATGCCATTGCCGGTGCTGTCCTTGATCACCGCGACCACGGTAGCCGGGGTCGACGCGGTGACGATGGTGTTCGACAACGTCAGGCTGATCGACGGCGTGCCGTTCGACGGTGCGCTCGGCGCGACGGCGGAGAAGCCCGCGGTCGCCGTGACCTGCGTGCCGGCGATCGTCGCTTGCGCGACCGCGAGATCGGCGCCATTCGTCGTCGACGTTGCCGGCGACAGCAGCACGCTGACCTTGCCGGTGCTGTCGGTGAGCGCAGACGGCGGATTGAAGGTACCGAGGCTGTCGACGGTCGAGAACTTCACGACCTGGCCTTGCAAAGCGTTGCCCGCCGCATCCTTCACCACCGCCGTCACCGTGGCCGGCGCCGCGGTCGTCACGTTGGTGGTCGACAGCGCGATCGTGATGGTGGGCGTGCCGACCGGGGTCGTGCCGGTCGGCGTGGCGGTGAAGCCGATCGTGCCCGAATAAGTGGCGCTGCCGACGGTGATCTTGGCGACCGCGAGGTCCGCCCCATTGGCGGTTGCGCTGGCCGGCGACAGCTTCACCGTCGCCACGCCATTGGTATCGGTCAGGGCCGACGGGGCACTGAAAGTGCCCAGGCCGCCGCTCGTCGAGAAGCTGACGACCTGCCCGGCCAGCAGCTTGCCGTTCGCGTCGCGCGCCGTCGCGGTGACGGTGGCCGGTGCCGCCGCGGTGACATTGGTCGACGAGATCGAGACCACGACGGTCGGCGTCGCGGTCGTGGTCCCTCCGCCGGTGCTGCCGCCAGGTCCCGTTCCGAGCACCGGCGTTCCCGCACTTCCCCCACCCCCACCGCACGCCGCCACCAGCGCCGCCGTCAGCAGCGCCATCACCCAGTTCAGCCACCTCATGATCGAATACTCCCTCGGGGAAATGCAGCGGTCGTCGAGAAAATCAGCGTAGTAGCGCGGCGTCAGCGTGCGGCCGTGCCGCGCTCGCTCAGCACCTTGGGCGTCAGGAAGATCAGCAGCTCGGTCTTCTCCCACGACTTGGTGCGCGTCTTGAACAGGTTGCCGAGGTACGGGATGTCGCCGAGCAGCGGCACCTTGGTCACGCTGTCGAGATCGGTCTGCTCGTAGATGCCGCCGATCACGACCGTGCCGCCGTTGTCGACCAGCACCTGCGTCTGCACGTGCTTGGTGTTGATCGCGAAGCCCGCCGCGGTCGACTGGCCGACGCTGTCCTTGGTCACGTCGACGTTGAGCAGCACGTTGCCCTCGGGCGTGATCTGCGGCGTGACCTCGAGCTTGAGGTTGGCCTTGCGGAACTGCACCGACGTCGCGCCGCTCGACGTGGCGGCCTGGTACGGCAGTTCGGTGCCCTGCTCGATCAGCGCCTTCTGCTGGTCGGCCGTGACGACGCGCGGGCTGGAGACGACCTTGCCGTTGCCGTCGGCTTCGAGCGCCGAGATCTCGAGGTTGAGGAAACGGTTCGCCGTGGCGCCGAACAGCGACAGCGCGAAGGTCGCCGGGTTGTAGCCGCCCTGGCCCTGCGCCGGCAGGTTGATGAAGTTGGTGTCGCCCGCGGCCAGGGTCGATCCGCTCTGGTTGGTCTGCGACGCCACCGCGTTGAGGTTGCCGCCGACCGTGATGCGGTTGTCGCCGCCGACGCTGTAGCCCGGCAGTCCGCCCTGGATGCCGCGCTGGTCGAGCGCGCCGAGCTTGACGCCGAGCGAGCGTGCGAAGGTGTCGTCGGCCACCACGATGCGCGCCTCGATCAGCACCTGGCGCACCGCGATGTCGATCTTGTTGATCATCGCCTGGATCTCTTCCAGCTTGCTCGGGATGTCGCTGACGAAGAGCTGGTTCGAGCGCGTGTCGAAGATGACGCTGCCGCGCGGCGACAGGATGCGCGTGTTGCCGCCGCCCGAGTTGCCGCCGCCCGACACGCCCTGACCGGTCAGGCCCGCAGCCACGTCGGCGGCCTTCGCGTAGTTGAGCTGGAAGGCCTGCGTGCGCAGCGGCTCGAGCGCGGCGATCTGTGCCTTGGCCTCGAGCTCGACCTTCTCCTTGGCGTTGAGCTCGTCCTTGGGCGCGATCAGGATCACGTTGCCGGACTTGCGCAGGCCCAGGCCCTTGGCCTGCAGGATGATGTCGAGCGCCTGATCCCACGGCACGTCCTTCAGCCGCAAGGTCACGTTGCCGGTGACGGTGTCGCTCGTCACGACGTTGAAGTTGGTGAAGTCGGCGATGACCTGCAGCAGCGCGCGCACTTCGATGTTCTGGAAGTTCAGCGACAGCTTCTCGCCCGCATAGCCCGGGCCCTGCACGAGCTTGTTCGGATCGACCTTCTGCGGCCGCACCTCGAGCACGAACTGGTTGTCGCTCTGGTAGGCGCTGTGCTGCCAGGCGCCGGTCGGCTGCACGACCATGCGCACGTTGTCGCCGTTCTGCGTCGTCGTGATGGTCTGCACCGGCGTGCCGAAGTCGGCCACGTCGAGGCGCCGGCGCAAGTCGGCCGGCAAGGTCGAGCGCAGGAAGTCGACGACGAGGCCCTGGCCTTGCTGGCGGATGTCGACGCCGACGCCGGTGTTCGGCAGGTCGACGATGACGCGCCCGGCGCCGTCGGCGCCGCGCCGGAAGTCGATGCCCTTCAGCGCGAGCTGCTGGGCGTTCTGGCTCTCGGCGAAGTGGACCGGCTCGCTCGCGGCGGCCGGACCCGCCGCCTGTACCGCCGCAGCGGCGTCGAGCACGACGAGCAGCACCTTGCCCTGGAGCTGTGCGGTGTAACGCGACGGCTGCTTCAGGTTGAGGACCAGTCGCGTGCGGTCGCCGCCCTGCGCGACGACCACCGAGCGCAGATTGCCCTGGTTGATGTCGACGCTGTTCTTGCCCATCGCATTGCCGACGTCCGGCAGGTCGATCGCGATGCGCGGCGGGGTCTGGATCGCGAAGCCGCTGGGCACGGCGGCGAGCGGCTGGGCGAGCTCGATGCGCAGCACGTCCGAGCCGGCCTGCTGGGTGCTCGTGATCGACTGGATCGCGTTCTGCGCGAATGCTGCCGCCGGGGCGAGCAACGCCCACGCGAGCGCGAGCACACGGGAGCGCCATGTCTTCATCGTTCTCATCTCCTGATCGGTGCCCACCGCAGCCGCATCCTCATTCGCACCGGCCGCGCGCGACGCGCGCACCGCACTGACCCACCTCATCGCGCCTTCTCCTGAAGCTGCAGGTCGGTGGTGCGTTCGATCCATTCGCCGCCGGCGTCCTGGACGATCTCGCGGATGGACACGCCGGTCTCGTTGATCTTGGTGATCTTTCCGTAGTTCTGGCCGAGGTAGTCGCCCAGCTTGACCTGATAGAGCAGGTTGTCGACGCGCAGCAGCGCGAACTGCTTGCCGTCCCGCACGAGGCTGCCGACCATCGTCATGCTGTCGAGCGGATAGGCCTCGAGCGGCTCCTTGCGCCGATTGAGCTCGGCCGACAGCAGCGAATTCGGCTGCCGCGACTCCTGCTTGAGGGCTACCGTGAGCTTCTGGCTGCTGAACGGATCGACGCCGTTGCCCGCGTCGTAGGCCTGCGGTATGAACTTCTTCGGCGCCGGGATCGGCTGGACGCTCGGCCGCACTTCGCGGCGCTGCTGGTCCATCCACTGCGTCAGCTCTTCCTGCTCGCCGCCGCAGCCGGCCAGCAGCCAGGCGCTGCCGGCCAGCGCGACGAAGCCCGCGGCTCGCTGCAGGCGCATCCGGTGCGCCGTCATTTCTTCGCCCCCGGCTTGCCCTTGGTGCTGTCCTTGCGGATCTGCTCGAGCTCGGACTGGTCGAGGTAGCGGTAGGTGCGCGCGGTCGCTTCCATCGCGAGCAGGTTGGGTTGGTCCTTGGTCGCGCCGGCGGTGATGGACAGGTCGTGCAGCGTGACGATGCGCGACAGGTTCGCGACGTCGCCGGCGAATGCGCCGATGTCGTGGTAACGACCGGTGACGCGGATCGCGATCGGCAGCTCGGCGTAGTAGTCGCGCACCACCACCTGCCCGGGCCGGAACAGCTCGAACTGCAGGCCGCGCCCGAGGCCGGCCTGGTTGATGTCCGACAGCAGCGCATCCATGTCGGCCTTGCCGGGAAGCTGCTTCTCGAGCTGGTTCACGTATTCCTCGACCTGGAGCTTCTGCTTGCGCAGTTCGGCCAGGTTGACGGCTTCGCCGAGCTTGGCACGGTAGTCCTGCTTGAGGGCGGGCTCCTTGTTGCGTTCGGCGTCGAGCGCGTCGTGCGCGTCGGAGAGCAGGAAGAACCAGCCGAGCCCGATCATCACCAGCGCGACCGCGAGCCAGGTCATCAGCTTCGGCAGGATCGGCCACTGGCCCGGCTCGTTCGGATTGAGCCCGCGGAACTGCGAGGCCGCGTTCTCGAACATCGAGTTCAGGTCGACGTTCACTGCTTTGGATCGGGTAGCCATCGCTGCGACCTCAAGCCTTCTTGGCCGCTGCGGCGCGCGGTTTACCGGCCGGGCCGGACGCGGCTTGCGCCGCCGCCACCGCGTCCTGCGGGCGTTTCACGCTGAGCCGCACCGAGAAATCGAACAGGCGCTTCTGCTCCTTGTTGGCGGCGGTCATCAGCGTGGCCTTGCTCTCGACGAGCTCGGGCTTGTAGAGCCATTCGGAGTTGTTGCCGGTGTTGCGCAGGAACTCGGAGATGCGCTCTTGCGTCTGCGCAATGCCGTGCACTAGCAGCACGTCGCCGGTCTGCTTGACGTTGGAAAAGTAGACGCCTTCGGGGGTCTGCCTGACGAGCTCGTTGAGCAGGTGCACCGGCAGATTGCGATTGACCTGCAGATCCTCGACCGCCTTCTGGCGCGCGGTCAGCGACGCGATCTCGCTCTTCAGGTCGGCGATGTCCTTGATCTGCGATTCGAGCTTGGCGATCTCGTTCTTCAGGAACTGGTTGCGGTCCTGTTGTGCCTTGGTGAGCTCGCCGACGATCGCATACCACGCGCCGACCACGACCAGGCCGGCCGCCGCCGCCACCCCCAGCCCGACGAAGAACGCGACCTTCCGGCGTTTGCGGCGTTCCTCGCGGTGCGGCAGCAGGTTGATCAGGATCACTGCAGAAACCTCCGCATCGCCAATCCGCAGGCGGTGAGGTAGGTCGGCGCCTCGCGCCGCAGCTTGGCTTCGCGTACCGCCGAACCGAGCTTCATGTGCTCGAACGGATTGACGACCATGGACGCGAATCCGGTCAGCTCGGTGACGCGATCCTTCAGGCCCGGCAAGGTCGCGGTGCCGCCGGCGAGCATCACGTAGTGCACCTTGTGGTGCGGCGTGCTGGTGAAGAAATACTGCAGCGCGCGCCCGATCTCCTGCGACAGGCTGTCGACGAAGGGCGTCAGCAGCGACGTGTCGTAGTCTTCCGGCAGGTCGCCGGCCAGCTTCTTCTGCTCGGCCTCCTCGTACGAGAAGCCGTACTGGCGCGAGATGAGCTGGGTGAGCTGCGAGCCGCCGAACGCCTGGTCGCGGTCGTACAGCATCTCGTCGTCGCGCAGCACCTTGAGGCTCGTGGTGTCGGCGCCGATCTCGAACAACGCGACGAGCGCATCCTTGCCCTCGTTCGGCAGGCCGGCGACGACGCGGCTCATCGCCAGGCGCGATGCATGCGACTCGATGTCGAGCACGACCGGCTTCAGCCCGGCGGCTTCGGCCAGGCCCTGGCGATCCTGCACGCGGTCCTTGCGCGATGCGGCGATCAGCACCTCGACGTCGCCGACCGACGTCGGGCTCGGGCCGATCACGCAGAAGTCGAGGCTCACCTCGTCGAGCGAGAACGGTATGTACTGGTTGGCCTCGGTCTCGACCTGCAGCTCGAGCTCTTCCTCGCGGAGGCCCGCGGGCAGCATGATCTTCTTCGTGATGACGGCCGATTGCGGCATCGCCATCACGACCTGGCGCGTACGCGTGCCGCTCTTCACGACGACGCGCTTGACGGCCTCGGCGACCTCGTCGAACTTCTCGATCTGGCCGTCGGCGATCCAGCCCTTCTCGAAGCTCTCGATGCCGAAGCGCTCGAGCACGTATTCGCCCGCCGCCGTCCGGCCCAGCTCGACCAGCTTGACGCTCGACGAACTGATGTCCAGGCCGATGACAGGCGGGTGCGTACGCCCCAACAACGTGTCAAGAAAGCTCACGACGCCTCTCTGCCAGCTCTGTTTCGCCTCTGCCGGACGGACCGCTGGACTGTTAATAAGTTACTTCAATGCTAGCAGTAAAGTCTTTGACGAACAAAGAGAAAAGGACCGTTGTCGCCGCCCTGCCGTTGCAAAACTCACACTCGGCGGAGGGCGCGTCGCGGCGCCGCAGCACGGCCCGGCGTGAACCAGTTCATGCTTATCGGCCCTGAGGGCGGTTTCTATAATCCGCCGTCCACCGTGGGAGATGCATGAGCGATTCCGAGCGCGCGGCCGGCCGGCCTGCCGATGAACCTGCCGCGCGCGCAGCGCCGGCTGCTTCCGCATCCCGTTGGATAGCCCGCGTGCTGCTCGGCCTGATCGGCCTGGCCGGCGCGGCCGCGGTGTCCGTGCTGCTGCTGGTCGGGCTGGCGCTGGCGCTGGCCTACCCGAACCTGCCCGAAGTCAGCGGGCTGATGGACTACCGGCCCAAGCTGCCGATGCGGATCTACTCGGCAGACGGCATCCTGCTCGGCGAATACGGCGAGGAACGGCGCAACTTCACGCCGCTCGCGCAGATCCCCAAGGTCATGCAGGACGCCGTCGTCGCCTCTGAAGACGCGCGCTTCTACCAGCACAGCGGCGTCGACGTGAAGGGCGTGCTGCGCGCCGCGGTCGCGCAGTTCAACCGCGCGCGCAGCCAGGGCGCCTCGACCATCACGATGCAGGTGGCGCGCAACTTCTACCTGTCGACCGAGAAGACCTACACCCGCAAGATCTACGAGATGCTGCTGGCCTTCAAGATGGAAAGCCTCCTGACGAAGGACCAGATCCTCGAGGTCTACATGAACCAGATCTACCTCGGGCAGCGCGCCTACGGCTTCTCGGCGGCGAGCGAGGCGTATTTCGGCAAGCCGCTGAAGGACATCACGGTCGCCGAAGCGGCGATGCTCGCCGGGCTGCCGCAGGCCCCGTCGGCCTACAACCCGATCAACAACCCGAAACGCGCGCTCGAAGGCCAGCACCGCATCCTCGACCGGATGTTCGAGAACGGCTTCATCACCGCCGAGCAGCGCGACCAGGCGCGCGGCGAGACCTTGCACTACAAGACCCAGGTCGAGTCGCCGGTGCACGCCGAATACGTCGCCGAGGCGGCGCGCCAGCTCATCTTCACGCAGTACGGCGAAGACGCCTACACGCGCGGCCTGAACGTCTACCTGACCTTGCGCTCGGCCGACCAGACGGTGGCCTACCACGCGCTGCGCAAGGGCATCATGGATTTCGAGAAGCGTCAGGTCTACCGCGGCCCGGAAGACTACATCGACCTGCCCGGCGCGAGCGGCGATCTGGATTCGCGCGTCGCCGAGGCGCTCGCCGACCATCCGGACAACGACGAGCTGAAGGCCGCGGTCGCGACCGACGTGAACCCGAAGAAGGTGGTCGCGATGCTCGCCACCGGCGAGTCGATCACCGTGACCGGCGACGGGCTGAAGCCGGTCCAGTCGGGCCTCGCGGCCAAGGGCAATCCGAAGACGCAGATCCGGCCCGGCGCGGTGCTGCGCGTGATCCGCAACGACAAGGGCGACTGGAGCATCACGCAGCTGCCCGAGGTCGAAGGCGCCTTCGTCGCGCTCGATCCGCGCACCGGCGCGGTCCGCGCGATGGTCGGCGGCTTCGACTTCTCGAAGAGCAAGTTCAACCACGTGACCCAGGCGTGGCGCCAGCCGGGTTCGAGCTTCAAACCGTTCATCTATTCGTCGGCGCTCGAGAAGGGCTTCACGCCGGCGACCGTGATCAACGACGCGCCGCTGTTCTTCGACGCCGGCACGACCGGCAGCCAGCCGTGGGAGCCGAAGAACTACGACGGCAAGTTCGAGGGCCCGATGTCGATGCGCCGCGGCCTCGAGAAGTCGAAGAACATGATCTCGATCCGCATCCTGCAGTCGGTCGGCGTCAAATACGCGCAGCAGTGGGCGACGCGCTTCGGCTTCGACGCCGACAAGCATCCGGCGTACCTGACGATGGCGCTGGGCGCCGGCTCGGTGACGCCGCTGCAGATGGCGTCGGCCTACAGCGTGTTCGCCAACGGCGGCTATCGGCTCAACCCGGTGCTGATCAGCCGCATCACCGACTCCAAGGGCAAGGTGCTGAACGAAGCGGTGCCGCAGGCGCTCGACGACTCGGCGCGCGCGATCGAGCCGCGCAACGCCTTCATCATGACGAGCCTCCTGCAGTCGGTCGCGACGCGCGGCACCGCGGCGGCGGCCGGCCGCGCGCTGAAGCGCGCCGACATCGCCGGCAAGACCGGCACCACCAACGACGCGATGGACGCCTGGTTCTGCGGCTTCCAGCGCACCCTGGTCGCGGTCGTCTGGATGGGCTACGACAACCCGCGCAAGCTCGGCGACAACGAAACCGGCGGCGGCCTCTCGCTGCCGATCTGGATCGACTTCATGAGCACCGAGCTGAAGGGCGTACCGGTGGCCGAGAACCCGGTGCCGCCGGGCGTCGTCAACATCAACGACGAGTGGTACTACAACGAATACGCCAACGGCTCGGGCGTCAGCAGCGTCGGCATGGACGACAAGCTGCCGGCGGCGCCGAATCAGGAAGAGCGCAACAGCATCCTCGATCTGTTCCGGCGCTGACCGGATGGTCGGTCGATGATCAAGCCGGCGTGAAGACCAGCGGGCGTCCGGCCTGGGCGCTGGCGCAGGTCGAAAGCGCCTCGAAGAACTCGCGGCCATCGCGCGTATCGACCCAGCGGCCTTGCGCGTGACGATAGTGGTAGCCGCCGCTGCGCGCCGCCATCCACAGCTCGTGCAGCGGCGGCTGCGTGTTGACGACGATGCGGCTGTCGTCCGGGAAGACGAGCTCGAGCAGGCCGCCGGTGCGTTGCGTGTCGATGTCGATCACGTCGTCCTGCAGCCAGCGGTCGAGCGTCGCCTCGATGCGCGCGAGCACGGCATCGGCCAGCGCGTGGTACTCCGCATCCGAGAGCGAACTGGCGACGAGGGCGTCGGTCATGGTCGTTAAAATGATCCGATGTTGCAGCGCAAGAGCAGTTTAGCGGCGTCGTTGATGGCTGCGTCGGCAGTGTGTGCATGCCTCGTTGCGTTGCCGCTGATGGCCGGTTGCGGTCAAAAGGGCCCACTGATGCTGCCGCGCGCGGCGTCCGCGCAGGCTGCGTCCGGCGCCGCGTCGGCGCCATGAACCACGCAACGCACGGGGTCGGCCGGTGAGCTTGCCCGGCGCACCCTACGTCGCCTACCGCGGCGACGAGCTCCATCTCGAAGGCCGCTCCCTGAGCGCGCTCGCGCGCGAGTTCGGCACGCCGCTCTACGCGTATTCGCGAAGCTCGATGCTCGATGCGCTGTCCGGCTACGAGCGTGCGCTGGCGGGGCGCGAGCACCTGGTCTGCTACGCGATGAAAGCGAATTCGACGCTCGCGGTGCTGCAGCTGTTCGCTGCAGCAGGCTGCGGCTTCGACATCGTTTCCGGCGGCGAACTCGAACGCGTGCTGGCCGCCGGTGCCGAGCCGTCGCGCGTCGTCTTCTCCGGCGTCGGCAAGACGCGCACGGAGATGCGCCGGGCGCTCGAGGTCGGCGTGCGCTGCTTCAACGTCGAGAGCAGTGCCGAACTGGAAGTGCTTTCCGAGGTCGCGGTCGCCGCCGGCCGCACGGCGCGCATCAGCCTGCGCATCAACCCGGACGTCGATGCCGGCACGCACCCTTACATCTCGACCGGCCTGAAGAACAACAAGTTCGGCATCGCCCACGACCAGGCGCTCGCGAGCTACCGGCGCGCGGCCGCGTTGCCCGGGCTGGAAGTCGTCGGCATCGACTGCCACATCGGCTCGCAGATCGTCGACGCTTCGCCCTATCTGGACGCGCTCGACCGCCTGCTCGACCTCGTCGAGGCCGTCGAAGCCGAAGGGCTGGCGCGCCATCTGCACCTCGATCTCGGCGGCGGCCTCGGCATTTCGTACACGGGAGAGACGCCGCCGTCGGCCGAGGCGCTGGTACGCAGCCTCCTCGAGCGCATCGACGCGCGCGGCCACGGCCACCGCACCGTGCTGTTCGAGCCGGGACGCTCGCTCGTCGGCAACGCCGGCGTGCTGGTCAGCGAGGTGCTGTACCTGAAGGACAGCGGCGGCGGCAAGAACTTCTGCGTCGTCGATGCGGCGATGAACGACCTGATGCGCCCGGCGATGTACGAGGCCTGGATGAACATCGTGCCCTGCGATCGCGCCGGCCGCGCCACGCCGCGCGACTACGACGTCGTGGGGCCGATCTGCGAATCGGGCGACTGGCTCGGCCGCGATCGCAAGCTCGCGGTGACCGCCGGCGATCACGTCGCGGTGCTGTCGGCCGGCGCCTATGCGATGAGCATGGCGAGCAACTACAACACCCGCGGCCGCGCAGCGGAGGTGTTGGTGTCGGGCGATCGCGCCTGGCTGATCCGCGAGCGTGAAACAACCGCCGACCTGCTGCGCGGCGAGCGGCTGCTACCGAACGACGCCCAGTCCTGGTACTAGATCCGGCCTTCGGTCACCGCGTGGCACGCCACGCGCACGCCGGCGATCGTCGACAGCGGCGGACGCTCGACCTTGCAGCGCTCGTTGGCGTGCGGGCAGCGCGGATGGAACGAGCAGCCGGACGGCGGCGACAGCGGGTTCGGCACCTCGCCCTGCACCGGCGTGCGAGCGCGGCCGGTCATGTGGATGTCAGGGATCGCATCGAGCAGCATCCGCGTGTACGGATGGCGCGGTCGCGCGAACAGCTCGGCCTTGTCGGCCAGCTCGACGAGGCGCCCGAGGTACATCACGCCGACCTGATCGCTCACATGCCGCACGACCGCGAGGTTGTGCGAGATGAAGAGATAGGTCAGCCCGCGATTGCGTTGCAGGTCCTTCATGATGTTGAGGACCTGCGCCTGCACCGACACGTCGAGCGCCGACGTCGGCTCGTCGCACACGAGGAATTCGGGCTGCGTCGCCAACGCACGCGCGATCGAGATGCGTTGGCGCTGCCCGCCGGAGAACTGATGCGGGAACTTCTCGGCGTCCGCGCGCGCGAGCCCGACCGACTTCAGCAAGTCGGCGACGCGTTCCGAGCGCTCGGCCTTCGTCGCCGCCAGGCCGTGCTCGGCGAGCGGCTCGCCGACGATGTCCGCGACCTTCCAGCGCGGGTTCAGGCTCGCATACGGATCCTGGAAGATCATCTGCATGCGGCGCCGCAGCGCCAGGCTGCCGCGCGCGCGCAGCGCCGCGGCCGAGTCGGCCCCGTCGAATCGCATGCGGCCGCGCGTAGGCGCATAGAGGCCGACGAGCAGGCGCGCGACGGTGCTCTTGCCGCAACCCGATTCGCCGACCAGCGCGAGCGTCTTGCCGCGCGCGATGCCGAAGCTCACGCCATCGACCGCATGCACGAACTGGCGCGGCCGGCGCTCGACGACCCGGTTCAGCCAGGGGCGCGACACGTCGAAGACCTTCGCGAGGTCGTCGACTTCGACCAGCGGCGCCGCTGTCTGCCGTTCCGCCGCCTGCGTGCTCAAGCCGCCTCCCGAGCGTCGTCCGCGGCATGCAGCCAGCACGCCGCCTGCGTCGCGCCGGCCGGCATCAGCTCGGGGCGCTCGACACGGCAGCGGCCGAACACGCGCGGGCAGCGCGGATTGAACGCGCAGCCGCGCGGTATCGCGGTGAGCCGCGGCATCGCGCCGTCGATCTGCTGCAGCCGCTCGCGATCCTCGTCCATCGCCGGTATCGAGCCCATCAGGCCGACGGTGTACGGATGCGCCGGATGGTGGATCACGTCCTGCACCGGCCCGATCTCGACGACCCGCCCGGCATACATCACCGCAACGCGATCGCAGGCCTCGGCGATCACGCCCATGTCGTGGGTCACGAGCATCACGGCGGCGCCGTGCTCGCGGCAGAGGCGCTGCAGCAGCGCGATGATCTGCGCCTGGATCGACACGTCGAGAGCGGTCGTCGGCTCGTCGGCGACGATCAGCTTGGGCTCGGCGGCGAGCGCCAGCGCGATCACGACGCGCTGCCGCATGCCGCCCGAGAACTGATGCGGATACTGGTCGATGCGCTGCTCGGCGGCCGGAATGCCGGTCTCCTGCAGCAGGCGGATCGCTCGCTGGCGCGCCTCGTCGGCGCTCACCGGCAGGTGCGCCTGGATCGTCTCGACGAGCTGGCGGCCGATCGTGTAGAGCGGGTTCAGCGAGGTCAGCGGATCCTGGAAGATCGCGCCGATCTGCCGTCCGCGCACCTTGCGCATCTCTTCGTACGGCAGGTTGTCGATACGGCGCCCGCCGAACCGGATCTCGCCGCCGGCGACGCGGCCCGGCGCATCGAGCAGGCCGATGATCGCGGCGCCGGTGAGCGACTTGCCGGCGCCGCTCTCGCCGACCACGCCGAGCACTTCGCCCGGCGCGATGTCGAACGACACGCCGTCGAGCGCGACCAGCGTGCCGCGCCGCGTCGGAAACTCGACGCGCAGGTTGCGGACTTCGAGCAGTGGAGCAGCGGCCATCGACGTCGGGCAGGCGCGCGGGCGTTCAGGACTTCGGCGGCGTGCAGCCGGAGAGCGGCTCCTGGTAGTCGACCTTGACGTCGAAGTCGTGCGAGAGAGCGTTCTGTTTTGTCGCCACCAAGTAGTACAGGGTGCACGGCGCGACCGCCAGGTCGATCGAGCGTTCATTGGTGAGGCGCTGCCCCGGCACCGGCGGCGCCTGCACGACGATGTGGCGCACACCCGGATCGACTTGAATGCGGCGCAACGGGCTGCTCTTGCCGTCGATGCTGAGGATGGTCACCGGAAAGGTGTTCATCTCCGCCTTGTGGTACTTCGTGCCTTCGATCTGCGAGTAGTGATAGTCGGTCGTCGCGCAGGCCGACAATGCCGCCAGCGCGCAGGCGGTGGGGAGCAGAACGCGAAGAGGATTCAAGGACACAGACATGATCGCCTCCGAAGGTGGGGTCTGGTTCGATCCGTCAACGCAGCCGCGGGTTCAACGCGTCGCGCAGCCAGTCCCCGAAAAGATTCATGCTCAGCGAAATCAACAGCAACATCGCGCCTGGAAAAATCACCAGCCACCAGGCGCCGCTGAAGAGCTGCTTGTTGCCTTCGTTGATGAAGGTGCCGAGCGACGGCGACGTCGGCGACACGCCGACGCCGAGGAACGACAAGGTCGCTTCGGTCTGGATCGCGAGCGCGACATGGATCGTCGCCAGCACCAGCACCGGCCCGAGCACGTTCGGGAGCACGTGGCGCAGCATGATGCGCAGCGGCGCGACGCCGATGACGCGCGCCGCCTGCACGTATTCCTTGTGGCGCTCGACCAGCGTCGAGCCGCGCACCGTGCGCGCGTACTGTACCCAGCCGGGCAGCGCGATCGCGATGATCAGCACGCCGAACGCCAGCGTGTCGTGCGCGTCCGGAAACATCGCGTGGCCGACGCCGGCGATCAGCAGCGCGATCAGGATCGACGGGAACGACAGCATCACGTCGCAGACCCGCATGATGAAGGCGTCGGTGCGGCCGCCGACGTAGCCCGACAGCAGCCCGAGCGACACGCCGATCAGCACCGAGGCGATCACCGACGCGCCGCCGATCAGCAGCGAAATCCGCGCGCCGTACATCAGCGCCGACAGCACGTCGCGGCCCTGCTCGTCGGTACCGAGCAGGTACTTCGTCGTACCGCCCTGCATCCAGGCCGGCGGCAACATCGAATCGCTGAGTTCGAGCGTCGCGAGGTCGAACGGGTTGTGCGGCGCGATCCAGCCGGCGAAGAACGCGCAGACGATGCATACCAGCGCGACGCTCGCGGCGCCGATCGCCACCGGCGAGGTCCGGAACGAGTACCAGACGTCGCCGTCGAAGAAGCGCGCGACCGCACCGGGTGCCGGTGGAGGCGCTTCGGACGCGCCCGCGGCACCGGCCGTGTCGGCAGGAGATGTCATGGGCGGCTCGACATCAGGAAGGCTGCCGGAAGATCGTCACTTCGCCTTCAGCGACACCCACTTGAAGAACATCCGGTTGTCGGGCAACTGAACCAACGTGACCTTGTCGCTCACTGCCCATGCCAGCGCCTGCTGGTGCAGCGGGATATGGCCGACATCGTCCTGGTGGATCTTGAAGGCCTCGCGGATCATGTCGTTGCGCTTGGCTTCGTTGGTTTCCGACTGGATCTTCAAGGTCAGCTCGTCGAGCTTCGGGTTGCTGTACCAGCCGAGGTTGAACTGTCCCTGGCCCTTGTCGGTCGGCGTCGCCATGATCGACGACAGCACGTCGTGCGCGTCGAGCGTGCTGGGCGTCCAGCCGAGCAGGTAGAAGCTCGTGTCGCGGCGCAGGATCTTCGGGAAGTAGCTGTTCTTCGTCTCGGCCATGAGGTTGACCTTGACGCCGACGCGCGCCAGGTTGGCCGCGACCGCCTGGCAGATCGCCGCGTCGTTGACGTAGCGGTCGTTCGGGCAGTTCATGCCGATCTCGAAGCCGTTCGGATAGCCGGCGTCGGCGAGCAGCTTCTTCGACGCCTCGGGATCGTAGGGCAGGCGTTTGTTCATGTCGGCCTGGAAGCCGCGGATGCCGGGCGCGACCATCAGCGCGGCGGGCGTTGCTGCGCCGCGCATCACGCGCGACTTGATCGCCTCGATGTCGATCGCCTGGTAGAACGCCTGGCGCACCCGTTTGTCCTTCAGCGGGTTCTTGCCTTTGACGTTGCTGAACAGCAGCTCGTCGCGCTTCTGGTCCATGCCGAGGAAGATGGTCCGGAACTCCGGGCCCTGCAGCACCTTGAAGCCGCCCGCCGACTTGATGCGCTCGATGTCCTGCAGCGGCACCGGCTCCATCACGTCGGTCTCGCCCGACAGCAACGCGGCGACGCGGGTCGCGTCGTTGCCGATCGGCGTGAACACCACCTCGTCGAGGTTGCTCTCGACCTTGTCCCAGTAGTTGAAGTTGCGCACGAGCACGGTGCGCACGGACGGCTGGCGCTCCTTCAGGCGGAACGGTCCGGTGCCGTTGGCCTTGAAGCTCGCGGTGTTCTCGATGCCCTTGCGGCGATCGACCGGCTTCTCGGCCTTGTTGTCCTCGCACCATTTCTTGCTCATGATCACCACGTTGGAGATCACGTCGGGCAGGATCGGATACGGCGCGTTGGTCTCGAAGTCGACGGTGTAGTCGTCGACCTTGCGCACCTCCTTCAGCGCTTGCGTGTAGCCCCTCATGTCCGAGCCGTCGCCGGCGGCGCGCTTGAACGTGAAGACGACGTCGTCGGCGGTGAACGGCGTGCCGTCGTGGAATTTGACGCCGTGGCGCAAATCGAAACGCCAGACCGTCGGCTGCGGCTGCGTCCACTTGGTGGCCAGCAAAGGCGTCAGCGCCATCTTCTTGTCGCGGCCGACGAGCGGCTCATAGACGCTGGCGGTGAAGCTGAGCTGCAGCGTCTCGTTGAGCGAATGCGGATCCATCGACTGGACGTCGCCGACGTCGGAGACCCGCAAGGTGACGGCTTGCGCAATGCCGCAAGCCAGTGCGAGCGCAGCAGCGAGGATGGAACGCTTCAAGTGCATGTAAGGTCTCCGTTCACGATCAGCATCAGTGAGCACTGGCGCTTTTTTCGATGCGCAGGCGCGGGTCGACGAGGAAATAGAGCAGATCGACGCTGAGGTTGATGACGACGAAGATCAGCGCGATCAGGCAGAGGTAGGCGGCCATCACCGGGATGTCGGCGAAGGTCACGGCCTGGATGAACAGCAGGCCCATGCCGGGCCATTGGAAGACCGTCTCGGTGATGATCGCAAAGGCGATCAGCGAGCCGAGTTGCAGGCCGGTGATCGTGATCACCGGCACGAGGGTGTTCTTCAGCGCATGTCCGAAGTAGACGGCACGGTTCGGCAGGCCGCGGGCACGCGCGAACTTGATGTAGTCGGCACGCAGCACCTCGAGCATCTCGGCACGCACCAGCCGCATGATCAGCGCGAGCTGGAACACCGCCAATGTCACGGCCGGCAGCACGAGATGGCGCCAGCCATCGGCCGTCAGCAGACCGGTCGTCCAAGGGCCGATGGCGGTCACCTGGCCGCGCCCGAAGCTCGGAAACCATTTGAAGGTGACGGCGAACACCAGGATCAGCAGGATGCCGATCAGGAAAGTCGGCAACGACACGCCCAGCAACGAGACCGTCATCATGAATTGCGACAGGAAGCCGCCGCGTCGCAGCGCGGCGTACACGCCCATCGGGAGTCCGATCACGAGCGCCAGCAGGGCCGCGCCGACCGCAAGCTCCAGCGTCGCAGGGAAGCGCTCGACGATCAGCGATGAGACCTTGCGGCCCTGGCGCAGGCTCAGACCGAATTCGCCGCGCACCGCGTTGCCGACGAAGCGCACGAATTGGACCGGAAACGGCTGGTCGAGCCCCAGATCGGAGCGCAGTTGCTGGCGCTGCTCCGGCGTCGCGTCCTGGCCGAGGATGTTGTCGACCGGATTACCAACGTACTGGAACAGCATGAACGCGATGAAGGCCACCGTCAGCATCACGATCACGGCTTGAACCAGGCGCTGAACAACGAAGGCGAACATCGGTCGGCAACGGCATGGCGCCGCTCAAGCGGAGCGTTTGGAGACGCAATGGGTCAAGCCTGGCAGCAGCAGATCGCCAACGGGTCGCTCACTCGACATACGGCGGATCAGAGCAAAACCCGAGCCATCCGTCAAAAGGGGAAGCCCCGACGGGGTAAGCCCCGGTGGCACTTTCGGCGCGCCAAAGAAAAGGCCGCCCGAAGGCGGCCTTGTAATCGGACCTCTTGCTTGCCTCAGGCAAGCCCTCGATCAGAAGAAGTGACGAACGCCCAGCTCGAAGCCGGTCGACTTGCCACCGAAGGTGGGCGCGGCGGTCTGCGCGCTCCCGCTGGCAACCGAGTTCGCCGAGGAGTCGCCATTCGAGACGCGCGACGCCGTACCGTAGAGGGCGGTCCGCTTGGACAGGTTGTAGACGTAAGTCGCCGCGATCTGGTCGACCTTGTTGTCGAAGCCGTCGCCGCTCGCCTTGCTGTAGTCGTAGCCGATGTGGAATTCACCCTGGCCCAGCGGGATCACGCCGCTGATCGAGTAGCGGTTTTCATGCAGATCGCCCACTTCGTCGCGGTCGTAGTAGCCCATCAGCTTGAAGACGCCGAAGTCATACGCGCCGCCGATATTGAACGTCTTCTGGCTGTCCAGCGTGCCGATGATGTTCACGTTGGCCGGATTGCCGGCGCCGTACTTCTGCTCGCCATACGCGATCGCCACGTCGAACGGACCCGCTGCATAGCCGATCCGGCCACCGACGTAGCGGCCCGGGTTGACGTTTTGCGTCTGGCCGCTGCCGAACTTCGACGCACCGTTTTCAGCGGCCGCGGCCATGATCTGGCCGTACAGACCGCCCATTGTCGGCAGGAAGTACTGGATCGAGTTGTCGGCGCGGACGAAGGTCGCGGTCGGCAGTTGCAGCACGTGCGACGAATCGCCCAGGCCGTTCGTACCGAACGCGTCGAAGATCGTGTTGTTCCAGAACGTCGGGGTGTAGTCGCGGCCGAGGCGGATTTCACCGAAGTTGCCGCTCAAGCTCAACGTCGAACGACGATTGAAGAACTTGCCCGACGAAGCATCGCTCATCGTGCCGCTGTCGGCGTTGACGCCGCCGAGCAGCACGAAGCTGGCCTTCAGGCCGCCGCCGAGGTCTTCAACGCCACGGAAGCCGAGCTGGCTGCTGTTGATACCGTCCTGGCTCAGCGAATAGCGGCGGTCGGAACCATCGTTCTTCACATACTTGGCGCTCAGATCGATGGTGCCGTACAGCGTCACGGAAGATTGGGCGGACGCCGCACCCGCAAAAGCACCCAGAACTGCCAGAGCGAGTAGAGATTTTTTCATTGCAACTATCTCCTAGGTTGAACAAGAGGTCCCGATCACCAAACACCCGCCTTGGGCCGATCAGGCACAACCCCCTCAGCGGAAGTTGTGCGTATTGCACCAGAGGGGCCGAGGGCTGGAAAGGCTTGCCGTCCAAAAAAGGCCAATATGTTGTCTGTGCACAACGAGGCGCCGGCACCCCCAGAGGCCCGCTCTCGAGGCCATTGCCATCCACGACCGCGACCGGCGCGACTTCCCTCCGTCGGCGCTATTCTCAGGCACCGCGACTTGACCGGACCGCCCGTGCTCGACACCCTACTCTCCACAGCCGACGATGCCTTGCGCACGCTCAGCGGAACGCACCACGCGAGCCGCCCGTGTCCACGGCCGGCGGCGCCGGCAGCAGACCTCGACACAGCCGAGCGACGTCGCTCCGGCGCACTGATGCGCGTGAACCACGTCGGAGAAGTCTGCGCGCAGGCGCTCTACAGCGCGCAGGCGCTGGCGACGCGGGATGCCGCGCTGCGCACCCAGTTCGAGCACGCGGGCCGCGAGGAGACCGACCATCTCGCGTGGACGCGTCAGCGCCTGCATGAACTCGGCGCGCGGCCTAGCCTGTTGAATCCGCTCTGGTACGGCGGCGCGTTCGCGATCGGACTTCTGGCCGGCCGTATCGGTGACGCAGCGAGCCTCGGCTTTCTCGCCGAGACCGAACGACAGGTGGAACGCCACCTCGAGAGCCATCTCGAGCGCCTGCCCGCCGCCGACACCGCCTCGCGCGCCGTCGTCCGCCAGATGCGCGAAGACGAAGCTCGCCATGCCGACATGGCCGAACGCGCCGGCGCCGCCCAGATGCCGGCGCCGCTACGCTGGGCGATGCGGCTGGCCGCCGGCGTGATGACGCGGACGGCGCATCATCTGTGAGCCGGAGGCGCGACGGCGCATCACGCCACGCCGCGCACCTCGAAGCTGGTCGTGACCGCGGCGGTCTTGCCGAGCATGATGGTCGCCGAACAGTACTTCTCGTGCGACAGCGCCACCGCGCGTTCGACCGCCGTCTCGGGTATCGCCACGCCCGTCACGACGAAATGCATGTGGATCTTCGTGAAGACCTTCGGATCGGCGGGTGCGCGCTCCGATGTCAGCACGACCTTGCAGCCGCGCACGTCGTGGCGGCCGCGCTTCAGGATCAGCACGACGTCGTAAGCGGTGCAGCCGCCGGTACCCGCGAGCACGGTCTCCATCGGCCGCGGCGCGAGGTTGCGGCCGCCGCCGTCGGGCGCACCGTCCATCGTCAGCAGATGGCCGCTGCCGGTTTCGGCGGCGAACGCCATGCCGCTGTCCGGCATCCAGTTGATCGTGCAATCCATCGCCGTCCTCGCGAGCGCGTGCCGGGCGGCACGTCGATCCGACATTGTTTCACGCGGCCGAGGCGGCAACGCGACGCGCACCGGTCGTCAGGAGGTCGATATTGCGGCGCAGCAAAAAAGCGCCTACACTGCATTTCATTCGGAAGTCGAACGTGCTGCCAAACGCGCCGCACGTACCGCTTCCAACCGGTTGTCTCCTCCACCTCCTCCAATGGTGGATTCGGCCCGAGATCGTGAGATCTCGGGCCCTTTTATTGGGCGGTCCTGCCGCTATGATCCCCGCCCCGCCTGCCACCGCACGGCCACAGTAGACCGAGGAGCATCGGCATGGCCGACCGCAAGCGCCCGCCCCCAAAGTCAGCATCCCCCGCTCGCCCGCCGCCGCTGTCGATCTCCGACTACCTGCAGCGCATCCTGACCGCGCGGGTCTACGACGTCGCGATCGAGACCGCTCTCGAACCGGCACGCAGCCTGTCGAAGCGGCTCGGCAACCAGGTCCTGCTGAAGCGCGAGGACACCCAGCCGGTGTTCAGCTTCAAGCTGCGCGGCGCCTACAACAAGATGGCGCGCCTGTCGGCGGACCAGCTCGCGCGCGGCGTCATCTGCGCGTCGGCCGGGAACCATGCGCAGGGGGTTGCGCTCGCCGCTCGCCGGCTCGACTGCAAGGCGCACATCGTGATGCCGGTGACGACCCCGCGGGTCAAGATCGACGCCGTGCGCGCACTCGGCGGCGAGGTCGTGCTGCACGGCGACAGCTATTCCGACGCCTACGAGCGCGCCCGCGAGCTGCAGCAGGAACAGGGTCTGACCTTCGTGCACCCGTTCGACGATCCGGACGTGATCGCCGGCCAGGGCACGATCGCCATGGAGATCCTGCGCCAGCACCAGGGCACGATCGATGCGGTCTTCGTCGCGATCGGCGGTGGCGGGCTGATCTCGGGTGTGGCGGCGTACATCAAGGCGGTGCGCCCGGAGATCCGGGTGATCGGCGTGCAGATGGCCGACTCGGACGCGATGCTGCGCTCGGTGCGTGCCGGGCGGCGCGTCGCGCTGTCCGACGTCGGCCTGTTCGCCGACGGCACCGCCGTCAAGCTGGTCGGCGAAGAGACGTTCCGGCTCGCCCGCAAGCTCGTCGACGACTATGTCGTGGTCGACACCGACGCGGCCTGCGCCGCGATCAAGGATGTCTTCCAGGACACCCGCAGCATCCTCGAACCGTCCGGCGCGATGGGCGTGGCGGCGATCAAGCAGTACGCCGAGCGGCACGGTGCCAAGGGCAAGACCTACGTCGCGATCACCTGCGGCGCCAACATGAATTTCGATCGGCTGCGCTTCGTCGCCGAGCGCGCCGAGGTCGGCGAGGAGCGCGAGGCGCTGTTCGCCGTCACCATCCCCGAGGAGCGCGGCAGCTTCCGGCGCCTCTGCGCGCTGATCGGCCCGCGCGCGGTCACGGAATTCAACTACCGCATCTCGGATTCGGACGCCGCGCACGTCGTGGTCGGCATCGCGACGGCGCGGCGCGAAGAGTCCGCCAAGCTCGTGCGCAACTTCGCGCGCCACGGCTTCGAGACGCTCGACCTGACCGACAACGAACTCGCCAAGCTGCACGTGCGCCAGATGGTCGGCGGCCGCAGCGCGCTGGCGCGCGACGAGCGGCTGTTCCGCTTCATCTTCCCGGAGCGGCCGGGCGCCTTGATGAAGTTCCTGTCGAGCATGCATCCGGACTGGAACATCAGCCTGTTCCACTACCGCAACCAGGGCGCCGACTACGGCAGCATCCTGGTCGGCATCCAGGTTCCGCGCGGCGACAGGAAGGCGCTGCGCGAATTCCTCGAAAGCCTGGCCTACCCCTACGTCGACGAGACCGAGAACCCGGCCTACAAGCTGTTCTTGTGACCTCTTCCGCGCTGCACGCCTAGCCCACGCTTGTTGGATTGCACGAGCGAACGACCCGGCCCCACAATCCGCGCCGACACGAACGCATATCCGGCGCGCAGGGGCCCATGTCCGTCAATCGCTCGCTCATCACGCCGACTTCCAACCCGCTGCTCGAGCAGGCGCTGCGCGAGAAGCTGCAGCGGCGCAGCGAGACGACCGGGCAACTCGGCGAGCTCGAGCCGCTGGCGATCCGGCTCGGCCTGATTCAGAAGACGCTGAAGCCGCGCTTCCGCGCGCCGCAGATCGTCGTCTTCGCCGGCGACCACGGCCTCGCGGTCGACGGTCTGGGGCACGTCGCCGCGCACCGCTCGACGATGCAGATCGTGCAGAACCTCCTGACCTCGCAGTTGCCGCTCGCGGTGTTCGCGCGGCTGCAAGGGCTCGAGTTGTCGGTCGTCGACGCCGGCGTGGCCGACGCGGTGGCGCCGCATCCACGGCTCCTGGCGCGCAAGATCGCGCACGGCACGCGCAACGCGCGCGTCTCGGCGGCCATGTCGCTCGACCAGGCGCATGCCGCGATCCGCGCCGGCATGGAGATCGCCGACTCGCTGCCCGGCAACGCGATCGCCTGTGCCGGCATCGGCGTCGGTGCGCACGAGAGCGCGACGCTGGTCCTGGCGCGCCTGGCCGGCGCGAACATGCGGGATCTGCTGGTGTCCGGGCCGGCGATGCGGCACGACGACCTCGCGCACCTGCAGGTCGTGCTGCAAGGCGCTCAAGGCCGCCACAAGGACGTGATCGATCCGGTCGAGGTGTTGGCGGCGTTCGGCGGTTTCGAGGTCGCGATGATGGTCGGCCTGATGCTCGTGGCCGGCAGCAAGCGCCATCTGATCGTGGCCGACGGCATGCCGGCCTGCGCGGCGCTGATGGTCGCGGCGCGCATCGCGCCGGCCGTCACCGACTACTGCGTGCATTCGCGCAGCCATGGTCATCAGGGACTCGACCATGCGCTCGGTCTGTTCCATGCCTCGGCGCTGCTCGAACTCGGCATGGACAGCACCGACGGCACCGGCGCGACGCTCGCCTGGCCGCTCGTGCGCAGCGCGGCGGCGCTGCTGACCGAAGTGGCCGATGGGGAAGATCCGGGACCGACGCTCCCCGGCCCGATTCCGACCCTGGGGACGGAGCCGGGCGAGATCGGTTAGCGCAGTGCTCGACGCTGCACCAGCTCAGTCCGCCGGCGTGGGGCTCTGATCGCCCTGCTGATCCATGTTCGGCATCTGCATCGGCTCGGCGGTCGGATGCTGCATGGGTTGCTGGACCGGCTGCGGGATCTGCTGTGGTTGAACGCCGGGCTGGAACGGCAGGCCATTCGGACGCCGCATGCCGGGCGGTATGCCGCGCGCAATCGGCGCGGCGGGGGCCACGGTGCCGGGAACGCCATTGATGCCGGCCACTCCGGGCGGGGGCAGCGTGCCGGTAGCCGCCGGCTGCGGCGCCGGCAGTTCGAGCGTGAACGCGGCCTTGCCGTCCGCCGGGCCGACGGCTGCGGTGCGCAGCCCGACCGACTGCAGCACGAGATCGTCCTCGAGCGATGCACCGACTTTGTAGGCCTTCGGCGGCTGGCCGTCGACCGCGATCAGCGCCACGCCGAACGGATTGTTCGGCTTCGGCGGCTTCGGCGCGATGACGCCGAGCAATTGATAGCGCGCTGCCGCATCCGGCGCGATCGTTTCCTCCGGCTCCGCAACCGCGGGCGCGCCGAAAAGCCGCGTCAGGTCGGCGCGCGCAACCGCACCATCGCCGACACCGACGGTGTACGGCGGCGCCTGCGGCGGCCGGGCGGTGAGCCGCAATCCCCAGAAGACCGCCGAAGCAGCCACCAACGCCCAAACGACCAGCGCCGACAATCGAGCAACCATGCCGGATTATGATCCGGCGCGCTTTTCCTTCATCCGGCCGGGCTGCGGTCCCGGACGCACCACCATGATGTTGTCGACGTATTCCCCTGTGCCGTCCGCGTCGCGCCGGCAGCCCCGCCGCCGCGCCCGCGCTTTCACGCTGATCGAGCTGCTGGTCGTGCTGGTGATCATCGGCGTGCTGGCGGCGCTGATCGTGCCGAACGTGCTCGACCGGCTCGGGCAGGCCCGCACGACCGCAGCCCGCACCGACGTGCACAACCTGATCGGCGCACTCAAGCTTTACAAGCTCGACAACGGCCGCTATCCGACCAGCGACCAGGGTCTGCAGGCGCTGGTCGTGAAGCCGACCACCGAACCGGTCCCGCCGAACTGGAAGCCCTACATCGAGAAGCTGCCGAACGACCCCTGGGGCAATGCCTACCAGTACGCCAATCCCGGACTGAAGGGCGAGATCGACGTCTACAGCTTCGGCGCCGACGGCCAGGTCGGCGGCGAAGGCGAGAACGCAGACATCGGCAGCTGGCAGTGACCTTCCGGCGCTTGCCGCCGATCCCGCCGATGTGCTCCGCAACGCCGCCGCGCGCCGCCGCCGTGCGCGGCTTCACGATGATCGAGCTCCTGGTCGTCGTCGTGATCTTCGCGATCGGCGCCGCCGTGACCAGCCTGGCGCTGCGCGATCCGGCCGCCACCCACCTCGACGAGGAAGCGGTGCGCCTCGCGGCGATCCTCGAAGCCGCCCGCGCCGACGCGCGCGCCGCCGGGCTGCAGGTGCTCTGGATGCCGGCGCCGGCCGGGGGTGACGGCTTCCAGTTCGTCGGCCTGCCGCCCGCCACCACGCCGCCGACCAACTGGCTGTCCGAAGGCGTGCATGCCGAAGTGGTCGGCGCGCGCTCGGTGGTGCTCGGCCCCGAGCCGATGATCGGCCCGCAGCGCATCGTGCTGCGCCTCGACGATCGCCAGGTCGTGATCGCGACCGACGGCCTCGGGCCGTTCGCGATCGTCGACGACGCAGGTACGCACTGATGCGCAGCCCGCGTGGCTTCACGCTGATCGAGGTGATGGTCGCGCTGGCGATCGTCGCGATCACGCTGGGCGCCGGCCTGCGCGTCGCCGGCACGCTGACCGACAACGCCCAGCGCCTCGGCGACGTCAGCGTCGCCCAATGGTGCGCCGACAACCAGCTGACCGGCCTGAAGCTCGCCGGCCAGTATCCCAACGTCGGCGACGGCTCGTTCACCTGCGACGAGCTCGGCCTGACCTACACCGGCAAGCTGACCGTGCGGCCGACGCCGAATCCGAACTTCCGGCGCGTCGACGCGCAGATCTACGATCCGAACGGCCAGCCGCTCGTGACGATCTCCACCGTGCTGGGGCGCAACTAGTGGACACGGCGCGACGACCCTCCTGCGCGGGCGGATTCACGCTCGTCGAGCTGCTGGTCGCGCTCATCATCATGGCGGTGATGGCGATCATGGCGTGGCGCGGCGTCGACGGCATCGTGCGGGCACGCGACAACACGCAGGACAGGCTCGAGCGCACCGTGCGCCTCAACACCGTGATCGCGCAATGGGAGCAGGATCTCGCGTCGATCCAGGACAGCGGCGCGGTGCAGCCGCTGAGCTGCGACGGCGCGTCGGTGCGCATCACCCGCCGCACGCCCGACGGCCTCGTGGTCGTCACCTGGTCGCTGCGCCCGGACGGCAACACGTCGTCGTGGTGGCGCTGGACCAGCCCTTCCGCGACGACCAACGGCGGGCTGCAGGACGCCTGGATGCACAGCATGCAACTGCAGGGCACCGAGCCGGGCCAGGTGCGCACGCTCACCGGCATCTCGCAGTGGCAGGTCTACTTCTATCGCAACAATGCCTGGTCGAACTGTCAGTCGAGTGCGGATGTCGTCCAGGCACCCGAAACGCCCGGGAGCGCGCCCACGGCGACGCCCCGCACCGTGCTGCCGACCGGCGTGCGGCTCGTGCTGACCTTCGACACGCCGAGCGGCTTGAGCGGCCGGCTCACCCGCGACACGCTGCTGTCCGTGACCACGTCGCTGCAATGAGCAAGCCATCGACCGGGCCGGCACCCCAGCGCGGCGCTGCGCTGCTGACCGCGATGATCATCGTGACCTTGATCGCGACGCTCGCGTCGGCGATGGTCTGGCAGCAGTGGCGCGCGGTGCAGATCGAATCGGCCGAGCGCGCGCGCGTCGAATCCGGCTGGGTGCTGCTCGGCGCGCTCGACTGGGCCCGCCTGATCCTGGCGGAAGACGCACGCGGCGGAAACGCCAACACCGACAACCTCACCGAGCCGTGGGCCAAGCCGCTCGAGGAAGCGCGGCTGTCCACTTTCCTGGCAGCCGACAAGCAGAACCCGAGCGACGACGACGGGCCGGAAGCGTTCCTGTCGGGCAGCATCAGCGACGCGCAGGCGACCTACGACCTGCTCAATCTCGTCAACAACAACCCCGCCAAGCCGGAGGACGAAGGCACGCGGAAGCGGGACCAGTTCGCGATCCTCTTGGGCCTGTGCGAACGGCTCGGGCTGTCGAATTCGGTGGCGGAGCAGATCGACGACGGCATCCGCGCCGCCGGCGCCGCCCAGCCGGCGGCGGATGCGCCGTTGATGCCGGCGCGCCCCGAACAACTCACCTGGTTCGGCGTCGACCCGGCTTCGGTCGCGGTGCTGGCGCCCTACGTCAATCTGATCTCGCCGGCGGTACCGGTAAACGTCAATACCGCGCCGCGCGAAGTGCTGGCGGCGCTGTCGGGCAAGGACCTCGCAACCGCCGAACGCCTCGCGCAGCAGCGCCTGAGCGTGCCGTTCGCCACGCTCGACGACTTCGCGAAGGCAGCCGGCTACACGCTCGTTGCCGACACGATCGGCGTCAAGACCCAGTACTTCATCGTGCGCGGACGCCTGCGCCTGGCGGACCACGTGCTCGAGCAGCGCAGCCTCGTGATGCGCAGCAACAACGGCAAGGTGACCATGGTGTCGACGGAGCGCGTCGCGAGCACCGATGCGGCCGTCCGCTGAAGCCGCCAAGGATGCACGCCGACCGGCTCGCCGGACGGGTCTGAGCGTCATGACGGCATGCCTACAATCGGTCCGCCTTTTCCGACCCGCCTGATGTCCACCCTCGTCATCCAGATACCGCAGCGCCAACGGCTGCGCGCCCAGCGCGCGGCGGAAGCGCCGCCGACCAGCGACGAATACGCCTACGTGACGAGCCCGGACGGCCTGAGCGTCCTGACGCACGGAAGCTGCGCGCCGGCCCTGCTGCCGAAGGCGACGACGACGATCGCGGTGCTCGCCGATGCCGACGTGAGCTGGCATCGCATCACGTTGCCGAAGGCGCCCGCCGCGCGGATGCGCGCCGCGCTCGAAGGCGTGCTCGAGGACGGCCTGCTGGAAGACACCGACAGCGTCCATTTCGCACTCGCGCCGCAGGCCAAGGCCGGCAACCCGACCTGGGTCGCGGTCGTCGATCGAGCGTGGCTGCGCCACGAGCTCGCGGCGCTCGAGGGGGCCAATGTCTTCGTCGATCGCATCGCGCCGATGGCATGGCCGGAAGATCCGCCGTCGGGCCATTTCGCCGAGAGCGGTAGCGATGCCGAGGGCGGCACGCGCGGCATCGCGCTGCACTGGGCGCATGGCGACGGCGTCGCGAGCGTGCGCCTGCAGGGCGGCCTGGCGCGCGCCCTCGTGCCGACACCGCCGCCCGAAGGCACGCGCTGGAGCGCGACGCCGGGTGCGGCCGCCGCCGCCGAGCAATGGCTGGGCGCGCCGGTCCAGGTGCTGACGCCGGCCCAGCGCCTGCTGCAGGGCGGACGCAGCCCATGGAACCTGCGCCAGTTCGACCTCGCGCGGCGGACGCGCGGCGATCGCGCGGTCACCGACGCGCTGCGCGCGCTGATGAGTCCCGAATGGCGCTGGTTGCGCTACGGCGCGATCGCGCTGGTCGCGGTGCAGGTCATCAGCCTGAACGTCTGGGCCTGGCATCAGAACGGCGTGATCCGCGCCAAGCGCACCGAGATGCAGAAGCTCGTGCAGGCGACCTATCCGAAGGCCAATCCGCAGGACATCCAGCGCGACCCGCAGGCGGTGATGCAGCGCGAGGCGCAGTCGCTGCGCACGCTTGCCGGCCAGCCGGGCGACGACGACCTCGAGACCTTGCTGCAAGCGGCCGCCTACGCCTGGCCGCCCGGCCGGCCGCCGGTCGAGACCGTGCGCTTCGAGCCCGGCAAGCTGACCGTCGCCGCCAACGGCTGGAGCGCACCGCAGATCGAGCAGTTCCGCAACACCTTGCGGCCGGCCGGCTGGCAGGTCGACGCAACGACCGAGGGCCGCCTGACCTTGAGCCGCGCGGCCGCCGCCACCGGGCCTCGCTCATGACGCCGCGCGGGTCCCCACCGGCCGGCGCCGAACGGCCATGAGCGAGCCTGCAGCCTCTTCCGCGTCGCCGGCGCTCGCCAGCCTGCGCGCCCAGGCCGCGACCTGGTGGCAGGCCCGCGCGCCGCGCGAGCGCCAGCTCGTCGCGGTCGCCGGCATCGTGATCGTCGTCTTCATCTGCTGGAGCCTGCTCGTCCGCCCGGCACTGAAGGTGGCGCAGACGGCGCCGGCGCAGATCGATGCGCTCGATGCGCAGCTCGACCAGATGAAGCGCGTCGCCGCGCAGAGCACCGGCCTGCGCGCGACGCCGCCGGTGTCGCCGACCCAGGCCGGCCAGGCGTTGAAGGCCGCCACCGAGCACCTCGGCGACAAGGCCAAGCTGCTGCTGCAGGGCGACCGCGCGACCCTCACGCTGTCGGGCGTGAGCGGCGACGCGCTGCGCGGCTGGCTCAACGAGGCGCGCAGCGCGGCGCGCGCGCGGCCGATCGACGCGCAACTGCAGCGCGGGCCGGACGGCTACGCCGGCACCCTCGTCGTCACGATCGGGGCCGCGCCGTGAAGACGCCGTGGCGCGGTCGCCGGCGCGCCATGCGCCCGCTCGCCAGTGCACGCCCATCCGCCGGACGCTCGAGCGGCTTCGCGTGGGCGGTCGTCGGCCTGCTGATCGGCGCGCTGGTCGCGACGGTCTGCTATGCGCCGGCTTCATGGCTCGCCGATGCGGTCGCGAGCGCGACGCGCCAGCGCGTGCTGCTGGCGGACGCACGCGGCACCGTCTGGGACGGCGACGCGATCGCGGTGCTGACGGCCGGACCGGACAGCCGCGACGCCGCCTCGCTGCCGGGCCGCCTGAGCTGGACGCTCGGCCTCGCCGGCACCGACATCGAGCTGCGCGCCCGGCATGCGTGCTGCCTCAACGGCACCGTGGTGCTGCGCCTGCATCCCGGCATCGGCCGCTACACGGCGACCTTGGTGCCGCCGCCCGGCTGGGTCGCGCAATGGCCGAGCGCGGTGCTCGCCGGTCTCGGCACGCCGTTCAACACCTTGCGCCTCGGCGGCATGGTGCGGCTGCTGTCGCCGGGGCTGACGGTCGAATCGGCGCAAGGCCGCGTCGGCATCGCCGGCAGCGCCGAGGTGGAGCTGCTGCACGCGTCGTCGCGCCTGGCGACGCTCGACGAACTGGGCAGCTACCGGCTGACCCTGAGCGCCGCGCCCAAGCCGGGCAGCGGCGCCAGCCGGCTGCAGCTCGCCACCGAGGAGGGCGCACTGATCCTCCAGGGCAACGGCAGCTGGGAGCCCGGCGGCACGCTGTATTTCCGCGGCGAGGCACGCGCCGCGACGCCGGACGACGAGGCCAAGCTGTCGAACCTGCTGAACATCATCGGGCGCCGCAACGGCGCGCGCTCCATCATCTCGATCGGATAAGCATGAAGTCCAACGGCCCCACGCCCGGCCCCCTCCGCGCCGGCGTCTCCCACGGTGCGGCGCGGGTCCGCCGCCAGCGGCTCGCGCGGCGCCTGCTGGCCGGCGCGCTCAGCCTGGCGCTGCTGCCGGTGCCGCCGGTATTCGCCCAGGATGCCACCGCCCCGGCGTCGTCCAAGTTCCGCGGCCAGCCGGTGACCTTGAACTTCGTCAACGCCGACATCGAAGGCGTGGCCCGCGCCATGTCGGCGATCTTGAAGCAGCCGTTCATCGTCGACCCGCGCGTCAAGGGCACGATCACGCTGTACAGCGAGCAGCCGCTCGCGCCGCGCGATGCCTACCTCAACTTCCTCGCGGCACTGCGCGGGCTCGGGTTCACGGTGGTCGAGGTCGGCGGCCTCTACAAGATCGTGCCGGAAGCCGACGCGAAGCTGCAGACCGGCACGGTCTCGATCGGGGAGGTGGGGCGCCGCGGCGACCAGATCATCACGCAGGTCTTCCGCCTCAGCAACGAGAACGCCAACAACCTCGTGCCGGTGTTGCGGCCGCTGATCAGCCCGAACAACACGATCAACGCCAACCCGAGCAGCAACAGCCTCGTCATCACCGACTACGCGGACAACCTCGCGCGCATCGCGAAGATCATTGCGGCGATGGACGTGCCGGCCTCCGGCGACATCGAGGTGATCCCGCTGCAGCATGCGGCCGCGGCCGACCTGCAGCCGCTGGTCCAGCGCCTGGCCGACGGCGGCAGCGCGACGCCGGCGCCGGTGCCCGGCGCGGTCGGCAACCAGGCCTCGACGGTGATGGTCGAGCAGCGCAGCAATTCGCTGATCGTTCGCGCCTCGACGCCGGCGCGCATGGCGAGCATCCGCGCGCTCGTCGCCAAGCTCGACCAGCCGGCCGCCGGCGCGGGCGGGTCCGGCAACATCTGGGTCGTCTACCTGAAGAATGCCGACGCGGCCAAGCTGGCGACGGTGCTGCGCGCCGCCTACCAGCCCGGCGGCAGCGGACAGGGCGGCGGCCAAGGCGCCGCCGCCGGGGGCGGCGGCAACAGCACCTACACGCCGCCGGCGCAGACATCGACACCGCAGTCGCCGATCTCGTCGACCGGCAGCTCATCGTCGACCGGCTCGACGGCGTCGGCGCAAAGCACGACGCCGGTCGCGCAGGCGGCCAGCCCGTCGACCGGCGGCTTCATCCAGGCCGATCCCGCCACCAACTCGCTGATCATCACCGCGCCGGAACCGGTCTACCGCCAGCTGCGCGCCGTGATCGACCGGCTCGACACGCGGCGCGCGCAGGTCTACATCGAATCGATGATCGTCGAGGTCGATGCCGACAAGACCGGCGAGCTCGGCATCCAGTGGCAGAGCATCATCGGCAACTCGGGCGACCGCAACATCATCGGCCTCGGCACCAACTTCGGCACCGGCACCGACAACATCCTCGGCGCGACGCAGCTCGCGCTCGCCGGCTCGACCGCGCTCGCGACCGCCACGCTGCCGAGCAACGGCCTCAACATCGGCCTGGCGACGAAGTTCGGCACCCACTACACGCTCGGCCTCCTGGCGCAGGCGTTGCAGTCGGTCGCCGGCACCAACATCCTGTCGACGCCCAACCTCGTCACGCTGGACAACGAAGAGGCCAAGATCGTCGTCGGCCAGAACGTGCCGTTCGTGACCGGCCAGTACACGACGTCGACGATCGGAACCTCGAGTCCGTTCCAGACGATCGAACGCCAGGACGTCGGCACGACCTTGCGCATCAAGCCGCAGATCGGCGCGAACGGCACGATCCGGATGATCGTCTACCAGGAGTCGTCGTCGGTCGCCGCGACCGCCGCGGTCGGCACCGCCAACGCCGGCCCGACGACCAACAAGCGCTCGATCGAATCGACGGTGACCGTCGACGACGGCCAGATCATCGTGCTCGGCGGACTGATCGAGGACAACTACACCGACAACCACGCCAAGGTGCCGCTGCTCGGCGACATCCCCTACCTCGGCGCGCTGTTCCGCAGCGACAGCCGGGTGCGCAAGAAGACCAACCTGATGGTGTTCCTGCGCCCGATCGTGATGCGCGACGCGGCCGACACCAGCCGGGTCTCGCTCGACCGCTACGACTACATCCGCGGCGAGCAGCAGAACGCCCAGCCGCCGCAGAACTCGGTCATCGGCATCAACGGCTCGCCGACCCTGCCGCCGATCCGGCCCGAGAGCGCCAAGGGTCCGAACGACGTGCCGCGGCCGCTCGGCGACATGACGCCGCCGTCGCCGATGATGGTGCCGTCCGACCCGGCGTCGGCGCCGCCGCTGTCCGACCCGGCGTCGGCGCCGCGCTGAAAGGAGCCGACCGTGGGCGCCCGCCATCCGCTGCCGTATGCCTACGCGAAGGCCAACACGCTGCTGCTCGAGGACGACGGCGAGCGCCTCGTGCTGTGGGCGCCCGAGACGGTGCCGCTGACCGCGCTGTCCGAAGTGATGCGGCTCTATGAAGTCGATGCGCTGGAGCGCGAAGCCGCCGCATCGCTCGCCAACCGCATCGCGGTCGCCTACGCCGGCGGCGAATCGAGCGCGGCCACGGTGATCGGCGAGGTCGAAAGCGCGGTCGACCTGTCGCGCATGATGCAGGAGCTGCCGGCGATCGAGGACTTGCTCGAAGCGAGCAACGACGCGCCGATCATCCGCATGCTCAATGCGCTGCTGACGCAGGCGGCGAAGGACGGCGCGTCCGACATCCACATCGAGCCGTACGAGCGCTCGAGCTCGGTGCGCTTCCGCGTCGACGGCACCCTCCGCGAAGTGGTGCAGCCCAACAAGGCGCTGCATGCGGCGCTGATCTCGCGCCTGAAGATCATGGCCGAGCTCGACATCGCCGAACGCCGCCTGCCGCAGGACGGCCGCATCTCGCTGCGCATCGGCGGCCGCGCGGTCGACGTGCGCGTGTCGACCCTGCCGTCGGCGCACGGCGAGCGCGCGGTGCTGCGTCTGCTCGACAAGGCCGAATCGAAGTTCACGCTCGAAGGCCTCGGCATGAGCGGCGACGTGCTCGCCAAGTTCGACAAGCTGGTGCACCAGCCGCACGGCATCGTGCTCGTCACCGGGCCGACCGGCTCCGGCAAGACGACGACCTTGTACGCGTCGCTCGGCCGCATCGACACCTCGGGCACCAACGTGCTGACGGTCGAGGATCCGGTCGAATACGAGCTCGCCGGCATCGGCCAGACGCAGGTCAACCCGCGCATCGAGCTGACGTTCGCGAAGGCGCTGCGCGCGATCCTGCGCCAGGATCCGGACGTCATCATGATCGGCGAGATCCGCGACTACGAGACCGCGCAGATCGCGATCCAGGCGTCGCTGACCGGCCACCTCGTGCTCGCGACGGTGCACACCAACGATGCGCCGAGCACGGTGACGCGGATGATCGACATGGGCGTCGAGCCCTTCCTGCTGTCGTCGACCCTGATCGGCGTGCTGGCGCAGCGTCTCGTGCGCAAGCTCTGCCCGACCTGCCGCAAGGTCGACGACGAAGGTCGCTGGCACCCGGTCGGCTGCCCGGCCTGCGGCCACACCGGCTACAAGGGACGCACCGGCGTCTACGAGCTGATGACGGTCGACGACGAGCAGCGTTCGCTGATCCACAACCGCGCCGCCGAGGCCGAGGTCGCCGCATCGGCAGCCCGCGCCGGCCTGACGACGATGCGCGAGGACGGCGAGCGGCTCGTCGCCGAAGGCATCACGTCGCTCGAAGAAGTCCTGCGCGTGACGCGAGAGTAGCCGCAGCATGCCCGCGTATCGATTCGAGGCGCTCGATGCCGGCGGCAAGTCGACCACCGGCGTGCTCGACGCCGAGAACGCGCGCGCCGCGCGCGCCCAGTTGCGCGCCCAGTCGCTGGTGCCGCTGGCGGTCGCGCCGGTGGCCTCGGCCGGCACCGACACGCCCGGCCTCAAGCTCGGCCGCAAGGTCTTCACGAACACCAGCCTCGCGGTCTGGACGCGGCAGCTCGCCGGCCTCGTCAGCTCGGGACTGCCGCTCGAACGCGCGCTGACCGCGCTCGGCGACGAGACCGAAGACCGCCGCCAGCGCGAGCTCGTCGCGCACCTGCGCAGCGAGGTCAACGGCGGCGCGCCGTTCGCGCGCGCGCTGGCCGGCGCGTCGCGCGAGTTCGACGAGGTCTACCGCGGCGTCGTCGCCGCGGGCGAGCAGAGCGGCGCGCTCGGCGCGGTGCTCGAGCGCCTCGCCGACGATCTCGAAGGCCGCCAGGAGCTGCGTGCCAAGCTGATCGGCGCGACGCTCTACCCGATGATCGTCTCGGTGATCGCGATCATCATCGTCACCTTCCTCGTCACTTACGTCGTCCCTCAGGTCGCGTCGGTGTTCACGAGCTCCAAGCATGCGCTGCCGACCTTGACGGTCGTGATGCTCGCGATCAGCGGCTTCGTGCGGCAATGGGGCTGGCTCGTCGTGCTGCTGCTCGTCGCCGGCAGCGTGCTGCTGGCGGTGCTGCTGCGCAACGAACTGTTCCGCCAGACCTTCGATGCCGGCTGGCTCAGGCTGCCGCTGGTCGGCCGGCTTTCGCGCGGCTACAACGCGGCGCGCTTCGCCGGCACGCTGGCGATGCTCGCCGGCGCCGGCGTGCCCATCCTGAAGGCGCTGCAGGCGGCGGCCGAGACGCTCTCCAATCGTTCGATGCGCGCCGATGCGATGGACGCGCTGGTGCAGGTACGCGAAGGCGCGCCGCTCGCCTCCGCGCTCGCCGGCAAGAAGCGCTTCCCCGGGCTGCTGGCCATGTTCGCGCGCCTCGGCGAGCAGACCGGCCAGCTGCCGCTGATGCTGGAGCGCGCCGCGCGCCAGCTCGGCACCGAAGTGCAGCGCCGTTCGCTGCAGCTCGCAACGATCCTCGAGCCGCTGCTCATCGTCGCGATGGGCGGCGTCGTGATGCTGATCGTGCTCGCCGTGCTGTTGCCGATCATCCAGCTCAACACCTTCGTGAAGTAGGCCTGCGCGCACGCCTGGCATGCCCCGTGCATGTCGCGCAGCGTGCGGTCGTTCACGCCGGCATCGCCAGGCATCCGGAATGCCCCTTGTTCCGATGTCTGTTCAGGGCATGCATGCTGCGGTAGCCTGCTTGAATGGAACCGTCGCTGTCCGACGGCCGCCTACGGAGATCCTGCATGAGCGCATCCAACGATCTGGTCGCCATCGCCCCGCGCGGGATCCCGATCGCCCGAATGCGCCACGTCTACCGCGTCGACGACGTCGGCCGCAAGCTCGACAAGCTGCCGCCCAAGGACCATGAATCGCTGCGCTCGACCTACGAGCGCATGCTCGAGAAGGGACCCGAGCGCTTCCAGGTCAAGCCGTCCGGCGTGCCGGTGATGGAGCATCTGTACGACGACCTGCCGAACTTCGGCGACGTGCTCGACGACGTGCGCCGCCAGCTCGCGCTCTGCGAAGACAGCCGCGATGCGCTCGAGATCACGCCGCTCCTGCTGCTCGGGCCGCCGGGGGTCGGCAAGACGCACTTCGCACGCGTGCTGGCGCAGTTGCTCGGCACCGGCATGGGCTTCGTGTCGATGAGCTCGCTGACCGCCGGCTGGGTGCTGTCCGGCGCGTCCAGCCAGTGGAAGGGCGCGCGCCCGGGCAAGGTCTTCGAGACGCTGGTCGACGGCCAGTACGCCAATCCGGTGATCGTCGTCGACGAGATCGACAAGGCCGGCGGCGAGCATGCCTACGATCCGCTCGGCGCGCTCTACAGCCTGCTCGAGCACGACACCGCCGAGAGCTTCATCGACGAGTTCGCCGAGGTGCCGATCGATGCCAGCCAGGTGATCTGGGTCGCGACCGCGAACGACGAGCGCGCCATCCCCGAGCCCATCCTGAACCGCATGAACGTCTACGAGGTGCAGGCGCCGGACCGAGACGCCGCGCGCCGCATCGCGACCAAGCTGTACCGATCGATCCGCGCCGAGCACGACTGGGGCGCGCGCTTCGATCCCGAGCCCGGCAGCGACGTGCTCGACGCGATGAGCGAGTTGGCGCCGCGCGAGATGCGGCGCGCCTGGATGACGGGCTTCGGCAACGCCAAGCTGGATCGGCGCGGGCGGGTCGACGTGCGCGACCTGCCGGAGCAACGCGGGCGGCGGAGTTCGATCGGGTTCGTGCAGTAGGGTCCGACGGCCTCGGCAGTTGCCGGGCCGACGTCGCACCAGCGTGCTGTCGACGGCCGCAAGCAGTGTCGCCTGTCGCGGCTCGTATGATCCCGCGCATGCCCGCCTCCCTCCAAGGCCAGCTCGTCGTCGCGATCTCGTCGCGCGCGCTGTTCGACTTCGAGGAGGAGAACCGCGTCTTCGAAGCCGCCGACGACCGCGCCTACATGCAGCTGCAGCTCGACCGGCTGCAGCACGAGGCCAAGCCCGGCGTCGCGTTCTCGCTCGTCAACAAGCTGCTCGCGTTCAACGCCGGCGGCACGCCGCGCGTCGAAGTCGTGATCCTGTCGCGCAACGATCCGGTGTCGGGCATGCGCGTGTTCCGTTCGGCGCAGCACTATGGCCTGCCGGTGCAGCGCGGCGTGTTCACGCGCGGCCAGCCGCCGTGGCGCTACCTGCGTCCGCTCAACGCCAATCTCTTCCTGTCGACCAACGAAGCCGACGTGCGCTCGGCGCTCGAGGCCGGCGTGCCGGCGGCGCGCGTCTTCCCGCAGTCGGCGCGCGCATCGGACGCGCACCCGGACCAGGTGCGCATCGCCTTCGACGGCGACGCGGTGCTGTTCTCCGACGAGGCCGAGCGCGTGTTCCAGTCCGGCGGGCTCGACGCCTTCCAGGCGCACGAGCGCGACCACTGGGACACGCCGCTGGCCGCCGGGCCGTTCCAGCCGCTGCTGCTCGCGCTGCACCGGCTGCAGCACGAGCCGTCGCACGGCATGCGCATCCGCACCGCGCTCGTCACCGCGCGCAGCGCGCCGGCGCACGAGCGGGCGATCCGCACCCTGATGAACTGGAACATCGAGGTCGACGAGGCGATGTTCCTCGGCGGCTTGCCGAAGGGCGAGTTCCTGCGCGAGTTCGAGCCCGACTTCTTCTTCGACGACCAGACCGGCCACATCGAGAACGCCGTGCCGCATGTGCCCGCAGGCCACGTCGCGGCCGGCATCCGCAACGTCACCTAGTCCTAGCGCTGCGGCGCATGACGGCGCAAGCCGTCGAGGTCGAGCACGCGCAGGCCGCCGTATTCGATGCGGATCAGCCCGGCCTGCTGCAACGCCGCCAGCGCCTGGTTGACGCGCTGCCTCGACAGCCCGACGAGATAGCCGAGCTCCTGCTGCGTGATGCGAAGCAGGCTGCCGACGCCGGGATAGAGCACCGGATGGAAGAGCGACGCGAGGCTGCGCGCGACGCGCGCATCGGGATCGGTCATGCGGTCGATCTCGCGCGCCGCAATGAACTGGCCGAGGCGCTCGTTGAGCTGCTGCGTGATGAAGCGGTTGAACGGCAGGCTGCGATCGATCAGCCAATGGAAGGTCGCGACCGACAGCCCCGCCACCACGCTCTTGCGCAGCGCCTGGATGTTGTAGCGGTAGACCTCGCGCTTCAGCACCGTGCCTTCGCCGAACCAGCCGCCGGGCGGCATGCCGGTGAAGGTGATCGGCATGCCGAGCGCGCTGTCGTTGCTCATCTTCAAGAGGCCGTCGATGACGCCGAACCAGTAGGTCACCGGCTTGCCGACGCGGCACAGCAGTTCGCCGGTGCCCACGCTCGCGACCTTGAGGTCGCGCATGACGGCATCGCGCTCTTCGGCATCGAGCGCCGGCAGCCAGGAGATGCCGCCGAGCTCGTCGGGCGTCGGCGGCCGCGCACGCAGGTAGAGCGGTGGCGCGGACGGATGGGCCGATGCGGTCGCGGCGGCAACGCTCATCGAGGGAAATACCGGGGGGTAGTGTCCCTAGGATTGTCTTTGGAACGACAACCGGGCGTCAAACTTCTTCTTACAGTCCGGCCGAAATGCCGTCGACCACCTTTCCGCGCCTGATGCTGGCCCATGCCGCGGCACGGCCGGCCGCACCGGCGCTGCGCGAGAAGGCCTACGGCATCTGGCAGACGCTGGACTGGCAGGCACTGGCCGAACTCGTGCGGGCGCTTGCAAGGGGCTTGGCCGATGCCGGCCTTGCGCGCGGCCAGCACCTCGTCGTGGTCGGCGAGAACCGGCCACGCCTTCATGCAGCCCTCCTTGCCGCGCAATCGCTCGGTGCGATCGCCGTGCCGCTCTACCAGGACGCCGTCGCAGCCGAGTTCGTGTTCCCGCTCGGCCATGCCGACGTCGCGCTCGCCATCGTCGAAGACCAGGAGCAGGTCGACAAGCTGCTCGAGATCCGCGCGCAGTGCCCGCTGCTCGCGCACATCTGGTACGACGATCCGCGCGGCTTGCGTCACTACGCCGCGCCCGGTCTGGCGGCGCTCGATGCGCTGATCGACCGGGGCCGCGCGCTCGACCGGGCCGATCCGGGCCGGTATGACGCCGAGGTCGCACGCACCCGCCCGGACGACGCCGCGGCGATGTTCTTCACGTCCGGCACCACGGGCCAACCGAAGGGCGTGGTGCACACGCATGCCACCTTGATCGACCGGGCGCGCGCCGGCGCGGCGTTCGACAAGCTGACCGCGCATGACGAAGTGCTGGCCTACCTGCCGCCGGCCTGGATC
>JAFEEF010000041.1:0-194 GCA_018241265.1 Pseudomonadota bacterium | reverse complement strand
ATGGAAGACGCCGGCTGGCTCAAGCGGCATCTCTACAAGCACTTCATGGCGCTCGCGCAACGCGTCGGCACGCGGCTGACCGACCGCCAGCCGGTCGGCTGGATCGACCGTCTGCGCTATGCGATCGGCAACCTCGTGATCTACGGACCGCTGCGCAACACGCTCGGCTTCTCGCGCGTGCGCGTCGCCTATAC
>JAFEEF010000040.1 GCA_018241265.1 Pseudomonadota bacterium | reverse complement strand
CGCGCTCACCGGCCTCGTCGGTCCCGAGCAGCTCGCCGTCTCGGGCGATGCCGCCTGCGCGAACCAGACCGTCCAGCTCGATCCGCAGCACCAACCGGCGCAGCAGACGGTCACCGCCAAGAACATCGCGATCGCCGACGGCAACAACGGCGGCCTGGCTTCGAACTACACGCTCGACAACAACTCCGCTTCGACGAACGCGAAGATCACGCCCAAGGACCTCACGGTCGCGATCACCGCAACCGACAAGACCTACGACGGCAAGCTCGACGCCAACGTCAGCTACTCGCTCACCGGCCTCGTCGGCCCCGAGCAACTCGCCGTCTCGGGCGACGCCACCTTCGCGAACCAGAACGTCCAGCTCGATCCGCAGCACCAACCGGCGCAGCAGACGGTCACCGCCAAGAACATCGCGATCGCCGACGGCAACAACGGCGGCCTGGCTTCGAACTACACGCTCGACAACAACTCCGCTTCGACGAACGCGAAGATCACGCCCAAGGATCTCACGGTCGCCATCGGCGCGGCCGCCAAGACCTATGACGGCAGCCTCGGCGCCAACGTCAGCTACTCGCTCGATGGCCTCGTCGGCCCGGAGCAGCTCGCCGTCTCGGGCAACGCGACCTTCGCGAGCCAGAACGTTCAACACGATGCACAAGGCAATGTGCTGAAGCAGTCGGTCACCGCCAAGAACATCGTGATCGCCGATGGCGCCAACGGCGGCCTCGCCTCGAACTACACGCTCAACAACACCTCCGCCTCGGCGAGCGCGGCCATCACGCCGGCCAAGCTCACCTACGTCGCGAACGACGCGATCGGCGTGCTCGGCGGAACGCTGCCGCTGCTGAGCGGAAGCGTCGACGGCTTCGTCGCCGGAGAGACGCTTGCCGGCGCGACGACCGGCACCGCGGCCTGGAGCACGACCGCGGGCAACGCCACGCAGCCCGGCCGCTATCCGGTCGCGGGTTCGGGGCTGAGCGCATCGAACTATGTGTTCGTGCAGGATGCCGGCAACGCGACCGCGCTCACGCTGACGCCGCTGACCCCGAACGTGGACCAGGCGACGAAGAGCGTGGCGACAGACCTCGACCAGGCGCCGCAACCGCAGACCTGGCCGTTCGTGCACATCCCCGGCCCCGTCTTCGACGTGGTCGCGGTGATGCCGTTGGGTTCGACGGACCAGGACGCTTCGTTCGCCAGCGTGCCGCTCGACGCGATGACGCCCGAAGCCATCGCCGCCCTGCTCGCCGCGCGCGATGCCTACAAGGACCGGCTCTTTGCCGACGCGATCGCCGAGCTGCAGCGCAACCCGGCGCTTGCCGACACGCCAGCCTGCGCCGACCTCAGGCAGGCGCAGACCGGCGAATGCCTGCTCACCGAGCAGCTCAAGGGCGAGGCGCGCGCCGAATACTTCGCGCGGCTCACCGAGCAGGTGCCGGTCGGCGCCGGCCCGCAGGCCGCGGCGGCGACGCTCGGCAGCGCCACGGCAGCGACAGGCACTGCCGCGGCCGCCGCACCGCAGGCGGCCGATGCCTTCAGCGACTACCGCGTCAAGCACGCCGCGCTGCCGCAGATCGAGCGCAAGGTGGCGGTGCTGATCGGCGTCGACAGCTTCGACGACACGCGCATCCCGGCGCTCGACAACGCCGTCAACGACGCGCAGGCGATGGCCCGGCTGTTCACCAGCGAACTCGGCTACGAGACCAAGGTCCTGAAGAACGCGACCAAGAAGGAAGTCATCGCGACGCTCAACGCGCTCGTCGGGGAAGTCGGACCGAAAGACTCGGTGATCGTCTACTACGCCGGCCATGGCGACCTCGTGCCCGCGACCGGACTCGGCTACTGGCAGCTCGCCGACGCCAACGCCGACCAGCCGGAGACCTGGCTGTCGAACAGCGACATCGGCAAGCTGATGGCGCAGTTCGGCGCGACGCAGGTGGCGCTCATCTCGGACAGCTGCTACTCGGGCGCGCTGGTGTCCGATCGGAAGATCCGGGCGAGCGGGCCGAACGCCGATGCCAGCCTGCTGCTGTCGCGCAAGGCGGTGGTCGTGATGTCTTCGGGCGGCAACGAGCCGGTGTTCGACTCGAGCGCCGGTGGGCATTCGCCGTTCGCATCGAGCCTGATGGCGGCGTTGAAAAAGATGCCCGATTGGCAGGCCGGCGGCAACGTGTTCGAGAGCGTGCAGCAGGCGGTGTCGAAGCAGCTGCCGCAGCACCCGCAATACGGCGCGTCGATCGCGGCGGGGCATCAGGACGGGGCGGACTATCTGTTCGAGCAGCGGCAGCTCGACGGGGTGAACTGAGCAGGCGCGGCGCCTCGCTCAGTCGCCCATCTGCGCCAGCAAGCGCTGCTGACGGCGGGTCGGTGCACAGACGTTGAACAGCGGCGTCCCGGGCTTCAGCAGACAGAGGTACTGCGCTGCGGCAGCGCGCTGGCGCTGGAAGCCCGTCTTCAACACATCGACGGCATGCTCGACCGAGGGTGGCTTGCCCATGAAGTGACGGACGCCGGGCGTGTGGCGCGCGCCATTCGTCTTCCACCACGCGGCGATCTTCACGGGGTCGGGCCACGGAAGGCTGTCGTCCTCGTCCATCGCGACATTCGCGTCGTCGGGGTCGTCGTTCGGGCCGAAGGGGACGTCCTTCGGCGGCTTCAGCTCGAGGTCGAGGTAGGCCAGGTCGAGGCCGGCGATCATGCTGAAGGCTTCGCCGGCGAGCCGAGCATGCGGCAACTGGTCCATCAGCGAGATCAGCCACGGCACGTCGCGCGGATCGCCGGCGATGCCGGCGGCGCGAATGGACGTGCGCGTCTCGTTGGCGTCGTCTGCAATCGCGCGCTGGATCGCGCGGCAGCGCTCCAGCGGCAGCACCTTCAACAACAGACCCAGCGCGGCCATGCGCCACGCAGGCGCTTCCGCGGCAAGCCGCATCAGCGCATCGATGGCCACGCCGCGATCGCCGAGCAGCAGCGCGCTGACCGCCGCCGGCCCCGTGCGCTCCACCGGTTCATCGGCGATCGCCGCGACGCAGGCGGTGCGCAAGTCGCTGCGGGCGAGCGGGCCGGCGATGCGCAGTGCGCGATCGCGCACGGCCGGATCGGCGTCGTGGACGGCCGCCGTCAATGCCGCGGCGGGGTCGACGCGATGCAGCGCGCACGCCATCAGTCCCACCTCGCGATGCCACGGGTCGGCGCTTTCGAGCAGCGAGCGCGTGATGCCGCGCAACGCCGAGGCCGAGACCCAGCCGAAGGCCGAATACAGGCCCGCGCGGCACTCCGGCACCGCGCCGGCGAGCGCGATCAAGCCCGAGAGGCGCTCGGCATCGTGCGATCCGATCGCCTGCACGGCGGCGGCAAATACGGCGCCGGTGCTGGGAGGATCGAGCACCTCGTGGCACAAGGCCGTGCCATAGACGCCGGCGATCGCGATGCCGTCGAGGTGCGCAGCTATGCGCTCATCGAGGCGGCCCAAATGCAGCAGTCGCACGTGCGGCGCGCGCACCAGCACCGAGCGAACATGGCGCAGGTGCGCAGCATCGTCGACGTGCTGCTGCACGATCGCCCGGATCGGCGCGTGGGCGAAATGCGGCGTCAGACTGTCGCCGGCGGCTGCGGCGGGACCGGTAGGAATCACGAGCGGTTCCAGGGGGCACGACACCCGGCGTGGGGATAGCGGATGGCGATCTACCATCTGTTCTGCGCATATTGGCCCACGACGCTGGGGCCACGATACGGCCCAAAGTCACTTCGGCGATCTGGCCTGGCGCCCATCCGCTGAACAGCCGGGCGACTCACTCGATACGCAGACGGTCAATCGGCATCATGCTGCCGGCATAGCAGTCGACGATGTTTGCAAGCACGCTCCACGCCGTCTCGGAGGCTTCGAAGCACGAGACCTCGCACTCGATCGTCCAGGCGTCGAAGATCTGTACGGCGCCCATCACGCAATCCTGGTCCCACGGTTCATCCAGAGGCGCCGCGAAGCCGCCGCGGCGCAGCACGTCGCCCCATGCGCGCACGCCGTCACGCAAGGCATAGAACCATTCGTTGCGCACCTCCGCACCGAACTCGATCAGCGCACGCCGCGACTTGCTGAAGCTGCCGTCCACAAACTCCAGTGGCCATGGCAGTGCCGTCGCCGGACTCGGATAGTCGTCGTCCTCGCTTTCCTCGGTCATTCTGGCGAGTTCCCGCCAGCCCCGTGTTGCCTGCGGCCCAGCGCGGACCCGCACCGGACGCAGCGCCTCGTCCAGCGGATGCTCGAGCATGTTGCGCAAGATGTACCAGGCACCGGTCTGCATCGCGTCGACTTCGATCGTAGCCCCGAGCTGCGTGCCGACGACGGCCATTGCGTCAGCCGGCACAGCAAACGCAGTGTAGGGTGCTCCAACGTACGGCCGCAAACCGCCGCAGCGACCGAGCAGACACAGCGCTCGCAGACAGCTAGCGAGGTGGCCCTCGGCCTCGGCCACCAGCATCGACGCGAACTCCGCATCGACGCGAACCTCGCCGGGCCCCTCCGAGCCGGCGCCAAGCCACAGTTCGGTCACCCCGAACTCCTCAGCCGGCGCAGCCAGCGCAAGGTGTTCTGCTCGACGTCGCCGGGAAGAAATTCCAGCGCGCCGCTGCGTTCGAAGCCAGCCTGCGCAATCGGCTCCAACAGGCTGTAGACGGCACGGTACGCCGGCAGGCGATCGCGCCGGTTGGTGTCGCCTATCTCGGGCGCATCGGCTGTCGACAGCATCAAGCCTGCACCAGCGCTGCTCATGCCGATTGCTTCCGGCAACGCAGCGCGAATCTTGTCGATGCCGCCAAGGCGCTGCACCATCGCCGGTCCGATCAGCGTGAGCCACCCAACGGTGTTGAGACTGTCATGACCGACGATCTTCTCGTCGTTGCCGTTGTGATAGATGTCGAACCCGACATGGCGCATGCCCTTGGCATAGGCATGGCTGCATGCCTCTTCTTGGAAATAGGCTGACCACTCCAACGCATAGCCCGCGTAGCCGAAGCTGTAAGGGAACAGACCGGCCAGGTGCATCACCATGTCGCGCATCTTGTCGGCGTGTACGTTGCCCCAGGCCGCCGGCAGCACGATATGAAGCGAGTTGGCGTAGCCACTCGAAAATCCCACCGAACCCCGCTCGTTCGACGAGAGCTCGAGCCTGAAGTTGGGCGCCTCTTCGCGGTTTTCTGCGCTGGTGAGCTCGAGGAAGATCTGCTCGCGCCGAGGAGCGCCCGGCTTCAGCCAAGTGCGCAGCATCGTGAACGTCCGCGCGCTGGTGCGCTGATGTTGATCCATGGTCTCGGTCAGATACTGCTTCAGCCGCTCCGGCGGGCAGAGCTTGAGGAACATGTCGTAGCAATCCAGCACCGGCCCGGCAGCCGCGTAGAACGACTCGCTCGTGAACAGCGTGGCAGCGAAGGCTGGTCGCACGACCAGCGTGCCATTCTCGATGAGTTCCAGCCCCGGTACGTCTTCCGGTCGGATCATGTCGTCCTCGTGTCGCTTTGGGGCGAGGCCGGGTTCAGTTGCATTCGCAGTCCTCGTGGATGACCTTCTCCGCGCGTTCGGGCGTCATCGTGGTCGAACTCTTGATGCCTGGAATCTCGCGGTAGATCTTGTCTTCCTTATCCTTCATCAGCGTGCGGCCTGCCCGTTCCGAGCGATAGATCGCCGGCTCGCCGAAACCGACCCCCTTGTTGATCTCTTTGACCTTGTCGGAGTCGCAAGGGAATTTGGCGTCGACCGAACGATTGCCGTCGAGGATCGTGTCAGGCTTGGCCATCACCGTCTCGCCATCGACCCGCACTGGTTCGGCGCACTTCGGCACGCGTACGCCAGGATACTTGCTTCGAGTCGTCATCTTGCCGTTCTTATGCTCGCGGAGTGCGTGCGTGACACAACTGTGCTTCTTGCTGCCCAAGCGTGAACAGTTCTGCGAGACCTTGCGACCCTTCTTCTTCAGCACGTAGTTCTTCTTGTCGCAGCACCATACCGCGCAGGCCACGATCTGCGTCGTGGTGGCACCATCCCCGGGTTGCATGTTCATCGCGGACCTTCACAGCGAGACGGTGTTCTCGTCGTTGCTAGTCATCTTGTCCGACAGCCGGCAGGCGTTGCTGCCGTCCATCTTCACGTCCATCGAATAGGTGATCCACTTGGCCGCCTTCATGTTGACGCTGGACTTCACGCCGCCCGCAGTGCCGGCCTCGTCGCCATTGCTGCTTGCATACTTCGAGCCCTTGTTGGCGATCATGTTGCTGCCGTCGGCAGTGACCGTCGTGGTGCCGCCGTCCAGGCTGGTCGATCGCGCGATGTTGGGGTATGGAATCGGCACAGGCCCAGCCGGGCTCGGTGTCTTGCAGACGTCGGGCACGGTGGCCATCGCGACCCCGTTTGAGCCTTTGTGCGCCAAGGTCATGTGGTTGATGATGATGGTGACGGACATGGCCAGTCGCTTTCAACGGGTCAATTGGGCGTGCCGCCCCTGCGCGCTTTCGATCACCAAGGCAGCGCGCGCCCCGCCTTCGGAGCTGGCGCAAGCCAGCGCCAACGGTCCGCGTGCATACCCCCGCGTCCCCGCCATGACGGCAAGCATCGCGGACGCGGGACCCGAGGCGGCGCCCACGTCGCCCCAGCAATCCGCCGGCGTCACGAAGTCGCCGGGTGACACGAAGTGCTCGGCCGTGCGCACGATGGTGTAGCCGAGTTCGTCACCCCGATAAGGTTCGCCGTTGAAATCGCACAGGGCCTGGTCGATGCGACTACCGGGAGGTAGCCCCGCGGCAGCCTGGCGCACTGCATCCGAAAGACCTAGCCCCACGCACAACGAGTCGGTCTTGATCCGGTGCTGCTCACGGGCACTTCCGAACGACGCCACCCACAGCCGCGGCTCCATGCCGAGCCGCCGCGCCGTGGCCGCACCGGCCAGCAGGCAGAACGCCGCAGCTTCGCCTGGCACGAAGCCCCACGTGTTTTGCGGGCCGTGCAACTGGCCTTGCTGGTCGAGCCACTCGAGCGTCTCGGGCTCGAGATAGGAATCGACGCCGCCCGCAAGGAAGAGACCCGGCGCGCCGGCGGCAATGCGCGCCGCGGTCGAGCCGATAGCCAGCAAGCCCGCGCTGTGCCCATTGCGAGAGAAAGAGATGCCCTCCAGCGCTACCGCCGCGCCGATGGTCTGCTGCAAGCGTTCAGCAAGCGTCGCCTCGATGTCGCCCGGCAGGCCGGGCCGCGGCTCCGGCAGACCGACCTGGAGTGTTAGCGGAGGCCGTCGCGCTGCTTCGACGCATTCGAGGACGGCCAGGGCCTCACCCGCCGCGGACGATGCGAGGTTGCCCAACCGCATCTTGAGGGGCATCTCGGGCGGCAAGAAGCTGTCCCTCGCCACGATCATCGGTTCACCATGGCGATCGATCATGAACGGATGCTCTGCGAACAAGGCCATGCCGGCCCGAATCGCCGCGGCCGACGCCGGCGCCGTCGCGCCGACGCAGGTACGCGCGCCGGTGGCCAGCACGCAGACGCGCTCATCCATGCCCAGCACCCGCCGCGCACTGCGATCTCATCGCGCTGCCTCTGCGATCGCCCGCACGCGCGGCTTGTGCTGAATCGTCGTGCACTCCAGTGTCAGCCGATCGGCGTGGCAAGGCAGCGTGGACTTCCACAGCATCATCAGCTTACAGTCATCCGGACGCAGTTCGACTTGATGCAGGTCGGGACGGCGCTCGTGCCAGCGTCCGCCCATCCGCGTGCGCAGCACGAAGGTCTCGGCCGGAAGATGCAGGCGCCATTCGCCCTGTGGCGACAGGTTGCGCAGCAGCACCGGTTCGCCGCCGCGCAGGTAACCTTGGGCCTGCTGGTCGGCCGGCGCGCACTGATAGAAGCGCTCGTCGAAATCCAGCGGCAGCAGCGGCAGCCGGTCGCGCTCCCATGCCGCGTCATACGTGCCGGCCAGTTGACGCCGCGGCAACCAATGCCGCGCGATCGGACCGAAGCCGGCAGGGCACGGGCGATCACGCCATGAGCCGATCAGGCCGCCGGGATATTCGATGTTGGGGATAGGCTGCCCCAGCGCGCGGCGTGCCGTCGAGGCATAGCCCGCCCCGACAGGATTTCGCGGCTCGAAGCCTGGCGTGTCGCCGCCCGCTTCGCTGCCGCCATAGGCACGCTCATAGACGATCGGCATCACCACGAATGGCCCGATGCTTCCGATCTCCGGGCCTGTAACGCCGCGCCGCCAGCGACGGTCGCCGAAGACGCGCAAGGTCTTCGTCATGCCGGCCACCATCAGCGTCACATCGAGTTCTGCAACCGGTCTGCCGCCGGGCGCATACGCCGAGCCATGCAGAAGCACGTCGGTGTGCTGCCTCACGTAGTCCAGTTCGCATTCCCCCGCGAGACTCGTCGTCAGCGGATCGCCGCGATGTCGCGGCGACTCGTGGATGGGCGCCTGCTCGTCCCTATTCGCCAAGGCGACGCGACCATCGCGCAGGAGCCGGTATGTCCCTTTGATCGCCACAACCCACTGCGAAGCACCATTGCGGTCGCAAACCAGCGAGGATTTGGCTTCAAAGGGTGAATCGTTGTTGACGGACCACATCGCTACACGCTGCCCAATCGAACTGGATGCCCCTATCGTTCGCGACGCTTTCGGCACGTCACGACGACGCCGGCACTCGTCCAAGCTCAGTTCAGTTGAATCGACCCGCCCTTGACGCGGTTCACCCCCGTCGAGCGGCTCGAAACATAGCTGCCTTCGATCAACACCTTCCCCTCTTTGGTCAATGTGATGCTCGCCTTGCCGCAGCGAAGCACGAGCCGCTCGCGCGCCGCCACGACCATGCGCTGCCCGTCGATGTCGAGTTCGACCTGCGACGGCCGAGTCTCTTCCGACCACACCCCCTGTCCGCGCAGCACGCCGATCACAACCGGCCGCCGGCCCTCGCCCGCCTCGAACAACAACGCGACGCGCCTTCCGATGTGCCCACCGTGGAGGTCGACCAGGCTAAGTGCCGGCAATGCGCGATCGGGTGCGTCCGGCAACGTGACCATCGGGGTCGCACCGTCGTCGATGATGGCCAGCAGTTCACCGATCATCAGTCCCGAGGGACGGTCCGACTCCGCGGAATCCTGTGGTCGGACGCGCAGCAGGCTGTCGAGGACGCTTGCCGCCATCCCCGAAGGCTCGTCGGTAGCAAGCGTGTCTTCATTCATCGCAACCAGAACCCTCGCATTCATCCGATCCTCCTCAGTTCTGCGACACCTTCGAACCCTTGACCACCACGTCGCTGTCCGCCTTCACATTGATCTTCCCCGACCCCTGGATCGTCACGTCCTTGCCCTTGATCGTGATCGTCCCGTCCTTCTTCATCACGATGCTCGCGCTCCCGGTCGTCAGCGAGATCGACTCCGACGCGGTGACCGACAGGTTCTTGCCGACCGACAGCGCGTCGTCCTTGCCGATGCTCACGGTGCGGCCGCCGGTGACGCTGACGCTCTCGTCCTTGGCGACGCTTTCGGTGCGGCCGCCGTTGATGGTGATGCTCTCGTCCTTGGCCACCGTCTCGGTGCGCCCGCCGTTGATCGCGATGCTCTCGTCCTTGGCCACCGTCTCGGTGCGGCCGCCATCGATCGTGATGCTCTCGTCCTTGTCGACCTTCTCGGTGCGCCCGCCGTGGATCGTGATCGACTCTTCCTTGTCCACCGTCTCGGTGCGGTTCTGGTGGATCGTGATGGTCTCGTCCTTGTCGACCACTTCGGTGCGCTGACCGTGGATCGTGATCGTCTCGTTGTTGTCGACGGTCTCGGTCCGGTCGTGCTTGACGTGCGTCGTCTCGTCGTGGTCTATCGTCTTCGTGCGGTCGTTGCCGACCCAGTGCGTCTCGTCGTGCTCGACCTCGATGTCCTGGTTCTTCTCGGCATGGATCCAGAGCTGCTCCGAGCCCATCTTGTCCTCGAAGCGGATCGCGTTGGCCTTGTCGTAGGCGCCACCCTTGCTCGACCGCGTCAGGATCCCCGATTGCGTCGCGTGGGTCGGCAGGTCCCACGGCGGCATCTGCTCGGCGTTGTAGACGCGGCCGGTGACGAGCGGCTGGTCCGGGTCGCCCTCGAGGAACGAGACCACGACCTCCTGCCCGATGCGCGGCACGTGCATCACGCCGAAGTTCTTGCCGGCCCAGGGATGGCTCACGCGCACCCAGCACGAGCTCTTGTCGTCCTTCTTGCCGTAGCGGTCCCAGTGGAACTGCACCTTCACGCGGCCGTACTTGTCGGTATGGATCTCTTCGCCCGACGGGCCCACGACCACGGCGGTCTGCGGCCCCTGGACGAACGGCTTGGGCGTGTGCCGCGGCGGGCGGAACTGCTGCGCTGCCGGTATCGCCTCGAAGCTGCAGCGATAGCCGCCGGGCGTGGGATCGCCGCCCTCGTAGGCATCGACGTGGGCGTCGACGCGTTCCGCCGCGATCAGGTACTTGGCGTTCTGGTCGTCGCGCGGATGCTTCTCGATCGCCAGCACGTGGCCGATCGAGATTTCCGGCGCGTTGGAAGCGCCGCGCACCGTCGCATAGCCGAACTGCTGCTCGATCAGGCGATCTTCGTCGTACTGCGTGCCGTCGGCCGGCTTGATGTAGTCGCCCTGGAAGTCGAACAGCTCGTAGTCGTCGAGCGCATGGCTGCGCGACTGCGACGACGTGACCAGCAGGCTGGCCGACGGCTGCTCGAAGTCGTAGCTCGTCGCCGCCGTCTTGCCGCTGCGCACCGCCGCATCGAACGACCAGTTCGACACGTACACCGTATCCGGCGGCATCTGGCCGGGGTTCTCGTAGTAGGGCAGGCTCGCGCAGCCGGGCGCCGGATCGTGCGCGGTGTGCGAGTCGACGAGGACGAGCTTGTGCTGGTCGGCCGTGTGCTCGAAGTACCAGTAGATCCCCTCGTGCTCGAGCAGCCGCGCGACGAAGTTGTAGTCGGTCTCGCGGTACTGCACGCAGTAGACCCACGGCCGGTAGCTGCGAAACAGCTTGAACTGGAAGTGCGCGATCGGATGGTCCTCGAAGACCTTCTTGACGATGTCCGGGACGCTCAGGTCCTGGAACACGCGGCAGTCGGCGGTGCGCGTGAGGAACCACAGCCACGGCCGCACGGTGGCCTGGTAGCCGTAGTAGCGGCCACGGTGCGCGCCGAGGCCGAAGCGCGCCACCAGGCCGTTGAAGTGACGGACCGAGCCGTCCTTCAGCGCGACCTCGACGGTCATCGACTTGCCGAGCAGGTCCTCGGCCTTGATGTCCGGCTTCTCGCTCAGCAACCCGAGCTGCGTCTCGCCGAGCGCGCTGAGGCCGCCGGTGTCGGCCATCGACTCGAAGAACAGGTCCTTCGACGGCAGAGGCGACTTGAGCGAGATCGGGCTGGCCATGGCGCGGGCAGGCATTGAACGTCGGTGCCACGGTACGGCCCGCGGCGCATGGCCGGTAGCGACGAAAGTCACCTTGGCCGGCGCCCCGGCAGCTTGTCAGCGGTCGGGGCAGACCTCGCGGCGCCAGCGGCGCGCCTCGGCATCCCAGGCAACGGCCCGCACGGCCGGCTTGCCGTCGGCACCATCGACCAGGCAGAACTCGGCCTCGTAGGCCGCGGTCCCGTCGCTGCCGCTCGGCGGGCTGGCGCTGATCTCGACCCGGTACAGCCGCGCCGGCCGCAGCGGCTCGGGCGCATGGCGGACGGTCGCCGCCGGCGGCGCTTCGCCATAGCGGATGCAGCCGGTTGGGCCCGCGGCAAGCGCCGCACCGGGCGGCGCGACGGTGTAGCCCCACGACTCGTCGGGCAGCGTACGCCAATCGCGCCGCTCGCCATGCGTCACGCTGAGCGCATGCAGGCGCAGCGGCGCATCGCCGCGCACCGCAAAGCAGGGCAGGCCGTCGGCCGTCTGCGTTACCTCCACGTCGCCCATCGACGACAGCGCGCGGCACCCGCCGCTCGCCAGCAGCACCACCAGCCCGGCGAGAGCGCGATCACGACGCCTCACGGCAGATTGCCCTTGTCCGCAGGGTCGGCGATGAACTTGCGCAGCACGGTCTCGTAGAGCGGCAGCTTGTCGCGGTAGGAGTTGTTGTGCAGGGGCGGATGCGGATAGCTCTTCAGTGCCCAGTAGTCGGACAGCAGGTCGCCCTGCGCTTCCATGTTGTAGTCCGACAGCTGCTTGTCGGGCGCGAGCTCGTAGTGGTAGTCGACGCCGATGCGGATGGCGCCGCGAGCCTTCACCGGATAGCCGAGCTGGTACTGCCAGACGTGCACCATCTCGTGCATGAACCACAGCGAGTCGGAGTAGCTCCCGGTCGAGAAGTCTTCGCGAAAGCGCTTCGGGCTGAAGTACAGCTCGCCGTTCGGCGTTATCGCCGTGTCGTCGGGCTGCATGCCGAACCACAGGTACTTCTCGTTGTGGACCTTGACGACGCCATAGTCGACCGCAGTACCGAAGAGCTGGCGCGCCATCGCGCGCTCGCCTGGCGTGAGCAAGCGAGCCCCGCCCTCGGGCGTGTGGGCGGCGGCACCCGGCGCAGCGCCGGTCAGGCCGGGCGCCGCCATGCGGACGAGCCGACCCGCCACCAGGGACGGTAGGGCTTCCGATGTCAGGAACCATCCAAATGCCCGCGAGCCGGCCATCCCGTACCTCCCTGCAGCGCGACGGTCAGAACTGCCGCGCCGATCTGCGCGCCCACCGGCGCGCGCTCGATGATGCCAGTCCGCGATCGGTTGCGCGTTGCGGCGCCCGAGGCGCTGGCGAAATTCGTACACCACGCTGTCGACGGCCAGCGTCAGGGGCATGCCGAGCCGGAGCGTCGCGCCCGCCGGCACGCCGCGGCCATCGCCGATGAAGTATCCGCCGTTGCGGATCGGCGCGAGGCTGATGTCCCTGGGCTTCAGCATGCCTCTTCCTCAATCGAACGCGTAGCTGAAATCGCCCGCGTCGACGCCCAGCCGCACGCCCGTCAAAGAGCGTCCTTCGGCGAGCCGGTTCAGGTACTCCACCGATATCCGCGGCAGCACCGTGTTCGTCAGGATCGCATCGATCACGCGCCCGCCCGATTCGGCCTCGGTGCAGCGCGACACCACGAGCCTGACGACGTCGTCGCCGTACTCGAACGGCATCCCGTGGTTCTCGCGGATGCGCTTCTCGATGCGGCCCAACTGCAGCCGCACGATCTCGCCCATCATGTCGTCGGACAGCGGGTAGTACGGGATCGTCACCAGCCGCCCCAGCAGCGCCGCCGGGAAGATCTTCAGCAGCGGCTCGCGCAGCGCCTTGGCGATGCCTTCGGGATCGGGCATCGGCTCGGGATCCTTGCAGAGGTTCGCGATCAGCTCGCTGCCGACGTTGGACGTCAGCAGGATGATGGTGTTCTTGAAGTCGATGCCACGCCCTTCGCCGTCCTCCATCCAGCCCTTGTCGAAGACCTGGAAGAAGAGCTCGTGCACGTCGGGGTGCGCCTTCTCCACTTCGTCGAGCAGCACCACGCTGTAGGGCCGGCGCCGCACCGCCTCGGTCAGCACGCCGCCTTCGCCGTAGCCGACATAGCCCGGCGGCGCGCCCTTCAGCGACGAGACGGTGTGCGCCTCCTGGTACTCGCTCATGTTGATCGTGATGACGTTCTGCTCGCCGCCGTAGAGCGATTCGGCGAGCGCGAGCGCCGTCTCGGTCTTGCCGATGCCGGAGGTTCCGCACAGCATGAACACGCCGATCGGCTTGCGCGGATCGTCGAGCCGGGCGCGCGAGGTCTGGATGCGCCGCGCGATCATCTCGAGCGCGTGCTTCTGCCCGATGACGCGCTGGTTCAGCGTGTCGGCCAGCTTCAGCACCGCCTCGACTTCGTTCTTCACCATGCGGCCGACCGGAATGCCGGTCCAGTCCTGCACCACCGCGCCGACCGCCTGCTCGTCGACCGACGGCAGGATCAACGGGCTTTCGCCCTGCAGTTCGCGGAGCTGCCCTTGCAGCTCGGCGAGGTCGGCGAGCAGCCGCATGCGCTCCTCCGCATCCGGCTCCTGCGCCGCCGGCTCATCGAGCGCCGCGCCGCCCTTGCGCAGCTTCGCGCGCAGCGCGAGGATCCGGTCGACGAGCTTCTTCTCGGCCTCGTGGCGCGCGCTCAGCCGCGCGAGCGAGGCCTCGGCCGCGGCGAGCTGGGCCGCCACGCGGCTGTCGCGCGCGTCGACGTCGATGCCGATCTCGGCCTCGCGTTCGATGATCCCCGCCTCGACCTTCAACGCCTCGATGCGGCGCTGCACGTCCTCGACCTCGGGCGGCGTGGCGTGCTGGCTCACCGCGACGCGCGCACAGGCGGTGTCGAGCAGGCTCACCGCCTTGTCCGGCAACTGGCGCGCCGGGATGTAGCGGTGCGAGAGCTTCACCGCGGCCTCGATGGCTTCGTCGAGCAGCGCGACGCGATGATGCCGCTCCAGCACGTGGGCCATGCCGCGCAGCATCTGCACCGCCTTCGCTTCGCCGGGCTCGTGCACCTGCACGACCTGGAAGCGCCGCGTCAGCGCCGGGTCCTTCTCGATGTGCTTCTTGTACTCGGCCCAGGTCGTCGCGGCGATGGTGCGCAGCTTGCCGCGCGCCAGCGCCGGCTTCAGCAGGTTGGCCGCATCGCCGGTGCCGGCCGCGCCGCCCGCGCCGATCAGCGTGTGCGCCTCGTCGATGAACAGGATGATCGGCCTGGGCGAGGCCTGCACCTCGTCGATCACGGCACGCAACCGGCTCTCGAACTCGCCCTTCATGCTCGCGCCGGCCTGCATCAGGCCGATGTCGAGCATGTGCACCGACACGTCCTGCAAGGCCGGCGGCACGTCGCCGCGCGCCAGCCGCAGCGCGAAGCCTTCGACCACGGCGGTCTTGCCGACGCCGGCCTCGCCGGTCAGGATCGGGTTGTTCTGGCGCCGCCGCATCAGGATGTCGACGATCTGGCGGATCTCCTCGTCGCGGCCGGTGACGGGATCGAGTTCGCCGGCGCGCGCGCGCTCGGTCAGATCGACCGCATAGCGCTTCAGCGCCTGCTGCTTGCCGAGCGCGGCCGGCGCGATCGCGCCGCTCGCCTCGCCCGGCTCGCCGACGTCGCCGAGCGCACCGGCATCGCTGGCGTGCAAGGCGCCTTCGGGCGATCCGTCGAGGATCCTGGCGTAGTTCTCCGCGAGATCGTCGATGCGGATGCGTTCGAACTGGCGGCTGATCGTCAGCAGCGCATGGCGCATGCTCTGCGTCTTCAGGATGCCGACGACGAGGCTGCCGGTGCGCACTTGCGTCTCGCCGAACATCAGCGAGCCGTAGACCCAGCCGCGCTCGACCGCGTTCTCGACGAAGCTCGACAGGTCGGTCACCGACGATGCGCCGCGCGGCAGCCGGTCGAGCGAGATCGTCAGGTCGCTCGCCAGCGTGCCGTTGTCGAGCCCGAAGTGCCTGACGATGCGATGCAGATCGGAATCGGCCGCGTTGAGGATCTGCACCAGCCAGTGCTGCAGTTCGACGTAGGGGTTGCCGCGCAGCCTGCAGAACACCGTCGCGCCTTCGATGGCCTGGTATGCGAACGGGTTGAGCTTGCCGAACAATGCGGCGCGCGAGATGTCAGCCATGAGGTGCTCCCGGCGACGCCAGCAGGAGGTCGCCGCGGTCCGTGCGATGCGAGCGGCTTCGCGCATGGCCGAGCCACACGCTGACGCCGAGCGCGTGGACGCGCGCCTGCTTGCCGCGCATCAGTTGCGCCTTCGGAACCTCGGCGCGCGCCAGGCGCAGCCGCACGTCCCAGCGCAGATCGAGGCCGATGGCCTGCTGCACCCACGCGACGAGTTCTTGCCAGGCGGTGCCGCCGGGCAGGAAGGCGAGATAGCGCGCCAGGTTCAACGGGCCGAGGACGATGCGAAACTTGAACTGGCGGTCATCGGCGTAGCGCCCGGCGTTGGCGTTCGATCCCAGCCGTGCTGCGACGCCGAGCCGCGAGCGCTCGTGCGGCGCGATCGCGAGGCGCTGCGGCACGTTCGTGACGACCTGCACCGGCACGTCGAAATGGCCCTGCAGCAGCTTCGCCAGTCCTTCGGGATGGCGGCTGCGCAACGCGAGCAGTCCGGCGCGGTAGAGGCGCGCACGGTCCGCGCTGCGCTCGCTCGCGCCGTGCCGGCGCGACGCCCCGTAGCTCGCGCCCAGCCATGCCGCATAGCGGTCCTGCGCCGGCCGATCGTGCTGCACCACCGGCTGGCACTGTGCCCAGGCGCGATAGAAGAGCGCGAGCATCCGGTGGTGGAACATGTCCAGGAAGCGCGCCAGCGTCGGGTCGCCACGATGACGAATGCGCTCGCGCGCGAATTCGGTCAGGTGCAGCGGCATCGGCCCGTGAGGTCCGAGCAACCCGAAGAAGCGCACACCCAGCCGCGGCGCACCGAACGCCGATCGCTCGAGCACCGCGACGCCGGCCGGCGCGAAGTCGAGCTCGGGTTCCTGGCCGAGGCGGATCGGCTCCTGCGATGGCCGCAGCGCCTCGCCCCAGCGCGGCATGTCCGGCACCAGGATCTCGATGCGGCGCAGCAGCGCGAAGAAGTCCTGCGCGTGCGGCTCGGCCTCGACCGCATCGAGGACACGCCGCAGTTCGGCCGACCGCGAGGCGATCTCGGTCATACCAACTCCATCGCCCCGGAGCGCACCGGCCAGCGCATCACGTCGCCGCGTTGCAGCGTCGCGAGCCGCGTCTGCGTGAACGTGTTGATCGCCGCATGCCGCGCCAGGAAGCATTCGAGCACGCTCGCGAACAGGAAGCCGCTGCTGCCCTGGTAGGCATGCTCGTCCAGCAGCAGCTCGAACTCGATGCCGGTGCCGAAGCTGAGCGGCCCTTTCACCGGCAGGCGCCGTACCACCGAGCGCGCACGCAGCGCCTGCAGGCCGGCGACCTGGCGCCCCCAGACCGCGTCCTCGGGCGGTCCGTAGAGGCCGAGGGTCGTGCGCAGCACCTCGGCGGCACGCTCCGGCGACTCGTCGACCAGCGCGAGATGGTTGAGCCCGAGATGGCTGACGAGCTGCCAGCCGAGCTCGCCCACCGGCCGGCGCGAGACCGGGCGCGTCGGCCCGCGCAGGCAGTCGACGCGCACGATGGAGCCCGGCGACTGCGGCACCCACGCCGATGCGGCGGGCGCGTCGCCGGCGGCCGCGGCGCCGTGCGGCAGCAGCGTCGGCAGGTCGCGATTGGTCACCAGCGCCATCACCGAGAGCTGCCGGATGTCTTGCCCGCAAGGCGCATGACGCGCATCGACCAGCGCAAGGAACACCTCGTCGCCGACGTAGGACGAGCGCGTGCCCCGCTTCTTCTCGGCCGGCGACAGCAGCCGAGGCTCGCGCCGCACCGTGTAGTAGCCGGCCGGATCGCGCGGGCCGTCGTGCCACGCCGCATACAGCGGCAGGTACTCCTGCGGTCCCGTCACCCCCATGCCGTGCCCGACGACCGACTGCAGGCTGTGCACCTCGAAATCCATGGGCCGCGTGCGATCGGGGACGACGTGATAGTCCCACCCGCCGGCGGCGATCTGGATGCGGTCCAGGCGCTTGGGAACCAGATTGATCGCGGGCGTGCAGAAAAGCGCGAGGCTCCTGGCGTCCACCAGCGATTCGAGCGCAGGATCCCCGCGGGAAAACAGGATGACCAGTTCGACCTCGTCGCCGGCGACCCTGGCGAGTCGTTCGGCGAGGCCGCCGATCTCGAAGAACAGCAGCCGCTGCGGCAAGGCCGCCACTTCCTGCATCAGCCGGTGGCCCGAGAACGCCCGCAGCGATTCGGGCAGCAGCGCTTCGCCGGCCGCGTAGCCGATCGGCCGGAGGCTCTCGGGGCCGTGCCATTGCTGTGCCGCCGACGAAGGGTCGCTGCCCACCAGCGTCCCGAGCGCATGGCCGAGCACAAGCTCATGCAAGCGGAACGCGGCATCGTCGGGCGCCGCGATGTAGAAGGCCAGCCGATCGATGCCGAGCCGGGAGAACGTCGTGCCGCCGCCCGCGCGCAGGCGGATGCGCAGGCCGCCGCTCGCGTTCGCGCCCGGACGCAAGCGCGACAGCGGCAGATCGGGCGCATGCGTGAAGTAGGCGACCGCGGCGATCTCGATCGGCCACAGGGTCACGTCGTGCGCAGTGGAGAACTCGCATGCGGTGTCCTGACCGCGCCGCGCGGCACTGCGCAACCTGCTGCCGCGCGGATGGCGCTGGCCATCGGCGACGTTGCGATCGAGCGGATCGACCGCCAGCCGCGCGATCATCATCGACGGCACGGGCACGAGGAAGTTCGGATAGAGCGCCTCCAGCAGCTGCGCGATCAAGCGCGGCTGCTCGGCCTCGAGCTTCAGCTGCACGCGCGCGGCGAGAAACGCGAAGCCCTCGAGCAGCCGCTCCACATAGGGATCGGCGACCGGCAAGGTCTGCATGCCGAGTCGTTCGGCGATCCCGGGGAACGCCTGCGCGAACTCCTGCCCCATCTCCTGCAGATGGTTCAGCTCGTCGGCATACAGGCGCAGCAGGCGCGGATCCATGGAGCGGGCGCCGTGGCGCTACAGGGCGCGAGCGGCGGCATCGCGCACCGCCATCTGCCCGGCCTCGAGATCGAGTTCGGTACGCAGCAGGATCTCGAGCGGGATCGGTTGCGCCCAGAGCTCGCCGCGGATCTCGAACTCGACGACGTTGTGCGTGTCGAGCGCACTCGTCGCCTCGATCGCGCGCACCTCGAGCGACTCGGCGAGGATGCGCGGCTCGAAGCGGACGATCGCGGACCGTATGGTCTTCTCGAGCTGCGAGATGTCCAGGTGCGACGCCAGCTTGCCCGACAGCGGCGGCAGGCCGAAGTTCAGCACGCTGGCGGCGACGGCCGGGAATCGATCGGCCTCCGCACCGAGAGGCTGCACCGCGTTGAAGAGCCAGGCCAGATCGCGCAACACCGCCGCGCGCAGCTGCGCCTTGCTCATCACGCGCCGGTCCTCCGGGTCGGTGCCCCCGAGCCGCGTCTCGTCGACCAGGCGATCGAGCAGCACCGGCTGCAGCCGGTCGCGCATGTCCAGGGGCGGAGGCGCCCGGGTGCTCTCTGCCGTCGCGCTCATGACGGGATCACCTGGTCGGTGAAGGTCGTCGCGGCACCGGCCGAGCCGTCCGCCTTCTGAGGCGTGTACTGCACCTCGACCTGCGTGAATGCGAACGTCACCGTCTCGGACGTGATGCCGCCGGCGTCGGTCTGCTGGCGCAGTGACACGATGCGCGCACCGCTCAGCTTGATGCGCAGGTAGTCGAACTGGCCGCCGCCGCACCTGCGCATCGACAGCACCACTTCCTTGAGCTCGTCGTTGGTCGCGAGCGCGCTCATCAGCGGCGTCGTGGCCGCATCGATCGACTTGACCACGCTGAGTTCCTGGTAGGAACGCCGCGCGGTCTTCTGCGTCGAGCCGAGCGCGTGCCCGGCCGAGAGCCCCCAATCCCAGGCATGGACGACGATATCGTCCTGGTGGTCGGAGGCGAGCGACTCGCCCTTGACTCGGCCGGCCCGCTTGGCCTGCACGGCCAGGTGGACGTCGCTGCGCAGGCCGGCCGGATCGTCGAACGAATGCGCCATGGAGGGACTCAGCTCGTCTCGGTCGTGGCGGTGTCCCAGCTCATCTTCACCTCGCCGCCGGTGCCGCCCTTGTCGTCCTGCACCTTGTAGCCCATCTCGAAGTTCTTGTAGGAACACGAGACGGCTTCGAGGATGTCGCCGCCCTGGGTGGCAGACGGCATCACCGACGTGATGAAGACCTCCTTCATCGTGATCTTGAGATGGTCTTTCTGGCCCTCTCCCGACTTGCGGCAGGTGAGCACGACGGTCGCGAAGTGCTTGCCGCTCGCGCAGCTCTTCGCGAGCACCGGCGACGCCTTGTCGAGGGTGTGCATGAAGGTGAAGTCCTGCGGCGCCGCCTTGCCTCTGCCCGAGCCGCCTCCGATGGGGCTCGAGGCGTTCGTGACTCCCCAGGTCCATTGGAGGACGGGAATTTCGCCCTTGTGGTCCTTGTGCGCGGACTCGCCGTCCACGCCGTCGAACTTGATGTGACTGTCTATGGTTGCCATGATGGATAGGCTCCTGGATTTCCGGAATGGTGGGAATGCTGGTTACGGACGCGCTTGAAAGGGAAACGAACTAGGCCTGCTTCTGACTTGGCAGCTTGGAAACGAGACGCAGCGACACCGTCAGCCCTTCGAGCTGGTAGTGCGGCCTCAGATAGATCTTCGAGGTGTAGTAGCCGGGATTGCCCTCCACGTCCTCGACCGTGACTTCGGCGGCGGCCAGCGGCTTCTGCGACTTGACGAGATCCGATGAATTGACGGGATCGCCGTCGACGTAGTTCATGATCCAGTTGTTCAGGTACTTCTGCATCGAATCGCGCTCCTTGAACGAGCCGATCTTGTCGCGCACGATGCACTTGAGGTAGTGCCCGAACCGGTTCACCGCGAACATGTAGGGCAGGCGCGCGGAGAGGTTGGCATTGGCCGTCGCGTCGGGGTCGTAGTACTCGGCCGGCTTCTGCAGCGACTGCGCGCCGATGAAGGCCGCCACGTCGGTGTTCTTGCGGTGCACCAGCGGCATGAAGCCGTTCTTCGCGAGCTCGGCTTCGCGCCGGTCGCCGATCGCGATCTCGGTCGGGCACTTCATGTCGATGCCGCCGTCGTCGCTCGGGAAGGTGTGCGTCGGCAGCCCTTCGACCAGCCCGCCCGACTCCACGCCGCGTATGCGCGAGCACCAGCCGTAGAGCTTGAACGAGCGGTTGATGTTGACTGCCATCGCATAGGCCGAATTGGTCCATGCGTACTTCGAATGGTCGCCGCTCGCGGTGACCTCCTCGAAGGCGAACTCCTCCACCGGGCTGGTCTTGGCGCCGTAGGGCAGGCGCGACAGGAAGCGCGGCATCGCCAGGCCGATGTAGCGCGCGTCGTCGGACTCGCGCAGCGACCGCCACGAGGCGTATTCGTCGGTGCCGAAGATCTTCGTCAGGTCGCGCGGGTTCGCGAGGTCCTGCCACGACGACATCTGCATCACGGTCGGACTCGCCGCGGCGATGAACGGCGCGAGCGCCGCCGCCGCCACCTTGGACATCTCGCCGAGCAGTTCGACGTCCGGCGGGCTCTGGTCGAAGTAGTAGTCGCCGACGAGGCAGCCGTACGGCTTGCCGCCGAGCTGATCGAACTCGGCGCCGTAGACCTTCTTGAAGATCGGGCTCTGGTCCCAGGCCGTGCCCTTGAACTTCTTCAGCGTCTTGCCGAGTTCGGCCTTGGAGATGTTCAGCACGCGGATCATCAGCATCTCGTCGGTCTCGGTGTTGTTGACGAGATAGTGGAGGCCGCGCCAGGCGCTTTCGAGCCGCTGGTAGTCGGGGTGGTGCAGGATCAGGTTGACCTGCTCCGTGAGCTTCCTGTCGATCTCGGCGATCATGGCCTCGATCGACGCCATCACGTCGCCGCTGATCAGGTTGGCCCGCGCGAGCGCCTGCTGCGCCAGCGTCTGGACGGCCTTCTCGACGGCGGACTGCGCATCGTCCGTCTGCGGCTTGAACTCCTTGGTCAGCAGCGAGGCGAAGGGGCTGCCTTCGTACTCGACGCCTTGCAGTGCGGACGGTCGTTCGGCGGTCAGGATGGTTTCTTCGGCCATGGTGGTTCTCCGTGGATGCGGCGGATCGGCGCATGCCGTCAGGCAGCGGGCGCAGGGTCGGCCGGCTTGTCGGCGGCAGCCGCGGCGGCGAGCGTCTTGAGCAAGGTCTCGTCCTTCACGACCTTGGCGATGAGCGCCTCGGCGGTCGCCTTGCCGTCCATGTAGACCATCAGGTTGGCGAGCTGCTCGCGCGCTTCGAGCAGTTGGCGCAGGCCCTCGGTCTTGCGCGCGATCGCGGCGGGCGAGAAGTCGTCCATCGTGTCGAACGTCAGCTCGACCGGCAGCTTGCCGCCTTCGCCGGACAGCGTGTTGTCGACCTGGAACGCGACACGCGGCTTCATGGACTTCATCACCCGCTCGAACTCGTCGATGTCGATGTCGACGAACTTGCGCTCGGCGACCGGCGGCAGCGCCTGGGCCGGCTTTCCGGACAAGTCGGCCATCACGCCCATCACGAACGGCAGCTGGATCTTCTTCTCGGCGCCGTACGTCTCGAGGTCGTATTCGATCTGCACCCGCGGCGCACGATTGCGGGCGATGAATTTCTGGCTGCTGGTGGCCATGGTCTGCTCCTGTGTAGGGTCCTGTCGGTTGACTACTCGTAGCGCTCGCCGGCGACGCTGCCGAGCTCGTCGAGGGCCTTGGGCGCGATGTCGCGGACGATCTCGACGAAGCTCTTGCTCATCAGCCGTTGCGCACGGCGGAGCAGCAGCGGCGCCGGATGGCTGGGCTCGTTGCGCTCCATCCAGCTGCAGGCGCGGTCGAGCGCGCGGACGACGTCGTCGCGCGACTGGATCGCGCCTTGCAGCGAGACCGAGATGGAGCCGGTGGCCGCCTCCGGCGCGGCGGACGACGCGCTTGCCGGCGCGGCTACGCCGAGCGTGCGGCGCGCCGCCTCGTCGACCGGCTTCAGCAACCGGTGCAGCGGCACCAGGTCGACGCCGCTCGACACGCCGAGCTCGTGCTCGATGCGCAGCGCGATCGCGGCGACGAGGGCACAGCACTCGCGCATCATCGCGGCAGTGCCCGGATGGGCGCGATCGAGCGCAGCGATGCCGACGAGCACGCCCTCTTCGGTCGGCGCCGCCTCCTTGCCGAACGGCTGCGCACGGCCGAGCGCCAGTTCGATGTCGCGCACCGTCAAGGTCACGCGATCCGCGGTGAGCCGCGCGGCACGAAAGTCGGCCAGGCCGGTGGCGTGGTCGGACAGTGCAGCGAGCGCGTTGGCGCGCGCGATCGCGTCGCCATCCTCGTCGATCTGCGGATGGACGTGCTGCCAGTGACGCTCGAGCAGCCCGAGCAGCAGCTTCAGTCCCTGCACCGCGGCCGGCAGTCCGCCGAGGCGGGCACCGGCACGCGTCAGCCAGACGGCCACGCGCAGGTCGCGGGTGCGCTGCAGCAGCGCCAGCGCGTGTTCCTCGACGCCGGCCCAGTCGGGCGGCACGGCTTCGATGCGCACGTCGCCGAACTCCTGCTCGGGCTTGCCGTTGCCGGCGGCCTCGAGCGCGGCATAGACCGGATCGCGGTCCAGCTCGGGCCCGCAAGGCGCGGGGCCGGGCAGCGGCTGGAGCAGCGTTTCGACGTCGTAGGTTGACATGCACGGCACTCTAGAAAGCCAGCGTCGCGAGCGCACCGGTCGAAAGTCACTTCTGCGAGCGAACTACATCGACAGGCCGCGCAGCACGTTGAAGAGGCGCCGCGGCTGCACCGGCTTGAAGAGCACCGGATGACCGCTGTCGCCGACGCGCCGCATCTCGGCCGGCGACGTGTCGCCGGTGATCAGCACGGCCTGCACGGTGCAGCCGCAGGCGGCGCGCACCGCGTCGATCGCAGCGATGCCGTCCGGCCCATCGCCCAGGTGCAGGTCGCTCAGCACGAGGTCCGGCGGAAACTCGAGCGCGCGCACCGTGCGCTCGGCCTGCTCGGCCGACGCGGCGGCATGGACCTCGTAGCCCCATTCATCGAGCAGCAGGCACAGGCCGACACGGATCGCCTCGTCGTCGTCGATCACGAGCACGCTGCGCGACGCCGGCAGCGGCATCGGCAAGGTGTCGGCGGGCGCCGTCGCATCCTCGATATCGGGGATGCCGCCGAGCGGCACGCCGATGCGAAACACCGTGCCGCGGCCGGGCGCGGACGCGACCGTGAGCTCGAGCCGCAGCAGCGCCGCGAGCCGCTTGACGATCGCCAGGCCCATGCCGAGGCCTTGCGCGCGCATGCGCCGGCCGCGTCCGGCGCGATAGAACTCCTCGAAGATGCGCGGCAAGTCGTCTTCGGCGATGCCGACGCCGGTATCCCAGACCTCGATGTTGAGATGCGTCGCGGTGTGCCGGGCGACCACGGCGACGCCGCCGCGCTCGGTGTAGCGCAGCGCGTTCTGCACCAGGTTGCCGACGATGCGCTCGAGCAGCTGCGGGTCGCTCGTCACGGACTTGCCGCCCGGGCGCAGCCGCAGCCCGAGGCCGGCGACCTCGGCCTGGCCGGCGAACTGCATGTGCACGCGGCGGAACAGATCGCGCAAGGCGAAACGTTGCAGGTTCACCTCGACCGTGCCGGCATCGAGCCGCGAGACGTCGAGCATCGCGTTGAACGAGCGGTCCAGCCCTTCGATCGAACGCATCATGCTGTGCGCCAGCGGCTCTTCGGCGGCACCGGCAAGACGCTTCTCGAGCGTGGCCGCGAACAGACCGGCCGCATGCACCGGCTGACGCAGATCGTGACTGGCGATCGCGAGGAAGCGGCTCTTCTCCTGATCGGCACGCAGCGCGGCGTCGCGTTCGCCGACGGCCTGCCGCACCAAGGCGGCCTGGGCCCGCACGCGACCCGCCCAGCGCGCCTGCACGCGCCGGCTGGCCAGTGCGACCATCAGGCAGGCGCCGGCGGCGGCCGACGCAACGACGAGGACCACCGCGGGCATCGATCCATCGGCCGCCGGATCGACCAGCGCATGCAGCGCGAGTCCCATCGGCATCGCGAGCACGGCCGACGCGGCCAGCGGCAGGCTCGCGAAGCCCGCCGCGCCGCAGACCGCGACGAGCGCGGGTACGCCCGCGACGAGCCACGCGGCGCCGGTGCCGGCGCGCAACGGCAGCCACGGCACGACGGCGAGCGGCAGCACGACGAGCCAGGTCGCCGCCGCGGCCTGGCGCGCCGAACGGCTGAACGGCGCGGAGCGGCGCGCCCGCCGCGCATGACGCAGCACGATCGCCGCGCCGACGAGGTGCGCGCCGGCGGCCAGCACGAGCCAGCCGCAGAGCGCCAGGTCCGGCTCGAGGCACGGCACGAGAACGGCGATGCCGGCGAGCGACGTGGCGCCGAACCATGGCGCGTACGCCCAGGCATCGTGGAGCGCCCAGCCGGCGTCGCGCGGCGCCTCGGCGCGATGCCCCGGCGCGGCCGCATCGGCAACGGCGCTCGGGCGCGACACCGGATCGCAGTCGGCGCCTACCGCGACGAAGCGCGCCCGCCGCGCACCCGTGTCGGGCGGCGGCGGGCATGGCGGCGCCGAGCCCGCAGCCGCTTGGGCCACCGGCACGTCCATCGGCCGTCGACGTCAGCGGAACAGCGAGATCATGTGCGAGCGCGACTTCACGTCCAGCGCGAGCAGCAGCGACGACACGTAGTTCTTCACCGTGCCGAGCGACAGAGTCGTCGCGCTGCCGATCTCCTGGTTCGTGCAGCCGGACAGCACGAGCTCGAGGATCTCGAGATGGCGAGGCCCGAGCTCCGCGACCCTGTCGTACATCGCGGCCGATGCCGACCGCGGGAACAGCGCCCGGCTCGCACCCGTGCCGGGCGGCCAGACCAGACCGCACAGCACCTCGTGCATCTGGTTCATCAGCGCGCCCTTGCCGACATAGCCGGCAGCGCCCAGCGCGCGCGCCTGGCGCACGACGAACTCGTCCTGCGTGCCGCTGAAGACGGCGACGCGCGCACCCGGATGCGCCTGCAGGAACTGCCGCAGCCCTTGCAGGCCCTTGCAGTCGGCGAGGTTGAGATCCAGCAGCACCGCATCGATGCCGGCCTCGCGGCCGTAGATCTCGACCGCCTCCTGCAAGGTCGAGGCTTCGAGCCATTCGACGCGCACGCCGCGCAGCTCGGCATACAGCGTGCGCACGCCGTAGCGCACCAGCTCGTGGTCATCGACGAGCAGCAGGCGCGGCGGCGCGACCTGCAGTGCCTCTGCATGCCCGTACCCGCCGGACGCGACGTACGAGCTGGCGGATTCAGCGATCGACAGACCGTCCATGAGAACTGCTCCCTGCGCGCCGGCCGGCGGCCGACGGCCGCCCGAGCTGATGCTGGGCGCGATTCTTGATGCCTGCCTATCCCGGCGGCATCGTCAGAAATGGGGAACCGATCGGCTCGTCGGCGCGTGGTTCTAGGGATACCCGACACCGCATGCGACGCCGCATGCGACGCTGTATCCGACGCTGCGCATCGTCGTCACCGCGGCACGATCCGCACGCGCGCGATCTGCTCCTGCGCCTCGACCAGCGCCGGCACGAACTTGGCGCCATGGCCGAGCGCGCTCGCGAGCACGAGCGACTGGTGCACCGCCTCGCCGACGACCGCCGGTATCGCCAGTCCTTCGGCGAGGTGCGTGTAGTAGCGCAGGTCCTTGCGGGCGTTGTCGAGCTCGAACTTCAGGCCCGTCATGTCGCCGTTCAAGGTCTTGGCCATCGCCTGGAAGAGACCCGAGTTGACCGCGCCGGCCGACACCAGCTCGACCAGCTTGCGCGGGTCGACGCCGGCCCGCTGGCCGACCGCGAACGCTTCGGCGGTCGCGGTGCAGATGGCCTGCGCGATGAAGTTGTTGAGCAGCTTGACGACATGGCCCGCGCCCGGCCCGCCGACGTGGAAGACGTTCTCGGCGAAGCACCGCAGCACCGGCTCGAGCCGCGCATGGACCTCGGGCTCGGCACCGACCATCACGTTGAGCCGTCCCGCTTCGGCCTCGACCGGCGTGCGCGCGAGCGGCGCGTCGACGAACGTCACGCCGGCGGCGGCGCAGCGCTCGCGCAGGCGCGTCGTGGAGTCGGGTTCGCTGGTGGAGCAGTCGACGACGAGCAATCCGGAGCGCGCGCCTTCGAGCAAGCCGGCGACCGCGGCCTCGACTTCGCGGGAGCCGGTGACGCAGAGGAACACGATGTCGCTCGCGCGCGCCAGCCCGGCCGGACCGTCGGCCTCGGTCGCGCCGGCCGCGAGCAGGTCGGCCACCGGCTCGCGCCGCCGGTGCACCGTGAGCTGCAACGGATGGCCCTTGGCGAGCAGGTTCTTGGCCATGCCGTGGCCCATCATGCCCGAGGCGCCGATGAATCCGATGCGTTCCATGGTGTGCGTGGTCTCCTGGTGCCCACGATAGTATGGTAGGACGAATCCCATGAACCGCACGGGCGCGCCGCCCGACGAGAGGAGCCCGACCTTGTCCGCCACCGAAATCCTGTCCGTCGCCAAGCTGCCGCCGTTCCTGCTCGACCCGCTGCGCGCAGCGTTCACCGTGCACGAGCGCCTGCACGAGACCGATCCGGCCGCGTTCGCCGCGGTCGCGCCGCGCATCCAGGGCATCGCCGCGAGCGGCGAGTCCAAGGTCGGCGCGGCGCTGTTCGACCGGATGCCGCAACTGCGCATCGTGTCGGTGATGGGCGTCGGCTACGACGGCATCGACGTGGCCGCCGCGAAGGAGCGCGGCATCGTCGTGACGCACACGCCGGGCGTGCTGAACGACGACGTCGCCGACCTCGCGATCGCGCTGATGCTCGGCGTCGCGCGCGGCATCGGCGCGTCCGACCGCTACGTGCGCGCCGGACGCTGGCCCGAAGGCCCGCGGCCGCTCGCGCGCAAGGTGTCGGGCGCGCGCCTCGGCCTCGTCGGCATGGGGCGCATCGGCCAGGCGATCGCGCTGCGCGCCGCCGCCTTCGGCATGACGATCGCCTATACCGCGCGCAGCGCCAAGCCCGACCTGCCCTACCGCTACTTCGAGTCGCCGCGCGCGCTCGCCGCCGAAACCGACTTCCTCGTCGTCATCACGCCGGGCGGCGCCGGCACGCGCAAGCTGATCGACGCGAGCGTATTGGCAGCGCTCGGTCCGAAGGGCTACGTGATCAACGTCGCGCGCGGTTCGGTGATCGACGAAGCGGCGCTCGTCGCGGCGCTGCAGAACGGCACGATCGCCGGCGCCGGCCTCGACGTGTTCGAGAACGAGCCGCACGTGCCGCAGGCGCTGTGGACCATGGACCGCGTGCTGCTGACGCCGCACATCGGCAGCGCCACCGCCGAGACGCGCCATGCGATGGCCGACCTGGCACGCGCCAACCTCGAGGCGTACTTCGCCGGCCGGCCGCTGCCGACGCCGGTGCCCGAGTGCCGCTGACCGGCCTCGCCTCCAACGCCGGGTAAGCACGGAGAGGCACTCGGCTCTTTGGTCATACGATAGCGGCCGACGTAGCGAGCCGCGCGCCGCGGTGCGCCCTTGGAGGACGATCGATGAAGTTCGCGACAGCATGGGCCGCCTCGGCCGTGGCACTCGGGCTGCTGGCCGCCGCTCCGGCGCAGGCGCAGGACAAGCTCACCGTCTGGTGGGTCAAGGGCTTCTACAAGTCCGAGGACGATGCACTGTTCGAGGCGATCAGGAAGTTCGAGGCCAAGCACAAGGGCGTCAAGGTCGAGCTGTCGCAGTACCCGATCCAGGACATGATCCCGAAGACGGTGTCGGCACTCGATTCCGGCAACCCGCCCGACGTCGCCTATGCCGACGTCTACGACTTCCAGGTCACCGCCAAGTGGGCCTTCGACGGCAAGCTCGAGGACATCTCGAGCGTGATCGACCCGATCCGCGCGCGCTTCGCGCCGAACACCGTCGAGACCACCTTCCTCTACAACGACCGGACCAAGTCGCGCGCGTACTACGCCTTCCCGCTCAAGCAGCAGACGATGCACATCCAGTACTGGCGCGACATGCTGGCGGATGCGGGCTACAAGGAATCGGACATCCCGACGACCTGGAAGGACTACTGGAGCTTCTGGTGCGACAAGGTGCAGCCGGCCTACCGCCAGAAGACCGGCAACCGCGCGTTCGGCATCGGCCAGCCGCTCGGCGTCGACTCGAGCGACTCGTTCTACTCGTTCCTGACCTTCGCGGACGCCTACAACGTCAAGCTCGTCAACGACAGCGGCAAGCTGCTGGTCGACGATCCGAGCGTGCGCACCGGCCTGATCGGCGCGCTGACCGACTACGTGGCGCCGTACCTCAAGGGCTGCTCGCCGCCGTCGTCGACGAGCTGGAAGGATCCGGACAACAACGTCGCCTTCCACAACAAGACCACGGTGATGACGCACAACGCGACGATCTCGATCGCCGCGAAGTGGCTCGACGACATGAACAACACCGCGCTGACCGATGCGCAGCGCGCCACCGCGAAGAAGAACTACACCGAGCTGATCGCGACCGCGGGCTTTCCGAACAAGCCCGACGGCTCGAAGATGATCTACCGCACCGCGGTGAAGACCGGCGTGATCTTCAAGGACGCGAAGAACAAGGCGCTCGCCAAGCAGTTCGTGTCGTTCCTGCTCGAGGAGCAGAACCTCACGCCTTATGTCGAAGGCGCGCTGGGCCGCTGGTTCCCGGTGACCAAGGTGGCGCAGGAGAGCCCCTTCTGGAAGGCCGACCGGCATCGCCTCTCGGTCTACAACCAGTACAAGGCCGGCACCGTGACCTTCGAGTTCACGAAGAACTACAAGTTCACGGTCCTCAACAACGAGAACGTCTGGGCCAAGGCCGCCAACCGCGTGATCAACGAGAAGATCCCGGTCGACAAGGCGGTCGACGAGATGATCGCGCGCATCAAGACGGTGGCGGGCGGGCAGTAGCTCCCGCGATGCCATGAGCACCCTGGTTGCGGGTGTGGACGCGCCGCTGCCGCCGGCGCGTCGCCGGCTGTCGCGCTGGGACTTCTGGGGCCGCGTGCTGGTCGCGCCCTACCTGCTGGTCTTCGCGGTCTTCGTGCTCTACCCGGTGGGCTACGGGCTCTGGCTCGCGCGCCATCCGGCGAGCTACGTGCACCTCGTCGAAGACCCGATCTTCCTGCGCAGCCTCGTCAACACGATCGTCTTCCTGGTCGTCGCGATCAACCTGAAGATGCTCGTCGCGCTGGTGCTGTCGGGCTTCTTCGTGCAGGCAAGGGGGTGGATCAAGGCGCTGTCGGTGCTGTTCATCCTGCCGTGGGCGGTGCCGTCGATTCCGACCATCCTGTCCGTGCGCTTCATGCTGAACCCCGAGTGGGGCGTGATCAACAGCGCGATCTTCAAGCTGACCGGCCTCGACGGGCCGAACTGGCTCAATTCGCCGACGCTGGCCTTGTCGTTCTCGATGCTGATGCACGTGTGGAAGTCGCTGCCGTTCTGGACCCTGATCCTGATCGCCGCGCGCATGGCGATCCCGAGCGACCAGTACGAGGCCGCTTCGGTCGACGGCGCCACCAACTGGCAGAAGTTCCGCTTCATCACCTGGCCGGCGATGCGCACGCTCTACCTGACGTCGACGATCCTGTCGATGATCTGGACGCTCGGCGACTTCAACAGCGTCTACCTCCTGACCGGCGGCGGTCCGGCCGACCTGACGCATGTGCTGGCGACGCTCGGCATACGCTACCTGCGGCTCGATCAGGTCGACCTGTCGATGGCGTCTATCGTCGTCGCCTTGCCGCTGGTCCTGCCCCTGGTCTTCTTCATGATGCGCAGGCTTTCCAAATGAAGATCAGCTGGCGCAGCGTCACGACGGAAGCCAAGCTGCTGCTGATCGGCATCCCGGTCCTGCTGTGGACCCTGATCCCGATCTACCACATGGTGCTGTTCTCGATCTCGCCGAGGGACTCGGCGACGTCCGGCAAGCTCTGGCCCGACCATCCGACCCTGCAGAACTTCCACACGGTGTTCTGGGAAGAGCACTTCTACCTCAACCACTTCTGGCTGCAACTCGGCAACTCGGCGCTGATCGCGGTGGCGGTCGGGGCGATCACGCTGTTCGTCGCGACCGCGGCGGCGTTCGCGATCAGCCGGCTCAAGGTGCGCGGCGGGCGCACGGTGATGAACCTCGCGCTCTTCACCTACTTCATCCCGGCCGCCTTCCTCGCGGTGCCGATGTACAAGACGATGAGCGTCTACGGCATTCTCAACAGCCAGTGGTCGCTGATCCTCGCGATGGTGACGATCGCGTCGCCCTACTGCATCTGGGTCTTGAAGCAGGCGTCCGACAAGCTGCCCTACGAGCTCGACGAGGCCGCGCGCATGGACGGCGCGTCGCCGCTGCAGCTGTTCCGCCTCGTCTACCTGCCGCTGATCGTGCCGTCGCTGGTCGCGGTCGGCACCTACTCGCTGCTGCTCGCGTGGAACGAGTACCTCTACGCCTTCCTGCTGCTGTCGCACGACACCAGCACGACCCTGGCGGTCGCGCTCGGCAACTTCCTGTCGGCGGACGACTCGCCGTGGGAGCTGCTCATGGCGACGGGGCTCGTCTATGCGCTGCCGCCCGCGGCGATCTACTACGCCTTCAAGCGCTACATGGTGTCGGGCCTGACCGCCGGCGCCGTGAAGAGCTGACCGGAGAGCCACGATGGCCGCAGTGTCGTTCCGCCGGGTCGAGAAGTCGTACGCCCGAACCAAGGTCATCCACGGCATCGAGTTCGACATCGCCGACGGCGAGTTCGTCGTGCTGGTCGGCCCGTCGGGCTGCGGCAAGTCGACCTTGCTGCGCATGCTCGCGGGCCTGGAAGACATCAGCGGCGGCCAGATCCTGATCGACGGCAAGGTCGTCAACGACCTCGAGTCCAAGGACCGCGACATCGCGATGGTGTTCCAGAGCTATGCGCTGTATCCGCACATGACGGTCGGCGAGAACATGGCGTTCAGCCTGCGGCTGCGCAACGCGGACGCGGCGTTGACGAAGCAGCGCGTCGCCGACGCCGCGCGCATCCTCAACCTCGACCGGCTGCTCGAGCGCTATCCGCGCGAGCTGTCCGGCGGCCAGCGCCAGCGCGTCGCGATGGGCCGCGCGATCGTGCGCGACCCCAAGGTGTTTCTGTTCGACGAGCCGCTGTCCAACCTCGACGCCAAGCTGCGCGTCGCGATGCGCGCCGAGATCAAGGCGCTGCACCAGCGGCTGCGCACGACGACGGTCTACGTCACGCACGACCAGATCGAGGCGATGACGATGGCCGATCGCATCGTCGTGATGCACGACGGCCTGGTCGAGCAGATCGGCACGCCGCTCGAGCTGTTCGACCGGCCGGCCAACCTGTTCGTCGCGCAGTTCATCGGCTCGCCGTCGATGAACCTGCTCGGCGGCACGTTGCGCCACGGGTCGGACGGCGCGCACGTCGACGCGCTCGGTGCCGCGTGGCCCGCGCCGCCCGGTACCGCCGGCACGCCGGGCCAGGCGGTGCAGTACGGCGTGCGCCCGACCGACATCAGCCTCACCGCCGGCGGCCAGGGCATCCCGGCACGCGTCGTCGTCGTCGAGCCGACCGGCGCCGAGACCGAGCTGCTGCTGCAGGTCGGCAGCGAGCAGCTCGTCGCGGTGATCCATGGCCGCACCGGCGCGCGGCCCGACGACACCGTGCACCTCGCGGTCGAGGCGGCCAACGCGCATGTGTTCGATCAGGCGTCGGGGCAGCGCCTCGACGCGACCCGATGATCAAGAACGTCCACGCCAGCATCGTCGACCTGCTCGGCGCGGCGATCGTCGCCGGGCGCTATCCGGTCGCCACGTCGATCCCGCCCGAGCCGATGCTGGGCGAGGAATTCGGCGTCAGCCGGACCGTCATCCGCGAGGCCGTCAAGTCGCTCGTCGCCAAGGGCCTGATCATCACCGGGCCGAAGCTCGGCACGCGCGTGCTGCCCGAGGAGAACTGGAACGGCTTCGACCCCGACGTCGTCGCGTGGCAGATGCAGGCCGGCCTGTCGCGCACCTACCTGCGCGACCTGCAGGAGCTGCGCCGCGCAGTCGAGCCGGTCGCCGTGCGCCTCGCCGCCGAGCGCGCCACCGCGCGCGACGTCGCCGAGATCGAGACCGCCTATGCCGGCATGAAGCTGGCCATCGAGGAAGGCGGTGACTACGTCGCGAGCGACATGCGCTTCCACCAGGGCCTCCTGCGCGCCTGCCACAACCGGCTGCTGGTGCACATGAACAAGGCGCTCGGCGCGCTGCTGCGCATCAGCTTCGAGATCTCGACGTCGCGGCCGGACGGACCGGCATCGTCGCTGCCGCTGCACCGCGCGGTGCTCGACGCGGTCGCCGCGCACCAGCCGAAGAAGGCCGAGCGCGCGATCCTGACCTTGATCGACAGCGCGCACGACGACATCGAGGCGGTGCTCGCATCGCGGCGCAAGCTGCCGACGCTGTCGGGCGCGCCGCTGCCGCTGAAGGGGCGCAAGCGCTCGGCACGGGATGCGTAGGCCATCTCCGACAGGTAACGAACGCTCCCGCCGATGGCAGCGCTGAGCGCGGCGCGCGACGATGCGCCATGCACCTCCATGAAGATCCGCACGGCCCGGGCGTCGTCGGTACGATCGATGCATGCTGCGCCCGGCACCGCCCCGCCCCGCACCACCCGGCGCGCCGCTGACATGGCGCGCCCTCGCAACCGCACCGGACGACCCTTCCCGCTCGGCGCCACCTGGGACGGGCGCGGCGTCAACTTCGCCGTCTATTCGAGCGTCGCCGAGAAGATCGAGCTCTGCCTCTACGACCACGAGCACCAGGAGACGCGCCGCATCGCGCTGCCGCACACGCGCGGCGGCCTCTGGTACGGCTACGTGCGCGACTGCCGGCCGGGCGACCTGTACGGCTACCGCGTCCATGGCCCCTACGACCCGGCGCAAGGGCTGCGCTGCAACCCGAACAAGCTGCTGATCGATCCGTATGCGAAGGCGATCGTCGGCCCGCTCGCGTGGCAGGCGGCGCACTACGGCTACGAGATCGGCTCGCCCGACGAGGACTGCTCGTTCAGCACGCTCGACAGCGGCCCGTGCATGCCGAAGTCGCAGGTGATCGACGACGCGTTCGACTGGGGCGACGACCGGCCGCCGGCGATCCCGTGGCGCGATACCGTGTTCTACGAGCTGCACGTCAAGGGCTACACGAAGCTGCATCCGGGGGTGCGCGAAGACCTGCGCGGCACCTACGCCGGCGTGGCCTCGGAGGCGTCGATCGAGCACCTGAAGGCGCTCGGCGTGACCAGCGTCGAGCTGCTGCCGATCCACGCTTTCGTGGACGACCATCACCTCGTCGAGCGCGGCCTCACGAACTACTGGGGCTACAACACGATAGGCTACTTCGCGCCCGAGATGCGCTATGGCGCGGCCGGCCCGGGGCCGGGCACCATCGCCGAGTTCAAGGGCATGGTGAAGCTGCTGCATGCGGCCGGCATCGAGGTGATCCTCGACGTGGTCTACAACCACACCGCCGAAGGCAACCACCTCGGGCCGACGCTCTGCTTCAAGGGCTACGACCATGCGGCCTACTACCGCCTGAGCGCCGAAGACCGGCGCTACTGCGCCGACTACACCGGCACCGGCAACACGCTGGACACCGGCAAGGGTGTGGTCGTGCGCATGATCGTCGACAGCCTGCGCTACTGGGTGCAGCAGATGCACGTCGACGGCTTCCGCTTCGACCTCGCGAGCACGCTGGGCCGCAACAGCCATGCGCACTTCGACCTCCACAACCGCTTCTTCCAGGCGGTCGCGAAGGATCCGGTGCTGTCCAAGGTCAAGCTGATCGCCGAGCCCTGGGACGTCGGCGACGGCGGCTACCGCGTCGGCGGCTTCCCGAAGCCGTGGGCCGAATGGAACGGCGGCTACCGCGATGCGGTGCGCGACTACTGGTGCGGCGAGGCGGCCCACGGCAGCGTGCTGGCGCGGCCGCTCGCCGGGTCGAGCGAGACCTACGCGCCGTCGGGCCGCGGGCCGGCCGCCAGCGTCAACATCGTGACGGTGCACGACGGCTTTCCGCTCGCCGACCTCGTGAGCTACAACGGCAAGCACAACGACGCCAACGGCGAGGACAACCGCGACGGCGAGAACTACAATCGCAGCTGGAACTGCGGTGCCGAAGGCGAGACCGACGACGAGGTCGTGCTCGCGATGCGCGAGCGCCAGAAGCGCAACCTGCTCGCCACCCTGCTGCTGTCGATCGGCACGCCCTTGCTGCTCGCCGGCGACGAGATCGGCCGCACGCAAGGCGGCAACAACAACGGCTATTGCCAGGACAACGAGATCAGCTGGACCCACTGGCAGCTCGACGAGCGCCGGATGCGGCTCCTGCACTACACGCAGCGGCTGATCGCGTTGCGCCGCGAGATGCCGGCGCTGCGCCGCATGCGCTACTACAGCGCCGAGGCCGACGAGCAGGGCCGCAAGGACATCACCTGGCTCGACCCGCAGGCCGCCGAGCTGACGCCCGAAGCCTGGGGCCAGCCGCACCTGCCGGCCTTCGCGGCGCTGCTATGCGGCTGGCGCATCGGCGTGCAGGCCGACGGCGAGCCCGAGCCGCGCGGCGACTCGCTGCTCGTGCTGTTCAACCGGCACCACGAGCCGGTGTGGTTCCATCTGCCCGAGCTGAACGGCGGCGCGTGGTCGCCGCGCATCGACACGCGGACCGCGACCGGCCTGCCGAAGGGCGAAGGCGAGGCGATCGAAGGCGGCTACCTGGTGACCGGCCGATCGCTGGTCGTGCTGAGCCAGCCGCCGGCCGAGCCGGCGCCGCTGGCTGTTGCCGAGGAGGCGACGGTTGAGGCGGCGAACGATGCGATGGGCGAGCCGGCGAACGACCCGATCGCCACCGCCGCCGACGAGCCGGTACCCGCCGAACCGCCAGCCGTCGCAGGCTGACCGCGCGCTTTTCCTGCGGCGACGCGCTGCGCCGTGTCTCATGAAGACATCGACAATCGCGTCGTCGGCGAAGTGGTGGTCGACATTCACCTCGATGAGCGAGGCTTGGTAAGCGACACCAAGGTCATCAGCTCGACCAAGCCGTCGTTGACCGAGGCCGTAGTTGCTGCGGTTTCACAGTGGAAGATTTCGCCAGTGAGTACCACGGCAAGCCACGGAGACTGACCGTACGACAGACCTTCAAGTTCGAGACAGGACAGTAGATGGCCATCAAGAACGGGCCGATGTCGTTCATGTCATCGCACGTTGGCCTGGCGCGAGAATGCTTGATCGAGATCGCTACCAGGCGCCGGACATCTTGGACCGGAGGACCCTGCCCGACACTGGGAGCAGATCCGAGGCCTGTCCAACTCGTCGTCTGCTCGCGACACCGTCGCGCGAAGACGCCCCCTGACCTTACGGCTTCCCGGTCGATACTTTCGCCGAGACAATTTCGGCCGTCGCCGCGTCCTCAATCCACACAGCCGATCCTGAATTGCTCAGAGTTCCCGTCACGACGTATCGGCCTTGGCTCTTAGGCGAGAAATCGATTTCGCCTTCTACGGAATTGGACCGACCGAAAAGCGCACCGATGGGCGCAGCGTGGACCGTCTTGCAAGCAATCATGAGCTTCTGCGGTTCAACAGCCAAGGTTTGCTCCACCGTCTGAATTCGAAGCACTCTACCCATGTCGCGACTCGCGGCGACCGTGGCATCGAACGAGTTGCTGACCTTGTGACCGTTGATTGCGGCCACAAAGCAAACGTCCGCCTGACTGACCTCAACATTTGTCACTCGCTCTCGCAGCTTCGCCCCAGTAAGTTGCTCGTAGACCAAGTTAAGCGGCTGCGGTCGATTAACCGGAGTTGCCGAACATCCGTATAGGGACAAAGAGACGACAATAGCTATGCTGAAAGACCGCATCAACATTTCGAAATCCGAAGTTCTGCCGAGGCGGGCGAAGTGTACCGATCGAATGCCGCTCTCAGAGGTGCCGTCGTACCCAAGAGTGGCCGAGGCGACGCTCGTTGCGTCCTCCACCGCACAGCACGAAGAGCACGCCGGTTTCGGGTAAAGCACTCGCCGACGAATCCCCTCGACAAGGCGGGCTTGTACTACGGCGGTCGATCGCGACCAACCCCCAGTGTGTAGGCGGTGGTGGGTCGGGGACCGGCGGCTGTGGCAGAGCTTTGCCACATGGCGTATGATCATTGCCAAATGGCAGGAACACCAGCATGAAACCGTCTGGCCAACGTTTGACCACCAAGCCCAAGAAGGGCACGTCCCGGGCTGCCGCAGCCGCGACCTTCGCTGAGAACACGCCCCCCACTGCGTACGGGAAGACCCCTGGAATCCCAGGCAAGGAGGCCGCGAAGGGGAAGAAACTTCACTTGAAACGCGAGCAACAAGCCGGTGTGCTCGTCAGTTTCGCCCGCTCCGGTGTCATGGCTCACGATGCGGTGATGAAGGGCGTGCCAGGCCGAGCGCTGACCAGCATCTGGGAGAGCGCCAGGGGTACCCTGCCCGCAGATTCCATCCTCAAGGCCATAGGCGTGAGCGCACGCACCGCACACCGCATCAAGACCGAACCGGACAAGCCGTTGGATGCGCGCACGACGGATGGGATCTACCGGCTCGAGTCCGTGCGCGCGCTGGCAAAAGAGGTGCTGGGTACCGCGGTGGCCGCCAACGAGTGGCTGAATACCGAGGCGATGGGTCTGGAGTTCAGGAAGCCGATCGACCTGGTGAGCACTTCGCCGGGTGCCGAAGCCGTCAAGACCCTGCTACAGCGAATGAAGTACGGGGTCTACGCTTGATCCCGCTGCGGGCGTCCCTGGGCGGCACGGGCGCCCTCGCCGGGTGGACGCTCCAGGACGCGCGCTTTGCCGGCACCTGGAACTCAGGCATCGGCTCGGCTTCGTACGGCGGCCGCTGGAACTCCATCGGCAAGCACGTGATCTACGCGGCCTTGGACCCGGCCACCGCCATCCTGGAGGTTGCGGTGCACAAGGGGTTCAAAGTGCTCAACACCGTCGCCCACAACCTTTACTCGTTCACGATCACCGATCCCGGCCGGGTCCGCGTCGTGCAGCCGGGTGACGTGCCCAATCCGCACTGGCTCCGCCCCATCCCGCCGAACGAGGACCAGCAGGAGTTTGGCGACCAGCTGATCGATGCCCACCCCTACGTGCTGGTGCCCAGCGCGGTGAGCGGGCACTCGTGGAATCTGCTCGTCAACGTCACGACCGCGCTGCCGCTAATGACCGACATCCAGTTCGAGCGATTCGCCCTCGACCCGCGGCTGCGCGCGAAGCCTTGACCCGGCACGGCCTGGCTTCACGATGGCAGCGTGGCCGCGTCGGACGCGCGACCGCGTCCGATGCGCGCACCTCGGACTCGATAGGCACCGTCAGCGCTTTACAGATCCTTTGCATTCCCTAGGCAGAATCGCCGCGCGCCGGGTACTCGAGCCCCGCGCGACCCCAACGTCAGCGATCCGCCAACCTTGTCCGACGCCGATCCTCCCGCGCCTGTCGATCGTCCCGCACCCGGCCAACCCATCGGCGGCGAAGCGGCCGGCCCGATCGCCCGCGCGCTCCACCAACTGCGCTACCTCCTCGCCCTCACCGGCCTGCGCGACCAGGGCCTGCTGCTCGTCGTGCTGCTCGCCCTCGTCGGCTGGATCAACTCCGGCATCTACAAGGTCCAGCCCGACGAGCAGGGCGTCGTGCTGCGGCTCGGGCGCTGGGTCGACAGCACCGGCCCCGGCCTGCACTACCACTGGCCCTATCCGTTCGAGCGGGTGCTGCTGCCCAAGGTCACGCAGGTCGGCCAGATCCGGCTCGGCGAGCTGCGGTCGGTCACCACCGGACAGACCGACGAGGCGCATGCGCACCAGATGCTGACCGGCGACGAGAACATCCTCGAGGCCGACTGCGTCGTGTTCTGGCGCATCAAGGATGCCGGCAGCTTCCTCTTCAAGCTGCGCGATCCCGAGGCCGCCGCGAAGAGCGCCGCCGAGAGCGCGCTGCGCGAGGTGATCTCGCACACGCCGATCCAGGCGGCGCTGTCCGACCAGCGCCAGCGCATCGCCGACGAGACCCGCACGCTGCTGCAGTCGCTGCTCGATGCCGAGCATTCCGGCATCCTCGTCACGCAGGTGCAATTGCAGCGCGTCGACCCGCCGAGCGCGGTGATCGACGCCTTCAACGACGTGCAGCGCGCGCGCGCCGACCAGCAGCGCACGCGCAACGAAGCCGAGGCGTATGCCAACGACATCCTGCCGCGCGCCCGCGGCGAGGCCGAGCGCGTGACGCAGGACGCGCTCGCCTACAAGGCCCAGGTCGTCAACATCGCCGAGGGTGACGCGAAGAGCTTCGAGGCGGTCTATGCGAGCTACGCCAAGGCCAAGGACACGACCGCCTGGCGCCTCTACCTCGACAGCGTCGACGAGATGCTGCGCAAGGCGACGCGGGTGATCCTCGACGGCTCGGGCAAGGGCATGGCGGGCGTCGTGCCGTACCTGCCGCTCGACGACAAGGACCGCGCGGCCGCCGCCGCGGCCGCCAAGGAGCCCGCGAAGTGACGCGCCTGTTGCGTCCGCTGCCGCTGCTGCTCGCGCTCGCGGTCGTGCTGCTGTGGCTCGCGTCGGCCCTGTTCTACGTCGTCGACGAGACGCAGCAGGCGCTCGTCGTGCGGCTGGGCGCGCCGGTGCGGGTGGTGCGCGAGCCGGGGCTGCGGATGAAGCTGCCGTTCGTCGACAGCGTGCTGATCTACGACGCGCGGCTGCTGCCGATCGAACTGCCGGCCGAGCAGGTGATCCTCGGCGACCAGAAGCGGCTCGAAGTGCAGCCCTATGCGCGCTACCTGATCGCCAGTCCGCTGAAGTTCAACCAGGCGCTGCAGACGCAGGAGCAGGCCGCCGACCAGATCGGCCAGATGGTCAGCTCGTCGCTGCGCCGCGAGCTCGGACGCGTCGCGCTGCCGGTGCTGCTGTCGCCGCAGCGCAGCGAGGTCGTCGCGCGCATCCAGCGCGAAGTGGCCGAGCGCGCGCGGCCGCTCGGCATCGAGGTGACCGAAGTGCGCTTCCATCGCGCCGACCTGCCGCTCGAGACCAGCCAGGCGATCTACGACCGCATGAAGTCGGAGCGCCAGCGCGAAGCCAAGGAGCTGCGCGCGCAGGGCAGCGAATGGGCCCAGCAGATCGAGGCCAGGGCCGACCGCGACCGCACCGTGATCGTGTCCGAGGCCCAGAAGGCGGCACGCATCACGCGCGGCGAGGGCGATGCCGAAGCGAGTGCGATCCTGAACCGGGCGTTCGCCGCCGACCCGCCGTTCTATCGCTACTACCGCGCGCTGCAGACCTACCGCCAGGCGCTCGCCGATGCGCATGCGACCGTCGTGCTGTCGCCCGACATGGCGTTCCTGCACGACCTCAAGGCCGGCCCGCCGGCGGCGGCCGCCACGCCGTCGGCGCGGCGCTGAACCGCCGGTTGCGCGATGGGCGTCGAAGGGCAGTGGCTGCCGGCCATATTCGACATCCTGCTGCTCGACGTGCTGCTCGGCGTCGACAACGCGATGGTGATCGCGCTGGCCTGCCGCGCGCTGCCGCCGCACGAGCAGCGCCAGGCGATGACCGCAGGCACGCTGCTCGCCGTGGCGCTGCGCGTGGTGCTGGTCGGCTTCGCATCGCTGCTCAGCGCGCTGCCGTTGTTCCGTCTGGCGAGCGGCATCGCGCTTGCGGCGATCGCGATCCAGCTGCTGTCGGACGAAGGGCTGCGCGGCACGCCGACCTCGGTGAGCGACCGCAACGCATCGGCCGCCGACCTGCGCGGCGCGATCGCGACCATCGTCGTCGCCGACGTGCTGATGAGCGCCGACAACGCCGTCGGGCTGATCGCGATGGCGCACGACCACATCGGCCTGCTCGCCTTCGGCGTGCTCGTCAACGTGCCGCTGCTGCTCTACGGCAGCCGGCACGCCGCATCGTGGTTGCGCGACTTCCCGTGGCTGGTGCCGCTCGGCGGCGCGATCCTGGGCTGGTTCGCCGGCGACATCGCGATCACCGATGCGCTCTATGCGCACGCGGTGTCGCAGCAGTCGCCCGGGCTGCACGTCGTCGTGCCGGCGTTGGCGGCGGTGTTCGTGCTGGTCGAGAGCCGCATCGTGATACGGCGCCGCTCGGGAGCCGCAGTGCTGCGGCCGGGACGCCACCTCGTCGCGATGCCGACGGTTGCCTCTCCAGAGGCAACCTCCATCAGCCCTTCGACAGGCTCGGGGCGAACGGTGGCGGGACCGCGCGTTTCTTCGTGGATGCCCGGCACGCCCATCGGCCTGCGGCTCCCAGGAATACGCGTCGGTCAGGGCATCCGCTGGCCGCAGGTACCGCGCGGCTGGGCGATCTCCGCGGGCGCGGCGCTGGTGCTTGCCGCCACCCTGGCGATCGCCTGGCTGCTGCTGCGCGGCGACGGGACCGAGGCGCTCGCGCGCTATGCCTGCACCGACGACGGCGTCACCGTCTACTACCGGCACGGCGCCGACACGATCGCGATGTCGCGTGGCACGGTACGGGTCGTCGGCGCGCTGCGGCCCGATCGGCAGATCGACTGGCACGACTACCTCGCGGTCAGCCGCACGCTCGGCATCGCGCCGCCTACGTCGGTCCGCGAGAGCGACGAACAAGGCATCGCGATCGACGGCGGCAGCCTCGAGCATGCGACCTGCACGCTGCGCTGAAGCGCATCACTTCGGCAGTGCCGCCGGATCCAGCCCCACCTTCGCTGCCGCGCCGACGATCTCGCTCCAGGTCACGTCGTCGATCACGATGCCGTCGACCAGACGCCTGGCCTTGGTGATCCGTTCCGGGTCGCCGGCCACCAGCACGCGCTCGACGCCGGCCGCGGGCGGCGAGGCCTGGTACCACTGCACGAAGGCTTCCATCTCGCGCGCGAGGTTGTCGGCCGTGCCCATGCGCGCCGGGTCGACGACGATCGAGAACATGCTGTTGAGCACGCGCCGCCGGCCATCGGCCGGCGCGTGGTAGGTCTCGCCGCCCGCGAGCGCGCCGCCGAGCAGCTCGCACACCAGCGCCAGGCCCGAGCCCTTGTGGCCGCCGAACGGCAACAGCGCGCCCCACGGCTCGATCACGGTGTAGCGCGGGTCAGTGGTCGGGTCGCCGTGGTCGTCGATCAAGGTATCGGGCTCGATCGACTTGCCCTGGTTGTGCGCGACGCGCGTCTTGCCTTGCGCGATCTTGCTGGTCGCGAAGTCGAGCACGACGGGTTCGCCGCCCGGGCGCGGAATGCCGACGCAGAACGGGTTGGTGCCGAAGCGCGCATCGCGTCCGCCGAACGGCGCGACGATGGGCCGCGACAGCACGTTGACGAAGTGGATCGAGACCAGCCCGGCGGCGATGCACTGCTCGGCCCAGTGGCCGATGCGGCCGAGGTGGTGCGCGTGCTTCAGGCCGACGATGCAGACGCCATGCGCGCGTGCGCGCTCGATCGCGAGCGCCATCGCCTGGCGGCCGATCGATTGCCCGTAGCCTTGCTTGCCGTCGAGCGTCAGCAGCACGCCGCTGTCGGCGACGATGCCGACCTGCCGATCGACGGCGAGGCCGCCTTCCTTCAGCGCGTCGATGTAGCGCGGCACCATGCCGACGCCATGCGAGTCGTGGCCGCGCAGGTTGGCTTCGACGAGGTTGGTCGCGACGAGGTCGGCCTCCGCCGCCGACGAGCCGCCGGCGCGCACGATGGCGCGGACGGCGTCGATGAGCGCGGGAGCGGGTATGCAGATGCCGGACATGCGGTCTCCTGGGGCCATGGCCGAGGTTTTACCGCGAGCGGCCCGCGATGCGCGCTGCCGTGGTCCGGGATCGGACGGTCCTATGCCGCCGCGGGCACCGCCGCCGCGTCGCCGCGGCGCTCGAGCTGGAACTTCGAGACCAGCTCGGCCAAGGTCGTGAACCGCCGCGCGCTGCCGATCTCTTCGCGGGGCTGGGCGACGCTCGCGGACGCGGCGTTCGACGACTCGAGCAGCGCGTCGATGCGTTGCTGCGCGGAGCGCGTCGATGTCAGGTCCGACGCGGCTCGAGACGGAACGATCGTCAAACAATGCGACCCGGACAGACGGCGTCCCTTGCGCGGCGGGCGACCTGCGCGTCATTCGCCCGGCGTCCTGCGCGGTTGCCGCTCCCCGGCGCATTCGATATATTTGTGCAGCTATAACGCAGCAGCGACGCCGCCGGGCCGGAAGTGCCGTGCAGCCGACGTGGACAGGCACCCCATTCGAAAAGGAGACGACCGTGCCCAGCAAGACCGGACTCGTGACGCTCGCCGCCGTTGCCGGCGCCGCGATCCTCTGTTCGACGACCAGCATGGCGGCGAACACGAAGATCCGCATCGGCGCGCCGGTGAGCCTCGGCAACGCGCTGGTCGATCTCGTCGGATCGTTCCAGGCCTACTACTACCTGCAAGGCATCACGTACGACGTGTCGGTGACCATCGACTCGAACCAGAACCTGAAGGCGGCGGTCACCGGGTCCAAGGGCCCGGATCCGTACGACCTGATCCTGACGGACGACTCCGAACTCATCCACGACCTGGTGACGCACCACTCGTCGTCGGTGCAAGGGCCCCCGTTCGTCTTCGCCCGGGACCAACTCGACCTCTATTCGATCTCGGTCCATGTGGGTGCCTACCCGACCGGCCTGCCCGCGGACTTCACCGGCCCGGTGCTGATCCCCGATCCCAGGATCGACGCTCATGGACGGGCCGCGGCCCGGCTGCTCTCGGAACGGCCCTGGTCGATCCAGCACCTGCCCGACGACCGCGTCGCGCTGCAGTCGGACGTCACGGTCGTGCAGGCCGCGGTCGACTTGGGCATGTACCCGTACGGCATCCTCGCGAAGTCCACGATCTGCCGGAATCCGTACGGCACCGAGACCTATCCGGAAGGCACCTACCACCACGAGTACCCGACGCTCGGCGGCCTGCGCTACCGGTTCATCGACGACACCGGCCTCGCGACCGCGCAGCCCGACCGCACGCCGGCAGCGGAACAGGAACTGGCCGAGTTCTCCGACTTCCTGAAGGGCGTCGGGACGACCTGGGCGACGGATGTCCTGAAGAGCTACTGCTACACCGTGCCGACGCCGTAGCGTCGCGCAGGTCAGCGCCGCGTGACGGTCAGCGTCGCGGCCTTGCTGGCGGAGCCCAGCGTCGCCGTGATGCGCACCACCACGGCCCGCGACGGCGCGAACGTCGTGATCGGAAAGCCCGCCGACGAGGCGCCGGCCGGCACGACGACCGTCGATGGCACCGCCGCCACGCCGGCATTGGAGCTGGCGAGCGCGACCACGACGCCCGCTGCGCCGGCCGGCTCGCTCAGCGACACCGAGCCGGCGGACGCGGTGCCGCCGGCCACACGATTCGGATCGATCGAGAAGCCGGACAGCACCGGCGCACCGCCCGGATTCCAGCCGAGCTTCACGACCTCGAAGTCGCTCGCGCTCAGCAACGCGAACGCCGGGTTCAGGATGTCGTTGTCCCAGCGCGTGTCGAAGGTGCCGGTGATGTACATGTCCGAGCCGTTGTCGGCGACGATCAGCCCGTACTTCTGCATCGCCCTGAAGATCTTCTGCACGTTCGGATCGGACGTCCGCAGCACCGGGTTCTGCCCATTGACGAGCGCCTTGAGGCGCAATCGCGCGCCCATCGGCAGCGCACCGGCCGTGCTGCCGGCGACGTGCGACGCGGGATAGACATAGCCGTTGGTCGCGCGCACCGTCACGCGGAACGCATGCCCGATGTCGGTGATCGCGGCGTTCCAGGCCTCGTCGTAGCGCACCAGCCCCGGAAAGATCGCCAGGCCCGCGGCATCGGCCGACGTCCAGCCGTCGGGCCGGCGGTCGTTCGTCTTCATGTCGAAGAACGCGCCGGAGCCGGCCACCCAGCGGCCCTGCGTGGTGTTGTAGTAGACGTTGTAGAGCTCGTACAGCGTGTCGTCGGTGCAGTCGACGATCAGCAGATGGCGGTCGTTGCTGCGCCGCTGGTCGATGTTGCCCGGCGCGCCGCCTTCGATCCAGTGCGGCTGCGTGATCGCCTCCGCAGGGATCGGATAGAACGGATACGACTGGCCGGTGTTGTGGTCGACGCCGTCGCTCTCGGACGCGTACTTGAACGTCACCGCGAGCTTGGGCTGCGACGCATCGACCACCGCGTACGGCATGCCGTAGATCGCGACGCTGCCCGGCGAGGCCTCGCCGCCGAAGTCGGGGTGCAGCGGGCGCGTGCCGCCGTTGTTGATGTAGGCGATGTAGCCGGCCGAACCGGGGTCGACCGGAGCGGTCGTGATGTCGAGGTTCCACCAGTTGGTGGGCGGAAAGACGGGCAGCGGCGCCGGCGGCGGCGCGCCCTCGACCGGCACCGAGGGTGGGCACGGCTGGGCGTACGCCGGGACGGCCGCGGCCGCGGCGAGCGCCAGGCCGGCCAGGAGACGCAGGGTGCGCAGGTTCATCGCGACGGCTCCTGTCGGACACGCGGGGATCCGCGTTGCGGCCGCGATGGTCACACAGGAAGTCGCCGATGCGTGCGGGCGTTCTGTATCGACGCGTGAGAGTTGCGCGTCGGGGTGATCGACGGCCCAGCAGTTCGGGACGGTGACGACGCGGCGCCGCCGGCACCGGCCGCGCTACCGCACTGTCTCACTATCGCGACCCGAAGTAGCCGCGCCCGTGGGTGTGCGTCGGATCGACGACCGCGACGATGAACTGATGCAGCGACGTACCGCTGATCGCCGAGTAGACGCCGATGCCGGTCACGGTCTGGCCGGGCAGCGAGCAGGGCGCGCCGCCGTAGGTCACCGACGTGTCGAAGATGTTCTTGCCGGACGCGCGCGGCGCGGCGGTGCCGGTGAACGAGCAGCCCTGGGAGCTCCCGCTCAGGTTGCCCTGCGCATCGATCGTCAGCGCGACGGCGGAGCCGTCGTTGGCGCTCAACGACCACGAGCCCTGGATGTCGGCGATGTTGGCCGGCGCCGAATAGTCGTATTCGGATGCCGGGATCGCCGCGCCGGTGAAGGTCTCGGTGCCGTCGCTCGCCGTGATCGTCCCGTCGAAGCTCTGGCCGGCGACGAACTGGGCCGTCAGGGAACCGGTCACCGCGGGATCCGGACCGTAGTCCTCGATCGTGGGAGCGCTGTAGGTCTTGCCGAGGCTCGACGAGCCGGCGCCCGCGATGAAGCCGGCGACTTCGATGGCCGACCCGCTGTAGATGCCGTAGAGCCCCCAGATGGATCCGTCGTCGAGAACGACCGCCTCGAACGCGTATCCGGCGTTCGTCGTGCCCTGATAGGCGCCCTCGGCCGTGTCGGGCGATCCGCCCCCGCCGCATGCCGCCAGTCCTGCCAGAAGGGCACACGCTCCGATGCCAAGCCCGATGCGTTCGATCATGATGACCTCTTGTTCCGGTGTTCAAGGGACGGGCAGCATCGAGGCGTTCCCCTGCGGGCGCGCGACTACCACATCCTTCTGCGGAGGGATATCGGCGCGGTCCTCTCAATCTGAAGGAAGTCGTGAAAATGCGTCCCGCCAGCCGGTCGACGGCCGGCGCGGGTGTGATTTGCTTGTCACAGAATGACGAACTCCATGCGCCACCTGATCCGCGCGAGCCTGGTCCTTGCACTGGCCTTGCCGGGCACGATGGCCATGGCGCAGACATCGCCCGCCGTCGGCGACCAGGGCGTCGCCATCGCCGACCCGGCCGTGCCGCGCCCCGGCGGCTCGCCCTGCACCGCCGACCTGTATGCCGACGTCGCGTTCGACGATCAGGGCGACGCCACGTCGCACGCGGCCCAGCCCCGCGAGTGGACCTATGCGCCGCCTGCGCCATGCCCAGGGCCATGGTCGAAAGTCGTGCTGGAAGCGGACTTCTCGGTGACTCCGGGCCGGCAGTACGACCGCACGGTCAGCCTGTGGCTCAAAGGCGTGAACCTGTTCTACGGCACCACCCAGGAACCGAGCGCGAAGGTCGGCCCGCGCTGGCACGTCGAGCGCGACGTGACCGACTACGCGAGCCTGCTCCGCGACGCCGGACGCGGCCAGACCATCCTCAACAACTGGGTCGATGCCACGTACACCGGCGTGATCCACGGCAGCGCGCGGCTGGTGTTCTATCCGGCCGCGGCGGCCGGCCGAGCCGCCCGGCCGGCCGATATCGCGATGGGCCTGGTCGGCGACGACAGCGGCCATCCGGTGGACCTGCAGAGCGGCGACGACGCGCTGTCGCGCACGCTCACGCTGCCGCGCAACGTCGAGCGGGTCGCGCTCGACCTCATCGCCCAGAGCCAGGCCGTGGACGAGCAGTGGTACACGTGCATCGCCTCCGCCTACGACGAACCCACGCGCGCGTTCTCGCTCGGGCCGCCGGACGAGGGCGAACCGCTCGGGCAGTGCCCCGGCGGCAACTTCCGCGAAGTGGCGGTGAGCATCGACGGCCAGGCAGCGGGCCGCGCACCGGTCTACCCCTGGACCTACACCGGCGGCGTGGACCCGGACCTGTGGCGGCCGACGCCGGACATCCAGGCGCTGAACTTCACGCCGTACCGCATGGACCTGACGCCCTTTGCCGCGCTGCTGGACGACGGCAAGCCGCACACGGTGGCGGTGCGGGTGCTGGGTGCGCACAAGTTCTTCAGCGTCGCCGCCAACCTGCTGGCATGGCGCGATGCCGGGCGCGAGGCACTCTCCGGCAGGCTGACGCAGAACACGCTGGCCACGCAAACCGAACGGCCGCCGCGCGTGCGGGGTCACTTCGAGCACGGTGCAGGCGGCGTCGTGCGCGGCGAGGTCGATACCTTGCAAGGCGGCCACTATGCGATCGCCGGCGAGTTGGAGACCTCGCACGGCAAGGTCGTCACCCGCGTCGAGCAACGTGCCGACTTCGCCAACCGCCAGCACTTCGACCATCCGGCGAAGGACGTCTACGACCAGCGCATCGCGATGCGCACGCAAGTGGTCGACGAGGTGCGCACCACCACGCAGGGCAAGACCGTGCGGCAGGCGCATCGCCTCGACTATCCGCTCGTGATCGACCTCCGCAAGCAGGTCCATGCGAACGACGACTTCACGGTGGACATCGCGCTGCGGCAGGGCTATCTGAGCACGCAGCAACGCAGCGCAGGGGGCCGCGCGGACTTCCGTTCCACGTTGGACAACCGCCTGGTCGCGCACAGCAACACCGACTTCAAGGCCGGCGGCACGGGCATCACCGGTTCGCGCGGGCGACACGGCGAGCAGTCCTACCGCTACAGCGATACGTTCGGGAGTTGCTACGCACGCCGCGTGGAATCGCGCGAACTCGCCGTCGTTGCGGTCGAGTCGGGGCGAGGCTGCCCCAACCAGGTCAATCGCTGGGATGGCCGTTCGAGTCCGTGACGTGTCGCTGCGGATGCGTGTTTTCGGGCCGGTCAGCACCCGGGACAGTGGCCTCAGCGCGCCGTTCGCTTGCTGATCAGCCGTTCGACCAGCAGCGCCACGATGATGATCGTGCCGATCGCCGAGCCTTGCCAGAACGGCGACACGCCCATCAGGTTGAGCCCGTTGCGGATCATCACCATGATGATCACGCCGATCAGCGTCCCGATGATCGAGCCGCGACCGCCGGCGAGGCTGGCGCCGCCGATCACGACGGCGGCGATGGCGTCGAGTTCCAATTGATTGCCGGCCAGCGGATCGGCCGAGAGCAATTGCGCAATCGAGAACGTGCTCGCCACCGCGGCGAACGCGCCCGACACCACATAAGGCACGACCGAATAGAACAGCACGCCCAGGCCCGCGGCGCGCGCGGCTTCCTTGTTGGAGCCGATCGCATAGATGGTGCGGCCGCCCTTGGTCCGGGTCAGGTACAGCCAGGCGAGCGCATACATGACCAGCAGCACGAGCACGTTCATCGGTATGCCCAGCACCGACGCGTACACGATGTTCGACAGCGAGTTCGGAATGCCGGAGATGGCCGTCTGTCCGGACAGGATGTAGGCCAGACTCCGCCCGATCGCCATCACGCCGAGCGTGACGACGAATGCCGCGAGTCCGAAATACGCGACCAGCAGCCCCGAGACCCATCCGATCCCGGCTCCGGCGAGTACGGCGATCGAGATGGCGAGCGGAATCGGGACCTGCTTGACCGCGAGGCCGAGGATGATGCCGGTCAGCCCGACGACCGATCCGACCGACAGGTCGATGCCGGCCGTCAGGATCACGAACGTCATGCCGATCGCGACCAGGCCGACCACGACCGATTGATCGAGGATGTTGAAGAGATTGTTCCGGGTCAGGAAGTAGGGCGACAGCACGGACAGCGCAATGGCGATGGCCAGCGCGAGGCCCAGCATCCGTGTTTCGAGGCTCCTCGCGAGGCGCGACGTCATGGACGGCTTCGCCTTCGCATCGGCAGTGCGCGCGACGAGGTCTGGGTCGCCGGGTCTCGCCAGCTCAGGCATTCATGGCCTCGATTCGTTGCTTGATGGAATCCACCGAAGGTGCGCGCGTCGCGCCGTCGATGACGAGCCCGACGCAACCGAGATCGTGACCGCGCCGGTTGCGCATCGGGACGAGGATGGTCGAGCGACGCCCGTCGGGTTCCGGCACGAAGGCCTCGCCCGCGCCGGTCAGTCCCACCGGTATGGTCGTCTGCGCGAAGCGCACGGCCTCGCCGGCGATGAAGCCGGGCGCGACCTGCTCGTTCGCGACCACCGCATTCAGGCAGATCAGGCGCTCGCCGTCGAGCAAGGCCCAGAAGCCTGCGCCGTTCGATGCCGTGGCCAAGTCGTGCAGCAGTTCGGTATTGCGGCGCATCGACGTGCGCGGCGCGGCGAGCAGCGTGAGCTTCTCTTCGTCGAGCATGTCGCCGGGCAGGTCGGCCACGCTGTAGCCGTCGCTGATCACGACGACGCGGTTCGAAACCCCGAGCAGCTCCTCGAAATCGGACGAGATCACGACGACCGCGACACCTTGGTCGGCGATCTTGCGCAGCAGCGCATAGATGGCCTGGCGCGTTCCGATGTCCACGCCCTTGGTCGGCTCGTCGAGGATCAATACCTTGGGCTCGAGCAGCAGCCAGCGCGCAATGATGATCTTCTGCTGCATGCCGCCGGAGAAGTTCAGGATGCTCTCGTCGAGCACGCGGTGCGCCGGCAAGTCGAGCGTCGCCAGCAGCGCATCGACGGCCTTCTGCCGCCTTGCATAGCCGAGCCCGAATCCGCGGTGCACGCCCAGGTGCGCGAGCAGCAGGTTCTCGCGCACCGAAAGGTCCGGCACGATGTTCTGCACGCGGCGGTCTTCCGGCACGAAGCCGATCCCGGCGCGGACCGCGTCGGCGGGCCGGCGGATCGCAAGCTCCCGGCCCGCCAGCTTCAACCGCCCCGCCTGCCGCGGCCGCAGGCCGAAGATGGCTTCGGCGGCCTCGGAGCGCCCGGCGCCCACCAGCCCGGCCAGCCCGAGGATCTCGCCGCGCCGAACCTCGAACGACACGCGACGCACCGCGGGCGGCGCCGCCACCCCCTCGACTTCGAAGACGACGGGCGCGGCATCGCCGTCGCGCCGCGTCGCCGAGGCGGCGTAGATCGCGCCCAGCTCGCGACCCACCATCAGCCGGATGACTTCGCCCTGATTGAGGTCCGCCGTCGGCACCGATGCGGCGACCGTCGTGCCTTCGCGCAGGACGGTCACGCGATCGGTGATCGCGAAGACCTCCTCGAGCCGATGCGATACGAAGATCAGCCCTCGGCCGCCGCGCCGCAGTCGCGCCATGACGTCGAACAGGCGTTCGACCTCGCCCGGACTCAGCGACGCCGTGGGTTCGTCGAAGATGATCAGCTCCGCATCGCTGGCGAGCGCCTTGGCGATCTCGACGAGTTGACGCTGCGCCGCCGAGAGCCTGCTCACGACGACATCGAGCGGCAATGCACCGGCTCCCCCCAGGTCTTCGAGGATGGCGCGGGCACGCCCGCGCAAGCGCCCGAACGACAGCCGGCCGGGCGACGCGAGTTCGGGCAGGAAGATGTTCTCGAGCACCGAAAGGTCGGGCGCGAGCGAGGTCTCCTGCATCACGATCGCGATGCCGGCGCGCATCGCATCGCGCGTCGATCGGAAGTCGACCGGGCTATCCTTGTAGCGTATCGATCCGCCGTCGGCGCCGATGTGGCCCGAGACGATCTTGGACAGCGTCGACTTGCCGGCGCCGTTGGCACCGAGCAAGGCATGGACTTCGCCGGATCGCAGTTCGAACGAAGCATCCCTCAACGCCCGGGTCTGGCCGAAGGATTTCTCGGCCGATCGGATCTCGAGCAGCGCGCGACGGGCCGGCTGTTCCTGCACGCTGCTCGCCCGTTGTCGCCCGTTGCGCGCGGCCTGTCGCGGGCCTATTTGACTTCGTTCGCGAACACCGTCGTCTTGACGGTCGGCAGCACCTCGTCGATGTTCTTCGACGTGACGACGAGGATGGGCACCGTGATCTGCTTTTCGGGCTTGCCGCCTTCGAGGTGCGTGAACATCGCCTGCGCCGAGCGCTGGCCCATCAGGTAGGGCTGCTGCATGCCCGAGGCGACGATGTCGCCGGACTTCAGCAGGTCGACGAAGTCGGGAATGCCGTCGAACGCCGCGACCAGCACTTCGCCCTGGCGCCGCGCGGCCTTGATCGCGCGCAGCGCGCCGATCGCCGGCTGATCGGTCTGCACGAACAGGCCGCGCATGCCCGGATTGGCGGTCAGCATGTCCTGCGTGTACTTGAAGGTCTCGTCGGCGGTGTAGGCCTGCATCTGCTGCAACCCGGCTTCCTTGCCGGTGGCGCCGCCGGCCTTGAGGCCGTCGCGGAAGCCGTTGGTCCGGGCCTGGCCGTTCTTGCGTGCCTGCGAGATCGTGATCAGGCCGACCGATTCCTTCGACCAGCCCTTCTCCTTCAAGGCCGCGGCGAGCGCTTCGCCGACGCCCTTGGCGCCTTCGTAGTTGTCGGAAATGATGAACGAGACATAGTCGCCGCTGTTGGTTCCGATGTCGGCGATCACCACCGGGATCTTCTTCTCGGCCGCCAGCGACAGCACGGCCGGCGCGGTCGACGAGTCGGTGGGCGAGATCACGATGCCCGCGACGCCCTTGGCAATGGCGTCCTGCGCGTTCTGCAACTGGGTCTGCGCGCTGTTGCGCGAGTCCAGCGCCTGGTAGCCGTAGCCCTTCTCCTTCGCCACCGATTCGACGCCCTTGGACAGGTAGCGCCAGAAAGGCAGATCGAGGCCCGGGGTCAGATAGACGATGGACTTCGACTGCGCGTGCGCCGTCGAGATGCCCATCGGACCGAGCGCGGCGGTCAGGGACAGGCTCCCCGCCGCAATCGCAAAAGCACGTCTACGCATGACTTGTCTCCTCGTTGTCGACTAGGCCCATTGAGCCAGGGCCGATGGCGTTCGGCGGGCGCTGAAAGCGGGCCGCCATCACTCGTTGCGGCTATCCATCCGACGACGCCCGGCTCGCCTCCGGAGACTCGAGCATCGTCAGCGTCGTCTCGTAGATGCGCGTCAGATGAGCCTCGATCGCCTGGATCGCGGCCTTGCGCTTGCGGCTCTTCAGCGCGCGCACGATGGCGACATGGTCGCCGTAGCTGCGCAGGATCGCGCCCGGCTCGGACACCGCCTTGCGGCGATGCGCCATCATGTAGCCGTAGAGATTGCCGACGAAATCGGCCAGCACCCGGTTGCCGCAACCGCGATAGACGGCCAGATGGAATTCACGGTCGATGATCAGGAAGCGGACCGGATCGTCGAGCGACGTGCGCTGCGCCGTCAACGAGTCGTCGAGCTGCCGCAGCGTCGCGTCGTCGATCCGCTCGGCCGCATCGCCGACGACCTGCCGCTCGACGAACAGCCGAGCCGCATGAATCTCGCCGAGGCCGTAGCTGTTGATCAGCCGCGAAGCGCCGATGCCTTCGAACTCGGGGCTGACCTCGTCGCCGATGACCCTGGTGCGCGCGCCATGCAGCACCGCGACCAGGTTCTTCGCGGCGAGGATCTGGATGCCGCCGCGCACGGTTTCGCGGCTGACCTGCAGCGCCGATGCGAGATCGCGTTCGCTCGGCAGCTCGTCGCCGATCTGCAGCATGCCCGATGCGATCAGCGTCGCGATCTTTCCCGCGACCACGTCCCTGACGTTGTGGCGAACGATCGACTCGCGCAGCTCGGACGCGTTCTCGAGGACGAAATTGGGCAGCGCCATCGTTCGGGACAGAGATCGACTGGTTGGTCCAGCAGACCACGGCGATTGGCGCGCGCTTCGTTGTCGATGTCAAGACGGGAAAGCGAGCCGGGTCGCTCGCGCACCTCGCGAACGGCAGCAACGGCGTCGATGGCAGCAATGCGCGGGCGCGCTCACCTACGTTTCGCGGCCGAGCATCCGGACCTGTTCGAATCACGTCGCCTCGATCCGTCGTCCGGCGTCGCCGGCCCCACCGCGCCACCCGAGGCGCGCCGACACTTCCGCCGCGCAAGCCTTCAACGCCTTGGCCGGCGCTCCGTCCCACGCCGTCGACATGCTCGCCGAAGGACCGATCACGGTGATGCCGAGCACGATCGCGCCGGCGTGATCGAAGATCGGTGCAGCCATCGCGCCGACGCCGGCGACCACTTCGCCCTCCGAACGAGACAGCCCGCGCTGCCGCACCTCGGCGAGCTGCGGCTCGAACGCCTTCCACTCGGGCACCGGCCGCGGCAGCACCGTGCCGGCGGCAGCGTCCTGCGTCGCGCGCCGTCCGCGCTCGCGGCGCCGCTCGGCTTCGAGCGCGGCACGCACGGCGTCGGCATCGAGGTACGCGCCGAACAACCGCCCCGACGCGGTATGCGCCAGCGAGAACACCGTGCCGTGCCGCATGTTCACGTGCACCGCGGTCGGCGATTCCTCGACGCGCACGATGGTCGCGCCGCGCGTGCCCCAGACCGCCAGCGCCACCGTGTAGCCGAGGCGCTGCGCGAGCGCCGCCGCATACGGCGTGGCGGTCTGCACGGGCCCGGCCTGCTGCAGGCTGATCAGGCCGAGCTGCAGCGCCAGCGGCCCGAGGAAGTAGCGGCCCGTCGCGTCGTCCTGCGCGATCAGGCCGGCGCGGCCGAAGCTCACGAGGTACGGATGGGCCTTGGCCGCCGTCATGCCGGCCTCCTGCGCCAGGTCCTTCAGCGCGAGCGGGCGGCCCTGGTGCACCAGCGCGACGAGCAGCTTCGCGCCGACTTCAATGCTCTGTATCCCGCGTTGCGCGCGGGGCGTCGCTGCAGCCATGATGGGTCAGCCTTTGATCTGTTTTAGAAGAATGGATTAGACAATAGCGGATTTCAACGCTATGATCCAGCCTTCGCTTTCGGCAGATGCGTTCGATTTAGACGAACTTGCTTCCGCCGGCCCACCCTGCGAGGTACCCCGATGTCCCAGCCCAAAGCCTTCGCCAGCCAGGCCGACCTGACCGACAAGAAGGTCTCGTTCACGCGGCTCTCCGAGCACGCCTACGCCTACACCGCCGAGGGCGATCCGAACACCGGCGTCTTCATCGGCGACGAGGCGGTGATGGTGGTCGACACCCAGGCCACGCCGGTGATGGCGCAGGACGTGATCCGGCGCATCCGCGAAGTAACAAGGCTGCCGATCAAGTACGTCGTGCTGTCGCACTACCACGCGGTGCGGGTGCTCGGCGCGTCGGCCTACTTCAAGGAAGGCGCCGAGCAGATCGTCGCGAGCCGCGATACCTACGACCTGATCGTCGAGCGCGGCGAGCAGGACAAGGCCAGCGAGATCGGCCGCTTTCCGCGCCTGTTCCGCGCGGTCGAGTCGGTGCCGCCCGGCCTCACCTGGCCGACCATGACCTTCAACGGCGAGATGAGCATCCGGCTCGGCAAGAACCTCGAGGTCAAGCTCGCGCAGATCGGCCGCGGCCACACCAAGGGCGACACGATCGCCTACCTCGCCGACGAGAAGATCTGCTTCGCCGGCGACCTCGTCGAATACCAGAGCACGGCCTATGCGGGCGACTGCTACTTCAAGGACTGGCCGACGACGCTCGACCGGCTTGCCGCCTACAAGTTCGAGCAGCTCGTGCCGGGACGCGGCGGCGCGTTGACGAACGCGGCCGACGTCGGCGTCGCGATCGCATCGACGCGCGCCTTCATCTCCGACCTCTACACGCTCGTCAACAACGGCGTCGCGAAGGGCCAGGGGCTGAACCGGATCTACAAGGAGGTCCATGCCGCGCTGAAGCCGCGCTACGGCCACTGGGTGATCTTCGACCATTGCATGCCGTTCGACGTGAGCCGCGCGTTCGACGAAGCGTCGGGCATCGTCGATCCGCGCATCTGGACGGCGGAGCGCGACACGGAGATGTGGAAGACGCTGGAAGCCTGACCGCTCGAGCGATGGACTACCAGACCGTCGAGTTCCCCTACCGCCGCGCGGCCGACCACGGCGCATCGCCGCCGGCGCGCCATCCGGTCGTCATCGTCGGCGCCGGTCCGGTCGGCCTCGCGCTCGCGCTCGACCTCGCATCGCACGGCATCCGCGTCGTGCTGCTCGACAACGACCATCGCCTGTCCACCGGCTCGCGCGCGATCTGCTTCGCCAAGCGCACGCTCGAGATCTTCGATCGCCTCGGCTGCGGCCAGCGCATGGTCGACAAGGGCGTGTCGTGGAACGTCGGGCGGCTGTTCTTCCGCGACGAGCAGATCTACAGCTTCGATCTCGACGCCACGTCGACCGACCGGTCGAGCTTCGACGGCGAGCGCCCGGCCTTCATCAACCTGCAGCAGTACTACGTCGAAGGCTACCTCGCCGAGCGTGCCCTCGAAGAGCCATCGATCGAGCTGCGCTGGAAGCACGAGGTCGTCGGCGTGACGCCAGCCGCCGACCACGTCGTGCTCGACATCGCAACCCCGGAAGGCATGACGCAGCTCGCGGCCGACTGGCTCTGCGCCTGCGACGGCTCGCGCTCGGCGGTGCGCCGGTCGATGGGGCTGGAGAGCAAGGGCCGCACCTTCCGCGACCGCTTCCTGATTGCCGACGTAAAGATGCATGCGGGCTTTCCGGCCGAGCGCTGGTTCTGGTTCGATCCGCCGTTCCATCCGAACCAGTCGGTGCTGCTGCATCGCCAGCCGGACGACGTCTGGCGCATCGACTTCCAGCTCGGCTGGAATGCCGATCCGGACGAAGAGAAGAAGCCCGAGAACATCGTGCCGCGCGTGCAGGCGCTGCTCGGTCCGGACGCCGAGTTCACGCTCGAATGGGCGAGCGTCTACACCTTCTCGTGCCTGCGCATGGACAAGTTCCGCGTCGGCCGCGTGCTGTTCGCCGGCGATGCGGCGCATGGCGTGTCGCCGTTCGGCGCGCGCGGCGCGAACTCGGGCGTGCAGGACGCCGACAACCTCGGATGGAAGCTCGCCGCGGTGCTCGACGGCCGCGCGCCCGACGCGCTGCTCGACAGCTACGCGAGCGAGCGCGAGTACGCCGCGGACGAGAACATCCGCCACTCGACGCGCTCGACCGACTTCATCACGCCGAAGAGCGAGATCAGCCGGCTGTTCCGCGATGCGGTGCTCGGCCTGGCGAAGGAGCATGCGTTCGCGCGCAGCCTCGTCAACAGCGGCCGGCTGTCGGTGCCGGCGACGCTGGACGGCTCGGTGCTGAACACGGCCGATGTCGACGCGTTCGGCGGCGCGATGCGGCCGGGCGCCGCGGCAGCGGATGCGCCGCTCGCGTCCGCCGATGGCGTGCGCAGCGAGCGGCTGCTGAACCTGCTCGACCGGCGCGGCTTCACGCTGGTCTCCTTCGGTGCCGCGCCGCGCGGCATCGCCGATGCCGGCGCGGGGCTGGCCGATGTGTCGTTGCTCGAGATCGCGCCGTCGGACACGGCCCTGCCGGGCGCATGGCAAGACATCGCCGGCCGCTTTGCCGAGCGCTACGATGCGCGCCCCGGATCGGCCTGGCTGCTGCGCCCCGACCAGCATGTGTGCGCGCGCTGGCGCGCGCCGGACGCCGCCGCCGTGCGCGCCGCACTGGCCCGCGCGCTCGGCCGCTCCTGACCGTGAGGCCCACGATGGCAACGAGCCTGATCACCACGCCGCATTTCAGCGCCGGCGACGACTTCTACGAAGCGCTGATCGACGCGCACCGCGACCTCGAGACGGCGCAGAGCCACGCGCTGAACGCGCGGCTGGTGCTGCTGCTGGCCAACCACATCGGCGACGACGCGGTGCTGCGCGAGGCGCTCGCGCTGGCGCGCGCGAACGTGCTGCAGGCGGCCGCATGACCAGCGAGGGGCCGCGCGCCACACCGGAACATCGAGCCCCCCATCCACCCTCGCCCTCTCCCGCAAGCGGAGAGGGAGCATGATCTCCTCCCTGCCATGACCCAGCACCACTACCTGTCCGGCTTCGGCAACGAATTCGCCACCGAAGCCGTCCCCGGCGCCCTGCCCGCCGGCCGCAACAGCCCGCAGCGCGCGCCGCTCGAGCTCTATGCCGAACTCGTCTCCGGCACCGCCTTCACCGCGCCGCGCGCGCTCAACCGCCGCACCTGGGTCTACCGGCGCCAGCCGTCGGTGGTGACCGGCAGCTATGCGGCCTATGCGCAACCGCACTGGCGCACCGGCGCGCTGCAAGGGGCAGCGCTGCCGCCCGAGCCGCTGCGCTGGAGCCCGTTCGCGATCCCCGCCGAGCCGCTCGACTTCGTCGACGGCATGCGCACGCTGGCGGCCAATGGCGACGTCGAGGCGCGGACCGGCCTCGCCGCGCACGTCTATCTCGCCAACCGCTCGATGGAGCGGCGCGCCTTCGTCAACGCCGACGGCGAGATGCTCGTCGTGCCGCAGCAAGGGCGGCTCGTGGTCACGACCGAGCTCGGCATCCTCGACGTGAAGCCGGGCGAGATCGCGCTGCTGCCGCGCGGCATCGCGTTCAAGGTCGCGCTGCCCGACGGCCCGTCGCGGGGCTATGTCTGCGAGAACTACGGCGCGATGTTCGCGCTGCCCGAGCTCGGGCCGATCGGCTCGAACGGCCTCGCCAACCCGCGCGACTTCCTCGCACCGGTCGCGGCCTACGAGCACGAGACCGGCCCCTACGAGCTCGTCAAGAAGTTCGGCGGACGGCTCTGGCGCTCGCAGAGCCCGCGCACGCCGTTCGACGTCGTCGCATGGCACGGCAGCCTCGCGCCGATGAAGTACGACACCGCGAACTTCATGACGATAGGTTCGATCAGCTTCGACCATCCCGACCCGTCGATCTTCACGGTACTGACGTCGCCGTCCGACACGCCGGGCACCGCGAACTGCGACTTCGTGATCTTCCCGCCGCGCTGGATGGTCGCCGAGGACACCTTCCGGCCGCCCTGGTACCACCGCAACGTGATGTCGGAGTTCATGGGACTCGTGTACGGCCAGTACGACGCCAAGCCCGAAGGGTTCAAGCCGGGCGGCGCGAGCCTGCACAACGACATGGTGCCGCACGGCCCGGACGTCGACGCCTACGAGCGCGCATCGACCGCCCCGCTCGCACCGCACAAGCTCGACGGCACGCTCGCCTTCATGTTCGAGAGCCGCTACCGCTTCGTCCCGACCGAGTACGCACTGACCGGCGGCGCGCTCGATACCGCGTATGCCGATTGCTGGCAGGGCCTGAAGGATCAGTTCAAGGAACAGCCATGACGCTGGACGCCACCCACGACGCGGCCCTGACGAGCTGGGTCGAATCGGCCAACGCGGCCGACACCGACTTCCCGATCCAGAACCTGCCGATCGGCATGTTCCGCCGGCGCGGCAGCGATGCCGAAACGTTTCGGCCCGGTGTCGCGATCGGCAACCGCATCGTCGACCTGAACGCGGCCGCCGCCGCGCTGCCGACCTCCGTGAACCGGGCTCTCGCGGCCTGCGCGCCCGGTGAGCTCAACGCGTACATGGCCGAGGGCCGCGCGCTGCATCGCGAGCTGCGCGTCGCGCTGTCCGAAGGGCTCTCGGCCGGCAGCGAAGCGCGCGAGCGCATCGAGCCGGCGCTCGTCGCGCAGGCCGAGGCCGAATACGCGGTGCCGTGCCGGATCGGGGACTACACCGACTTCTACACCGGCATCCACCATGCGACGACGGTCGGCAAGCTGTTCCGCCCCGACAACCCGCTGCTGCCGAACTACAAGTGGGTGCCGATCGGCTACCACGGCCGCAGCTCGTCGATCGGCGCGACCGGCCAGCGCTTCCTGCGCCCGCTCGGGCAGCTGAAGAGCGGCGCCGATGCGCCGCAGCTCGGGCCGTCGCAGCGCATGGACTACGAGCTCGAGGTCGGCATCTTCGTGTCGCGCGGCAACCCGCCCGGCAGCCGCATCGCGATGGAGCATGCCGAGGACCATGTGATGGGCCTCGTGCTCCTCAACGACTGGTCGGCGCGCGACGTGCAGGCCTGGGAATACCAGCCGCTCGGACCGTTCCTCTCGAAGAACTTCGCGACGACGATCTCGCCATGGATCGTGACGCTCGATGCGCTCGAGCCGTTCCGTGCGCCATGGACCCGGCCCGACGGCGATCCGCAGCCGCTGCCCTACCTCGACAGCGCCGCCAACCGCGCGCACGGCGCGTTCGACATCGTGCTCGAGGTCTGGCTGCAGACCGATGCGATGCTGGCTGCCGGCCACGCGCCGGTGCGCCTGACGAGCGCGAACTTCCGCGACGCCTACTGGACCGTCGCGCAGATGGTCGCGCACCACACGGTGGGCGGCTGCAATCTGCAGAGCGGCGACCTGTTCGGCTCGGGCACGCAGTCCGGACCGGAGGCCGGCCAGGGCGGCTCGCTGCTCGAACTGTCCAGCGGCGGCCGCGAGCCGGTCGTGCTGCCGAACGGCGAGCGGCGTACCTTCCTGCAGGACGGCGACACCATCGTCCTGCGTGCGCATTGCCGGCGCGACGGCTGCCGGCGCATCGGCTTCGGCGATTGCGCCGGGACGTTGATGCCGGCCTTGGCGGCGGGCTGACGACGACGATCGCTCAGAGGCTGGGAGGCATCGAGTTCTCGCGAGGTCGGGCCAGCCTCTGAGCCCAGTCGCCTCCGCTGTGCAATTTCATAGGCACCTCGCTCCGACGACTCAGGCGGTACGCGGCACGCCGTCCGGCCGCACGCCGGCCAGGCGCCGCAGCGGCGCGTGCTTGTCCAGGCCGCGCAATTCCAGCGCGGCCGCATCGACCCCGTTGGCGACCGCAAGGTGCAGCAGGCGGCGCGCCTCGGCGAGGTTGCCGGGCAAGTCCGCCCGCACGCCGTATTTCATGACGAGGCCGAGGAAGAACTGCGCGGGCGGATAGCCGCGCCGCCGCACGAGGTCGTCGAGGATGCGCATCATCAGCTCGGCGTCGCCGTCCACCTTGCCGAGATCCCTGGCCGTGCCGCCGAGGTAGAGGAAGAAGCACAGGTAGAGCAGGACTTCGGGATCGCCGGCGGCGATGTCGATGTCGCGCAGCGTAGCGGCCGGATCGTCCAGGCCGAGCGCGCGCCGGATGTCCGGCGCCTTCGCCTCGGTCCGGAACAAGAACTGGAGATGGCGTTCGACGATGCGGCCGACGAGTCCGTCGATCCGGTGCAGCAGGCGCCGGTAGGCCTCTTCGTCGACGTTCTTCGGCGGCGTCAGCGCCAGCTTCTTCAGCACGACGAAGGCGGACTCGAGGTCGTTCGGATCGGCATCGTCCGATGCACGCCCGACGCCGGGGTTCTTCAGCCGGAGCAGCGCGAAGACCATGCACACGCAGAGGATCAGGATGGCCAGTTCGACCATGGCGAAGGACCGGATGGCTACGGAGCCGGGATTGTCCGGGCGCCTGCCCCGACGACCGGCGACCGACATGATTCATTTCAGAACTTGACCGGGACGCAACGCTGTGAACGCCTGTGAGGGCTCTCTCCGGTCCGGGCCGAGCCACCGCAAGAGCGGGTTCTTGCCTATGGGATCCGCCTTGACAGCCCGCGGCCGCGTGGGAATTATCCAGTTAGTAACATTCCCGCGGACGCCTGCCACCCTCGATGGCGATGCCGCCACGGACCACGAACCACACGAGGAGACACCCATGGTTCATCGTCGTTCGATGCTGCTCGCGGCTGCCGCGCTGGCGCTCGCTACCGCGGCCGGGCCGGCCGCCGCGCAGGCCAAGGACAAGGTCGTGCTGCTGCTCAACTGGTATCTCTACAGCGAGCACGCACCCTTCTTCCTCGGCAAGGAGCGCGGCTACTTCGAGCAGGAAGGCATGGACCTCGACATCCAGGAAGGGCGCGGCGCCGGCGTGACGATCCAGGCGGTCGCGGCCGGCTCGGCACAGTTCGGCTATGCCGACGTCGCGACGATGATCAAGGCCGCCACCAAGGGCGCGCCGGTGATCGCGACCGGCGTCCTGCTGCAGACGAGCCCGATGGCGGTGATGGGCTTCTCCGAGAAGAACATCAAGACGCCGGCCGACATCAAGGGCAAGACCATCGTGCTGACGCCGGGCGATTCGATGTCGCAGGTCTGGCCGCTGGTGATGAAGAAGACCGGACTGAAGGACGGCGACTTCACCGTCGTCTCGGGCGACGCCAAGACCAAGATGAACGCGCTGATCACCGGCCAGGCCGATCTGACGATGGGCTACGTGATGGACCAGCCGGTCAAGCTGTTCGATGCGACCAGGAAGCCGGTGACGTCGATCAAGTTCGCCGACTACGGCGTGAACCTCGTCTGCTCGGGCATCGTCGTGCAGAAGGACTACCTGAAGCAGCATCCCGATCTGGTCAAGCGCTTCATGCGCGCGGCGACACGCTCGATGGAGGAAGCGGCGAAGAATCCCGAGGCCGCGGTCGACGCGATGCTGAAGGCCGATCCGAAGTCGGGGTTCAAGGAATCGCTGACCGGCGGGCTGAAGCAGGCGATCGCGCTCTATGCCGCACCCGGCATGCCGCCCGGCCAGCCGTACCGCGTCGCGCCGAAGACGATGAGCGATTCGTTCCAGATGCTGGTCGACTACGGCGGCCTCGACAAGGAGACCGCCGGCAAGGCCGAGGACTACTACACCAACGACTACCTGCCCTGAAGAAGCCGATCCGTCAGGCGCGGCCGTGGCGCCGGCTGCGCGGCTGCAGCTTGTCGAGCTCGGCGAGCTGCTGCCTCAGCAGCAGAAGCAGCGTGCGCGCATGCTCGACCGGCAACTGCAGGCGGCTCGTCGCGGCCTGGTCGTCGCGCAGCGCGCGCGTCTGCACCAGCGCATCGATGTCGATCTCGATGAGGCCGTGGTCGTGCTTCAGCGACTTCAGGCGCTGGACTTCGATGTCGTAGGCTTTCACGCGCGGGCTCCTGTGGAACGTCCGCGCATTGTTCCGCAACGATGAACGCCGCCACGGCCGCCCTCTTCGTCATCGCCGTCGGCCTCGTCGCCGGCGCCATCAGCGGCGTGATCGGCACCGGCTCGTCGGTGATGCTGCTGCCGGTGCTCGTCTATGCGTTCGGCCCGAAGGCGGCGATACCCATCATGTCGATCGCCGCGATCTTCGGCAACCTGGCGCGCGTCATGGCATGGTGGCGCGCGGTCGACTGGCGCGCCGTCGCCGCCTATGCGCTGCCGGGTGCGCCCGCGGCCTCGCTCGGTGCACGGACCATGCTGACGTTGCCGTCGCATGCGATCGACATCGGGCTCGGCGTGTTCTTCTTGTGCGTCATCCCGCTGCGGCGCTGGCATGCCGCGAGCGGCCTCAGGCTGCGCTGGTGGCAGGTGAGCATCGCCGGCGCCGCGATCGGCTTCCTGACCGGCATCGTGCTCTCGACCGGACCGCTCAGCGTGCCGGTGTTCCTGTCGTACGGCCTCGCCGGCGGCGCCTTCCTCGCGACCGAAGCGGCCAGCTCGGTCGCGCTCTACGCGAGCAAGGCGGCGACGTTCCGCCAGCTCGGCGCGCTGCCGCTCACGATCGTCCTGCAGGGACTCATGGTCGGTGCGTCGCTGATGGTCGGCACCTACGGCGGCAAGGCGGTCGTGGTGCGCATCCGGCCGGCGGTCTTCCAGCGCTTGATGGACGGCCTCATGGTCTGCTCGGGCCTGTCGCTGCTGTGGGCCGGGCTGCGCTGATTGACACCTCGCGGAGCCGTTCCTATCATCGTCGCAGTTAACCAGTTAGTCACATCACGATCAGGCTACTGATGATCACCGGCACCACCCGCCTCTACGGCATCATCGGCCACCCGATCGGGCACGTGCGCGTGCCGATGACGTTCAATGCGCGCTTCGAGCGCGACGGCATCGATGCGGTGAGCCTGCCGTTCGATGCGACACCCGAGCGCTTCAGCGCGGCGATACGCGGCCTGCAGGCGCTCGAGAACCTCGGCGGCTTCGTCGTGACGGCGCCGCACAAGCAGGCGATGGTCGCGTTGTGCGACGAAGTGGTCGGCGAGGCACGCCTGGTCGGCGCGGTCAACACGGTGCGACGCGACCCGGACAGCCGCCTCGTCGGCGAGCTGTTCGATGGCCACGGCTTCGTGCGCGGGCTGCAGGCCGCCGGCCGAGACCTCGCCGGCAAGCGCATCTTCCTGTTCGGTGCCGGCGGCGCCGGCCATGCGGTCGGGTTCGCGCTGGCGCGTGCCGGCGTCGGCGCGCTGACGATCCACAACCGCACCACGTCCAAGGCCGACGATCTCGCGCGGCGCATCCAGGCCGCCTATCCCGGATGCCGCGTCGAGGTCGCCGCAAAGGATCCGCGCGGCTGCGACATCGTCGTCAATGCGACCAGCGTCGGCCTGCACGACGACGACCAGTCGATCGACGTCGGCGGCCTCGCGCCGTCGACGCTGGTTGCGGAGGTGATCATGAAGCCGGAGAAGACCGCGCTGCTGCGCGCTGCCGAAGCGCGCGGCCTGGCGATCCAGCAGGGCCGCCACATGCTCGACTGCCAGATGGACCTGATGTTCGACTTCATGCGCATCGAGGCACCACGATGATGGACGACACCACACTCGCCACGGTGGCCGAGGCGCTCGCATCGGCGCGCCGCGCCGGCCGCGCTCTCGCCGGCGTACCGGACGCCTGGCTGCCGGCCGACCTGCCCGAGGCCTATCGTCTGCAACGCGCGGTCAACGCGCAACTGGGCGCGGTGCGCGGCTGGAAGGTCTCGGCGTTGACGGCAGAAGCGCAGCGCGCGGCCGAGGTGCCCGGCGTCGTCGCCGCGCCGCTGCTGGCGCCCTGGTTCGTCGAGAGCCCCGCGACCTTGTCGCTCGCGCAATGGCCGGCCTGGGTGAAGCTCGAATGCGAGTTCGCCTTCGAGCTGGCGCGCGACCTGCCGCCGCGGCCCGACCGGCCGTACGAGCGCAGCGAGGTCGAAGCGGCGATAGCGGCGCTGCGCATCGGCATCGAAGTGTGCGCGGCACGCGTGCCGGCCGGACGCTCGACCCTGCTCGAGCTCGGCGATGCGTTGAACAACGGCGCCTACGTCGTCGGACCGCCGCGATCCGACTGGCGCGGCGTCGACTATGCGCATCGTTCGATCGTGCTGTCGGCACGCGACGGCGCCGGCCTGCGCGAGCTCGCACGCGGTAGCGGCCGCGCGATCCTCGGCGGCGATCCGGTCGGCGCGGTCGTGCTGATGGCCAATGCGCTCGCGCCCGATCCCGAGCGCGGCCTCGCCGCCGGACAGGTCGTCACGACCGGCACCTGCACCGGCGCGCTGCCGGTCGATCTTTCCGTCCTGCAACCGCTCGCGCTGGTGGCCGACTACGGCGACCTCGGCCGCCTCGAACTGACCTTGCAACCATGAGAGTCGTCAGCGCCGAAGCGGCCGTGCGGGTCGTCCACTCGGGCGACACCATCGTGATCGGCGGCTCGGGCGGCGGGCATGCCGTGCCTGAAGCCTTGATCGCGGCGCTCGAGCGGCGCTTCCTCGCCGAAGGTTTGCCGCGCGACATCACGTCGCTGCATCCGGTCGGCCTCGGCGACCGCGGCGAGCGCGGCGTGTCGCGCTTCGCGCATCCGGGGCTGCTCAAGCGCATCGTCTGCGGCACCCTGGTCGACTCGCCCAAGGTCGAGGCGATGGCGCTCGCCAACGAGGTCGAGGCCTACACCCTGCCGCAAGGTGCGATCTCGCAGCTGATGCGCGAGATGGCCTCGGGCCGGCCCGGGCTCATCACGCGCACCGGGCTGCACACCTTCGTCGATCCGCGCCATGGCGGCGGGCGGCAGAGCGCCTGCGCGAAGGACGATCTGGTCGACCTCGTGCAGGTCGCCGGCCAGGAGTGGCTGCACTACAAGCCGTTCAAGATCGACGTCGCACTGCTGCGCGGCACGACCGCCGACGAGGACGGCAACGTGACGATGGAGCACGAGGCGATCTTCGGCGAGATGCTGTCGATGGCGCAGGCCACGCGCGCGGCCGGCGGCGTCGTGATCGTGCAGGTCAAGCGGCTCGCGCAGCGCGGCCTGCTGCCGGCCAAGCAGGTGAAGATCCCCGGGATGATGATCGACCTCGTCGTCGTCGACCCGGAGCAGCGCCAGACCTACGTCAGCGTCTACGACCCGACCTATGCGGGCGAGCTGAAGGTACCGCTGTCGCACATCGCGCCCTTGCCGTTCGATCCGCGCAAGGTGATCGCGCGGCGCGCCGCGCTCGAGCTCGTGCCGGGCGCGGTGTGCAACCTCGGCTCGGGCATCTCGACCGGCATCGCGACGGTCGGCGCCGAGGAAGGCGTGCTCGACCAGGTGGTGCTGACCAACGAGCAGGGCCTGATCGGCGGCGCGCCGGCGAGCGGCAACGAGGTCGGCGCGAGCCGCAACTACTGGGCGATGATCGACCAGCCGTACCAGTTCGACTTCTACGACGGCGGCGGGCTCGACCTCGCGTTCCTGTCGTTCGCCGAGGTCGACGGCGACGGCAACGTCAACGTCAGCCGCTTCGGCTCGCGCATCATCGGCCCGGGCGGCTTCATCAACATCAGCCAGGGTGCCAGGAAGATGATCTTCAGCGGCACCTTCACGGCCGGCGGCTTGAAGCTCGAATGGCCGGACGGGCGATTCAAGGTCGTGCAGGAAGGCCGCGAGGCGAAGTTCGTCGACCGGCTCGTGCAGCTGTCCTACAGCGGCCGCTATGCGCGCGCACGCGGACAGGAGGTGCTGTACGTCACCGAGCGCGCGGTATTCCGCGGCACCGATCAGGGCATCACGCTGACCGAGATCGCGCCGGGCGCCGACCTCGAACGCGACGTCCTCGCGCACATGGGCTTCAAGCCGGCGATCGCCGCGGACCTGAAGACGATGGACGAGCGGCTGTTCCGGCCCGAGGCCATGGGCCTGGCGCGCGACCTCGCGGCGCGCGCGCCGGTCGCGCGTTCGGCGCGGCTGGCGGAAGTGGGCTAGGTCACCACGCGCCATGACCGCCACCGCCTCCGCACCCGCCCCCAACGCCGTGCGCGACGAGGACTCGTCGCGCCAGCGCATCCTTGCAGCAGCCCTCGCCGAGTTCGCCGACAAGGGGATCGCGGGTGCGCGCATCGACGTGATCGCCGAGGTCGCGCGCTCGAACAAGCGCATGATCTACTACCACTTCGACAGCAAGGAGCGGCTCTACGTCGCCGTGCTCGAGGAGGCGTACATCGACATGCGGCGCGAGGAAGCCGCGCTCGATCTCGAGGCGCTCGCGCCGCCCGAGGCCATCAAGGCGCTGGTCGAGTTCAAGTTCGGCTACTACGACAGCCATCCGTGGCTGGTCGGGCTGCTGAACGGCGAGAACATGCTCGGCGCGAAGTTCCTGCGCCGGTCGACGCGGCTGCGCGAGGCGCATGTCTCGCTGGTCGAGACGATCGCGAAGATCCTGAAGGCCGGCGCGAAGGCGGGCCTCTTCAGGCGCGGCGTCGATGCGCTCGACCTGTACCTGACGATCGCGTCGCTGAGCTACTTCTACTTCTCGAACCGCGCGACCCTGTCGACCGCGTTCGGCCAGCCGCTGGACACGCCGATGGCGCTGAAGCAGCGGCGCGAGCATGCGGCCTCTGTCGTGCTCGGCTACCTGCGGCCGTGATCCCCACCCCTCATCCTTCGGAGCGCACGCCTTGAAGTTCGGCGACTTTGCCAAGGTCAAGTCCCTCGGAAGCCCGGCCGGCTTCCGCGCCAATCTCGAACAGCTCGGCCTGGCGATGCCGTGCGACGACATCGTCGCATCAGGCCCGACGTCGCCGCTCGCGCAGCCGCTGGCCGTCGACGGCTTCACGGTCGGCAACCGCTTCGCGATCCAGCCGATGGAGGGCTGGGACGGCGAGACGACCGGCCATCCGTCGGACAACACGCGGCGGCGCTGGCGCCACTTCGGCCTGTCGGGCGCCAAGTTCATCTGGGGCGGCGAAGCGGTCGCGGTGCGGCCCGACGGTCGCGCGAATCCGAACCAGCTCTTGCTGACGGCCGAGACCGAAGCGTCGATCGGCGAGTTGCGCGACGGGCTCGTCGCCGCGCACCGCGAGGCGATGGGCGACGACCGCGGCCTCGTCGTCGGCCTGCAGCTCACGCATTCGGGGCGCTTCTGCAAGCCCTATGACCAGAAGCGCATGGAGCCGAAGATCCTGTACCGGCACCCGGTGCTGGACGCGAAGTTCCGCCTGAACGACGACGTGCACGTCCTCAGCGACGGCGAGATCCGCGCGCTGATCGACGACTACGTCGTGGCCGCCCGGCGCGCGCAGAAGCTGGGCTACGACTTCGTCGACCTGAAGCATTGCCACGGCTACCTCGGCCACGAGTTCCTGTCGTCGAAGACGCGGCCCGGCGAGTTCGGCGGCTCGCTCGAGAACCGCACGCGGTTCCTGCGCGAGATCGTTGCCGGCATCCATGCCGAAGCGCCCGGCCTGAAGATCGGGATGCGCATGTCGGCCGCCGACTTCGTGTCGTTCCGGCCCGACCCCGAGCAGAGCGGCGCCGACACGCTCGGCCCCGGCACGCCCGATCCGCACACGACGCCGTTCCCGTACACCTTCGGGTCGTCGGAGAACGATCCGCTGCAGATCGACCTGACCGAGACCAAGGCGGTGCTCGCGATCGCGCGCGACCTCGGCATCCGGATGTTCAACATCACGCTCGGCAGCCCCTACTACAACCCGCACCTGACGCGGCCGGCGCTCTATCCGCCGTCGGACGGCTACCAGCCGCCGGAGGATCCGCTGGTCGGCGTGATGCGGCACCTGTCGGTGACGCGCGAACTGAAGGAAGCCTTCCCCGAGCTGATGGTGATGGCGAGCGGCCTGACCTACCTGCAGGAGTTCCTGCCGAACGTCGCGCAGGCGCTGGTGCGCGAAGGCTGGACCGACCTGATCGGCCTCGGCCGCATGGTGCTCGCCTATCCCGAGCTGCCGGCCGACGTGCTGGCCGGCAAGGCGGTGCAGCGCAAGCGCCTCTGCCGTACCTTCAGCGATTGCACGACGGCACCGCGCAACGGCCTGGTGTCGGGCTGCTATCCGCTCGATGCGCACTACAAGAAGTCGCCCGAGATGGCGACCGTGACCCTGATCAAGAAGGCGGCCAACCTCGCATGAAGCGCGTCGCGGTCATCGGCACCGGGATCATGGGCGCGCACCTGGGCCGCCGGCTGGCGCGTGCCGGCTTCGACGTGCGCGCCTGGAACCGCACGGCGCAGAAGGCCGAGGTGCTGGCGGCCGACGGCGTCGTGCCGGTCGCCCGGCTCGGCGACGCGTTGACCCGCGCCGATGCCGCGATCGTGATGCTGTCGGGCGGCCCGGTGATCGATGCGCTGCTGTTCGGCGAGCCGGCCGGCATCGCCGCGTTGCCGCGCGACGCGCTCGTCGTCGTGATGAGCTCGATCGCGGTCGAGACGGCACGTGCGCAGGCCGCACGCGCCGCGGCGCTGGGCTACGCGTACCTCGATGCGCCGGTCTCCGGCGGCGAACCCGGTGCGCGCGACGGCACGCTCGCGATCCTCGTCGGCGGCGAGCCTGCGGCCCATGAACGGGCGGCACCGCTGTTCACGCCGCTCGGCACCGCGACCTGGCTCGGTCCGGCCGGCAGCGGCCAGCTCGCGAAGCTCGCGAACCAGGTGATCGTCGGCGGCACGCTGGTCGCGATCGCCGAGGCGCTGACCTTGGCCGAGCACGGCGGCGCCGATCCGGCCGCGGTGCGCCAGGCATTGATGGGCGGCTTCGGCGATTCGAAGGTGCTGCGGGTGCTCGGCGAGCGCATGGTCCATGGCGACTTCGAGCCGGGCAGTCCGGCCGCCTACCAGTTGCGCGACATGCGCACCGCGTCGGCCTTGGCGCGCGGCATGCATCTGAAGCTCGATCAGCTCGACGCGGTGATCGAGCGCTTCGAGGCGCTCGCCCGGCACGGCGAGATCGAGCGCGACGTCGCGATCGTGGTGCGCGAGGTCGCGCGCCGCGCCACCCGGGAGCCCGCAGCGTGACCACCGACCACATCGACCTGCAGGTCGCCGACCGGATCGCGACGATCGTCCTCGACCGGCCCGACAAGCACAACGCGATCACGCCCGCGATGGCCGCCGCGCTCGCCGCCGCCTGCCGCGAGGTCGACGCGCGCGACGACGTGCGCGTCGTGCTGGTCCGCGGCGGCGGCACGCGCGCGTTCTCGGCCGGCAGCGACCTGAACGCGCTGGCCGAGGACCGCGGCGTCTGGGCGTTCCGCAACCGCATCGAATACGCCGCGGTCGTGCGCGACGTCAGGAAGCCGGTGATCGCACTGCTGCACGGCTGGGTGCTCGGCGGCGGTCTCGAGATCGCGCTCGCCGCCGACCTCCGCATCGCCGGCCGCAGCGCGAAGCTCGGCGCGCCGGAAGTGCAGCGCGGCTGGGTCGGCGGCGGCGGCGCGTCGCAGATGCTGCCGCGCATCGTGGGCGTCGGCCGCGCGATGAAGATGCTGCTCGTCGGCGATCCGATCCCGGCCGACGAAGCACACGCGATCGGCCTCGTCGACGAGCTGCTTGACGACGACGCGGCCGATGCGCGCGCCGCCGAACTGGCCGCCCGCATGGCGCAGTGGAGCCCGGTCGCGACCCAGGCGGCGAAGGCGGCGGTGCGGGCATCGCTCGAGATGCCGCTGTCCGCCGGGCTGCGCTACGAGAACGAATTGCACGTCGTCTGCATGCAGGCACGCGACCGTCACGAAGGCATCAAGGCCTTTCAGGAACGGCGCACGGCGCAATTCGAAGGACAATGACGCCCGAGTAAACCCTTACAGACCACGGACAGCAACGAGATGGCGGCCTTCGATGTCGAGCGCGTGACGAGCGTGCACCACTGGAACGAGACTCTCTTCACCTTCACCTGCACGCGCAACCAGGCGCTGCGCTTCGAAAGCGGCCACTTCGTGATGGTCGGCCTCGAGGTCGAAGGCAAGCCGCTGATGCGCGCCTACAGCATCGCGAGCGCGCACTACGACGAGCAGCTCGAGTTCTTCAGCATCAAGGTCGAGAACGGCCCGCTGACGTCGCGCCTGCAGCATCTGAAGGTCGGCGATCCGGTGCTGATCGGCAAGAAGCCGACCGGCACGCTGGTCATCACCGACCTGCTGCCCGGGAAGAACCTCTATCTGTTCGCGACCGGCACGGGCCTCGCGCCGTTCATGAGCATCATCCGCGACCCGGACACCTACGAGCGCTTCGAGAAGGTGATCCTCGTGCACGGCGTGCGCATCGGCTCGGAGCTGGCCTACCAGAACTTCATCGCCGACGAGCTGCCGCAGCACGACTATCTGGGCGAGCAGGTGCGCGACAAGCTGATCTACTACCCGACGGTGACGCGGGAGTCGTTCCGCAACCAGGGGCGCCTGACGACGCTGATCGCCATCGGCAAGCTGTTCAGCGACATCGGCCTGCCGCCGCTCGATCCGCAGCGCGACCGGGCGATGATCTGCGGCGGTCCGTCGATGCTGGCCGATCTGCGCAAGGTGCTCGACGGCATGGGGTTTTCGATCTCCAAGGGCATCGGTCAAGCCGGCGACTATGTGATCGAACGCGCGTTCGTGGAAAAGTAGATCGATCGAGCTGACAGCCGGGCGGCCGCTTTGCTGCGGGGTCTGCTCGATATGCAGGACGCGCGGACCCGGTGAAAGAATTAGTGGGCAAACCACGCCGTATTCGTACGACAATTTGTCGGCCCGTCTGGCAAAATCGCCGACACCGCAATCCTAGTGGCCAAGCTATCCTGTGATGGATCACTACACGACGATAGAAGCCTCCAAGCTGCTCGGAATGGCCGTCCGGTCGGTCCAGCTGATGGTCGACCGCGGCGAACTCGAGGCCTGGAAGACCCCCGGGGGTCACCGCCGCATCTCGCGCGCCTCGATCGATCAGTGGCTCGCCACGCGCCAGGGCGCCGGCCGCGCGGCCAGCCATGCCGCAGCGCGCACCCGCGCCGCGCGCAACACGCCGCGCATCCTGCTGATCGAAGACTCGACGCACTTCCAGAACCTGGTCTCGCTGGTGGTGCGCGAGCACTTCGCGCAGACCGAGATGCACGTCGCCGACGACGGCATCGCCGGCCTCGCGATGTATGGGCAACTGCAGCCCGACGTGCTGATCGTCGACATCCTGCTGCCCGGCATCGACGGCGCGACGCTGATCACGAGCCTGCGCTCTCATCCGGAGTTCAGCCGCAGCCGCCTCGTCGTGATCACGTCGCTCGACGAGGATCGCCGCCGCCCCTACGCGTTCGCGCTCGAGAGCGTGCCGGTCGTGCACAAGAGCCGTCTCGTCGCCGACCTGCCGCCGCTGCTGGCGGCTTGCCTCGCGAGCGTCGCGGCCGACCGCGCACCCGCGCCAGCCGGCGCCTGACATCCCACGCCACGCTCGCCGCGGCCCTCGAACACCGCGCAAGGCGCCGCCACCTTCGGGTCGCGGCGCCTTTTTGCGTGGCTCGCGCGCAGTCGATCTGATGAAGTCGGCGCCCGAACCGCGTGAGATTCTTCGCTGGTGCGCGAACACTGCCGATCGATGATCGATTCTGGCAAGGTATCTCGACCTTATTCTGCAGTATTGTTAATAAATCGCTCAAGTTGATTCGACGTGAGCCGAAATGTGACGCAGCAGAACGCCGCGCTCGTCGAGGCGGCGGCCGCCACAGCCGAGTCGATGCGCGACCAGGCCGATCAACTGACGCAGGCGGTCGGCGTGTTCAGCCTGCCGAACGACGACGCCGCCACACGATCGGCTGAACGGCACGCGACGCCACCGGCGCCGGTCGGGCTCCGCCCCGTCCGGCGCCGCTGCGCTTCACTCGAGCGTGAAGCCGATCTTCAGCGAGACCTGCCAGTGCGCGACCTTGCCGTCGACGACGTGACCGCGCGTCTCGGTGACGTTGAACCACTGGATGTTGCGCACCGTCTCGTGCGCGCGTGCGACCGCCTTCTCGATCGCGTCCTGGATGCCGACCGTCGACGAGCCCGTCAGCTCGAGATGCTTGTAGATGTGCTCGCTCATCGCAGTTCTCCGATGCCGGAAGTCCCGGGTCGGGCCACTCTAGTCCGAACGACGGGGCCTCACAACCGGTCTATCCTCGCCGCATGCGGACGCTCCTCGTCGTCTACCACACGCGGTCCGGCGGCAGCCTGCAGATGGCGCAAGCCGCCGTCGCCGGTGCAGCGGCCGAGCCGGGGATCGCGGTGCGCCTGCAGCAGGCACGTGCGAGCGGGCCGGCCGACCTGCTGGCTGCCGACGGCTACCTGTTCGCAACGCCGGAGAACCTCGCGTCGATGGCCGGGTCGATGAAGGACTTCTTCGACCGGTGCTACTACCCGGTGCTGGAGCGCATCACCGGCCGGCCTTATGCGGCACTGATCTGCGCCGGCAGCGACGGCAGCGGCGCGGCACGTCAGCTCGAGCGCATCGCCACGGGCTGGCGCCTGAAGCCGGTGGCCCCGCCGCTCATCGTCTGCACCGAAGCGCAGTCGCCGGAGCGCATCCTGGCATGGAAGACGATTCCCGAAAGTCACCTTGCAGCTTGCCGTGAACTCGGCGCAACGCTCGCGGCCGGACTCGCGCTCGGCATCTTCTGACGGACGCGGCACCGGGCCACAATGCCGGCCCATGAACAAGAAGAAGCCGGTCGCACCCACGCCCGATGTGCTGCAGGAAGAGATCCTGCGGCGCATTGCGAGCGCCGGCGGCATCCATCAGTATCCGGCCAACACCGTGCTGATCCACGAGGGCGAGCGCAGCGATACCTTGTTCATCCTGCTGAGCGGCCGCGTCAAGGTGTATGCGGCGAACGAGCAGGGCAAGGAAGTAACGATCATCTACCACGGCCCCGGTGAATACGTCGGCGAGATGGCGCTCGACGGCGGCGTGCGCAGCGCCTCGGTGATGACGACGGAACCGACGGCCTGCTCGGTGGTCAGCGGGGCCGATCTGCGCCAGTTCATCGCGGCGCATCCGGACTTCGCGCAGCATCTCGTGAAGAAGCTGATCCGGCGCGTGCGCCAGGCCACCGAGAGCCTCAAGGCGCTGGCGCTGCTGGACGTCTATGGACGCATCGTCAAGCTGTTGAACGACCTTTCGGTGCCCGACGGCGAGCAGCGCGTGATCGACGAGCGGCTCACGCAGCAGGACATCGCCGACCGCGTCGGGGCATCGCGCGAGATGGTGAGCCGCATCCTCGGCGGACTGCGCATCGGCGGCTTCATCAAGGTGACGGGCGGGCGCATCCGCATCTTCAAGAAGCTGCCGGCCGCGTTCTGACGCGGCTGGCCGTCCGGTGCTGCTCCGGGTGGCGGCCGATGCGGGCCACGGCATGGGTACGTCGCTGGCACGAGCTCGGCATGACCGATTGAAGCCGCGGGGGTTGCCCCCATCTGCGCGCGACCGTCGCTCAGGCGTCGCTCCCTGCGGATGCGTCGATGCGCCTCCTTCTGTTCTCCGCGCTGCTCCACGGCTATGTGGCGTGGCGCCTCCTGCCGGCGCTGCCCGGGCCGGCCTGGCTGACCTGGCTCGCAGCCGGCCTCGTCGCCTTGTCGGCCGCGTCGATGCCGCTGGCGCTGCTCGCGCGGCGGCTGCGCACGCGCCGGCTCGCCGACCGCGCGGGCTGGGCCGGCGGGCTGGCGATGGGCTTCTTCTCGTCGCTCTTCGTGCTGACCTTGCTGCGCGATGCCGTGCTGCTGGTCGCGGCCATCGCCGCTGCTGCAGCGCCGTCGTGGGACGGCTTCGGTGCACTGGAAGCATGGAGCGCGTCGGCCGTGCCGGCCGCCGCGCTGCTCGCCACGCTCTGGGGCTACGTGAATGCCCGCCGCACGGCGGCGGTGGTCTCGGTCGACGTGCCGATCGCCGGGCTGCCGCAAGCCCTGCACGGCTTTCGGATCGCGCAGATCAGCGACATCCACGTCGGCCCGACGATCAAGCGGCCGTACCTGCAGGCGATCGTGCAGGCCGTCAACCGGCTCGAGCCGGACATGGTCGCGGTGACCGGCGATCTGGTCGACGGCAGCGTGCCCGAACTCGGGGCGCACGTCGCGCCGCTCGCCGCACTGGCGTCGCGCCACGGCACCTACTTCGTCACCGGCAACCATGAGTACTACGCCGGCGCCGAGGCGTGGATCGCCGAGCTGCGGCGCCTCGGCGTGCAGGTGCTGCTGAACGAGCATGTCGTACTGCGCCACGGCGGCGCCGCACTCGTCGTCGCCGGCGTGACCGACTACGGCGCGCACCACTACGACCCGGCGCACCGCAGCGACCCGCAGGCGGCGATCGCCGGCGCGCCGCGGGATGCCGGCGCGCGCGTGCTGCTGGCGCACCAGCCGCGCAGCGCCGAGGCCGCCGAGCGCGCCGGGTTCCAGCTCCAGCTGTCCGGGCACACGCACGGCGGCCAGTTCCTGCCGTGGAAGTGGTTCGTGCCGCTGCAGCAGCCGTTCACCGCCGGGCTGCACCGGCTGCGGCGGCTCTGGGTCTACACGAGCCGCGGCACCGGCTATTGGGGTCCGCCGAAGCGGCTCGGCGCGCCGTCGGAGATCACCGCGCTGCGCCTCGTGCCGGCGCCGTAAGCGCTCGGCGACACCTAAGCGCGGCGCAGGGTTGCCGCCCGGCCGAGCGGGGGCCCGACCGTACAATCAGCAACTTTGCCGGCGCCGCGTGCGCTCCGGTCGCATCCAGGCACCAACGAGGGACTGCCCGTGTTTTTCATCTCCGACGCCTACGCACAAGCCGCCCCTGCCGCCACCGGCGGAGGCGAATCGCTGTTCGGCAGCCTGACCGGCCTGCCGCTGATGATCGGCATGTTCGTGCTGCTCTACTTCATCATGATCCGGCCGCAGATGAAGCGGCAGAAGGAGCAGAAGGCGATGATCGACGCGCTCGCCAAGGGCGACGAGGTCATCACGTCGGGCGGCATGCTCGGCAAGGTCACGAAGCTCGGCGAGACCTTCATGCACGTCGAGATCGCGAACGGCGTCGAGATCCAGGTGCAACGCTCCGCGGTGATCCAGGTGATGCCGAAGGGCACGATCAAGTAGCGCGCCGGCGCGCCCGGCAGCGCCGCGATCGCAGCCCGGCCGATGCGCCGGCGGCCGGCGCGACGCAGCGCCGGCCATCTGCAAGAGGAATCACATGAACCGCTACCCCCTCTGGCGCTACGCGATCCTCGTGATCGCGCTGGTCGTCGGGTTCGTCTACACGCTGCCCAACTTCTACGGCGAGGCGCCCGCGGTGCAGGTCAGCAGCGGCAAGGCGACGCTGAAGCTCGACGCGGCGATGGCGTCGCGGGTCGAGCAGATCCTGAACGGCGCGGGCGTGAAACCCGACTTCGTGCAATTCGAAGGCACGTCGGTGAAGGCGCGCTTCGCCGACCTCGACAGCCAGCGCAAGGCCAAGGATGCGCTCGGCGCGGCGCTCAACCCCGATCCGAGCAACCCGAGCTACATCGTCGCGCTGAACCTCCTGACGCGCTCGCCACACTGGCTCACGTCGATCCGCGCGCTGCCGATGTTCCTCGGCCTGGACCTGCGCGGCGGCGTCTACTTCCTGATGCAGGTCGACATGAAGTCGGCGCTGGCCAAGCGCGCCGAGGCGCTGACCGGCGACATCCGTACCTTGCTGCGCGACAAGAACATCCGCCACAGCGGCATCGCACGCGAAGGCAACACGGTCGTGATCAGCTTCCGCGACCAGGCGACGATGACCGCGGCGCACAACGTGCTGTCCGACCAGCTCTCGGACCTCGATTGGGTGGAGGGCGGCTCGGGCACCGACCTGAAGCTCTCCGGGAACCTGAAGCCGGCCGCTGCCAAGCGCGTGCAGGACACCGCGATCACGCAGAACATCACGACCCTGCACAACCGCGTCAACGAGCTCGGCGTGAGCGAGCCGGTGATCCAGCAGCAGGGGCCGGACCGCGTCGTCGTGCAGCTGCCGGGCGTGCAGGACACGGCGCGCGCCAAGGACATCATCGGCCGCACCGCGACGCTCGAGCTGCGCATGGTCGACGACAGCGCCGAGGCGATCGGCGCGGTGACCGGCGCCGGGCCGGTGCCGCTCGCGGACGAGAAGTTCACGGACCGCGACGGCTCGCCGCTGATCGTCAAGCGCCAGGTCGTGCTGGCCGGCGACAACCTGACCGATGCGCAGCCCAACTTCGACCAGCAGACGCACGAGCCGATCATCAGCCTGACGGTGGACGCCCAGGGCGCGCGCCAGCTGCGCGACGTCACGCGCGACAACGTCGGCAAGCGCATGGCGATCCTGCTCTTCGAGAAGGGCAAGGGCGAGGTGATCACCGCGCCGGTGATCCGCAGCGAGCTCGGCGCGCACTTCCAGATCACCGGCCGCATGACGCCGCAGGAAGCCACCGACCAGGCGCTGCTGCTGCGCGCCGGATCGCTGGCCGCGCCGATGGAGATCATCGAGGAGCGCACGATCGGCCCGAGCCTCGGCGCCGAGAACATCACCAAGGGCTACGACAGCGTGCTCTACGGGTTCATCGCGATCATGGTGTTCATGATCTGCTACTACCTGCTGTTCGGCGTGATCTCGACGCTGGCGCTCGGCTTCAACCTGCTGCTGCTGCTCGCACTCTTGTCGATGCTGCAGGCGACCTTGTCGCTGCCGGGCATCGCGGCGATCGCGCTGACGCTGGGCATGGCGATCGACGCCAACGTGCTGATCAACGAGCGCGTGCGCGAGGAACTGCGCGCCGGCGCCTCGCCGCAGGTCGCGATCCACAACGGCTACGACCGCGCGTTCGCGACCATCCTCGACTCCAACGTCACGACCCTGATCGCCGGCCTGGCGCTGCTCACGTTCGGCTCGGGGCCGGTGCGCGGCTTCGCGGTGGTGCACTGCCTGGGCATCATGACGTCGATGTTCTCGGCGGTGATGTTCTCGCGTGGCCTCGTGAACCTGTGGTACGGCCGCCAGAAGAAGCTGAAGAGCCTGTCGATCGGGCAGATCTGGAAGCCCCAGGCCGAACTCGCGGCCGGGACCAAGGCCTGACGGCGTACGCGCAGCAGCAGGAAAGCGATTCATGGAATTCTTCAGGATCAAGCGCGACATCCCGTTCATGCGGCACGCGCTGGTGTTCAACGTCATCTCGGCGTTGACCTTCGTCGCGGCGGTGTTCTTCCTCATCACGCGCGGGCTGCACTTCTCGACCGAGTTCACCGGCGGCACGCTGATCGAGCTGAACTACGCGCAGATCGCCAACGTCGAGAAGATCCGCGAGACCGTCGACGCGCTCGAGTTCGGCGACGTGCAGGTACAGAACTTCGGCAGCACGCGCGACGTGCTGATCCGCCTGCCGGCGTCGAACGTTCCGCAGGTGCAACTCGTCGGCAAGGTGTTCGGCGCGGTGTGCAGCGCCGAAGGAGGCACCGTCGCGGACAAGCAGGTCACGACGCCCAAGGGCGAGACGCTGACGCGGCCGGTGTGCTCGACCGGCAGCGCGGAGCCGGTGTCCTTGCAGCGCAACGAGTTCGTCGGCCCGCAGGTCGGCAAGGAGCTCGCGACCGACGGCGCCTATGCGCTGGCGTCGGTGGTCGCCGGCATCATGATCTACCTCGCGATCCGCTTCGAATGGAAATTCGCGGTCGCGGCGATCATCGCGAACCTGCACGACGTCGTCATCATCCTCGGCTTCTTCGCGTTCTTCCAGTGGGAGTTCAACCTCACGGTGCTGGCGGCGGTGCTCGCGGTGCTCGGCTACTCGGTGAACGAATCGGTCGTCATCTTCGACCGGATCCGCGAGGCGTTCAGGCGCTTCCGCAAGATGACGACGCGCGAGGTGATCGATCACGCGATCACGAGCACGATGAGCCGCACGATCATCACCCACGGCTGCACGCAGATGATGGTGCTGTCGATGCTGATCTTCGGCGGCCCGACGCTGCACAACTTCGCGATCGCGCTGACGATCGGCATCCTGTTCGGCATCTACTCGTCGGTGTTCGTCGCCGCGGCGATCGCGATGTGGCTGGGCGTCAAGCGCGAGGATCTGGTGAAGGCGACGGCGAAGCAAACCGATCCGGATGATCCGAATGCGGGAGCCGTGGTGTAGAGTGGTTGCCACCCGCCGTCGGAACCCGCAACAGCACCTCCCATGCCGACCTTCGCCAACCCGACGGCATTGGCCCAGCAGGCTCGGCGATCCTACGTAGAAGGGCTGATCGCCGGCATCCCGGTCATCGTCAAGGCGGTCGACCAGGGCGTGCGCATCCTGGCCAGCCAGGTCGCCGACCCGATGACGTCGATGCGCCGCCGCGAGGTGGTGCTCGACCTGCAGAAGGCCAGCCCGTTCTGGCAGAGCGCGATGCTGACGCAGCTGCGCGGCGCGCTCGGCAGCGGCATGGTGTCGGCCACCGGCCCGGCCGACCTGCCGTCGCCGGCGCTGCGCGGCAGCGCCAAGCTTTCGCTGGTCGACGACGAGACGATAGAGCACGAGATCCTCAGCTCGCGGCTCGCGCTGGCGATGATGGACCAGGCGTCGTGGGAGTTCACCGACCTGCGCTCGCGCATGAACGCGCTCGAGCGGCGCGACGAGCTCGATCCCAACGACGTGCTCCGGCCGCATGTGCTGGCGCGCATCGTCACGTCGGCGTGGCGCTCGGCGTCGCTCAGCCTCGAGGCCTGGCGGCAGGCGCAGTCGGTGCTGCACGACGAGTTCGCGCACTTCGCCGAAGAGGGCTACCACGAGGTCAACAAGTGGCTGGTGCAGCGCCAGGTGCTGCCGGAGGTCGACCTTCGCCCTTTCATCCGGCGCACCCGTGCCGGCGCACAGGCGAGCAGCGGCCTCACCGGATCGACCGGCTTCAGCCAGCACGGCTCGATGCCGTCGAGCGCGGGGTTCGGCACGGCCAGCGCCTACGCGGGTCACAGCGGCGGCGCCGGCATGCCGGCGCAACGCGTGCGCCACCACGAAGTCGGCGAGGAAACGCGCCTGATGACGCGCAATGCCGGCCTGCCGCGCGCCGGCACCGACCACGCCGAAGCGGTGCTCGGGCGGCTGAACCGGCTGGTCGGACGCCAGCTGCCCGACTTCGCGGTCACATCGCAGCAACCGGCGATCGCGTCGCCGCGCCTGAGCGCGGCGATCAGCGACGCGCAGCAGGGCATCGCACGGCGCATGACGTCGCCGGGCAGCGTGCGCGATGTCGGCGTGGTCAGCGCGCCGGCGATGCTCGAGGAGCTGCACCAGCGCAATCTGGCGCTCAAGCAGGCGGCCACGTCACCGGTCGAGCGCGCGACGATCGAGATCGTCGCGCTGCTGTTCCAGAGCATCCTGACCGAAGAGCGCATTCCGCCGGCCGTTCGCGTCTGGTTCGCGCGGCTGCAGATGCCGGTGCTGCGCGTCGCGATCAGCGAGCCGGACTTCTTCGCCACCGTCGAGCATCCGGCGCGCCGCCTGATCGATCGCATGGGCTCCTGCGTGATGGGCTTCGACAGCACGAGCCGCGCGGTCGGCGACATCCTCGAGAAGGAGATCAAGCGCGTCGTGCAGGTCGTCGAGGCCTATCCCGACACCGGCCGCCGCGTGTTCCAGACCGTGCTGGTCGAGTTCGAGAAATTCCTCGAGCACTACTTCAAGAACGAGAACGAGGCGTCCAAGAAGGGCGTGTCGCTGGCGCAGCAGGTCGAGCAGCGCGAGACGCTGTCGGTGCAATACACGATCGAGCTGCGCAAGATGCTCAACGAGGTGCCGGTGCAGGAAGGCGTGCGCGACTTCCTGTTCCAGGTCTGGGCCGACGTGCTCGCGATGGCGGCGCTGAAGTCGGGCCACCAGGGTGAGGCGATCAAGACGATGAAGCGTGCCGCGGCCGACCTGATCTGGTCGGCCAGCGCGAAGGTCTCGCGCGACGAGCGCGCCGACGTGATCCGGCGCCTGCCGCCGCTCCTGAAGATCCTGCGCGAAGGCATGGAGAACGCCGGCGTGGCCGCCGAGAAGCAGGAAGAGCACATCCAGCGTCTCAACAACTCGCTCGCCGCGGCCTTCACCGCGAAGACCGCGGCGATCCCGAGCGAGCGGCTCGAAGAGCTGATGGCGCGTCTCGAGACGCTCGAGGAACTGCTGCCCGACGCCGACGAGATCGAGATCGACGAGGCGATGGTGCACGACCTGTCGGGTCACGAGAGCTCCGAGCTCGAAGTGGTCGGCGAAGGCGGCTCGATGCCGACGCCGGCGATGCTCGCATGGGCGCGCGAGCTGCAGGTCGGGAGCTGGTACATGCTCGACTACCGCAGCCGCAACGAGGCGGTGCAGCTTGCCTGGCAAGGCATGCGGCGCCAGCTCACGCTGTTCGTCTCGCCGCAGGGGCGCGGCACCCTGTTCCAGCAGCATCGGCTGGCGTCGTTCCTGCAGGCGGGACTGCTGGTGCCGGCGCAGGACGAATCGCTCACCGTGCGCGCGACGCGCAGCGCGATCGCCAAGCTCGATGGCGACCCCGGCAGGCTATTGAATTGACCGAGCGCGAGCGCGGCTTCAGCCGCGTCTCCTGTCAGTGAATCAGTCTGTCCTCAGGGGCGACGAACAGCTCGTCGAGGATCAGCGCATCGGGCTCTTCGCCGAGGCTCCAGAAGACCATCAGCACGATGATCTTCAGGTCTTCGAGGTCGAGCGGGCCGCCGGGGATCGCGCTGGCGCGGTCGATCACCATCTCGCGCATCGGCGGCGGCAGCACGCCGGCCGATTCGAGAAAGCTGATGAAGCTGATCGACGTCTCGCCCAGGTGCTCCTGCTCGGCCGGCGTGTAGAGGCGCAGGCTCTGCGCACCCTGCCCGCCGATGTACGACTGTGCGGCGGTGGCGACGCCGTCCAGCCACGACAGCGCTTCCTGGATTTCGTCGGATTCGAAACCGACCGACGACAGCTTGCGGGTGAGTTGCTCGTGGTCGGGACACGCGTCCGGCCGCCAGTAGTTTTCGTACAGGTACACGAGCACGTCGAACATGGGATTCACTATACCGCACGGGGAATACCCGGACGAGTGATTTACCACCGGCCGGGACGCGTCAACCGCGGCCGATGCGCTGGAACAGCTGGCCCGGCAGGCGCGCGACACGGCCCTCGAGTTCGAGGTCGAGCAGCCGGATGTTGAGGTCGGAAGCGGGCCAGCCGGTGCGCGCGACGAGCGCATCGAGGCTCACCGGGTCGTGCCCGAGCGCGTCGAGGATCGGATCGCCGCGCAAAGGCGCCGCATCGGCCGGCGCCGCAGCCGGCACGCCGATGCGCAGTTCCTCGAGGATGTCCTGCGCGCTTTCGACCAGCTTGGCACCCTGCTTGATCAGCGCATGGCAGCCGCGCGCGAGCGGCGAATGGATCGAGCCGGGAATCGCAAACACTTCGCGGCCGGCCTCGACCGCGAGGCGCGCGGTGATCAGCGACCCCGATTGCAGCGCCGCCTCGACGACCAGGGTGCCGCGCGCCAGTCCGGCGATGATGCGATTGCGCATCGGGAAATGCTGCGGCAGCGGCTGGCTGCCGAGCGCGAATTCGCTGACGACCAGGCCTTCGGCGGCGATCCGGAGCGCGAGCGCCCGGTTGCGGACCGGATAGGTGAGGTCGAGTCCGGTGCCGACGACAGCGATCGTCCCGGCTGGGGTCGGCAGTCCGCCCTCGTGCGCGGCGGCGTCGATGCCGAGCGCCATGCCCGACACGATCGTCAGCCCGGCTTCGCCCAAGGTCTTGGCGAAGGCGCGTGCGTTGTCCTTGCCCTGCGGCGTCGGATTGCGGCTGCCGACGATCGCGAACGCGGGGCTCGACAGCAGCTCGGCGCGGCCTTCGAGGTAGAGCAGCACCGGCGGATCGGCGGTTTCGAGCAGCGCCTGCGGATAGCGCGCATCGCCGAGCGTGACGACGGCGCGCGTCGGCGCGGAGGAGAGCCAGGCCCAGGTGCGGTCGATCAACGGGTCGAGCGCCGCACCGTCGCCGGCCAACGGATCGGTGCTGCCACGCGCAAGCACCTCGCGGCGTGCCGCGCTGGGTGCGGCCAGCACCGCCTGCGGCGAGCCGAACGCCGCGAGCAGCCGGCGCGCGGATGCGCGCCCGATGCCGGGGCGCTCCAGCAGGCCCAGCCAGGCGCCGAGTTCGTCGCGGTCCATCGGATTCGAGGAGGCGCGCCTGCGCCGGGGTGCAGCCCGGCCGTCAGGGCTGGGTAAAGCGATCGCCCGGCTTGACCGGCTGCTGCACCGACAGGATCAGCGCGTACGACATGCGATCGAACACGCGGAACACGAACAGCAGGCCATGCCGCTCGTCCGGCAGCTTGATGGACTTGCGGCTCGGATCGGTGGTGTCGGTGACGACATTGCCGTCACGCCAGAGCGCCAGGACGTTGCCGCGTTCGAGGCCGTCGGCCGCCCCCTTGTTGAGCGCGACGATCTGGTTCTGGCCCGCCGTGATCGCGTCGCCGTAGATCGACACGATGCGCCCGGCGATCGGTGCCTGCGGCGCATGCGGACCGTAGTTGGTGAACTCGCGCGGCGGGACCGCGAGCAGCCGGTCGCCGACGCCGGCCTCCTGGCGCACGCTGGTGATCGTGAAGGTCGCCGGCACGATCTCTTCGTGGCCGGAGGCGTCGGTGCGCACCTCGCCCGGCCGCACGTACTCGGCAGCGCCGACGTAGTTGGCCTCGTAGCCGAGCACGACGTTGGTGTCCGGATCGCGCAGCGGGCGCGGCTCGCGGAAAACCCGATAGTCGCGCGAGCTGCCGAGTTCGCCGCGCACGTAGGCCGTGTCGCCGCGGCCCATGTAGACGCGCCCTTCCTGAGCCGCGACGATGCGCGGCGCCTGTTCGAGCTCGTTGGTCTGGAAGATCACCGCCTCGTTGAGGAACGGCTCGATCAGGTTGAACGGAATCGACGCGATCGCGCCGTTGCCGGGATCGGTCGCACGCACTTGCGGCGACAGCCGCACCGTCGGCACGTTCCCGTTGTCGCCACCGGCCAGCCGGAGCCGGGCCCGCCCGCCCGACTTGTCGAGCACCAGCACCTGGCCGGGATAGATCAGGTGCGGGTTGCGGATCTGGTCGAGGTTCATGCCCCACAGCTCGGGCCAGCGCCATGGCCGCTTCAGGAAGATGCCGGAGATGCCCCACAGCGTGTCACCGCGCACCACGGTATGGGTGTCGGGCGCGTTCGGCGCGAGTTCGGACAGCGGCACGCCGGCCTGGGCGACCTGTTGCGCGGTGCTGCGCTGCTCGGGCGTGATCGGATAGTTGCCGGCGGCACCTGCGCCGCTCGTCCACAGGGCCGCGCCCGCGATCGCCGCGACGCAGGCGCCCTGGGCGACACGACGGACGGCAATGGAGATCGGCAGGCGTCGGCTCATGAATGTGCTCTCAGGCAAACGCAGGGTCGATCGCGCGGCCCGCCCGCGGCGGGAACCCATTCGACATCGGCGGCAGTGCGGGCTGCTCGCCGTCCCCACGAAGTCCTCAATCTGTTTCACAGATTTTGCCCGTAAACCATTGATATCGCAACGAAAGTGACTCAACTGCAGGCAAGCCGTGAGGCCTGTCACGGGCCAGGGTGTTGCGTCCGGCGCGAAGCCCGCCGGCGCCCTTGCGGCAAAATCGCATGCACTCCATGGCCAAGCTCGACATCCTCCGTTATCCCGACCCGCGCCTGCACACCGTCGCCAAGCCGGTGCGCGAGGTCGATGCGCGCATCCGCCAGCTCGTCGACGACATGCTCGAGACGATGTATGCGGCCGACGGCGTCGGCCTCGCCGCGACGCAGGTCGACGTGCACGAGCGCGTCATCGTCATCGATACATCGGCCACGCGCGACGAGCCGCGCATCCTCATCAACCCGGAGATCATCGAGCGCAGCGACGAGATGAGCTACACCGACGAAGGCTGCCTGTCGGTGCCGGCGATCTACGACAAGGTCGAGCGCCATGCGCGCGTCAAGGTGCGCGCGCTCGGCCGCGACGGCGCGCCGCACGAGTTCGAAGCGACGGAGTTGCTGGCGGTGTGCGTGCAGCACGAGATGGATCACCTGCTCGGCAAGGTCTTCGTCGAGTACCTGAGCCCGCTGAAGCGCAACCGCATCCGCACCAAGATGCTGAAGAAGTCGCGCGACGAAGAGCGCGTCTGACGCCGCGGTCATGAAGGTCGGCTTCGCGGGCACGCCCGAGTTCGCGCGCGCGGCGCTGGCGGCGATCTGCGCCGGCGGCCACGTCGTGCCCTTGGTGCTGAGCCAGCCGGATCGCCCGGCCGGGCGCGGCATGCGGCTGACGGCCTCGCCGGTGAAGGCGTACGCCGTCGAGCACGGACTGCCGGTCGCGCAGCCGCGCAGCCTGAGGCTAGCCGGCAAATACCCCGACGACGCGGCCCGTGCTGCCGATGCGTTGCAGATGGCCGCGCTCGACGTGCTGGTGGTCGCGGCCTACGGCCTCATCCTGCCGGCGTGGGTGCTGGCGCGGCCGCGCCATGGCTGCATCAACATCCACGCGTCGCTGCTGCCGCGTTGGCGCGGCGCCGCGCCCATCCAGCGCGCGATCGAGGCCGGCGATGCGACGACCGGCATCACGATCATGCAGATGGACGCCGGCCTGGACACCGGCGCGATGCTGCGCACCGAGGCGATTCCGATCGCGGCGACCGACACCGCCGCGACCTTGCACGACACGCTGGCAACACTCGGCGCGCGCATGGTCGTCGAGGTGCTGGCCGAACTCGCCGAGCACGGTGCGCTCGCCGCCACGCCGCAGCCGGAAGCCGGCGTCACCTACGCGGCGAAGATCGACAAGGCCGAAGCCGAGATCGACTGGTCGCTGCCGGCCGAGGTCATCGAGCGCCGGCTGCGCGCCTTCGATCCGTTCCCGGGTGGCCTGACGCACCTCGGCGGCGAGTCGATCAAGTGCTGGCGCGGCAGCGTCGCGGCTGGCCCCGGCGCGCCGGGCGAGGTGCTCGACGCCGGTGCCTCCGGCCTGCTCGTCGCCTGCGCCGCCGGCTCGGCGTTGCGGCTCACCGAACTGCAACGCGCGGGCGGCAAGCGGCTCTCCGCCGATGCGTTCCTCCAGGGCCTGCAGATCCCGCCGGGCAGCCGACTCGGCCCGCCGCGTTGAACTCCTGAGCCTCAGTCCGTATCTATGCGGCTGAGGGATCGAGGAGAGGAAAGCCCGATGTTCAACATGCTCAAGACCGCCGTGCTGATGGCGGCCATCACCGCGCTGTTCATGGCGATCGGTTCGCTGCTCGGCGGACGGCAAGGGATGATGCTGGCGCTGCTGTTCGCCGTCGGCATGAATTTCTTCAGCTACTGGTTCTCCGACAAGCTGGTGCTGAAGATGTACAACGCGCAGGAGGTCGACGAGGCCTCCGCGCCGCAGTTCTATCGCATGGTGCGCGACCTCGCGCAGCGCGCGCAGCTGCCGATGCCCAAGGTCTACGTGATCCAGGAAGACGCGCCGAACGCCTTCGCGACCGGACGCAACCCGGAGCATGCGGCGGTCGCCGCGACCACCGGCATCATGCGCATCCTGAGCGAGCGCGAGTTGCGCGGCGTGATCGGCCATGAGCTCGCGCACGTGCGCCACCGCGACATCCTGATCAGCACGATCAGCGCGACGATGGCCGGCGCGATCTCGATGCTCGCGAACTTCGCGATGTTCTTCGGCGGCCGCGACAGCGAAGGCCGGCAGACCAATCCGATCGTCTCGATCCTCGTGATGCTGCTCGCGCCGCTGGCTGCGAGCCTGATCCAGATGGCGATCAGCCGGGCGCGCGAGTTCGAGGCCGATCGCGGCGGCGCCGAGATCTCGGGCGACCCGCAGGCACTCGCGTCGGCGCTCGAGAAGATCCATCGCGTGGCGCAGGGCATACCGCTGGAGGCCGCCGAGCGCCATCCGGAGACGGCGCAGATGATGATCATGAATCCGCTGTCCGGCCGCGGCATCGCGAACCTGTTCTCGACCCATCCGTCGACCGAGGAACGCGTCGCGCGGTTGATGGCGATGGTGCCGGCCGGCGCGCGCTGATCGCCGGAACTGGGCCGCTGCACCGGCCCTTTTGTCGGGTCCGGCGACGGCGCGTCGACCCGATACTCGGATCGATCAGCCTCCTCCGCGCCATGCACCGTTACGCCCTCGTCCCGCTCGCCGCCGCCGTCCTGCTGCTCGCCGGCTGCGACATGCTGGGCATCGAGACGCCGGAGAAGGTCGCGGCGGCGCGCGACGGCGAGGGCCGCGCGATCGGCGCCGGCTGCCGCCAGGCGGCACGGGCGATCGAGGACTGCTACGCGCTCAACAAGAAGGCCGACAAGGCCGCCGTGTTCGCCGGCTGGCGCGACATGAACGACTACATGCGCGAGAACAAGCTCGATCCGGTGACGCCGGTGGTGGCCAACCAGATGGCCGCCCAGGCTTCCGCGCCCAAGGGCAACGACGCCGGCGACGACGACGCCAAGCATGCCGAGAAGGCTGCCGACACGGGCGCCAAGCCCGGCCGCAAGGCACGCGAATCCTGATCCCGCGGACGAGCCGTCCATCCCGACACTTCGTCGCGCGCTCCTACAGTTCATCGCACGCCGCGTGACGGCGTCGCCGCGCAGCCGCACAGTGGCGCCATCCGAGACGCGAGGACGCCACGATGAACAAGACCCTGACCGCCATCACCCTTGCAGCCGGCGCGCTGCTGGCCGCCGGCATCGCGATGACCGCGCTCGCCGCCGGCACGGACGAGCACGGCACGTGGACCGGCGGCCGCGACATGATCGCGGGATCCGGCCACGTGCAGACCGAGGCTCGCAACGTGGGCAGCTTCCGCGCGATCGAATCGCACGGCTCGATGAACGTGGTCGTGCGCCAGGGTGCGCGCGTAGCCGTCGAGGTGCGTGCCGACGACAACCTGCTGCCGCTCGTCGAGACCAGCGTCGTCGACCGCAACGGTGTGCCGACGCTGCAGATCGACACCCGCGCGCATGCGAGCTACCACACCCGCAACGACATCGTCGTGACGGTCGACGCGGTGGCATTGCAGGCGATCGGCAGCAACGGCTCCGGCGACATCCAGGTCGACGCGCTGAAGACGCCGGCGCTCAAGCTCGACATGCGCGGCTCCGGCGACGTGCGGCTGAAGCAGCTCGATACCGACGACTTCACGGTGCGGGTCGCCGGCAGCAGCGACGTCCAGGCCGCCGGCCGCGCCGGCAAGGTCACCCTGTCGATCGCCGGCAGCGGCGACATCGACACTGCCAAGCTCGAAGCCGATGACGTGCAGGTGAAGATCGCCGGCAGCGGCGACGCCAGCGTCAACGCGCATCGGACGCTGGGCGTCGCGATCGCGGGCAGCGGCGACGTCACCTACGTCGGCGACGCGACCGTGAAGAGCTCGATCGCCGGCAGCGGGTCGGTCAGCAAGCGCTGACGCCAGGCTGCTGCGGACCGCCGAAGCGGGCGGTCGGCGAACGATAGGACAATGCAGGCCATGCGCCTGCCCGTTCTGCTGCAAGACCCCGAAGCGCGCCGCGGCGTGCGCGACATGCTGGAGGTGACGCCCGGCATCGCCGCCTGGGGCATCGTGACCGGGGTGGCGATGACCAAGAGCGGCCTGGCGCTGCCGCTCGCGATCCTGATGACGCTGACGGTCTACGCGGGCAGCGCGCAGTTCGCCGCGTTGCCGCTGCTGGCCGCCGGCGCCCCGGCCTGGGTGGTGTGCGCGGCCGCGTTCTGCGTGAACCTGCGCTTCCTGATCTACAGCGCGCAGTGGCGCCCTTACTTCGCGCACCTGCCGCGCCGCCGGCGCGTGCTGTTCGGCTACCTGTCGGCCGACCTCAACATCGTGGTGTTCCAGCGCGCCTGGCCGCGCCCGCAGCGCGAGCCGGGACAGGTACCCTACTTCATCGGCGGCGCGGTCTGGATCTGGCTCGTCTGGCAAGTCACGTCGATCGCCGGCATGCTGCTCGCCGATGCGATACCGCCGGCCTGGGGCATCGGCTTTGCCGGCACGCTCGCGATGCTCGGGCTGACCTATGCGCTGGTGAACGACCGCAGCACCTGGACCGCCGCGATCGTGGCCGGCACCGCGGCCGTCGCGACCTTCGCGCTGCCGCTCAAGCTCAACATCGTCGTGGCGATCGCCGCAGCGGTGACCGCCGGGCTGCTCGTCGAGCAGGCGCGGCGCGCGAGCGACCGGTTGCGGAGCGCGACGCCGTGAACGACACGCTGAGCACCACGCTGACCATCCTCGGCCTGGCCGCGGTCACGCTGGTGACGCGCGGCTTCTTCCTCTTTCCCGACCGCGAGCTGCCGCTGCCTGCCTGGCTGATGCGCGGCCTGAAGGTCGCGCCGCTGGCCGCGCTGACCGCGGTCGTGGTGCCCGAGATCGTGCTGCGCAACGGCGCGTGGCCTACCTCCTGGCACGATGCGCGCTGGCCGGCCGTGGCCGTCGCGACGCTCTGGTATCTCTGGCGGCCCGGCGTGCTGGGGCCGCTCATCGCCGGTCTGGCGGCCTACCTGCCGCTGCATCTGGTCTGGGGCTGGTGATCCCTGCTCCGCGTTTGTTCCGCGAACTGTCCGCGATCCGCTTCCACCACCCCACTCCACCGCACTGCGACTCCGCCATGAACATCCTGCGCTTCTCCGATCTGATCCAAGCCGGCAAGGTGGCCGGACAGCGCGTCTTCATCCGCGCCGACCTGAACGTGCCGCTCGACGATGCCGGCCACATCACCGAGGACACGCGCGTGCGCGCGTCGGCACCGTGCATCGAGATGGCGTTGAAGGCGGGCGCCGCGGTGATGGTGACGTCGCACCTCGGCCGTCCGACCGAGGGCGAGCTGAAGCCGGAGGATACGCTCGCACCGGTCGCCAAGCGCCTGTCGGAGCTGCTGGGCCGCGACGTGCCGCTGATCGCGAACTGGGTCGACGGCGTGAGCGTCGCGCCCGGCAATGTCGTGCTGCTCGAGAACTGCCGCGTCAACAGGGGCGAGAAGAAGAACTCGCCCGAGCTCGCGAAGAAGCTCGCGGCGCTCTGCGACATCTTCGTCCACGACGCCTTCGGCACCGCGCACCGCGCCGAAGCGTCGACCTACGGCATCGCCGAGTACGCCAAGATCGCCTGCGCCGGGCCGCTGCTCGCGGCCGAGATCGACGCGATCACGAAGGCGCTGGCGCACCCCCGGCGGCCGCTCGTCGCGATCGTCGCCGGCAGCAAGGTGTCGACCAAGCTGAGCATCCTGCAGAGCCTCGCGAAGAACGTCGACCAGCTGACCGTCGGCGGCGGCATCGCCAACACCTTCATGGTCGCGAGCGGCCTGCCGAT
>JAFEEF010000003.1 GCA_018241265.1 Pseudomonadota bacterium | reverse complement strand
CTACTACCTGCAGGCGCAGAAGCTCCGCCGCATGATCGCCGACGATTTCCAGCGCTGCTATGCGCAATGCGACGTGGTCGCCGGGCCGGTCGCGCCGACGGTCGCGTGGCGCATCGGCGAGAAGAGCAACGACCCGACCGCCAACTACCTGGCCGACATCTTCACCTTGCCGGCGAGCCTCGCCGGCCTGCCGGGCATGAGCCTGCCGGTCGGCTTCGGCGCTGCCGGCATGCCGGTCGGCCTGCAGCTCATCGGCAACTACTTCCAGGAGGGCACGCTGCTGCAAGCCGCGCACGCCTTCCAGCAGGCGACCGACTGGCACCGGCGCGTGCCGCCCGGCTACTGAATCGCACCATGAGCAGTCCACCTCTCGTCCGCGGCTACGAGGTCGTGATCGGCATCGAGACGCATGCGCAGCTCTCGACGCAGTCGAAGATCTTCAGCGGTTCGCCGACCGCGTTCGGCGCCGCGCCGAACACGCAGGCGTCGGCGGTCGATCTCGCGCTGCCCGGCACGTTGCCGGTGCTCAACCGCGGCGCGGTCGAACGGGCGATCCGCTTCGGCCTCGAGGTCGGTGCGAAGATCGCGCCGCACTCGATCTTCGCGCGCAAGAACTACTTCTATCCCGACCTGCCCAAGGGCTACNNGCTACCAGATCAGCCAGTACGAGACGCCGGTGGTGCAGGGCGGCTCGGTCAAGTTTCGCGTGGGATCGCAGGAGAAGAGCGTGCGGCTGACGCGCGCCCATCTCGAGGAAGACGCCGGCAAGTCGCTGCACGGGAACTACCAAGGCATGACCGGCATCGACCTGAACCGCGCCGGCACGCCGCTGCTCGAGATCGTGTCCGAGCCCGACATGCGCAGCAGTGCCGAAGCGGTCGAGTACGCCAGGAAGCTGCACAAGATCGTCACGTGGATCGGCATCTGCGACGGCAACATGCAGGAGGGCTCGTTCCGCTGCGACGCCAACGTGTCGGTGCGCCGGCCCGGCGCGCCGTTCGGCACGCGCCGCGAGATCAAGAACTTGAACAGCTTCAAGTTCATGCAGCAGGCGATCGACTACGAAGTGCAGTGGCAGATCGACCTGATCGAGGACGGCGGCGAGGTCCTGCAGGCCACCGTGCTGTTCGACGCCGACAGCGGCGAGACGCGCGCGATGCGCACCAAGGAAGACGCGCACGACTACCGCTACTTCCCCGACCCGGACCTGCCGCCGCTCGCGATCGCGGGCGCGTGGATCGAGGCGTTGCGCGCGGCGATGCACGAGGGGCCCGATGCCATGGAGGCGCGCTTCCAGGCCGAGTACGGACTGCCGGCCTACGATGCGACCCTGATGACGCAGAGCCCGGCGTTCGCGGACTACTTCGAGGACGCCGCCCGGGCGAGCGGCCAGCCGAAGCTGGTCGCCAACTGGCTGATGGGAGAGGTGTCGCGGCGGCTCAATGCAGATGGCTTGACGATCGAGCAGTGTCCGATACCGGCCGCAGAGCTCGCCACGCTCATGATGCGTATCGCCAGCCGGGTCATCTCGAACAACAGCGCCAAGCTGGTGTTCGAGGATCTCTGGAACGCGCCGCAGAACCAGGACGGCACGCGACTCCTGCAAGGCGTCGACGAGATCATTGCAGCGCGCGGCCTGGAGCAGACGAGCGACACCGGCGAACTCGCCGCGATCATCGATGCCGTACTCGCCGCCAACCCGAAGTCGGTCGACGAATACCGCGCCGGCAAGGAGAAGGCGTTCAATGCGCTGGTCGGCCCGGCGATGAAGGCGACCAAGGGCAAGGCCAATCCGGATCAGGTGAGAGAGCTTCTGAAGCAGAAGCTCGGCTGATCGGCCCGGCCGGCCGCCGCCAAGCTATTTGCGCGTCGGGTCCGATGACGCGGCGGCGGCCAGCGCGGCCGATGCGGGCGCCTCGGGCGTCTGCAACACGCCGAGCGAACCGGGCTGCACGCCCGACCACAGCTTCTTCAACCGTTCGAGCTCGGCGTCGTAGAGCTGGCTGATGCGCACGACCTCGGCCTGCTGGTTGAGGATCAACGCGCGCTGCGCCTCGGTCGCGACCTCGTTGGCCTCGATCTGGTTCTTCAGCTTGATCGGCATCTGGCGGCCGGCGTAGAACTCGGCCTCGTCGAGGAGGGGCTTGCGCTCCTTGGCGAGCGCGGTGATGCGCGCCTCGGATGCGCCGACGGCCTTGCGCGCATCGTCCAGCGCGGCTTCGCGCGCCTTGCGGTGCGCGGCTTCGCTGGGGAAGCGCATCAGCAGATTGCGGTCGCGCCGGATCGCGTCCTGGCGCGCGACGCGTACCGCGTTCGCCTCGACATCGCGCGCCTCGGCAGCGGCGCGCTCGTCGGCGGTCGCGGTCGGCGGCACGATGCGCTTGATGGAACCGTCGGCGTTGAGCTCGCGCTGCTCGCGGCTGCTGCACTCGGCGATCGGCCGATCGGACGTCAGCTTCTTGCCGCTGGCATCGGTGCAGGTGTAGATCGACACGCCCGGCTGGGCAGCCATGGTCGGCGCGACCGCCGCGATCGTCGCCAGCAGCAGGACGGGGATGCAGTCCCTCGCGATCCGACGACGACCCGGCCCCATTCAAACTCCATAGCGCTCGCGATATTCGGCGACTCGGCCGAAGTGTGCGCGCAGCGCCGGGTCGTTCTGTTTCCGCAAGTATTCCAGCAAGTCCGCGACGGTAGCGATCGAAATGACGGGCATTGCATAGGCCAATTCGAAGTCTTGAACGGCCGAGCGGGGCGACAGCTTGTCGTCGCTGCCGCCGCGCTCCATGCGGTCGAGCGCGATCAGCACCGCCGCGGGCTGGCCGCCGGCCGCGCGGATCATGTCCACCGATTCGCGCTTGGAGGCGCCGTCGGTGATCACGTCGTCGACGATCACGACCTGTCCGCAGAGCGGTGCGCCGACCAGCATGCCGCCTTCGCCGTGCGCCTTGGCTTCCTTGCGATTGAACGCGAACGGCGTCGCGCGGCCGAGGCGCGCCAGCTCGACCGCGGTGGCCGCGGCCAGCGTGATGCCCTTGTAGGCCGGCCCGAACAGCATGTCGAACGCCAGGCCCGAGGCGATCAGGCGGCGCGCATAAAATTCCGCGAGGCGGCCGAGCTTGGCGCCGTCGTCGAACAGGGCGGAGTTGAAGAAGTAAGGCGACTGCCGGCCGGCCTTGGTCTTGAACTCGCCGAAGCGCAGCACGCCGGCGTCGACCGCAAACTTCACGAAGTCCTGTGCCAGTTCGGCTGTGCTCATTCGGAGTGCCCGCTTGTTTCGTCTCGTCTCGTTGAACCTGAACGGCATCCGTTCCGCGGCCGCGAAAGGCTGGGAAGCTTGGGCCGCCGGAGTGGGCGCCGATTGTATGGGCGTGCAGGAGATCAAGGCCCAGGCCGACACGGTGCACGGTCGCTTCGACGTCGTCGCCGGCATGCAGGGGCACTTCCACTACGCCGACAAGAAGGGCTACTCGGGCGTCGGCCTCTACAGCCGCAAGAAGCCGAGCGATGTCGTGCTCGGCATCGGCAACCCGGAGTTCGATGCCGAAGGGCGCTATGTCGAGGCGCGCTTCGACAACGCGCGGCGCAAGCTCTCGGTCGTGAGCTGCTACTTCCCGAGCGGTTCGAGCGGCGAAGAGCGCCAGCAGGCCAAGTTCCGCTTTCTCGCGCTGATGGCGCCGCACCTGCATGCGCTGGCGCAGCAGCGCGAGGTGCTGCTGGTGGGCGACATCAACATCGCGCACCACGAGATCGACCTGAAGAACTGGCGCGGCAACCGCAAGAACAGCGGCTTCCTGCCGGAAGAGCGCGCCTGGATGACGCACCTGCTCGAGCAGATCGGCTACGTCGACGTGTTCCGCACGCTCAATCCGCATCCCGAGCAGTACACCTGGTGGAGCAACCGCGGCCAGGCCTGGGCGAAGAACGTCGGCTGGCGCATCGACTACCACCTCGCGACTCCCGGCATCGCGAAGAAGGCGCGCGCCGAAACCATCTACCTCGACGAGCGCTTCAGCGACCATGCGCCGCTCGTGATCGACTACGACTTCACCCTCTGAGGGTTCTCGCCGCCAGCATTTCTCGTTTCTCCTGAGATTCGCACACAATATGTGCGCACGGAAACCCCAAGCCATGAACATCACGCTGTCGGTGGACGAACGCATTGCCGAACGGGCCCGCGCAGCCGCTGCCTCAATGGGCAAGAGCCTCAACCAAGCCGTTCGCGACTACCTGGAGCAACTCGCGGGAAGCCAGCAACTGGCCGGCGAGCTGCAGGCCTTCGAGCAGTCGGCTCGCGCTACGCCTGGTCGCCTGGAAGGATGGCGCTTCGACCGCGAAGAAGCGAATCGTCGTGCGTAGCCTGTTGGACACGAACGTCCTCGTCTATGCCGACGCCGCCGACGAGCCGCTGAAGCAGCAGCGTGCCATCGCCCTGATCACTGGGCTGCGCGGCGCCGGAATCGCGGTGCTGTCGACCCAAGTGCTGCTGGAATACGTCAACGTCGCGTTGCGCAAACTTCGCTTGCCCCCCGAACTGATTCGGCAACGGATCGGCTTCTATCGACGGTTCGAGATGGTCGCGGCGTCGGCTGATCTGATCGGCGGCGCGCTCGATCTCCACGTGCTGAGAGGCCTGTCCTTCTACGATGCCTTGATCGTGCAGGCAGCCATCAAGAGCGGCTGCGAGCGGGTCTTGAGCGAGGACATGCAGCACGGCGCGGTCTTTGCCGGCGTGCGCATCGAGAATCCGTTCGCGTCGACGTGACCCCGTGGATCCGGCGCGCCCCGCACGACCTCAACCTCTGAACATTCCATGACCCTCGAAGCGATCGAACTGCAATCCGGCGCGAACCCGACCGCGACCATCATCGTGATGCACGGCCTGGGCGCCGACGGCAACGACTTCGTGCCGATCGCGCAGGAGCTCGACCTCGCGGGCGTCGGCCCGGTGCGCTTCGTGTTCCCGCATGCGCCGACCCGACCGGTCACGATCAACGGCGGCTATGTGATGCGCGCCTGGTACGACATCCTGGGCGCCAACCTCGTGCAGCGCGAGGACGAGGCCGGTCTGCGGCAATCGCAGGCCGAGATCGAGGCGCTGATCGCGCGTGAACGTGCGCGCGGCATCGCGTCGAATCGCATCGTGCTGGCCGGCTTCTCGCAAGGCTGCGCGATGACCTTGATGACCGGGCTGCGCCATCCGGAACGGCTCGCCGGGCTGGTCGGTCTGTCGGGGTACCTGCCGCTGGCGGCGACGCTCGAGGCGGAGCGAAATCCTGCCAACCAGGACGTGCCGATCTTCCTCGCGCACGGCAAGATGGACGAGATGATCCCGATGGCCCGCGCCGCCGCGACACGCGACCTGCTCGCGCGGCTCGGCTATGCGCTCGAGGTGCACGACTACCCGATGGGGCATTCGGTCTGCATGGAGGAGGTCGCGGACCTCAACCGCTGGCTGCTGCGCGTGCTGGCGTGACCGGGCCGACCTGGCGCAGCCTTGTGCACTAGTTCACATCTGCGTCTTGGCATTTGCACTCGTTAATCGAAGTAACGATCCGTACTCTGCTGCTCATCCGAACGGGTGATTTCCCGACGGGTGACCCAAGGAGTACGTCATGTCCTTCGATGCATCTGGTCTGAATCCGCGAGTCCCTGCAAACGCTGCGGCCGCTTGGTCCGCAGGGCTCGACGGGAGGTCCGGTATCTATCATGGGCCGGAGCGGCGCGCCGCCGTCGGCGCGCGCACCTGGCTGGCCGCCACGCTCGACGAGATCGACTACGGCATGCTGCTGGTTGCCGACGAGACGCGCGTCGTGCACGTGAACCACGCGGCACGCCACGAGCTCGATGGCCTGCATCCGCTGGAGGTCCACGGGACCGAGTTGCGCGTGCGCGATCCGCGCGACCACGTCACGCTGGCCGGCGCGTTGCAGGCCGCCGCGCGCCGCGGCCTGCGCCGGCTGCTGACGCTGGCGACCGGCGTGGCGCGAGCCAGCATCTCGGTCGTGCCGTTGAACGTGCCGAGCGCGGGCGGCCCGATGACGCTGATCATGCTGGGGCGCCGCGAGGTCTGCGCCACGCTGTCGGTCGAAGGCTATGCGCGCTGCCATGGCTTGACGCCGGCCGAGACCCGGGTGCTCGCGGCACTCTGCCAGGGCTTGCCGCCGAACCGCATCGCGCGGCAGTTCGGCGTCGGCATCGCGACGGTGCGCACCCAGATCAACAACATCCGTGCGAAGACCGGCGCCCAAAGCATCTTCGCGCTGGTCCAGCAGGTCGCGATGCTGCCGCCGCTGATGAGCGTGCTCCGCGGCGCCAGCAACGTCGGCGGCTGGCCCACGCCGCAGCGCTGCGATGCGCTGGCGGCGTAGTTGCGGCAAAGGTGAATATTTCACAAGCGGCAGTGGCCAGATTTGCCTAGATCCGGTCCGCGGTCGCTCGTAGCCTTACGCCTTGTAACGTTCTGCCGTTCGAGGAGAAGCTGCATGACGCCCGCAGACCGGACCGCCGAGGTACTTGCGTCGCTGCCGCCCGTCGCGCGGGGCGGCGTTGACGAGGCGGGCCTCTATGTCCGCATGCTCGACGAGATCGACTACGGGGTCGCCCTCGTCGGCGCGTCGGGCCAATTGCGCTATGCCAACCAGCTCGGCCAGCGCGCGCTCGGCAGCATGGCCACGCTGTGCCTGGCCGAGGGACTCGTGCAGACCGTGCTGGACGACGAGCAGCCGTTGCTGCGCCATGCCCTGATCGAAGCGAGCCGCGGCCTGCGGCGCCTCCTCACGCTCGGCCCCGCGGGGCGGCGTGCGTCGATCGCGATCGTGCCGGTGCACGTCGCAGCGGACGGCACGGCCGAAGAAGGACTGGCGATGCTGATGTTCGGCAAGCAGCCGGCCAGCGAGACCTTGACGCTGGACTTCTTCGCCCGCACGCATCGCCTGACGACCGCCGAGGCATCGGTGCTGCACGGCCTGTGCGCGGGCGAGCGCCCCAAGGAGATCGCGAAGAAGGTCGGCGTGGCGATCTCCACGGTGCGCACGCAGATCGGCAGCATCCGCATCAAGACGCAGACGGGCAGCATCCGCGAGCTGGTCAACCGGGTCGCCGCGCTGCCGCCGATCACCCCGGCCATGAAGAGCGCGGTCTGCCACTGACCGCCGCGCATGTCGAACGGATTTCAGGCACGGACGCGCGAGCGCAGCGGCGGACCCTGCGTGCTAGAGTTTTTTGCGGACGGCTTCCGATGCCGTATCGCAAAGAACGAGGACGCGTGTCCGCATGACCGCCCGACCCGACGACGACCCGATCCCCGCCGATGTCCCGATGAGCGCCGGGTTGCGCGCGCTCGCGCGCAAGGGTGAGCTGCGCCGCTATCGCAAAGGCACGCTGCTGATCCAGGAAGGCGATCACGGCGACCAGCTCTACATCCTGCTGACGGGCAGCGTGAAGGCGTACTCCACCGACGAGCGCGATCGCGAGATCACCTATGGGACGCTCGCCCCCGGCGACTACTTCGGCGAGATGAGCCTCGACGGCGGCCCGCGCTCGGCATCGGTGATCACGCTCGAAGCCACGCGGTGCTCGGTGGTGTCGCGCGAGATCTTGCGCGAGCACATCGCCAACGATGCCCAGTTCGCGTTCGAGCTGCTCGAGCGCGTGATCGCACGCGTGCGCGCACTGACCGACAACGCAAGATCGCTCGCGCTGCTCGGCGTCTACCCTCGGCTCGTCAAGCTGCTCAACACCCAGGCGCAGGAGCTGCCCGACGGTCGGCGCGCATTGCCGGCGCGGTTGACGCACCAGGCGCTCGCGAACCACGTGGGCGCATCGCGCGAGATGGTCAGCAGGCTGATGAAGGACCTGGCGCGCGGCGGCTACGTCGCGGTCGAGCAGCACCGCATCGTGCTCGTGCGTCCGCTACCGACGAGCTGGTGAGGCCGCATCGCGCAGGCGCCGGCAGGCGATCGGCTGCGCGAAGCCTTTCAGCACGAGCAGCTCGGCCATGGCCACCAAGCCTTCGCCGTCGAGGTCGTTCCAGACCTCCTCGGCCAGGAGCACTTCGCCCGCCCGCGCTTCGGCGCACAGCCGCGCCGCGACGTTCGTGACGCGGCCGATCGCGGCGTAGTCGACGCGGCTCTCGAAGCCGATCGCCCCGAGCGTCGCGACACCCTTGTCGATGCCGACCGCCAGGCCGAGCGAGGTCGCGCCCCAGCGCGCCAGCAGACCGCCGCTCGCGCGCACCATCGCCAGGCCTAGCCGCACGGCCTGCCGCGCATGATCCGCGACGGGATCCGGATCGTTGAAGAACACCATCATGCCGTCGCCGGTGAAGCGCTCGAGCGTGCCGTCGAAGCGGAAGATCAGCTCGCCCATCGTCGCGTGGAACTCGCGCAGCACCTGCATCACGGTGTCCGCATCGTGGTGTTCGGCAAACGCCGTGAAGCCGCGCAGGTCGGCGAACAGCACCGAGACCTCGCGCCGATGGCTGGCGAGCGGATCGTCGCGGGCGTCGCCGAGCAGCCGGGCCGCCAGCCGCGGCGAGAAGAAGCGCTTCAGCCGCGCCAGCCGCTCGATCTCGGCGAGCTTCTCGTCGACGCGCCGCTCGAGCAGCGCCGACCAGCGGGCCAGCTCGCTGCGCTGGCGCGAGACCTCGTCGTAGAGCGACTTGACGCGCAGCAGCGAGCGCACGCGCGCGAACAGCTCGGCCTGCGCGATCGGCTTGCTGAGGAAATCGTCGGCGCCGGCTTCGAGGCCGCGCACGCGGTCTTCCTTGGCCTCGAGCGCGGTCACCAGGACGATCGGCGTCGCGACGAAGTCGCGTTGACGGCGCAGCCGCATGCAGACCTCGAAGCCGTCGAGTCCCGGCATCAGCACGTCGAGCAGGATCAGGTCCGGGCGCAGCTCCCCGGCGCGTGCCAGGCCGTCCTCGCCGCTGCGGGCCACTTCGACCCGATAGCCGAAACGCGCCCTCAGCAGATCGGCCAGCAGCGCCGCGCTCTGCCGCTCGTCGTCGATGACGAGCACGCAAGGCGACGATGCAACGGCGGCAACGGGGGCGGGGCCGGCAGGCGAGGCAACGGAAACCATGCCGGCGAGTGTCGTTCAGCCTTTCCGGGCTGCCAAGGTATCGCGCACCAACCGCGCCAGGTCCTTGATGGCGAGCGGCTTGGCGAGAAAGCCCGAGAATCCGGCCCGCATCAGCTCGCTGCGTTCGTGCGGCATCACGGAAGCCGTCACCGCGATGACCGGCATGGCCTGCCAGTCCCGCAGACCACGCAGCACGCGCAAGGTCGCGACGCCGTCGAGGCCGGGCAGCTGGATGTCGAGCAGCACCAGGTCCTGCATCGCGCCGCCGCGTGCCAGCTCGATCGCCTCTTCGCCGCTCGCCGCCCGCGTCACCCGATAGCCGTGATGGGCCAGCACGTCGGCGGCGAGACGCCGGCTCTTCTCGTCGTCGTCGACGACCAGGATGCGCAAGGTCATCGGCCTTCCTCCGTGCCGGGGGGCGGCACCGCCGTGCCGGCATCGGGCAGCTCGAACCAGAACGTCGAGCCCGCGCCCAGCCGGCTGTCCACGCCGACCGTGCCGCCATGCAGCTCGACCAGCCGCTGCACCAGCGACAAGCCGAGGCCGGTGCCCTCGGCATGGCGGCCGACGTCGCTGCCGACTTGGCGGAACGGCTCGAACACCAGCGCAAGATCGCGCTCGGCGATGCCGACGCCGCTGTCGCTCACGCTGACGCGCAGCCGTCCGCCGACCACTTCGGCACCGATGCGGATCGCGCCGCCGGCCGGCGTGAACTTGACCGCATTGCCGAGCAGGTTCACGAGGATCTGCTTGAAGCGGCGCGGATCGGCATGCCAGATGCCGACGTCATCGGCGATCGCGGTCGTGAGCTTCAGCCCGCTGCGCGCACAGCGCTCGCGCACCAGGGTCGCCGCATTCGCCACCGCGCCGGCGACATCGAACGCGGCCGCGTCCAGGTCGATGCGGCCGGCCTCGATCTTCGACAGATCGAGGATGTCGTTGATGAGCGTCAACAGGTGTTGGCCGGAGCCGTGGATGTCGCGCACGTACTCCATCTGCTTGGCGTTGAGCGAGCCGAACAACTCGTCGGACAGCACTTCGGAGAAGCCGATCACCGCGTTCAGCGGCGTGCGCAGCTCATGCGACATGTTCGCGAGGAACTCGGACTTGTGGCGGTTCGCGACCTCGAGGTCGAAGGTCTTGGCGGCGACCTTCTCCTCGAGGTGGAGATACAGGTCCTGCAGGCTGCCGGCCATGCGATTGAACTGCAGCGCGAGCGCCTCGAGCTCGTCGCCGGTGCGCACGTCGATGCGCGTCGCCAGATCGCCGGCCGCGAGCGCCTCGGCGCCGCGCGTCAGCGCGACGATGGGCTTGGTGAGCTGCCCGGCCAGGTAGAGCGCGCTGATCACCGCCAGCAGCAGACCGACCGCCGTGAACGCCCCGGTTCGCATCAGCGTCGCATAGACCGGCGCCATCGCGTCGGAGCGCGGCTGCTCGACGAAGACGTGCCAGCCGACGCCGCGCAGGTCGATCGACGACGCGATCACCGGCGCGCCGTCGAGGCCGCGGCTCGACATCCCGGCCACGTCGCGCTGCAGCGCCGCGGCCACGTGCGGCAGGGCGATGACGTTGCGCTGCGCGAGCATGACGCCGCCGTCCCGGTGCAGCACGATCCGGCCCGACGCATCGGTCACGTAGGCGACGCTGCGCTCCAAGGTCAGCGCCTGCTGCAGCTCGCGCGCGACCGTGCGCAGGTTCAGGCGCGCCTCGGTGCGGCCGCCGCCGCGCTCGAGGTCCGACATCGCCAGCGACAGATACGGTTCATAGCCGGCGGCGTACTGCACCTCCGCATAGATGCAGCGCAGCGCCGGCACCGCGTCGTTGCGCTCGCCGGGCGGCGTACGGCCCGATGCTTCGTCGATGCGGTCGACATCGGTGCGCGACACCGTGACGCGTTCGACGCCGGCCGGATCGATGAACCTCACCGTCTCCACCGCCGGCGCGATGCGCAACAGGCGCAGGTATTCGTCGCGACGCTGCTGCGGCGTGAGCCAGCCGGCGATGCCCCACGGCAGCACGGTGATCGCGCCGAGCTGGCGCTCGACCTGGCCGAGTGACGCCCGGATCGCGCCGGCGATCTCGCGCGCCTCGGCGGCTTGCGCGCGCCCGACCTGCGCGAGCGACTCCTGGTACGCGAACACCATCTCGGTCAGGCCGAGCAAGGTCAGCCCGCTGCAGACCAGCAGCGACATCACGCCGGCATGCTTGAGCCAGAGACTGGGCCGCACGGTTCGCAACGTCTCAGCCTCTTCAGTCCTGCCGCCCGAGCAGCAGCTCGGCGCGCGTCAGCGACCGCAGGCTCGGCGGCATGCCGAGCGCGCGCGCGGCATCGATGTTGATCCACAGCGCGAAGCCGGCGGCGAGCTGGATCGGCAGCGAGCCGGGATCGGCGCCGTTCAGCACCTGCACGACGAGCTCGAAGGCGCGCTCGGACGGGAGCTGGAGCGGCTCCAACGCCATCAGACCGCCGCTACGCGCGTACATGCCGCGCGCATAGATCGCCGGAAGCGACAGGCGCGCGAGCGTCGCGACCACGCGGTCCCGTTCGGCGTAGAACTGGTATTCGTACGGCACGACGATGCCGATGCGGCGCGGCGGTCGGGCATAGGCCGCGAGGCCGGCCAGGTCGTCGGCACTGCAGAGGCGGTGGAACACGAGGTCCAGGCCGGTGCGCGCCGCATACGCCCTGAGCGCGTCGGCATCCTCGAGCTCGCCCGGTCCCGGCGCCTCGACGCGACCGGGGCGGCAGGGCTCGCGCGGCGACATCGGGTGGGCCGCGCCGGAGGCGCAGGGCGAGGCGCCGCCATCGTCGTCTTCCTTCGTGCCGTCGATCAGCACGACGGTCCGCACGAGCTGCGGATAGGCGTCGTGCAGGGTCTCGACCATCTTCGCGTGCGCCGGCAGGTAGGTGGTCACGCCGGTGGCGTTCAGCGCCGGACGCGTGAGACTGCGGGCCAGACACAGACGCACCGGATCGTCGGCACCGCCGAAGACGATCGCCACGGCCGGATCGATCCGGCGCACGACCTCGGCAATGCCGAGGCTCGCGGCGAAGACCAGGCGCGTCGGCGCGCGCGCGAGGAGCGCGCGCACCTTGGCATCGGCATCCGCCGCAGACGAATCGACCGCGGTCTCGTCGACGCGCACGCGCTCGCGACCATAGCCGTGGCGTGCGAGATAAGGCCCGAGGCCGCCATACGGCAGATCGCCGCCCGAGACTTCGGGCTCGCGGATCAGCAGCAGGCGTTCCGGCGGCACCGGGGACGCAACGGCGACCGGCCCGCCGGCGCACAGCGCAAGCAAGACCGCCGCGGGCAGGACCCGGGCGAGACGATGAAGCAGCAAGTCGGCAGCTCCTGTCCGGCAGGCCACGGTGCAAGAAGCGGAGCAAATGGAAGAGGAAGGGGGAGAGGAAGGCGCGCGGCCAGTGTCGGCGCTCGCGCGTCGCGACGCCATCCTCTCGTTGACGGACGGCACCGCGGCGCGCCTCGTCATCGCGTGCCGGTCGCCTGCAACATGCGCCGCACCTGCGGCAGCAGCAGATAGGCCGGGAAGCTGAGCCAGAAGGTCAGGAAGAAGTAGGCGGCATAGCCCATCTCCTGCGCGCCGATGCCGCCGGTCCAGCCGGCCACCGCGCGGCTGAACGCGAAGATGCTCGACAGGATCGCGTATTCGGTGGTCGCCTTCGCACGGCTCGTGATCGCCATCAGGAACGCGAGGAACGCGCCGGTGCCGAGGCCGCCGGTGAAGCTCTCGATCGCGCTCGCCGCATAGAGCGCCGCCTGGTGCGCCGGCGCGATGTCCCAGCCGTGCGCCGCGACCGGATGGCCGAGCGACAGCGCGTTCGGCACATAGGCCGCCACCGCCGCATAGCCGAGGTTGGACACCGCCTGCCACAGCCCGAGCGCCCACAGGCCGCGGAAGATGCCGCGCGTGTCGACGTACCAGCCGCCGAGCAGGCCGCCGGCGATCGACAGCGCCAGGCCGATGTTCACGCTCACCAGGCCGATCTGCTGGTTGCTGAAGCCGGCGTCGACCCAGAACGGCTTGACCATGAAGCCCATCGCCGCATCGCCGAGCTTGAAGAGCAGGATGAACGCGATGATCGCGAGCATGCCGGGGCGCGCCAGCAGGTCGATCCAGGCGCCGAACACCGGCCCGTCGCGCAGCGCCGCGGCATCGGGGCGGCGCGCCGCATGCACCATCATCGCGGCGCCGAGGACCATCAGGCCGATCGGCAGCACGCCCTTGAACCACCACGCCTGGCTCCATCCGGCGATCGCCTGCCAGCCCGCGATCTTGGCGATCGGCGCGAGCGCCGGCCACAGCAGGCCGGCCATCAACAACGCGAGCGCGGCGATCCAGCGCGGCTCGCCGGCCAGCAGCGCGAACTCGCTGCGCACGCTCGACGGGGCCTGCACGCGCACCGGCTCGCGCGGCGCCGCCAGCACCGTGACGGCATTGCACAGGAAAACGATGCCGCCGATCAGGTAGGCGACGGTCCAGCCGTAGTAGCCCGACAGCATCAGCACCGCGCCGGCGAAGATCATGCCGACGCGGTAGAAGCCGATCCGGAAGCCGTTCGCGAGGCCGTACTCGTTGCGGTCGAGCAGCTCGATCGTGTAGCCGTCGGTCGCGATGTCGTTGGTGGCGGACAGGATCGTGAACGCGCCGATCGCGATCCACACCCACGGGCCGAAGGTCTGCACCGGACCGAACGCGAAGAACCACATCACGCAGGCCATGCCGGCGTTCGCGCCGCTCACCCACCAGCGATGGCGGCGCGCCCAGTCGATCGCCGGCGCCCACAGGAACTTCGCGGTCCAGGCCAGGCCGAGCAGGCTGAGCAGCCCGATGTCCGCGAGGTTGACGCCGAGATTGCGGAAGTAGACCGGGAAGATGTCGTAGAAGACGCCGAGCGGCAGGCCTTCGCTGAAGTACAGCACCGCGACCCAGAACAGCTTGCGCCTGAACAGCGGGCTGGCGCGCGTGCCGCTGACGGCTGCGGCGTCCGCGAGGGGAGAGGTCATGAACGCATTCTAGGGACGGCCCGCGCGCCTCCCGGTGCCGATCGGGATGCGCAGCGCCTCGGCGCATTCGGCATAGGAGAACTGCTCGAGCGCGACGAGCAGCAGCGCCTCGCGCTGCTCGGTCGACAGGCGCTGCAGCGCCGCCGCGAGATCGAGGCGCAGCCCGACGTCGGCGCTCGGCTCGGCCGGCAGCTCGTCGAGTTCGGCGACGACGTTCATGCTGGTGCGTGCGGCGCGGCGGCGCTCGTCCATGTAGGCGTTGTGGGCGATCCCGATGACCCAGACCAGGAGGTCGCGCCGCGCGTCGAACTGCTGCCAGTGCGCGAGCGCGCGCTCGAGCGCGCTCTGCACGAGGTCGTCGGCGGCATGAGCATCGAATTCGAGCGACCGCGCATAGCGCCGCAGACGCGGGATCGCCTCCAGCAGGCGGCGGCGGAAGGCTTCCGGCGCGTCGGCGCTCATCGGGAATACGTCGGCATAGGCCGGTTTATTCCCGCCTCGCGGCGGCGCGTTGCAACGGCGCGGCGCGCGCTGATCGCGACGCGTATCGATCCGCATGGTGTCCTCCGCATGCACCGGATGCATTCGTACGCATCCCTCTGCGAGCCATCACCGGAGGCGAACCGTCGTGCAACCAGCGATGTCTTTGCATCGTTCGCATGCCGCTTGGGAATGCGAGCGCGACGTCGGCGCGACAACCCGGCGCAGCGTCTTCGCCGACAATCCGGGCCATGACTCCACCGCGACGCGCGCAGGCGCCGAGCTTCACGACGCAGGACTTCCGCGCGGCGCTCGGCGCGTTCGCGACCGGCGTGACGATCGTGACGGCGCGCGACGCGGCCGGCGCGCTGGTCGGCCTGACGGCCAACTCGTTCAACTCGGTGTCGCTCGAACCGCCGCTCGTGCTGTGGAGCCTGTCACGTCGCGCCGGCTCGATGCCGGCGTTCGAGCAGGGCTCGCACTACGCGATCAACATCCTCGCGGCCGAGCAGCATGCGCTCGCCGAGCGCTTCGCCGGCAAGCGCACCGGGCGGTTCGACGGCGTGCCGTTCCGCGACGGCGCGAACGGGGCGCCGGTCCTCGCCGGCGCCGCGGCGGTGTTCGAATGCTTCAACCGCAGCCGCTATGTCGAAGGCGATCACGTGATCTTCGTCGGCGAGGTCGAGCGCTGCGAGCGGCGGACGGGCGCCACGCCGCTGATCTTCCACGGCGGGCGCTACTACACCGAGCTACCGTTGTAGACACCGCGCGACGGCACGAACGGTCAGCCGGGCAATCCCGCCAACCGCTCGTCCAGCCACGGATCCTCCGGCACGGCCACGCCGAACTGCTCGGCGAGCACGCGGCGGACCTCGGCGACGTCGCGCAGTTCGCGCGCCTCGCGGACGCCGTCGCGGTACTCGATCGCGAAGCGGCGGTTCTGCAGCGTGAGCCGGCGATCGGCCATCGGACGCGCGGCGATCAGGTCGTTGACGAACACCGATCGCGGGTGCGTGCCCGCATAGTGGTTCGCGAGCACGAGGTCCATCAGATGCTGCGGCTCGAGGTCGAAGCGGTAGAGCGTGCGCCAGGCGCCCTTCAGCGCGGCCTGCATGCGCCAATCGCTTCCGGTCGCGACCAGGCGGAACGGCTCCAGCGGGGTCGGCTGCACGACGTCGGCCACGAGCGCGATCGATGCGGTCGGCGTGAGGCGCCCGAAGCCGACGTCCGCCAGGCGCGGTCCCTCGTCGAGCTCGACGCGCAGCAGCATGTGGCTGCGCGGCGTGATCGCGTCCTCGCGCTGCAGCCACAGCACGCGCGCCGCGAGGTAGGAGACGCGAAAGCCGATCGCCCGCAGCGCCGCGGCGAACAGCAGGTTGTGCTCGAAGCAATAGCCGCCGCGCCCGCCGCGCACGAGCTTGGCTTCGAGGTCGGGCAGGTCGATCGTCACCGGCACGCCTCGCCACGGATCGATCGCCTCGAAGGCGATCGCCGCGGTGTGCGCCGCGATCAGGCCGTCCAGGACGTCGCGCGTCGGCGCCGTCGCGCCGGACCAGCCGAGGCGGGCCAGGTAGGCGGAAAGATCGATGGCGTCGCGCGCTGTCATGGGGACTATCCTACGACGCCGGCACGCGCACCCAACCTTCCATCAGGCGGCGCGCCGATCGGCTCATAACGACCTTCTCGATCACCCAGCCGTCGCCTTCCCGGCGCGCCGCCGCGCCCACGGCCAGCCGTCCCGACGGATGGCCGAAGCGCACCTGGCCGTCGGCGCCGAGCGCGGCGATGCGGTGGACCAGCGTTCCCGGTACCGCGGCGGCGGCAGCGATCGCGACCGCGCCGGTACCGGTCATCGCATGGTGCAGCTGTCCCATCGAGAAGATGCGTGCGACCAGATCGACCGCATCCGGCTCGACCGTGCGGCCGTCCGCAGCGACATAGCGCGCCGGTGCCGACACGAACGCGAGCTTGGGCGTGTGCGGGCGCACCCGGGTCGCCTCGGCGGCATCGCGCGCCAGGCCCATCGCGACCGCGGCATGGGCACGGATCGCCTCGACGCGCGCCAGCAGTGCGGCATCCGCGTTCACGGCCGCGCCGAGCTCGGTGCCGCCGAGACCGAGCGCCGCGGCGGCCACGAAGATCGTCGGATTGCCGGCGTTGATCAGGGTCGCGTCGATGCCGCCCACGCCCGGCACGTCGAGCGCATCGACCATCCGGCCGGTCGGAAACATCGCTCCGCATGCGCCGTCGTCGCCGTCCTCGCCGGCGCCCGGATCGATGAATTCGAGCCGAACCTCGGCGGCCGGAAAGGCGACGCCGTCGAGCTCGAAGTCGCCGTCCTCCTGCACCTCGCCGCCCTGCATCGGCACGTGGGCGACGATCGCCTTGCCGATGTCGACCTGCCAGATGCGCACCGTCGCCAGCCCGTCGCGCGGCACGCCGGCCACGAGGCCCTGCTCGATCGCATACGGCCCGACCGCCGCGCTCAGGTTGCCGCAGTTGCCGGACCAGTCGATCACCGGCCGGTCGATCGCGACCTGGCCGAAGCGGTAATCGACGTCGAAGCCGGGTCGCGACGACGGCGCGATCAGCACCACCTTGCTGGTGCTCGACGTCGCGCCGCCCAGGCCGTCGATGTGCTTGCCGTAGCGGTCGGGGCTGCCGATCACGCGCAGCAGGATGCGGTCGCGCTCGGCCGGATCGGCGGGCAACGCGTCGGTGCGGAAGAACACGCCCTTGCTCGTGCCGCCGCGCATGTAGACGGCGGGGATGCGGCGTTGCGACGTCATGGCTGGACCCCCTCGGCGAGCAGCTCGGCGGCGATGCGCGGCAACAGCCCGCCGGCCGCGAACATCGCGCTTTCGTCGTGCGTATCGATGCGGCAGCGCACCGGCACCGAAAGGCGCGTGCCGTCGCGCCGTTCGATCGCGAGCGTCAGCATGCCACGCGGCGGTGACGGCTCGGCGTAGCCCTCGACCGCATAGCGCTCGCTGCCGTCGAGCGCCAGCGTACGGCGCGTCGTGCCGGGCTCGAACTCGAGCGGCAGCACGCCCATGCCGACGAGGTTGCTGCGGTGGATGCGCTCGAAGCTCTCGGCCACGACCGCACGCACGCCGAGCAACCGCACGCCCTTGGCGGCCCAGTCGCGCGACGAGCCCGCACCGTAGTTGCGGCCGGCGACGATGACGAGCGCGTCGCCGCGCGCCCGATACCGCTCGGCCGCGTCGAACAGCGGCAGCACCTCGCCCTCCGGTTCGATGCGCGCCCAGGAGCCTTCGTGCTGCGGCGTCATCTCGTTGCGCAGGCGGTTGTTGGCAAGCGTCGCGCGCACCGCGACGCGATGGTCGCCGCGCCGCGTGCCGTAGGAATTGAAGTCGGCCGGCGCGACGCCGCGCGCGATCAGGTAGCGGCCGGCGGCGCTGTCCGGCAGGATCGCGCCGGACGGCGACAGGTCGTCGGTGGTGACGTTGTCGCCGAGGATCGCGAGGGCCCGCATCGGGCCGGCCGGAAACGGTGCCGTCAACGCGCCGTTCCAGTACGGCGGCCGTCGGATGTAGTCGCTGTCGTCGCGCCAGGCGTAGCGCACCGCCGCCGGCACGTCCGGCGCATCGGCCTCGCGCTCGAGCGCCTCGTAGACCGCAACGTACTGGCCGGGCTGCACGTGCGCGGCGCAGACCGCATCGACCTCGGCATCGTCCGGCCACAGATCCGCGAGACGCACCGGCCGGCCGTTGCGGTCGTGGCCGAGCACGCCCTCTTCGATGTCGACCGCCATCGTGCCGGCGATCGCATAGGCGACGACGAGCGCCGGCGACGCCAGGAACGACGCCCGGACGCGCGGATGGATGCGGCCGTTGAAGTTGCGGTTGCCCGACAGCACGGCCACCGCCTGCAGCGAACGCGCCGCGATCTCCTGCTCGATCGCTGCCGGCAGCGGCCCGGACATGCCGTTGCACGAGGTGCAGCCGTAGCCGACGATGCCGAAGCCGAGCGCTTCGAGCGGCGCGAGCAGCCCGGCCGCCTGCAGGTAGCTCTCGGCAACGCGCGAGCCGGGCGCGAACGAGGTCTTGACCCATGGACGGCGCGTCAGGCCGCGTGCGACCGCGCGTTGCGCCAGCAGGCCGGCGGCGACGAGGTTGCGCGGGTTCGACGTGTTGGTGCAGCTCGTGATCGCCGCGATGACGATCGCGCCGTCGTCCGGCAGCGCCTGCGGCGCCGTTTCGGCGCGCGGCGCGATGTCGCCGCGATCGCGCAGCGCCGTCAGCGGTATGCGCTGGTGCGGCTGCGCCGGGCCGGCGATCGCGCGGCCGACGCCGCCGAGGTCGAAGCGCAGACGCCGGTCGTACGCGGCCTCCGCGACGTCGTCGGCCCACAAGCCGAGTGCCCGCGCCGCCGCGCCGACGCGCCGCACCTGCTGCGGCGCGCGGCCGGTCAGGCGCATGAATGCCAGCGTCGCGTCGTCGATCGCGAACAGCGCTGCGGTCGCGCCGTACTCGGGCGCCATGTTGGCGATCGTCGCCCGGTCCGCAAGCGCCAGGCCGGCAGCGCCCGGCCCGACGAACTCGAGGATCGCGCCGACGACGTCCCGGGTGCGCAGGAATTCGGTGATCGCGAGCACCAGGTCGGTCGCCTGAACGCCGGGCCGGCGCTCCCCGATCAGTCCGACCGCGACCAGCGGCGGCAAGCTCATCCGGATCGGACGGCCCAGCATCACCGATTCGGCCTCGATGCCGCCGACGCCCCAGCCGACCACGCCGAGCGCATTGATCATCGTCGTGTGGCTGTCGGTGCCGACCAGCGTGTCGGGGAAGACGAGGCCATCGGCCTGCTGCCGCATCACCGGCGACAGCCGCTCGAGGTTCACCTGATGCAGGATGCCGTGGCCCGGCATCACGATGTCGACATTGCGGAACGCGCGCCGTGCCCAGCCGAGGAACGCGAAGCGCTCGGCGTTGCGCTCGGCCTCGATGCGCATGTTGCGCGCGAGCGCGTCGGGCACGTCGCCGGCCACGTCGACATTCAGCGAATGGTCGACGACGAGCTGCGTCGGCACCGCCGGATTCACGCGCCGCGGATCGCCGCCGCGTTCGGCCAGTGCATCGCGCAGGCCGGCGAGGTCGACGAGCGCCGGCGTGCCCAGCAGGTCCTGCAGCACGACGCGCGCGGGGTAGTACGCGAAGTCGCGCGTGCCGTCGCGTCGCAGCAGCGCTTCCAGCGCCTCGGGCAGCGCCGCCGGATCGCTGCGCCGCACCAGGTTCTCGGCGAAGACGCGCGCGGCGTACGGCAGGTCGTCATAGCGGCCGACACGTGCCGCTGCGGCGCGCACGTCGACCACCGTGCCGGCCGCGTCGGGCAAGGTGAGGCGCGGCGATGAAGCGCCGGCGGGAGCGGACATGACCAGTACCTCCGACAAGAGGGAGCATCGAAGGCGAACGCTGCAAGGAGCGCGGCCCTTCAACCGGATTGTCGTCCGCGATGCGACGGCGCTGCGCGCGCTGGCCTGCAGGCTCGACCGTCAGGGCGCGGCCTCGAGACGCCGCCGGGCAAACTCCGCGAACCAGGCGACGCTGCCGGCGTTGGCCATCGCGTCGAGCTTGAAGACCTGATCGGCCGGCGTGCCCATCAGGAGCTTCTTGACCGGCAGCTCCATCTTCTTGCCGGACAGGGTGCGAGGCAGCGCGTCGACCTGGAAGATCTCGTTCGGCACGTGGCGCGCCGACAGCGCCGCCTTGATGCCGTCCTTCAGCCGCTTCTTCAGCGCATCGTCCAAGGCGACGCCCTCGCGCAGCACGACGAACAGCGGCATCCAGCTCTCGCGGCCGAGGTATTCGAGGTCGACGACGAGGCTGTCGAGCACCTCCGGCAGCGCCTCGACCGCGCGGTACAGCTCGGCGGTGCCCATGCGGATGCCGTGGCGGTTGATCGTCGCGTCGCTGCGGCCGTAGATGATCGCGCCGCCGCGCGGCGTGATGCGTATCCAGTCGCCGTGGCGCCAGATGCCGGGGTACATGTCGAAGTAGCTGTCGAGGTAGCGCTGACCGTCGGGACGCCCGCCGCCGGGTCGCCCCAAGGCCGGCGTCTGCCCCCCCGGGGGGCGGGCGGTATTTCCGCCCGGGGGCTCCATGTCGCCCCAAAGGTAGAGCGGCATCGAGGGCATCGGCTTGATGCAAACCAGCTCGCCCACTTCGTCGATCAGCGGCCTGCCGCGGCCGCGCGCATCGGGCTCCGACCACGCCTCGACCGCGGCCCCGAGGCAGCGGCACTGCATCTCGCCTTCGACCACCGGCAAGGTCGGCATGCCGGCGACGAACGCGCCGGCGAAGTCGGTGCCGCCGGAGATCGGGTCGAGCCAGATGTCCTTGCCGTCGACCTGCGGCACATGGTCGTAGACCCAGCGGTAGCAGTCGATCGCGAGCGGCGAGCCGGTGGAGCCGAGCGCGCGCAGCTTCGACAAATCCGCGACCTGCGCCGGCTCCACGCCGGCCTTCAGGCAGCTGGCGTAGAACGCCGCGCCGGCGCCGAAGAAAGTGACGCCGGTCGCACCGACGAAGCGCCACAAGGTCGACCAGTCCGATGCGCCGATGCGGCCGCCCGGGCTGCCGTCGTAGACGCAGATCGTGATGCCGGCCAGGAGCCCGGCGATCTGCGAGTTCCACATGATCCAGCCGGTCGTGCTGTACCAGTGGTAGCGCTCGCCGGTGTCGACGCTGGAGCCGAGGTTGTTGTGCAGCGCACCGGCTTTGAGGGCCTCGATCATCACGCCGCCGTGGCCGTGCACGATCGCCTTCGGCAGGCCGGTGGTACCGCTCGAATAGACGACCCACAGCGGATGGTCGAACGGCAGCCAGCGCGGCTCGAACGGCACGTCGGCGGCGATCAGCGCATCGAAGTCTTGAGCGTCACGCGTCGCGCCCGCGAGTCGCGCTCGGTCCGTGTCGGCGTTCAGGTAGCGCTGCAGCACGACGTGGCGCACGCTCGGCAGCTCGCCGAGCAGCCCTTCCAGCACCGCCATGCGGTCGTGCGCGACGCCGCCATAGGTGTAGCCGTCGCAGGCGATCAGTACCTTCGGCTCGATCTGGCGAAAGCGGTCGAGCACCGCGACCGGCCCCATGTCGGGCGAGCAGACCGACCAGATCGCGCCGACGCTCGCCGCGGCGAGAAACGCGACCGCCGCGGCCGGCGTGTTCGGCAGGAACGCGCAGACCCGATCGCCCGGCTCGACGCCCATGCGACGCAGCGCCGCGGCGAGCGACGCGACCCGGCGGCGCAGCTCGGGCCAGGCGATCTCGTCGATCTCGCCGCGCGCCTGCATCGCCTCGTTCTGGAACAGCATCGCCGGATGGCCGGCCGCATGCGACCGGTCGGCATGCGTGAAGACGTGTTGCGCGTAGTTGACCTGCGCGCCGCTGAACCAGCGCGCACCCGGCATCACCTCGGCTTCGAGGACGCTGGTCCACGGCGTCGGCGACTGCAGTCCCGACCATGCCCAGATCGACGACCAGAACGCCGTCAGGTCATCGACCGACCAGCGCCACAACGCGTCGTAGCCATCCGTCGTCGTCGGATCGAACTGCAGGCCGCGGTGCTCGGCGAGCCAGCGGGTGTAGCGAAGGATCTGGGGTTCCGGCAGGGGCATGGCGGGTGTACGACGGAGAGGGCTCGATCGGGATTGTCACAGCGACTACGACCACTCCCGGTCGACGCCGACGTAGCACCAGTTGTCGCGCATGAACGGATGGCGGACGTAGCCGCGCACGCGCGGCTGCAAGAGGTCGGTGAGGATCGTGTGGGCATGCGCCTTGTACGGCATGTAGGCGGCGAGCAGGTTCTTCGCGTCGCGCATCACGGCGTCGCGCTCCGGCCCGTCGGGCAGCACGTCCTGGCGCTCGTAGAGGCGGTCGTAGGCCGGCAGCGAAAAGCGCGCATCGTTCGACTCGCCGGCATTCGGCCCGTAGCCGATGCCGAGGAAGAACGCGCCGTCCGGCGACGTCGCGACCCAGGCATAGCCCCACATCATCAGGCTCGCGGTGCGGCTGCGCTTCAGCAGGTCGGCCCAGGTCGCGACGTCGAAGCGGATCTTCAGGCCGACTTCGGCCATGCTCTTGCGCCAGACCTCGCTGACCGCGCGATCGCGCTGGCTCGAGATCGTCGACAGGCGCAGCTCGAGCGGACGGCCGTCGGGCAGCTCGCGCCAGCCGTCGCCGTCGCGATCGACGTAGCCGTAGAGATCGAGCAGCGCCTTGGCGCGCGCCGGGCTGTACTGACCCATCTCGCTGCGATAGCCGGCGTCATAGCCGGACGCATGCGGCGCGACCACCGACTCGGCGACGATCGCCTGGCCGCGTCGCACGCCCGAGATCTCGGCGTCGCCGTGGAACGCCAGCCCGATCGCGCGGCGCAAGGCCACCTTCTCGGGTGCATAGCCGCCGACCACCGGATGGGTCATGTTGAAGTAGTTCATCAGCATGTCCGGCTGCAGCGAGCGCTGCGCGCGGATGCCGCGGCGCGCGAGGTTGGGCGCGAGCCGGTCGTGCGGCATCGCGATCGGCGCGAACTCGAACGGCAACTCGATCTGGTCGACCTGGCCGTTCAGGAACGCCAGCCAGCGCGGCTGCGCTTCCTCGATCACGTTGACCTCGATGCGATCGACGAGCGGCAGGCGCCGGCCGGCGAGCTCGTCGGCGATCGCCCGGCCCTGCGCGTCACCCTCGGCCGGCGCCGCGGCGAAGTGCTGCAGCCGGTACTCGGGCCGGCGCGCCAGCTCGATGCGCGAGCCGCGCCGCCAGAACGCGAGCCGGAACGGCCCGGTACCGACCGGATGCGCGCCGATGTCGTCGCCGTAGGCCTCGACCACTTCGCGTGCCATCGCGCCGGTCAGCGCCGGCTGCGCGAACCAGTAGGCGAAGCGCGGGCTCGGGTTGCCGAGCTGCACGACGAAGGTGTAGCGGTCGAGCGCGCGGATGCCTTCGACCGCGCGGTCGTAGTCGAAACGGCGCTTCGCCGCGAGCGCCTCATGGCGCAGCTCGCTGAGACCGAGCAGCTTGGCGTTCTCGAACACGTAGAGGTGCTCGGAGTTGATCGCCGGGTCGTAGTAGCGCTTGACGCTGTAGACGTAGTCCTCGGCGATGAGCTCGCGCGGCCGGCCCTTGAACGCCGGGTCGTCGGCGAAGAAGATCCCCGGCCGGATGCGAAAGGTGTAGCGGCGAAAGTCCGAAGAGACCTCGGGCAGCGCGACCGCGGTCTGCGGCCGCAGCGCGGTCGGCCGCGCGAGGTAGTCGTAGGTCAGCGGCGCCTCGAAGATGCAGGCGGCGACGTGGCTGGAGTTCTCGTCGGGGATCTGCGGCGGGTCGAACGTCGTCTCGGTGGTGTTGAAGACGACGCGCAGCGTGTTGTCGAACGGCGCCTGCCCGGCACGCGCGCCGGCCGCGGCGAGGCCGATGCCGGTCGCGGCCAGCCAGCGGCGACGGGCGATGTCAGGCGGATTGGACGTCGACATACGGCCACCACCCCTGCCAGCACGCCGGCCGCCGATAGCCGATGACCTCGGGATAGGCGAGGTCGGTCAGCACCCGATGCACGCCGACGCGGTAGGGCGCATAGGCGACGACGAGCCGGGTCGCCGCGTCGAACGCGGCCTGGCGCTCCGGCCCGTCGGTCATGACGCGCAGCGCGTCGTAGAGCTTGTCGAACGCCGGCAGCCGAAAGCGCGCGAGGTTGATCTTGCCGGCCGATGGCCCGTACGCCAGCTCGAGGGCCTGCTGGCCGTCGGGCGTCGGCGCGCTGTAGCCGACGCGCCAGATCATGTAGTGGCCGCTTTGCGTGGCCTTCAGGTTCTCCGGCCACTGGGCGTTCTTCAGCTCCACCTTCAGGCCGAGCGCGTCGACGTCCTTCTTCCACAGCTCGTCGAGCTGGCGCGTCGCGCTGTCGCCCTGCGTGCGCAACTCGAGCGTCAGCGGGCTGCCGTCGGGACGCTCGCGCCAGCCGTCGCCGTCGCGGTCGACATAGCCGTAGAGATCGAGCAGCGCCTTCGCGCGCGCCGGATCGTAGACGCCCATCTCGGTGCGCAGGTCGGCCCGGTAGCCTATGGTCTGCGGCCGCAGCAGCGACTGCGCCGGGATCGCCTGGCCGTAGCGCGCGTCGCGGATCTCGCGCTGCACGTCGTTGCCGAGCACGATCGCGCGGCGCAGCGCGACCTTGTCGGGCGTGTAGCCGCCGATCAGCGGATCCTCCATGTTGAAGGTCACGGTCGTGATGTCGGCGCCGAGCACGCGGTACGACTGCACGCCGCGCCGCGCCAGATGCGGCGCGATCCGGCCGCCCGGCACCGCGACCGGCGCGTATTCGTTGGGCAGCCGCTCGAGGAAGTTCTGCTCGCGGTTCAGGAAGGCGAGCCAGCGCGGCTGCGATTCCTCGATGATCGCGATCTCGACCTTATCGACCATCGGCAAGCGCCGGCCGCGCAAGCGCTCGGCGACCGCCCGGCCTTCGGCATCATCGGGCGCCGGCTCGGCGTCGTAGCGCACGTCGCGGTAGCGCTCGTTGCGCACGAAGACCAGGCGCGAGCTGCGGCGCCACTCGGCCAGCCGGTACGGACCGGTGCCGACCGGATGCTCCATGATCTTGTCGCCGTAGCCTTCGACGACTTCGCGTGCCACGGCGCCGTAGACATCGGGCGCGGCCCACATGAAGAGATGGCGCGGCCGCGACTCGCGCAAACGCACGCGCAAGGTGTAGCGGTCGAGCGCCTGCAGCCCTTCGACCGGCTGGTCGTAGTCGTAGCGGCCGCCGGCTTGCTGTGCGGCACGGCGCAGCTCGGCCAGGCCGATGATCCCCTGGTCATCGAGGTTCGCCAGGTTGGGGTTCTTGTACTTCGGGTCGTAGTGGCGCTTCAGGCTGTAGACGAAGTCGGCGGCGACGAGCTCGCGCGGCCGGCCGCGGAACACCGGATCATCGGCGTACAGGATGCCGGGCCGCAGCCGGAACGTGAACGTCCGGTAGTCGTCGGCCACCTCCGGCATGGCTTCGGCGACGCAAGGTTGGAGGCGGAACGGCCGCGCCAGGTGGTCGTAGCCGAGCATCGTCTCGAAGACATGCGCGGTGCAGATGCGCGAATAGAGGTCGCTGACCTGCACCGGATCGAAGCCGGTCTCGGCGACCGCGAAGGCATAGCGCAGCACGCGCGGCGTGGCGACGGCATCCGCGTGCGCGCTCCAGGCCGGCAGCGCCGCCGCGGCGCCGACCCGCACGAGCGCGCCACGTCGGGTCAGCGGCATCGCGATCCTGCGTGCCGTTCGTCACGCCGCCGACGGCGCGACGTCGACGAACTGCCACCAGTCGAGCCAGAACGGCGTGCGCCGATAGCCCTGCACTTCGGCATAGGACATGTCGTTGGCGATCCGGTGCACGCCCGCACGGTACGGCGCATAGGCGACGAGCAGCTTGGCGGCCTCGTCGAACTTGGCCTGGCGCGCCGGTCCGTCGGGCATGAACTTGAGCTGGCGGTAGATGTCGTCGAACGCGGGCAGCTGCATGCGCGCGATGTTGCCCTTGCCGATCGACGGCCCGTAGGCGCGCTCGAGCGCACCCAGCCCGTCGGGCGACGACGCCAGCGACGCGACGCGCCACATCATGAAGTTGCCGGCCAGCGCCGCCTTCAGGTTCTCCGGCCACTGCGCGTTCTTCAGCTCGACGCGCAGACCGAGCGCATCCATGCTCTTCTTCCACAACCCGTCCTGGGCACGCGACAGCGGGTCGGGCTGCGTGTTCATGACGAGCGTCATCGGGCTGCCGTCGGGGCGCTCGCGCCAGCCGTCGCCATCGCGGTCGACATAGCCGTAGACGTCGAGCAGCGCCTTCGCCCGCGCCGGGTCGAAGACGCTGTTCTCGGTGTGCAGTTCCGGGTCGTAGCCGAGCACCAGCGGCGGCACGATCGATTGCGCAGGAATGGCCTGGCCGTAGCGCAGCAGCCGGATCTCGCGCTCGATGCTGTCGCCCAGCGCCATCGCGCGGCGCAGCGCGATCTGCGCCGGCGCGTAGCCGCCGACCACGCTGTTCTGCATGTTGAAGACGTTCAGCGTGATGTCCGCCATCAACGCGCGATGCAGATGGATGCCGCGCTTGACGAGGTTCGGCGCGAGCTTGCTGCCGGCGAGCGCGATCGTGACGAAGTCGGGCGGCAGCCGATCGAGGAAGTTCTGCTCGCCGCTCAGGAACGCGAGCCAGCGCGGCTGCGACTGCTCGATGATCGAGATCTCGACCCGATCGACCATCGGCACGCGACGGCCCTTGAAGCGCTGCAGCAGCGCCTGGCCTTCGGCGTCATCGGCATTCGGCGCGACGTCGTAGACGGCCTCGCGAAAGCGCGGGTTGCGCTCGAAGACGATGCGCGAGCTGCGGCGCCACTCGGCCAGCCGGTACGGCCCGGTGCCGACCGGATGATCCATGATCCTGTCGCCATAGGCTTCGACGACCTCGCGCGCGACGACGCCGTAGATGTCCTTCGCGGCCCAGTTGAACAGATGCCGGGGCCGCGACTCGCGCAGGCGCACGCGCAAGGTGTAGCGGTCGATCGCCTGCAGGCCGTCGACCGGCTGCGCGTAGTCGAACGGCTGGCCCTTCAGCGCCGCCTCGCGCAGCTCGCGCAGGCCGATGATCCCTTCGTCCTCGAGCGAGCTCTGACCCGGGCTCTTCAGCTTCGGGTCGTAGATCCGCTTGAGCGTGTAGATGAAGTCCTCGGCGGTGACCTCGCGCGGCTTGCCGCCGAACGCCGGGTCGTCCGCGAACAGGATGCCCCGCTTGAGCCGGAACGTGAAGACGGTGTTGTCGTCCGAAATCTCCGGCATCGCCTCCGCCAGCTCGGGCTTCAGCTTGAACGGCCGCGCCAGGTGGTCGTAGGTCAGCATCGTCTCGAACATGTGCGCGGTGCAGATGCGCGAGTAGATGTCGCTGACCTGGGCCGGGTCGAAGCCGGTCTCGGCGATCGCGAACGCATAGCGCAGCACGCGCGGGCCGCCATCGGCGGCGCGCGCGCCGGTCGGCAGCAGCCACGGCGTGGCGATCCATGCCGCAGCGTCGCGCCGGTTGAGTCGCAGATCGGTCATTGGACTACCCTCCGCGCTGCGCGCTCCAGGATTCGCGCTTGGGAACGGCCCGGCGCGCTCATGCGGCGTCCTGATGCAAGAGCGACGTGTCGATGTCGACATAGCGCCAGCCGGCGCCGATGCCGGCGAACACGTTGCGGTGGTAGCCGACCACCCACGGCTGCGCGAGGTCGGTGAAGATGCGGTGCACGTGCACCTTGAAGGGCATGTAGGCGATGTGGAGCTTCTTCGCTTCGTCGATCGCGGCCTGGCGCTCCGGCCCGTTCGGCAGCACCTTCTGGCGCTCGTAGGCGCGGTTGTAGGCCGGCAGGTCGAAGCGCGACTTGTTCGCCTGGCCCTTGTTCGGCCCGTAGGCGAGCGACAGGAACTGGTCGCAGTCGGGGATGCCTATCGTCCAGCCCAGGACCCACATCATCAGCTTGCCCGCGGTCGAGGCCTTCAGGTTCTCCGGCCACTTCGCGGTCCGGAACGCGACGCGGATGCCGATCGCCTTCATGTTCGTCTGCCACTGCTCGTCGAACTGGCGCGATTGCTGGTCGGGCTGCGTCGCGAACTCGAGCACGAGCGGTTTGCCGTCGGGCTGCTCGCGCCAGCCGTCGCCGTCGCGGTCGATGTAGCCGTAGAGGTCGAGCAGCGCCTTGGCGCGCGCCGGGTCGTACTCGCTCATCTCGCTGTGGAACGCCGCGTCGTAGCCCCAGGCTTCCGGGCCGATCAGCGACTGCGCGGGAATCGCCTGGTTCTTGCGGACGAGGCGGATCTCCTTGTCGATGTCGACGCCGAGCGCGATCGCGCGGCGCAGCGCGATCTTGTCGGGGGTGTAGCCGCCGACGACCGGATCCTCCATGTTGAAGTAGGAGAACGCGATGTCGGCGCGCGGGTAGCGCAGCATGCGGATGCCGCGCTTGGCCAGGTTGGGCGCGAGGCGGTTGTTCGGCAGCACCAGATCGGCGAACGCCGCCGGCACGCCGTCGAAGATGTCGTGCTCGTTGTTGACGAAGGCGAGCCAGCGCGGCTGGGCCTCTTCGATGATCGAGATCTCGACGCGATCGACCAGCGGCAGGCGCTTGCCCTGCAGGTTCTCGACCGCCGCGGCGGCCATCGCATCGCCGGGCGGCGCCGTCTCGTCATAGCGCACGTCGCGAAAGCCGCGGTTGCGGTCGAGCACGACGCGCGACGCGCGGCGCCACGCGCCGAGCTTGAACGGCCCGGTGCCGACCGGATGCTCCATGATCTTGTCGCCGTAGGCTTCGACCACCTCGCGGGCCATCGCGCCCCAGCCCACGTCGGTCATGATCGCGAGGAAGCGCGGCTCGGACACCCCGAGGCGGATGCGCCAGGTGTAGCGGTCGATCACCTGCGCGCCCTCGACCGGGCGCGCATAGTCGAACGGCAGCTTCTTCTCGGCCAGCTCGCGACGCAGCTCCGACAGGCCCAGCAGCTTGACGTTCTCGAGCTGGTAGAGATTCGGGCTCTTCCAGCGCGGGTCGTAGTGGCGCTTGAGCGTGTAGACGTAGTCCTCGGCGACGAGCTCGCGCGGCTTGCCGCCGAACGCCGGGTCGTCGGCGAAGTAAATGCCGGGCTTCAGGCGGAAGGTGTAGGTCTTGTAGTCGTCCGACACCTCGGGCATCGCCGCGAGCGTGTTCGGCCGCAGCTTGTACGGCCGCGCGAGGAATTCGAACTCGAGCGGCGGATCGAAGATCGCCGCCAGGATGCTGCGCGAATAGACGTCCGACACCTGCACCGGATCGAAGCCGGTCTCGGCGATCAGGAACGCGAAGCGCAGCGTCTTGAAGGCCGGGCTGCCGGCCGCGTCGGCAGCGGCCGCGCCTTGCACGCCGGGCGCGAGTCGCGCGCCGGCCAGTCCGATCGCGGCCTGCAACAGCCGGCGCCTGCGCGTCATGATTCGTCCGCCCGTATCGTCGTCGGCCGCCCCCGCGGCGACCGCTCGTTTCAGTTTATCGGCTCCCGATGCCCGCGCGGCTCATGGGATTTGCCGGCCCACGGGCAAATCCCATGACCCGCGCAGGCCGCAAGTCGGCGCGCAGCCCATAGACTCGCGGCTTCGCGATCGCGTCCACCGACACCGCATGGCGGCCTACCTGATACGCCGGATCTGGCAGATGATCCCGACGCTCGTCGGCGTCGTACTGCTGGTGTTCTTCCTCTTCAAGTACTTCGGCGGCGATCCGGCGGTGATCCTCGGCGGCCTGAATGCCACGCCGGAGCAGGTCGATGCGATCCGCACGCAGCTCGGCCTGAACCAGCCGACCTACGTGCAGCTCGGCATCTTCCTGAAGCAGATCGCGACCTTCGACTGGGGCCGCAGCTGGGCCACCAACGAGGCCGTCGGCCATCTGTTCGCGACGCGGCTGCCGGCGACCCTGACGGTGATGACGCCGATCCTGCTCCTCGATGCGGTGCTGGCGATTCCGTTCGCGCTGCTCGTCGCCTACCTGCGCGGCTCGCTGACCGACCGCGCGATCATGGTCGTCACGACGGTGGCGCTGGCGGTCTCGTTCCTCGTCTACGTGATCGTCGGCCAGTACCTGTTCGCGTTCCGGCTCGGCTGGTTCCCGGTGCAGGGCTGGACCGACAGCGTGCTGACGAACCTCGCGGTCTATGCGCCGCTGCCGGTGCTGCTCGCGCTGCTCGTCGGCCTGGCGCCGCAGACGCGGCTCTACCGCACGTTCTTCCTCGACGAGATCGGCCAGGACTACGTGCGGACGGCGCGCGCCAAGGGCCTGTCGGAGAAGCGCATCCTGCTGACGCACGTGATGCGCAACGCGATGATCCCGATCCTGACCAACGTCGCGGTCGCGCTGCCCGGCATCTTCGTCGGCTCGTTCCTGATCGAGGTGTTCTTCTCGATTCCCGGCCTCGGCCGCGAGGTGCTGCTGGCGGTCAACCGCAGCGACTATCCGGTGATCCAGGCCGTGACGGTCTATCTGGCGGTGATCACGATGCTGGTGAACCTGGCCACCGACGTGCTCTACAAGCTCGTCGATCCGCGGGTCGTCCTCAAATGAGCGCCGCGCTGCCCGTCGCCGATACCGCCGCGCGGCCGCTGCCGCGCTCCGAAGGCATCTGGCATGCCGCGTGGCGGCGCTTCAGGCGCGATCGCGTCGGCATGACCGGCGCGGTGATCGTGCTGCTGTTCGTGCTGCTGATGATCCTCGCGGCGCTCGGCGTCGTCGCGTCGGACTGGCAGGTCGAGAAGGGCGTGCCGAACGCGCCGCCGACCTTCATGGGCCCCGCGCCCAAGGTCGAGGACCAGGCGATCGCGACGCCGACCGGCCCGCTCGTCGACCTGTCGTCGGTCGATCCGCTCGCGCCGCGCTACAAGGAGTGGGCCGAGCGCGCGAAGCAGTACGAGACCACCGAGCGCAAGCGCGTCGACACCTTGCCGCTCGGCGGGGATCGCCTCGGCCGCGACGTGCTCGCGAAGACGATCAAGGGCACGCAGATCTCGGTCTTCGTCGGCGTGCTCGCGGCCGTCGTCGCGACCTTCATCGGCACCGTGCTGGGGGCGCTCGCGGGCTTCTTCGGCGGCAAGGCGGGCGACTTCCTCGAGTGGCTCTACAACGTCTTCACCGCGATCCCCGGCATCCTGCTGATCTTCGCGTTCGCGGCGGTGGCCGGGCGCGGCGTGCAGTCGGTCGTGCTGATCCTCGGGCTGACCGGCTGGACCGGCATCTACCGGCTGGTACGCGCCGAGTTCCTGAAGCACTCGGTGCGCGAGTACGTGCGCGCCGCCGAAGCGGTGGGCGCGAGCGCCTGGTCGCGCATCTTCCGGCACATCCTGCCCAACGTCAGCCACGTCGTGCTGGTGCAGCTGTCGATCCTCGTGGTCGGCTTCATCAAGGCGGAAGTCATCCTGTCGTACCTCGGCCTCGGCGTCAGCGTCGACCAGGTGTCGTGGGGCACGATGCTCGCCGAATCGCAGGGCGAGCTGATCCTCGGCTACTGGTGGCAGCTCGCATCGGCGACGCTCTTCATGGCGGTCTTCGTCACCGCGTTCTCGCTGATGACCGATGCGCTGCGCGACGCGCTCGATCCGAAGCTGCGGGGGCTGGAATGACCGTGCTGCTGTCGATCCGGGATCTCATCGTCCGCTTTCGTCTCGGCAGCGACGACGGCGTCGTGCGCCATGCGCAGGCGGTCGGCCGCGACGGCCAGGGCGTCGGCTTCGACGTGCCGGAGAACACCACCGTCGCGCTGGTCGGCGAGTCGGGCTCGGGCAAGAGCGTCACGGCGATGTCGATCATCAACCTGCTGCCCGAGAACGCCGAGCGCAGCGGGCGCGTCGCGTTCCAGGGCCGCAACCTGCTCGAGGCGACCCGCGCCGAGCTGCGGGCGCTGCGCGGGCGCGAGATCGCCTGCGTGTTCCAGGATCCGATGACGTCGCTGAACCCGGTGTTCACCGTCGGTCATCAGCTCGTCGAGCCGTTGCGCCGGCATCTCGGGATGACGAAGCGCCAGGCGTTGGCGCGCGCCGAGGCGCTGCTGGCGGAAGTCGGCCTGCCCGAGCCGAAGCGGCGGCTGTCCGCCTATCCGCACCAGATGTCCGGCGGCCAGCAGCAGCGCGTGATGATCGCGATGGCGCTGGCCTGCGAGCCCAAGCTCCTGATCGCCGACGAGCCGACGACCGCGCTCGACGTGACGATCCAGCGCCAGATCCTCGAGCTGCTGGCGCGGCTGAAGGAGCAGCACCGCATGAGCATGCTGTTCATCAGCCACGACCTCGGCGTGGTCGGCGAGATCGCCGATCACGTCGTCGTGATGCGCCAGGGCACGGTGCGCGAGCAGGGGCCGGTGGCGCGCATCTTCGGCGCGCCCGAGAACGCCTACACGCGTGCGCTGCTGGCTTGCCGGCCGAGCCTCGCGCAGCGCGGCGCGCGGCTGCTGTCGATCGACGATCACCTGAGCGGCACCAAGGCGTCGGCGTCCGCACCGGCCGCCAAGGATCCGGCCGCGCCTATCGTGATCCGGGCCGAGAACCTCGCGAAGAGCTTCTGGATCCGGCACGGCGTGTTCGGCCGCGCCGAGCTGCGCATCGTCAAGGGCGTGAGCTTCAGCCTGCGGCGCGGCCACACGCTCGGCGTGGTCGGCGAATCCGGGTCGGGCAAGACGACGATGGGGCTGACCTTGCTGCGCCTGCACGAAGCCAGCGGCGGTCCGGTCGGCGGGCGCGCGCTGTTCGACGGCAAGGACCTGCTCGCGCTGTCGCGCCACGAGCTGTTGCCGATGCGCCGGCGCATCCAGGTCGTGTTCCAGAACCCGTATGCGTCGCTCAACCCGCGCTTCACGATCGCGCAGACGCTGATCGAGCCGATGACGATCCACGGCATCGGCCGCGATGCCGCCGAGCGCGAGCAGCGCGCGCGCCGGCTGCTCGCCAAGGTCGGCCTCGACGACACCGCGTTCCACAAGTATCCGCACGAGTTCTCCGGCGGCCAGCGCCAGCGCGTCGCGATCGCCCGCTGCCTGACCCTGGAGCCGGAGCTGCTGGTGCTCGACGAGGCGGTGAGCGCGCTCGACGTGTCGGTGCAGGCGCAGGTGCTGAACCTGCTGAAGGACCTGCAGGACGAACTGGGCCTGGCCTACATCTTCATCAGCCACGACCTCGCGGTGGTGCGCTTCATGGCCGACGAAGTGCTCGTGATGAAGGACGGCGAGGTGGTCGAGCAGGCCGGCGTCGAGCAGATCCTCGACCATCCGCAGCAGGACTACACGCGCCGGTTGCTGGGCGCCGTGCCGCGCGGCTACCGCGCCTGAAATCGAAGTCCCGCCCGCGAGCGACCAAAATCGTCCGGCACGCCGGAGCATGGCGACCGAATCTGTCACATCTCGACACCGATCGGGGCTCAGCCCGGCCGCCCGGTGGCCGATGGCCATGGCATGGACGTTGCGCCTCTGGACGCCAGAGCCGTCACGGCCATGGAACAGGACGTCGTTGGGACATGAAGACTCTGCACACGCACGCACCGATGCGCCGCGTCCGGCCGGCCACGCCGAGCTGCCGCGGCGGCGCTTCGTCGCTGTTGCGCCTGACCTCGCCGAGCGGCGGGCGACTGCCCGGCAACGGCGATCTGAACGGTTGGATGACGCGCGCCGCGGCGGCGCTGCTGCCGGCCGAACCCGCCCGGATCTGATGCCATGACCGCGCAACCGACGACCCCTGCCGCGACCCCTCCGTCGCGCCCGACGACTCCGCAGCCGGCAACCCCGCCGGCGCAGTTCCGCGTGCTGCAGAGCCGGCGCGCGCCGGCCCAGCGATCGTTGTTCGCCGGCCTGCTGCGCTGACCGGCGCGCCCCTGCCGGTCGGCTCACAGCCGGCCCAGGTCGACTGGAACGGCCGCGGCGCCATGTCGCCGCCGTCCATCCTCAATCGTGGGGATGCAGCCGCACACACTATGAACTGATTTTCTTGCTACGGTTCGGCCTGGCTCGCGATTCGTTGCGCACGGCACCATGGCTCTCAACCGTCTCTCGGCGCGGCACGCGCTAGGTCTCGCGGCACTCCTGCCGCTGGCTGCGCACGCGGGTCTCTCGCTCGACGAGGCGCTCATGCGCCACCACGCGCTGCTCGCCAGCGACGCGATGCCGGACGCGTTCCAGCCGAACGACGCGACGCCGGACGGCATCGTCGCTGCGGTCGGCGGCCCCGGCGAGACGATCCCGCCGCTGCTGCGACCGGTGCTGCCGGGTGTCGGCGGCGTGCAATGGACGCACCGCGGCGGCACGGCCGACGGCCTGCACTGGCGTGCCGGCGTCGGCTGGCGCGACACCGACGCACACAGCCTCAGCCTCGACGGCAGCGAACTCGCCTACGGACTCGGCTCCAGCGAGGTCTACCTGTCGGTGCAGCGTCGCCACTGGGGGCCGTCGTGGGTGGGCAGCCTGATCCTGGACAGTGCGGCACCGGCGATCCCGTCGTTCGGCTGGCGCAAGAACGCCGCGACGCCGTTCGAAAGCCCCTGGCTCTCCTGGCTCGGACCGTGGACGGCCGACGTCTTCTTCGGCGAACTGTCGGGCCATGTGCAGCCCGAACACCCGAAACTGATCGGCATGCGGGTGCAGTTCATGCCGCTGGCCGGCCTCGAGGTCGGCGTGTCGCGCGCGATCGAGTGGGGCGGCAGCGGCCGGCCGGAATCGCTCAGCGCGTTGTGGCAGGCACTCGTCGGCCACGACAACCCGGTGAATGCGGCCGGCTTCAAGGAAGAACCGGGCAACCAGCTCGGCGGCTTCGATCTGCGCTACGCGCTGCGTGCCGGCGGCATCCGCTATTCGATCTACGCCCAAGGCATCGGCGAGGACGAGGCCAACGGCATGCCCACCAAATACCTGGGCAGCGCCGGCATCGACGCGGCCTTCGACGTTTCCGGCAACTCGGTGCGGCTGTTCGTCGAGAGCGCCAACACGATCGCCGGCGGCATCGCGAACCAGCCGTATCCCGGCGTCGCCTACCGGCACCACGTCTACCTGCAGGGCTACACGGAGCAGGGCAAGTCGCTCGCGTTTCCGGCCGGCGGCGACGTGACCTTGACGTCGCTCGGGATGCTGGTGGACGCCGGCGCGCTGTCCGGCATGCTGATGCTGCACACGGGACATGCGCACGAGGATGCGCAGTTCTATCCGACGCCAGGCTCGCTGAGCGGGGCGAACGCGACGCTGGCCTGGCGCATCAATCCTGACTGGCGCGTCGGTGCACAGGTCGACACGTGGCGCGATCCGCAGACCAGCCAGGTACGCGGCCAGCTCTGGGTGCAGTACCGGCTGCCCTGAACCGGCGCTGCGCCATTTCATCGATTCAGCGGTTCACCGGCGACTTCGGATCGAGCAGCAGCGCCATCAGATCGCGGATCTGCGCCTCGGTCAGCAAGTGGCCGAAGCGCGGCATCGCCGAGCAGGCGTTGGTCGCCTTGCTGTCCCAGAGCTTGCCCCAGGTGTAGCGCACGACATCGGCCGACGCGGGGCTCGCCGGATCGGTCACGCCGCGCAGCTTGCCGTAGCCGACGAGGCTCGGCCCGATCGTGCCGTAGGAGATCTCGGCCGGCCCGATGCGATGGCAGTTGTAGCAACTGCCGCCATTGGCGGAGCCGGCCGGATCGGTCCAGGTCATGCCGCGGCCGTTCTGCGCGAGCTTCTCGCCCTCGCGCCAGTCGCCCAGGTAGACGCCGTCCTTCGGCCACACGATCGTCGCGACCTCGGTCGCCTGCAGCCGCTCGGCCTCGGCCGGCGGAGGCGCATCGGGTTGCGAGCAGGCGCGCTGCAACGCGTCCTGCTGCAGCCGGTCGACGCCGGCTTGGCCTTGGGCGCGGAACGAGCGCTGCAGCGTCGCTTCGGCCTCGCGGCGGGGATCGGGCGGCGTCGCACAGGCCGCGATCGCGACGGTGGCCACGCCGGCCAGACTGCGCAGCTTCATCATCGCTTGATCGACGGCGCGATCGACTCCGCGCCCTTGCTGTTGACGCCCATGAAGACACCGAGCGCGATCGTCGCGTCCGACGCATAGCCGGGATACGGAAAGCGCTGCTGCCGGTAGCAGTCGTTCAGGCGCCGCTGCATGCTCCACAGCTCGCCGGTCGACACCCGGTAGGCCGGCCACGCCGCGAAGCCGACGCCGTCGCCCGGGTTGCCGCGCAGGTCGGGCAGCTCCTGCAGGCGGATGCGCTGGCCGGGCTGGCCGTGGCAGGTCGCGCAGGCGAAATCGTAGGGACCGGCGCGGTAGTAGAAGAGCTGCCGGCCGATCGCGTACATCGCGCGCTCCTCGGGTCGCTGCTGCGGCAGGTCGAACTTCATGCCGTGCGATTCGCTCGCGATCCACGCGACCAGCGAATCGAGGTGGGCCTGCTCGCCCCGGCCGAACGGCGTGGCCGCGATCGCGCCGGCATCGAAGCCCTGCAAGGTCGCCATGCAGGTCAAGAGGCGCGACTCCAGGTCCTGCACGCGACCGGTATCGGCGAACCAGCGCGGCAGCTCGACGAACGCGCCTTTCACGACGCCCGGACCTTTGCCGAGATCGCAGCCCGTCAGCGGCGCGTTCTTCGGCCCGCGCGGCTGCTTCCAGAGCGCTTCGCCCTTGGCCTCCCAGAGCTCCGACGGGTTGCCGTCGGCGAGCAGCGCGCGGTATTGCGCGATGCCGTCCGCGGTGCTCGTCTGGGCGTGCGCTGCGCCGGTGGCCGCCAACGTCATCAGAGCCGACGCGAGGCGGCGGCGATCGGTCGGGCGCATCACTTCGCCGCAGCAGGGTCGGCGACGGTCGCCTCGTCGGTGCGCTTGTCGCCGTGGTTGTCGACCCAGCTCACGCTGATCTTGTCACCGGCCTTCGCACCCTTGACGGTGAACTGCGTGAACGGATTCTTCGCGACCGCGGTGCCCCATTGCGCCGTCATCACGGTCGCGCCGTTGAGCGCGACGGTCACGTCGGTGATGTACCAGGCCGGCACGACGTTGCCGGCCGCGTCCTTGCGCTGGCCGGTCTCCATCTCGTGGCTCATCAGCACGCGCACGATCGCGCCGCCGGACTGGGCTTGGGCGCGGATGCGCATCGGTTCGGACATGGCGTGGGTTCCTCGTGATGCCTCTCAGCCTCTTCAGCCGCCGCAGCCGCCGAGCGTGACCTTGACTTCCTTCTGCGCGTACAGCACCCGGCCGTCGCCGAGCATCGCCACCGCGTAGACGTTGGAGGTCTGGCCCATCTTGATGCGCGTGCCGATGCTGGTCTCGACCGCATCGCCGAGCTCGAACGACGCCGCGAGCGGAAACGGATTCTTCTCGACCAGGAACAGCAGGCGCTTGACCCCGGGCAGCGTCGTGCTCGCGGCGATCGGCACGACGGCGCCGTTCTCGGCGATGTCGGGCGCGGTGAACGTGATGTCCTTGCTCTCGACCGGCTTGACGCCGAGCGCCTTCAGCGCGTCGTCGTAGGTCTTGGCGTCGAAGGCCGCCTTGGCGACGGCACCGGCCGCGCGCACCGGCACGACGCCGGCACCGACCAGCAGCGCGGCCACGCTGCGCGCGAGCATCTCGCGACGGGATTGCATCGGCTCCCACTCCTTGCTTGCCGGCCGACCGCCGGCCGAGCCGCAACTGTAGGGCCGAATCGGAGATCAGGCTGCTTCGCGGTCTCTCGCGACGGCCGCTTCGATCTGCTCCTGCACGCGCCGCGCGCCGCGCAGCACCAGCAGCGGATCGAGATCGGCCTGCGGTGCGATCTGCTCGGCGGCCGCGTCGAGCAGCTCCGGATCGGTCATCAGCGCGTGGGCCAGCGCCGAGATCGCGCAGACGCCGCGCCGCGCGAGTTGCATCGGCAGCTCGCCGGTGGCGTTGACCATCACGTGGAAACGCACGCTGCTGACCGCCGTCGCCACGAGGCCCCAGCTTTCGCAGAGTGCCGCGCCGAGCGCATCGTGGCTCACGCCGAAGGCCTCGTGCTCGAGCAGCACGAGATCCTCGTCGTCCTCGGCCTGCTGGAGCAGCGGGCCGTAGCGTTCCGGCGCATGGCGGTAAAGCACCGCCTTGCCGCATTCCTCGAACAAGCCGGCCGAATGGCAGGCCCACGGATCGACGCCGAGCGCCTGGCCGATGCGTCCCATCAGCACGCCGCGCACGCTGGCGCGCTGCCAGATCGGCTCGAGCTCGGGGCTGGCCGGGAAAACCGCGCGCAGACCCATCTCGAAGGTGATCGCCGCGACCTCGCGCGTGCCGAGGTAGGTGATGGCCTGCTGCACGCTCTGGACGCGCCCGCGCAGGCCGTAGATCGACGAATTGACCGCCTTCAGCACGGCCGACGCGAGCGCCATGTCGGTCGCGATCAGCGCATTCAGCGCCTGGATGTTGACGACGTCGTCGGCGAGCAGCAGCGACAGTCGCACCAGCGACTCGGGCTGCGCCGGGATGTCGATGTTGAGCGAACGGAGCTGGGGGTCGACTGGCATGGCACGGGATCCGCAAAGGCGCTGCGCGCGCCGTCGTCCCCGATATCGGCCGGTCCGGGCGGAATCTGAACGGCCCGGAATCGATGACCCCAAAATGGACAAAGGGCGTCAGGTACAGCCTGACGCCCCTTGGCTTTGTATTGGCCGAACTGCAGCCCTATGCGCTGGCTCGCCTCTCACCGAGGCGAGCCGGACAGTCTCCTCTGCCCCCCGACGGCGCGGCACCACACCGGTGCCCGCCGCGAGTGGCGAGACTGTAGGCGGCACGTCCGCTGCCCCGCATAGGGAATTTCCCGCGACGCCTAGGCGTTTCGGGCGTGCGCCGCCGGCAAGTCCAGCACCACCGCGGTGCCACGTCCGGGCGCGCTGTCGACGCGTGCATCGCCGCCATGCAGTTCGGCGATGCGCTTGACGATGGCCAGGCCCAGGCCCTTGCCGCCCTCGCCGGTCGCCGGCGCAACGTTCTGGCGGCTTTGGTAGTGGCGATCGAACAGGTGCGGCAGGTCCGCGGGCGCGATGCCGGGACCGGTGTCGTCCACGCTGACGCGCACCCGTCCGCCCTCGACCACCGCGGCCAGCGTGATGCGCGCGCCGGCCGGGCAGAACTTGAGCGCGTTGTCGACCAGGTTCGCGACCGCGCGCTCGAACAGCTCGACGTCGAGCGCCGCAGGCGCCGCCGCGCCGCCGGGCGGATGGCTCGCCTCGACCGTGACGCCGCGCTGTGCGGCACGCTCGGCAAAGCGCAGGCAGATGTCGTCGAGCAGCTCGGCCGCGTCGACGACTTCGGTGCGCAGCTTGAATTCCGGCTCGTCGAGCTGCGCCAGTTCGCCGAGCGATTGCACCAGGCGTGCCGCGTTGCGGGTGTTGCGCAGCGCGACCTCGACGAGGCGGCGCTCCTCGGCCGACGCGACCGCGCCGGCAGCGCTCCAGCGCTGCTCGAGCATTTCCAGGCAGCCCACCGTGGCGGTGAGCGGCGAGCGCAGGTCATGCGACAGGTTGCTGACGCCCTCGCGGCGGAAGTGGTCGAGGCGGCGCAGCGCGCCCCACTGGCGGCGCAGCGTGGCCAGCATCGTCTCGAAGGCCCGCGTCAGCTGGCCGAACTCGTCGCGCGTGGCGGGAGGCAGCAGGTCGCCGCGCGCGCTTGCCGCACCCCCATCGAGGCCGTGCTGCGACAGGTGCGACACCGCATCGGTGAGCTGGCGCAGCGGCCGCGTCACCGACGCCGTGATCAGCGCGGCCAGCAGGGTCGTGACCGCGCAGACCGCCGCGAGCAGCCCGAGCACGGGCTGCGCGAAGCTCATGCGCAGCGCATCCCAGCGGCCCTCGGGCAGCTGCTCGGTATGAGCGACGAGGTAGAGGTAGCCGGCCAGCGGGTCGGCGCTGGCTGCGCGCATGGGCTTGACCGGCTGCACCGCGATCACCGCGTCGGCATCCATGCGCTCCGGGTCGTCGCCCATCACGTACGGCATGTCCGGATGCATCAGTGCCTCGCGCACCGGCTCGATCGCGACCTTGAAGCCGGGCGCGAGCTTGGCGTGGCCGCTGCTCGCCAGCACGGTACCGGCCGGGTCGAGCAGGTAGAGCTGGGTGTCGGGCTCGAACAGCACCATCGTGCGCAGCCAGGCCTGGAATTCGTCGGGGCTCTGCTGGTGCAGCTCGAACAGGTTGTCGTACATCGCGACGACGCGCTCGAGGAAGGCATTGCCGCGCCGGAACTCGGTCTCGTGCTCGAAGCGGCGGAACGCATAGAGCACCGTCGCGATGACGAGCAGGATCGTCACGACGCCGGTCGCGACGATCGTCAGCGTGAGCTTGACCCGGACGCTCACGGCTCGTCGCGCATCTTGTAGCCGGCGCCGCGCACCGTGAGGATCAGCTCGGGCCGCATCGGGTCGGCCTCGAGCTTGGCGCGCAGCCGGTTGATGTGCGTCGTCACGGTGTGCTCGTAGCCGTCGTGGGTGTAGCCCCAGACGGCGTCGAGCAGCTGCGAGCGCGAGAACACCCGGCCCGGATGCGACGCGAAGTGCAGCAGGAGGTCGAACTCGAGCGCGGTGAACTCGAGCAGCTCGCCGCGGTAGCGCACCTGGCGCTTGGCCGGCTGGATCTCGAGCGCGCCGTTGCGGATCGCGCTGCCGGCCGCCGGGCTCGCCTGCGCGGCGCGCAGCAGGTCGGCGCGGCGCAGCAGCGCCTTCACGCGCGCGAGCAGCTCGGCGAGCGAGAACGGCTTGGTCAGGTAGTCGTCGGCGCCGAGTTCCAGGCCGAGCACGCGGTCGAGCTCGGTCGACTTGGCGGTCAGCATCAGGATCGGCGTCGCGCTGCCGCGCGCGCGCAGCGCCTTGCAGACCTCGAGGCCGTCCATCTTCGGCATCATCAGGTCGAGGATCAGCAGGTCGACCGGCGCCTCGGCGTGGCCGGCGAGCGCCGCCGCGCCATCGGCCACCGCGGTCACCGCATAGCCGGCATTGCGCAGATTCACGACCAACAGGTCGCGGATGTCGGCCTGGTCTTCGGCGACGAGGATGCTGGACGGGCCCATCGCCGGATTGTCGCGTCACGCGACCGCGTTCTTACCGCGATGTGATCTTCCTGTGAGGTGCGGTGATCGAGCCGCGACGTGCGCCGACCAAAGTGGAGGCATCGCAGCGCCACGAAAGCCCGCCATGCACATCACCACCGTTGAAGCCGCCCGCGCGGCGCCGCCGCACGCATCCGCGATCGCCTGGGCCGACCTGGTGGCGCACCGCGGCTATCTGGTGCGCTTCGCGCAGCGGCGCCTGCGCGACCCGGCACAGGCCGAGGATGCCGTGCACGACGTCTTCGAAGCGGTGCTGTCCGGCCGCGCCGCGTTCGGCGGCCGCGCCGCACTGCGCTCGTGGCTCACGGCCGTGCTGAAGCACAAGATCGTCGACCTGGTGCGGCGCCAGTCCGGCACCGAGCCGCTCGCCGACGACAACGACGAGGCCGGCGGACCGGAGATCGCCTGCCCGCAACCGCTGCCCGACGAAGTGGCCGAGCAGCGCGAGCGCCTGTCGCAGACGCTGGCGCGCATCGACGCGCTGCCCGACGGCCTGCGCGACGCGCTGCGGCTGCGCGTGCTCGAGGAGCAGTCGACGACTTCGGTGTGCGCGACGCTCGGGATCAGCGAGGAGAACCTGTTCGTGCGCATCCACCGCGCACGCCGCCAGCTCCTCGCGTGACGCGCCCGGTCAGCCGCGCCGCGACAGCGCAGCCGCCGGCAGCGCGCCGGGCACGGTGCGCGACGCGCGCAGCCTCACCAGGGTCTCGACGCGCTTCAGCAGGTCGCGGTCGTTCCACGGCTTCTTGAAGATGCCGTAGAGGCCCTGGTAGTCGCGCACGTGCGCGTGCAGCTCGTCGTGGCCGGTGATCGCGATGATCGGCAGGTCCTCGGTCTCGAGGCTGCCCTGCACGCTCGCGATCAGCTCCATCCCGCCGAGGTTCGGCATCTCGAGGTCGGTGATCAGCAGCGAGTACTGCGCCGCGGCGAGTGCCTGCTGCGCTTCGAGGCCGTCGCGCGCCAGTTCGACCGCATAGCCGGCGCCCTCGAGCAGCTTGCGCAGCTTGGCGCGCACCACCGCCGAATCGTCGACGACGAGCACGTCCTTCGCCGGCGGCCCGAGCGGCGGCGCCGGCTCGGTGACCGGCGCGTCGTCGGCATCGTCGTCGAGGGCGGCATCGATCCCGCCGCGGCGGCGCCCGAAGAGCAGGATCACGAGCACGATCGTCAGCGCCACGCCGGCGAGGATCGGAAACAGGTAGACGCCTTCGATGTCACGCAGGCGTTCGAACAGCGCGGCGAGGGGCAGGTAGGCGTTCATGGGCGGGCGCGGCTGATGCCCATTATCGACAGCCGCGGCGCCGCCTTGATGGCAGAACGGTACTCAGAGGCTGGAAGGCATTCGAATCTCGTGAGTTCGGGACAGCCTCTGAGCCGAGTCGCCTGCGCTGTGCAATTGCATAGGCACTTCGCTCCGGCGACTCACTGCCCGGCGCGCAGCCAGGCCGCGGCGCGTTCGGCGATCATCAGGGTCGGCGAATTGGTGTTGCCGCTGGTGATGGTCGGCATGATGCTGGCATCGGCGACGCGCAGCGCACGCACGCCGTGCACGCGGAGGCGCGCGTCGACCACCGCCATCGGGTCGTTCGCCGGACCCATCATCGCGGTGCCGACCGGATGGAAGATCGTCGTGCCGATGTCGCCGGCGAGCTTCGCGAGCTCGGCGTCGGTCCGGAACTGCACGCCGGGCTTGTACTCCTCGGGACGGTAGCGGGCGAGCGCCGGCTGCGCGACGATGCGACGGGTCAGCCGTAGACTCTCGGCGGCGACCAGACGATCCGCATCGGTGCTGAGGTAACGCGGCGCGATGCTCGGTGCTTGCGCCGGATCGGGCGAGGTGATCGACACCGCGCCGCGGCTCGTCGGATTGAGGTTGCAGACGCTCGCGGTGAACGCGTCGAACGCATGCAGCGGCTGGCCGAACGCGTCGAGCGACAGCGGCTGCACGTGGTATTCGAGGTTCGGATGCGGCTGCGCCGGGTCGCTGCGCGTGAACGCACCGAGCTGCGACGGCGCCATGCTCATCGGGCCGGTGCGCCGCAGCAGGTATTCGAGGCCGATCTGCGCCTTGCCCCACCACGTGCTCGCGTGCGCATTCAGCGTGCGCACGCCGGCGACCTTGTAGACCGCGCGGATCTGCAGATGGTCCTGCAGGTTCGCGCCGACGCCGGGCAGCTCATGGCGCAGCGGAATGCCCTGCGACGCCAGCAACGCGGCCGGGCCGATGCCGGAGAGCTGCAGGAGCTGCGGCGTGCCGATCGCGCCGGTCGCGAGGACCACCACGCCGCCGGCCGCGACACGCGCCGTCTCGACACGACCGCCGCGCATCAGTTCGACACCGGTGGCCGCCGGCGGAGCTACGCCGTCCGACAGCAGCACGCGGCGGATCAGCGCACCGGTGCGCAGCTCGAGGTTGGGCCGGCGCAGCGCCGGCCGCAGGAACGCCTTGGTCGCGTTCCAGCGGATGCCGGCACGCTGGTTGACGTGGAAGTAGCCGACGCCTTCGTTGTCGCCGCGGTTGAAGTCCGTGGTCGCCGGGATGCCGGCCTGCTGCGCCGCAGCGGCGAACGCATCGAGGATGTCCCACGACAGGCGCTGCCGCTCGACGCGCCATTCGCCGCCGGCGCGCGCGCCGCTCGGATCGAAGCCCGGCGCCGCATGCAGCGCGTCGGCGCCGCCGTGGTAGTCCTCGTGCGCGAGGAAGTGCGGCAGGCACTCGTCCCAGCTCCAGCCCGGATTGCCGCGCGCGCCCCAGGCGTCGTAGTCGCGCGCCTGGCCGCGCATGTAGATCATGCCGTTGATGCTGCTGCAGCCGCCCAGCACCTTGCCGCGCGGATAGATCAGGCTGCGGCCGTTCAGGCCCGGATCGGCATCGGTCTTGTAGAGCCAGTCGGTACGCGGGTTGCCGATGCAATAGAGGTAGCCGACCGGGATGTGGATCCAGAGGTAGTCGTCGTTGCCGCCGGCCTCGATCAGCAGCACGCGCTTCGTCCGATCGGCGCTCAGCCGGTTCGCGAGCAGGCAGCCGGCGGTGCCGGCACCGCAGATGATGTAGTCGTAAGCCGCGTCGCCGCTCATTTGCTCGCGCCCGCCGCGAGCACCGGGAACAGCTTGATGAGGCCATCGGACATCACCTCGACCGCGAGCGCCGCCAGCACGAGGCCCATCAGCCGCGTCATCACGTTGATGCCGGTCCTGCCGAGCACGCGCGCGATGCGGCCCGACAGGTTGAACGTCAGCCACACCGAAACACCGATCACGACGCCATAGCCGACCAGTACCGCGAGCTGCCACCAGTGCTTGGTCTTGTCGGCGTAGATGATCATCGTCGAGATCGTCGCCGGGCCGGTGAGCAGCGGGATCGTCAGCGGCACGATCGCGATGCTCGCGCCGGCATCGGCCTTGTTGCCGCCGTCGTGCAGATCGTCCTTGCGGCTCTCGGCCGGCTGCGCGTTCAGCATCTGCAGCGACGAGATCAGCAGCAGCATGCCGCCGCCGACCTGGAACGACGCCAGCGAGATGCCGAAGAACTCGATGATCTGCAGCCCGGCGAGCGCGCTCAGCGAGATCACCAGGAAGGCGCTGATGGCCGCGACGCGGATCGTCTTCTGCCGCTGGCCGCGATCGAAGCCTTGCGTGAAATGGATGAAGAACGGCAGCACCCCGATCGGGTTGACGATCGCGAGCAGCGCGATGAGCGGCTTCAGGAGGCCCATGCGGCGCGATTGTGGCGTGCCGTCGCGATCACGCCATGGCGATGTCCCGCAGATAGGCCAGGCCGGCGATCGCGCGCACGCCGTACCAGCTCAGCATTTCGCCGTCGACGAGACGCACGGCGGCGCTCGGGCAGAGCGCCGCGGCGGCTGCGATGTCGCGCTCGGTGAACCGATAGGGCTCGCTGCTCAGCAGCACGTCGTCGACCTCGGCGAGCCAGGACTCGTCGCCGCGCAATGCCGGATAGCGCGCCGCACCGGCGTCGCCGCCGCAGACGTCGGGCAGCGTGTGCCAGCCGACCCGCGCCAGCAGGCGCGAGATGTAGGTGTCGCGCGCGACCGTCATCCACGGGTCGCGCCAGATCAGGTAGAGCACGCGGCGCGCGGCCCGGCCGGCCGGCTGCGTCGCCGCGAGCTCGCGGCGCAACGCGGAGGCGATGCGGCCGGCCGCGTCCGTGACGCCCGGAACGGCGCCGAACGTCGCGCCCAATTGATCGACGAGGTCGAGGTTGTGTTCGGGGTCGCGCGGATGCGTCACGACGATCTCCGGCGCCGCGGCACCCCAGGCGCGGATCGCCTCGATCGTGTCGAGCCGGTTCTCGTCGACGTTGACGACCACATGGGTCGGCGCGAGGCGGCGCAGCTTGGCGAGGTTCACGTCCTTGGTGCCGCCGACCTTGGGCACGTCGCGCAGCGCTTCGGCCGGATGGATGCAGAAGCCGGTGCGCGCGACGAGCTGCACGCCGAGGCCGAGCGCGACGAGCAGCTCGGTGACGCTGGGCACGAGGCTCGCGATGCGCGGGCTCATGGAGGCGCGGACCGCCGGCATGACGAGCGACCGCACGATTCCATCGAATATCTCGAATGTCGCAAAAATGCCATCAGATATCGCCAAGCTACGTCGGCGTGCACCGCGGCTGCGCCGTGGGCACCAGCGTGGACGTTAGCGTCCGGTTGGGGCTGGCGGCACGCAGACTTCAAAACAACACTTTCTTGGCGCGCAGTGCTTCCACTCTTTCCCAATTCACTTATATTCACGAACCTGTGTCCGGAAGCAGCGCCTTCGCTTGAATGGTTCACGACGGGTTGAAGCTCCACATGGATTCGACGAAATAGGAAGGGGCTCCCCCCGATGGGCAACAAACTCTACGTCGGCAATCTCTCGTACAGCGTCCGCGACGACGAATTGCTGCAAGCTTTCAGTCCCTACGGCACCGTCACCTCCGCGAAGGTGATGATGGACCGCGAAACCGGCCGCTCGAAAGGCTTCGGCTTCGTCGAGATGGGCTCGGATGCCGAAGCTCAGTCGGCGATCAACGCGATGAACGGCCAGCCGCTGGATGGTCGCGCGATCGTCGTCAACGAGGCCCGGCCGCGTGAAGACCGTCCGGGCGGCTTCCGCTCGGGTGGCGGCGGTGGCGGCTATGGCGGCGGCGGTCGCTCCGGCGGCTACAGCGGCGGCGGCGGAAACTACGGCGGCGGTGGCGGCAATTACGGCGGCGGCGGCGGCGGAAACTATGGTGGCGGCGGCCGGTCCGGCGGCGGCAACTATGGCGGCGGTGGCCGGTCCGGTGGCGGCGGCCGCGGCGGCTACTGACCTCTCGCTGAGGCCGGCGCGGTGCGCCGGCCAGGTTGCATGGATCACGAAGCGGCAAGCGCTCTGCTTGCCGCTTTTTGCGTTGGTGCGGCGCTCACCCGGCGCTGCGGCGCGGCTTGCGCCCGCGCCCGGCGACGGCGCGATCGAACCAGGCGTTCGGCAGCATGCGCATCAGCCCGGCCACGACGCCCATCTGCCACGGAATCACGCGGTAGCTCACGCCGGCCTCGATCGCGCGCCCGGCCTGCTCGGCGAACGCCGCCGCCGGCATCAGGAACGGCATCGAATACGGATTGCCGCGGGTCAATGGCGTGTCGACATAACCCGGCAGGATCGTCACCACCTTGACGCCGTCGGTGCGCAACTCGCCGCGCAGGCTTTCGCAGTAACTGATCACCGCCGCCTTGCTCGAGCAATAGGCGGCATGTCCGGGCAGGCCGCGGATGCCGGCGACGCTCGCGATCCCGACCAGGGTGCCGCGGCCGCGCGTGCGCATCGCCGCGACGAACGGCTGGAAGGTCGCTGCCATCCCGAGGTTGTTGGTCTCGTAGGTCGCACGCATCACGTCGAGATCGTCGATCTCCGCGGTATCCATGCCGATGCTGATGCCGGCGTTGGCGATCACGACATCGGGCAGGCCTTGCTCGACGATGCAGTCGCGCCCCGCGGCCGTGATCGCGGCGACGTCGCGCACGTCGGCCGCACGGATCCAGACCCGCGTCAGGCCCTGTTCGGCGGCCCAGGCGCGCAACGCTTCGGCACGCCGCGCGACCAGCGCGAGGCGGTAGCCGGCGGCGTGGAAGCGCACCGCGAGCGCCTGGCCGATACCGCTCGACGCGCCGGTCAGAAAGACCAGCGGCGACGACGACGATGGCGTGCTTTCGAGGCTCATCGGATGTTCCCTCCGGGTCGGGCCGGCGTCGTGAAGACCGCCTTCGACTTGCCGCGAAAGGTCACGATGCGCGTCAGGTTGTCGTACTCCATCGCGGCGGCGCGCACGACGCTTTCGCCCTGCGTGACGACGACCGGCTGGTTCGAGCTGACGCGCTCGAGGTTGACGAAGGCGTGCAGGAACTCGCCGCGGAACTCGATCGGCGGTTCGCCGCCGGCGGCCTCGCGCACGACGTGCGCATCGCCGAGCAGCTGGACCTCGCTGCCGTCGCTGTTCGACAGTGCGCGCCGCGCCGTCGCGCGCGTCACGAGGCCGTCGCTCGCCACCGCGCGGATGCGCGGGTTGTCGATCTCCAGCGTGTCGGTGTCGGGATAGTGGCGCAGCAGGTCGCCTTCGATCTGCGCGCGCATCGCACCGTCGGGCGCGAAGCGCTGCACCAGGAACTGCGTCATCGTGTAGTCGGGAATGTGGATCGGCGGCGCGACAGCGCGCCCGCTCTCGAACAGCGGCGTGTTCTTCACGAGCCACCAGGTGCCGAGCGCGAGCACCGCCATCAGCACCAGCGGCAGGTAGGCCGAGACCACGTCCAGCGCACGCCGCGTCCACGGCAACGGCGCACGCCGCGGCAGCGCCGGCTGCAGCCCGGCTCCGCCGGCGTCAGGCGGGCGCGTTGCCATCGAGCGTGACGAGATGCCCGCGCAGCAGCGCCGCGTAGCGGCCCGCGGCGCTGAGCAGCAGGTCGCAGCATTCGCGCGCCGCGCCGTGGCCGGCCGCGGCCTCGGTGACGTGATGCGCGACCGCGCGCACCTCGACATGCGCGCCGGCCGGTGCGCAGGCGAACGCGGCACGCGTCAGGAGCGGCAGGTCGGGCCAGTCGTCGCCCATCGCGGCCACCTCGTGCCAGCCGACGCCGAGCGCTGCGAGCAGCGGCCCGGCGGCCGCCAGCTTGTCGCCCGCGCCGTAGGCCGCGTGCGCGATGCCGAGGTCGGCGACGCGTCGCCGCACCGCCTTCGAGTCTCGTCCGGTGACGACGACCGGCACGATACCGCCCTGCGCGAGCAGCTTCAAGCCATGGCCGTCGAGCGTCGAGAAGGCCTTGACGGCCTCGCCGTCCGCGCCGATGTAGATGCGCCCGTCGGTCAGCACGCCGTCGACGTCGAAGATCGCGGCGCGCACGCCCTGCGCCTTCAACAGCAGCTCGGGCGCGAAGCGCAGCGCCGGGCGCAGGTCCGCCAGCCGATCGGGCATCAGATGACCTTCGCGCGCATCAGGTCGTTGGAGTTCAGCGCGCCGATCAGCGCGCCTTCTTCGTCGACCACCAGCACGCTGGTGATGCGGTGCAACTCCATCACGTCGGCCGCTTCGACCGCGAGCGCGTCGGCACGCACGAGCTTGGGTCCGCGGTGCATGACGTCGGAGGCGCGCAGCGCGCGCAGGTCGGCGCCGCGCTCGATCAGCCGCCGCAGGTCGCCGTCGGTGAAGATGCCCAGTACCTTGCCGCCGTCGCTGACCGCGGTGAAGCCCAGGCCTTTGCCGGTCATCTCGCGCAGCATCGCGGTGAACGACGTATCCGGGCCGACCTGCGGCACCGCATCGCCGCTGCGCATCAGGTCGGCGACGCGCATCAGGAGCTTGCGTCCCAGGCTGCCGCCGGGATGCGATCGCGCGAAGTCCTCCTCGCGAAAGCCGCGCGCATCGAGCAGCGCGACCGCGAGCGCATCGCCGAGCGCCATCTGCGCCGTGCTGCTCGCGGTCGGCGCGAGGTTGAGCGGGCAGGCTTCCTGGTCGACCGCGCAGTTCAGCACATGGTCGGCGTACTTCGCCAGGCTGCTGTCGAGCCCGCCGGTCAGCGCGACCAAGGTGACGCCCATGCGCTTCAGCGCCGGGATGATGACGGCGAGCTCGTCGCTCTCGCCCGAGTTCGAGATCGCGAGCACGACGTCGCCCGGCGTCACCATGCCGAGGTCGCCGTGGCTCGCCTCGGCCGGATGGACGAACAGCGCCGGCGTGCCGGTCGATGCGAGCGTCGCCGCGACCTTGCGGCCGACATGCCCGCTCTTGCCCATCCCCATCACGACGACGCGCCCGCGGCACTCGAGGATCAGCCGCACGACGTCGCTGAAGTTCTCGCCCTGGCGGTCCTTCAGGCCGACGAGCGCGCGCGCTTCGATGTCGAAGGTCTCGCGCGCGAGCCGCAGCGCACGGGCGGGATCGAATGACGGTGGAGCAGACAAGGCAGCGTCCGGGCAGGTGTCCAGTAGGATCGGCCGATTCTAGGAGCCGCCGCGCCATCGCTCGCTCGCCGCCGTGCCATGACCTCGACGCTCGAACTCGTGCTGTTCTACCTCGTCGCCGCGGTGGCCGGCGTCGTCGCGTTCCGCCTGCTGCGGCTGCCGCCGATGCTCGGCTACCTGACGGTCGGCGTGCTGATCGGACCGACCGCGATCGCGAACGCGTCGGCCGGCGTCGGGTCGCTCGCCGAGTTCGGCGTCGTGTTCCTGATGTTCGTGATCGGGCTGGAATTCAACCTGCCGAAGCTGCGCAGCATGAGGAAGCTCGTGTTCGGGCTCGGCCTCGCGCAGGTGCTGCTGACGATCGCCGGCACGATCGTGGGCCATTGGCTGCTGGCGTGGCTGTTCTCGTTCACGTCGCGGCCGTGGGAGCTGTCGTGGCGCGGCGCGCTGGTCCTCGGCGGCGCGATGGCGATGTCGAGCACCGCGATCGTCGTGAAGATGATGGCCGACCGTCTCGAGCTCGAAGGCGAGCACGGCCGCCGCGTGATGGGCGTGCTGCTGTTCCAGGACCTCGCGGTCGTGCCGCTGCTGGTGCTGATCCCGGCGCTGCGCTCGAGCGGCGCCGACATGGTGATGGAACTCGCCTGGGCCGGCCTCAAGGCGACGTTCGTGCTGACCGTGCTCTTGGTCGGCGGCCAGCGCGCGATGCGGCGCTGGCTGACGATCGTCGCGCGGCGCAAGAGCGAGGAGCTCTTCATCCTCAACCTGCTGCTCATCACGCTCGGCCTCGCGTGGCTGACCGAGCATGCCGGGCTGTCGCTCGCGCTCGGCGCGTTCGTCGCCGGCATGCTGATCGCCGAGACCGAATACAAGCACCAGGTCGAGACCGACATCCGGCCGTTCCACGACGTGCTGCTCGGCCTGTTCTTCATCACGATCGGGATGAAGCTCGACTGGCATCCGCTGCTCGACCAGTGGTACCTCGTGCTGCTCTTGATGCTCGGGCCGGTGGTCGCGAAATTCGTGCTGGTCGCGGCGCTGGCGCGGCTGTTCGGCGCCGCGCCCGGCGTCGCGCTGCGCACCGGCCTCTACCTCGCGCAGGCCGGCGAATTCGGCTTCGTGCTGCTGACCCTGGGCGCCGACCAGGGCCTGATCGATCCGCGCTGGGTCAGCCCGGTGCTCGCGAGCATGGTGCTGTCGATGCTCGCGACGCCGTTCATCATCCTCTACAGCAACCGCATCGTGATGCGGCTGTCCGCGAGCGACTGGCTGATGCAATCGGTCGCGATGACATCGATCGCGCGGCGCGCGATCAACACCGAGGCGCACGTCATCATCGCCGGCTATGGCCGCAGCGGGCAGAACCTGGCGCGCCTGCTCGAGCACGAGCGCATCCCCTACATGGCGCTGGACCTCGACCCCGATCGCGTGCGCCAGGCCGCGGCGGCCGGCCAGAGCGTCGTGTTCGGCGATGCCGCCCGGCTGCAGAGCCTGATGGCCGCCGGGCTGGCGCGCGCGAGCGCGGTCGTCGTGAGCTACCACGACACGCCGTCCGCGCTGAAGATCCTGCACCAGGTGCAGCGCCACGCCCCGCGCGTGCCGGTCGTCGTGCGCACGATCGACGACGCCGACCTCGAACGCCTGCAGGCCGCCGGTGCGACCGAAGTGGTGCCGGAAGCGATCGAAGGCTCGCTGATGCTCGCGAGCCATGCGCTCGCGCTCGTCGGCGTGCCGATGCGGCGCGTGTTCCGTGTCGTGCAGGACCAGCGCGCGGCGCGCTACGGGCTCCTGCGCGGCTACTTCCACGGCGCCGACGACGACACCGCCGACGAGCTGCAGACCGCGCGGCTGCTCAGCGTGACCTTGCCGGCCGCCGGCAGCCACGTCGGCCAGACGCTTGCAGCGCAGGCGCTGCATGCAGTCGGTGTCACGGTGGTGTCGGTGCGGCGCGCCGCCGGCGCGGTCGTCCGGCCCGACGAAGGCCTCGTGCTGGCGGCCGGCGATACGCTGGTGCTGTCGGGTCTGCCGGAGCCGCTGGCGCTGGCCGAAGCCAAGCTGCTCGGGAAAAGCTAGCCGACAAGGGCCCGCAGGCCCCCTACGTGAACGGTACCTGCTTCGACAGGGTCGCGCGCATGCGCACCGCCATCACGCCGCCCGCCGCGCGCAGCAGTTCGAGGGCGACGGCCGGCAGGCGCTGCGCCATCTCCTCCAGCCGCGGACCGCGCAGCGCCATCACGATGCAGGGCGTCATCGCCTCGACGTTGGCCATGCGCGGCCCGTCGCTGAAGAGGCCCGGCTCGCCGACCACCGAACCGGAGCGCAGGATGGCGATGCGCCGGCTGCCGGGCGGGCCGCCGCTGACGAACACCTGCAGCGTGCCCTGGGCGAGGAAGTACATGGATCGGTCGGAATCGCCCTGCTTGATCAGCAGATCTCCGGCGCGGATCTCGTGCTGCGTGAGGTAAGTCGACAGCGCGCGCCATTGCTCGAGGTTCAGGCGCGCATGCAGCGCGTCTTCGGCGTTGAGGGTCTGGATCGCCTGAACCAGTTCCTGGATGTCCATTCGTGCTTTCCGTGTGCGCGCGCGGCTTTTCGGCCCGATCGGAAATTATCGACGTCGACGGGGTTGGCGGACAACCGGCGGCAGCCCGAACGTGCACCGCCCGTCGTCGCATGGCGCCTCCGGGCGGCTTCATCGGCCGGTGCCGCCCGCTTTGGCTTCCCTGGCTTCGGGATGCCCCCGTGCGACGCCGCGAGCGGTTGTAAAAAAATGTCAAGCCGACTGCGATTCAGCTCTTGTTTTTCCAGAACGAAAGCCCCGCCGCTTGATGCCAGAGATCCGGCGGGATGACGGGCGTTCTCTCCACGTATTGCAATTCTTTGCGGACGGTGTGCATGCCCTTCAGATTCAAATCGTCGTCGAATTCATCGTAAGACGCTTCGAGATCATTGAAGTCGTGTTCGAAGTACGGCTCGTCGATGAACCTGTAAATTTCCTGCATCACCTGTTTGGGCGACCTGCAGAGGTCATCATATTGAACCAGCAGGATCATCTTGTTCTCGCGGCTGTAAATGACCTGCTTCAAGCCGTTGAGCGCGAATCCCACGACACCTTCCGGGCGAAGCAGCGTCCCGGCACGCGAGTAGACGTCCTGCCCCTCATTTCCCGTGAACAACGACGTCAATGCATATGGATTCCTGCGCACGAGCACCTCGAAGCTGTCGAGTATCCACGGGATCTCACGCACGCAGCAGATCATCTTCGCCGGCGGGTGGAGGTCGTGGAGCAAGGATGCAAGCAAGGGCCATCCTCGATTGGTATCGAAAACCACTTCGTTGGCGTCTTCGTAGTACGTGGCGATCAAGTTCTCGATCAGGCGACGGCGCTTTTCTTCGGGACACTGCCTGCGAAAGCCGGCCTGTGCGTGCGACTCCGAAACGATCGCGCGAACCATGCGTGCGAGCGGGCTGGAAATCGAGGCGGCAAAGCGCGGGTTCTGGTTGAAGATGGTTGAAAGCAGCGTGGTTCCCGACCGCGGCAGTCCGGAAATGCAATGGATCTTGTTCATGGCGAGCCTTCCCCTGAGGACACACGGACGTTCATGGAACACTACATGATCGGCGAGACAGGCAGCGCGCCGGGAAGCCGCGCTACTTCCCGATGCAGAAGCGCCCGAAGATGTCGCCCAGCAGATCGTCGGCCGTGTAGGCACCGGTGATCTCGCCGAGCGCCTCATGCGCGAGGCGCAACTCTTCGGCGAACAGGTCGAGCGCTGCATCGGACCGCGCCGCATGCGCCTGTGCGAGCGCCACGTGGCGCGCGGCGCGGCGCAGCGCCTCGACGTGGCGCGTGCGCGCGATGGTGCTGCCTTCGGGCTGCGCTTGCCAGCCGGCCCGCTCGAGCATCCGGCGGCGCAGGGCGTCGAGACCGCTGCCGGTCTTCGCCGACAGCACGATCGAATCGGCCGGCACATCGGACGCGGCGACGTCCGCGGCATCGGCCTTGTTGTAGACCTGCAGCAGGCGATCGTCCAGCGCCGCGAGCCGCGCCGCGATGCGCGCTTCGCCCGCTTCGTAGTCCGCCGCGCCGGCGCGCGTCAGGTCGTGCAGGAAGATCACCGCATCGGCGCCTTCGATCTCGGTCCAGCTGCGCGCGATGCCGATGCGCTCGACCTCGTCGTCGGGGTCGCGCAAGCCGGCGGTGTCGATGACGTGCACCGGCACGCCTTCGATCTGGATCGTCTCGCCGATCCGGTCGCGCGTCGTGCCCGGCACCGCGGTGACGATCGCGAGCTCGGCGCCCGCCAACGCGTTGAGCAGCGAGCTCTTGCCGACGTTCGGCTGGCCGGCCAGCACGACGCGCATGCCTTCGCGCAGCAGCGCGCCCTGGCGGGCCTGGGCGAGCACGCGGTCGATCTGCGTTGCGATCGCGTCGAGCCTGCCGCGCGCGTGGGCCCGTTCGAGGAAATCGATCTCCTCTTCGGGAAAGTCGAGCGTCGCTTCGACGAGCATGCGCAGCTCGACGAGCTGATCGCGGAGGCGTTCGACCTCATGCGAGAACGCGCCCGCGAGCGCACGACCGGCCGAGCGCGCCGCGGCTTCGGTGCTGGCGTCGATCAGGTCGCTCACCGCCTCGGCCTGCGCCAGGTCGAGCTTGTCGTTCAGGAACGCGCGCTCGGTGTACTCGCCGGGCCGGGCAAGCCGCAGATGCGGCAAGCGCAGGCGGCCGCTGTTCGGATCGACCTCGGCGGCCGCTTCGAGGCAGCGCGCGACGAGCAGTTGCAGCACCACCGGCCCGCCGTGCGCCTGCAGTTCGAGCACGTCCTCGCCGGTGTACGAATGCGGCGCGGGAAAGTGGATCGCGAGGCCCTGGTCGACCGCGCTGCCGTCGGCGGCGCGGAACGGCAGGTAGGTGGCGACGCGCGGCGCGAGCGTACGCCCGCAGATGGCATCGATCAGCGGGGCCAGCTCGCGCCCCGACACGCGCACGATGCCGACCGCGCCACGCCCGGCGGCGGTCGCGATCGCGACGATGGGATCGGCGTGGCGATCGAGCATCGGCGGGTGCGCCGGCTGCGCCGCCCGGCTACTTGCCGGTGACGCCGAGCCGCTTGTTGATGATGTACTGCTGCACGATCGACAGCAGGTTGTTCGTCACGTAGTAGACGACGAGGCCGGCCGGGAAGAAGAAGAACATGAACGAGAACGCGATCGGCATGATCCACATCATGCGTGCCTGCACCGGATCGGGCGGCGTCGGGTTGAGCCAGGTCTGCAACAGGCTGGTCAGCGTCATCAGGATCGGCAGGATGAACAGCGGATCCGGCACCGACAGGTCGTGGATCCAGCCCATCCACGGCGCATTGCGGATCTCGACGCTCGACAGCAGCACCCAGTAGAGGCCGATGAACACCGGCATCTGGATCAGGATCGGCAGACAGCCGCCGAGCGGGTTGACCTTCTCCTCGCGGTAGATGCGCATCATCTCCTGCTGCATCTGCTGCGGCTTGTCCTTCAGCCG
>JAFEEF010000039.1 GCA_018241265.1 Pseudomonadota bacterium | reverse complement strand
GTTCGACTCCGGGTCGCGCCTCCAGAGCCCTGCCTAGGCATTACGGCTTCGTGCGGTTGATCGTCTCGGAGCCGCCGTTCGGGCCGGTGATCGTCGTCGTCGACTGGCCGTTGCCGTAGGTCGTCGTCCGGTCCATGCTCTTGCCGCCGGGGCCGGTCACGGTGGCGTTGGTGGCGCCCGGGCTGCGGTCGACGGTGCGGCTCGCGGNNGGTCTTGCCGCCCGAGCCGGTGAGTGTCGTGCTGACGTCGCCGTTCGAGCGCGTCGTCGTACGGTTCAAGGTGCCGCCGTTCGGGCCGGTGACCGTCGCGTTGGTCGGGCCGCCTGGGGTGCGGTCGACGGTGCGGCTCGCGGTCTTGCCGCCCGAGCCGGTGAGCGTCGTGCTGACGTCGCCGTTCGAGCGCGTCGTCGTGCGGTCCAAGGTGCCGCCGTTCGGGCCGGTGACCGTCGCGTTGGTCGGGCCGCCGGGGGTGCGGTCGACGGTGCGGCTCGTGGTCTTGCCGTTCCCATAGGTGGTGGAGCTGCTGACGTCGCCGTGCGAGCGCGTCACCGTGTGCGTGGCGGTGCCGCCGCGCGGGCCGGTGTAGGTGCCGGTGCGGGTGCGCGCTTGCACGTCGGTCGCGCAGATCGTGCCGGCGGCCAGCGCCAGCGTCATGGTCAGCAGCGTGGACGGGAGGGTGCGGTTCTTCATGATGTGGTCCTCATGGCAGTGTCGTTGGGCTCGCGGTGTCGAGCGGATGGCCCTTCGCCGTGGCCCTCATTGAACGCCTTCCGCGCCGTCGCGGCGCACACGTTGCACGACGAATTGCGACAGTCTTGAAACATCCCGATCGGCGGACGACCCCGTCTTTACACTGCGCCGTCATGAAGCCGCTGATCCTCATGGTCGACGACGACGCCGAGCTGTCCGCGCTGGTGGCCGAGCTGTTCGACCGCGAGGGCTGGGCGGTGCATGCGGTGTTGACCGGCGGCGACGGCGAGAAGGCGCTGGCGGACAGCCAGCCGGCCGCGGTGCTGCTCGACGTGATGCTGCCGGATGCCAACGGTTACGAGCTGTGCCGTCGCTGGCGTGCCGCGCATCCGGCGATCGGGATCGTGATGCTGACCGCGCGCGGCGATCCGCTCGATCGCGTGCTCGGCCTCGAGATCGGCGCCGACGACTACCTCGCCAAGCCGTTCGAGCCGCGCGAGCTGGTGGCGCGCGTGCGTGCGCTGCTGCGCCGCCAGTTGCCGGAGCGCGCCGCGCTGACCCAGCTCCGCTTCGATGCGCTGACCATCGACTTGCTCAAGCGCGAGGTGCGTGCCGGCGACGACGGCGCGATCGTCGGCCTGACGAGCATCGAGTACAAGCTGCTCGCCGCCCTGGCGCGCATGCCCGGCCAGCCGCTGTCGCGCGAGCAGCTCAGCGAGGCGGTGCAGAGCGGCGGCTATCGGCCGCAGGACCGCACCGTCGACGTGCAGGTGGCGCGCCTGCGCCGCAAGCTCGATCAGGCCGCGCCGGGCAATGCGTGGATCGACACGGTGCGCGGCGAAGGCTATGTCTTCGTGCCGCGCGGCTGAGAAGCTGAGCTTCACTCGAAAGCCGACCATGCGTAGATTCTTGCGCCGCCTCGACAGCCTGTTCCTGCGGTTGCTGATCGCCCAGGTCGTCATTGCGACGTCGCTGCTGGTGCTCGTCGGCACGATCTTCGTCGCTGACCGCAATCACGTGATGGGTGAACTGTATGCCGATCACTGGGCCGCGGCGCTCGCCGCCGCCAGCGGCAGCGTCGCGACCGAAGTACCGCAAACCATCCATCGCAGTGCCGTGCTGCCGAAGGGCGCATCGACGGTCGGCTCCGAGGTGCCGCGCATCGCCGCGCTGCGCCGGGCGCTGGTCGCGCGCGGTGTGCCGGTCGATCAGTTCGCGCTGGCGCTGGCCGAGCCCAACCCGATGATCTGGCTGCGCGTCGCCCAGGCCGACGGCAGCCGGCAGTGGCTGGGCATCGACGGCAGCATCGTCGTGCGCGACTGGTCGACGCGCGCGATCCTCGCGCTGGTCCTCGGGCTGACGTTCCTGGCGGCCGTCAGCTACGTGTTGACGCGCTGGCTGACACGGCCGCTCGAACGCCTGCGCAGCCACATGCAGGCGCAATCGCCGGGCGCGCCGCCGGTGGCGCAGCCGGCGCTCACGGTCGCCGGCGCGGCGCCGGAGATCGAGCAGATCGGCCTGGCCTTCGCCGACCTGCAAGAGCGCCAGCTGCGCTTCGAGCGCGAGCGCGCGATGCTCTTGGCCGGCGTGTCGCACGACCTGCGCAGCCCGCTCGGCCGCATCCGCATGGCCGCGGAGCTGCTGCCGGAAGGCGCATCGATCGTGGCGCGCCGCGAGGCGATCATCCGCAACGTCAAGTCCTGCGATCGCCTCATCGAAAGCTTCCTCGACTTCGTGCGCTCGGGCGAGCTGGGCTTCGACGAGACCGTCGACCTCGCCGCGACCGCGCGCAGCGCCACCGCCAGCTTCGGACGGCCGGCGGGCGAACTGCGCATCGAAGCGCCGAGCACGCTGCCCTGGCCGCACGCCAACCGGCTGTTGATCGAGCGTCTCGTCGCCAACCTCGTCGACAACGCGCTGAAGCACGGCGAGGCGCCGGTCACCGTGCGCGTCGGCGAGGACCCGGAGGCAGCGTGGCTCGAGGTCGAGGATGCGGGCACGGGTCTGGCGCCCGATGCCGGCGCGCAGGTCCAGGAGGCTTTCGTGCGCGGCGACGCGAGCCGCGGCACGCCCGGCACCGGCCTCGGTCTGGCGGTCGTGCGCCAGGTCGCGCAGCGCCTCGGGGGCAGCGTGTCGTTTGCGCGTGCGTCCGGACGCCATCGCGTCCGCGTCACCTTGGCGCGCCCGGCGGCGGCGGTCTGACGGCATGGCGCATCGACTCGTCGAGTGCATTGCGCAATGGCACTGCGGCCCGATCCGCTCGTTGGCGCACGCGCCGTCGGCGGCAGGCTGGGCCGCCACCGACGGCCGCATGCTGCACCTCTATTGCGACGACGTGCACGCGATGAGCGTGCCGGTGCCCGGCGGCGGCGCCGGTGCGCTGCGCTTCGATCGCGACGGCGCGCGCGTGTTGATCGCGCGTCAGGGGTTCGACCTGGCCGAGCGTCGCTGGCAGGCACCGGACTGGCTCGCATCGCCGGCGACTGACGATCATCGTAAGAGCCCGCCGCTCGTCGCGGCCTGGAGCGCCGATGGCGGGCTGCTCGTCGAGGTCGACCATGGCCCATCCGTGCAACTCATCGCGACGAGCGCTGCCGCTCCGGGTGGCGTCATGCTGCTCGCCGGCGAGCGCGCCGCGGCCGTGCGCAGCATCGCGATCGGACGGCGCCATGTCGTCGCCGGCGATGCGGCGCTGTCCGTCTGGGCGCGCGACGGCCACGATCACGTCGCCGATCTCGCAGCCCACGATCTCGCCGTGCTCGACCTCGCATTCGCGCACGACGATGCGCTGTTCGCGAGCGTCGGCGCCGACGGCTGCCTCGCGATCTGGGATGCCGCGGGCTGGACGCGGCTCGCGATGCGGCAGGTGACCGCCGGGGCGCTCGCCGCCTTGGCCGTCCACCCGCGTGAACCCATCATCGCCACCGGCGGCACCGACGGCATATTGCGGCTGCACGGCCTCGACGCCGCGCCGCTGCACGAAGAGCCGTTCGATGCGCCGCTGACCGCGCTGGCCTACGCGCCCAGCGGCGATCGGCTCATCGTCGCGCTCGGCGGCGCGGAGCCGCGGCTGCTCTGGCTGCGGCTGCTGTGACGATCATCGGGTGACGCTCGAGGCGCAGCCGCCGCGGGTGCTGCGCCGCAGCCGGCGGCAGCTTGCGCATCGCGCGCCGGCGTGCGGGCGCAGCGCATGTCGTGCAGTGCGGCATGGCCGGCCATCAGGTCCGGGCCGACGCTGAACACCATCGGACTGAAGGTCGTGCCGCGCGGCGTCGTCACGCCGATCGCGCTGCTCACGGCGCCTTCCGGCACGACGGCATCGATCTGGCTGTCCGAGACGACCGAGAACGGGATCGGCATCGGTATCGTGCCGTTGCCTATCGTGAGCTGGGTCGCACCGGTGTAGCCGATGCCGATCACGCTGAACGGCGTGCCGGCGCCGCCGCTCGCGGGCTCGAGGCCGTCGATCGAGACGATGGGCGTCGCCGGATCGAGCACCAGCCGGTACACGGTGCCGAGCCCGTAGCCGCCGCCGCTGAAGGTGTTGCCGTAGAGGTTGCCGTCGCTGCCGAGCACCAGCGACGCGTGCGGGAAGAGGCCATAGGCGCCGTCGCTCTTGCCGAAGTCGACGAGTTGCTTGAACTTGCCCTGCGTGTCGATCCGGTAGATCGTGCCGCAACTGAACGACGTGCTGCCGCCGACGCGGCAGAGCGGCACGAAGCCTGCGCCGTCGCCGTACGGATTGCCGCCGGTCGTGCCGTAGAGCGTACCGTCCGGCGTCTGCGCCAGGCCGTCGTTCTGCGGATATTCGCCGTCGAGCGACGTGGCGGCAAAGCGGTGCAGCACGGTCTCGTCGCCGGTCGATGCATCGATGCGGAACACCATGCCGCAGCCGCCGGCGAGGCAGCGACCGGTCTGGTAGCCGCCGAACTGCGTCGTGCCGTAAAGGCCGCCGTCGCTGCCCTGCAGCAGCTTGGTCGTCGGAAAGCAGCCGTCGCCGAGACCGCTGGCGCTACCGCTGAAGACATGCAGCGTCTCGAAGCTGCCGTCGGTGCCGGCCTTGAACACCGTGCCGCAACCGCCGCTGGGACTCCCGTTGGCAGCGCCGTTGCTGGAGGTCGTGCCGTAGAGGTTGCCGTCGCGGCCGCGGATCAGCCCTCCGTTGGCGAGATAGCCTTCGCTCAGGTCCTCGGCGAACAGACGGAAGACGCTCACCTTGCCGTCGTGTGCGACCTTGAACATCGACGTCGTCGCGCTCGGGAATGCGCGCACCGCCATGCCGTAGAGATTGCCGTCGCGTCCCTGCACGACCCCGGTATTCGGTGAGGTCTGGTAGCCGTCGGCCGCCGAATAGAAGTCGTGCACCTTCTGGAAGCTGCCGTCGAGCCCGACGCGGAACAGCGTGCCGCAGCCGCTGCCGTTGTAGAACTTGCCGGCATAGCAGTAGTCGGACTGGTGCCGCCCGCCGGACTCGGTGGTGCCGTAGAGGTAGCCGTCGCGCGCCTGGATCAGCGCGCCGCGCGGCGTCATGCCGTCGCGGAACTGGAAATCGTGGATGTGCGTGAGCTGCCCGGTCGACGGCGACACCTTGTAGACGTAGCCGTTCGAGTGCACGCCGCCATAGGCGCTGACGCCGTAGAAGTTGCCGTCGCTCGCCTCGACCAGCGGCGACAGCTCGAAGTTGCCGAACACCGGGTATTCGCTGGTCACGAAGTGGTAGACCGTGTTCAGCTTGGGCACGTCGTACGCCGCGGCCGGCAAGGCGGCGCACAGTCCCAGCCATCCCGCCATCAGCGCCCGGCGCGCGACGGCGCGTGCCCATCGGCGGCCGATCGCGCGCTGGGCGCGAGCGAGCACGGGCCATCCTTGTCCGTATCCGTCTTCCATCGCCGGACCTCCTCGTCGTTGTGCGGCGGACTGTAGGCAGCGTCGACCGCGGCGCGCAATCCCGGCGCCTTGGGGGGTCGGTCTGCCGATATGCAACCTCTCGGTTGCATTGCGGGCAAAGGACCGCTATCCTGCAACCAGGAGGTTGCCTATGGCATCGAGCACCGATCGGATCGAAAGGGAAGTCCTGTTGCAGGCGCCGCTCGCACGCGTCTGGCGCGCGCTGTCGACGGCCGAGGAGTTCGGCCTGTGGTTCGGCGTGGCGCTGCAGGGTCAGGTGTTCGCAGCCGGGCAGACGGCGCGCGGGCACATCACTTACCCCGGCTACGAGCATCTCGTGTTCGAAGCGCAGGTCGAGCGCGTCGAGCCCGAGCGGCTGCTGGCGTTCCGCTGGCATCCGTACGCGATCGATGCCGGCAAGGACTATTCGGCCGAGCCGACGACGCTCGTCGTCTTCGAGCTCGCCGAGGTGCATGGCGGCACGCTGCTGCGCGTCGTCGAGTCGGGCTTCGATGCGATCCCGGCGGCGCGGCGCGCCGAGGCCTACCGCATGAACAGCGGCGGCTGGGAAGAGCAGATGCGCAACATCGCCCGCCATGTCGCCGACGCGGCGTAGCGCGGCCGTGTCGAACGACGCGGCCCTGCAGCAGGCCGCACCGGTGTTCGCCGCGCTCGGCGACGCGACGCGGCTGCGCCTTGTCGCGGTGCTGTGCGCCGGCAGCGCGGTCTCGATCGCGCAGTTGACGTCCGGCACCGACATCACGCGCCAGGCGGTCACCAAGCACCTGCTGGTGCTCGCGCAGGCCGGGCTGGTGCACGACGTCAAGGTCGGCCGCGAGCGGCGCTGGCAGTTCGATGCTGCGCGGCTCACGGAAGCGCAACGCTCGCTCGATGCGATCGCGGCGCAGTGGGATCAGGCGCTCGCGCGGCTCAAGCGGTTCGTCGAGCAGCGATGAGCGTGCTCACTGCGCCGGCACGCCGTCGCGCCAGAGCCGCCAGCGCGTCACGATGTCCTGCACCAGCGGGTTGCCGGCGAGGTAGAGGTTCTGCAATGCGATCATGAAGCCGCCTTGCGCCTGGTAGTCGAGCAGGTTCTGCGCGCTCGTCTGCCCCGGCGCCGGCCGGTCGAAATCCGAGCCGGCGCGCAGCACCGCGACGCGCTTCAGGTCGACGAGGCCGGCGCTCGCGCCGCGCCTGAGCGCCTCGTACGTCGCGTTGTCCTCCTGCTGCGTCGTGCAGTAGGCGCCCTGGCCGTCGGTGAGCTGCTTCGTCCACGCACTGGCGCGCTCGCCGAGCAGCTTGCCGGAGAACCAGGTGTCGCCGGCCACGGTGTCGCATTGCAGCACCGTCGGCGGGCGGTTCGCCGGCGCGGACGCGAACTTCGCGCGCGCAGCCTGCGCTTGCGGGCCGTCGCTCAAGGTCACGTCGCGCGACAGCGCATAGGCCTTCTGCACGAGCGCCTCGTCGAGCCGGAACACTTCGGTGCGGTAGTCGAGCGCCGGCTTGTCGCCCGGCTGCTTGACGTTGATGCCGAGGTAGCCCGACGTCCAGTCGGGCGGGATCTCGCGCGCATCGATCTCCCACTGGATGCCGAAGTCGACCAGCCAGCGCGCCCAGCCGACCGAGCCCACCGTGCCCAGCTCGGGGTTGATGCCGGCGATGCCGGCGACGAGGAAGTAGGTGCGGCGAAGGTCGAAGCGGCGCGCGAACAGCAGCGCCATCGTCGACGCGGCGGCATTGCTGTGGCCCATGCCGGTCGTCATCACGCAGACCATGCTGCGGTTGCAGCGCACCGTCGGATAGTCCGGCGAGAGGCCCGGCACGCGAATCTCGCGCCACGGGCCGAGATGGTCGAGCCAGACCTTGCCCTCGGGCGCGAACATCGAGACGATCATCACGCGCGGCGCGGGCGGTCCGCCCGCAGCCACGGATGACGACGAGCCGCCGAGTGCGAGCAGGGCGGCGACGATCGAGCGGATCAGCATGGTCTTGCTCCGAGCGGACGCACTCGACGTCCCGCCGCTACTTCCCGGTGAAGTTCGCGACGTAGTAGGCCAGCACGTCCAGATCTTCGACCGGTACCTGGCTCAGCGCTTCGGTCATCGCGCGCGTGTAGGCCGGCCGGTCGCCCGACTTGAAGCCGTGCAGCGCGGCGCGCACGTAGTCTTCCTTCTGACCGCCGATGAGCGGCACCTGCTGGCCGCCGGCCAGGTCGGCGCCGTGGCAGTAGACGCACTTGTGCTGCTGCGCGAGTGCCTGCCCCTTGCTCATGCGCGACGCATCGGGCGGCGTCGCGGGCGGCGGCGCGGGCACCGCGGGCAACGTGCCGATGTAGTCGGAGAAGCCGCGCAGGTCGTCGTCCTTCATCGGCTTGGCCATCGCGATCATCGCCTCGTTGTTGCGCCGTCCCTCGCGGAACAGGAACAACTGCGTGATCACGTAGAGCGACGGCTGGCCGGCCAGCACCGGCACGCCGGCCATGTCGCTGCGGCCGTCGGCGCCGTGACAGGCCGCGCAGACGGTCTTGAACCGTTCGGCATAGACGGCGGCACCGGCCGGTGCCGTCGCCGCCGATGCCGCGGACGCTGCGCTGGCGGCGGGCTTCTTCCTGGCCTGTGCTTCGGCAGTCGCGCAGACGCTCGCAAGGAGCGGCACCAGCACGGCCGTGGTCGCGACCCGCTGCCAGTGCGTCACCTCACTTCCCGCCGTAGCTGACGCGATAGATCGCACCGGCGTGGTCGTCGCTGACGAGCAGCGAGCCGTCCTTCAGGACCAGGAAGTCGACCGGCCGGCCGAGGTACTGGTTGTTCTCGACGAAGCCGGTCATGAACGGTTCGACCTTCGCGCCTCCCTTGCCGTCGGGCCAGGCCACGAAGACGCCGTTGTACTTCTGGGTGCGGTTCCAAGGGCCGTGCTTGGCGATGAACATCGCGCCGTGGTACTTCGCCGGGAACATCTTGCCGGTGTAGAACGTCATGCCGAGCGTGCCGGCATGGGGCCCGAGCAGGGCAGCCGGCTTCGCGAAGTCGTCGCACGACTTGCCCCAACCGAACTCCGGATCCGGAATGTTGCCTTGATGGCAATAGGGGAAGCCGAAGTGCTGCTTGCCCGGCTGCGTGACGTGGTTCAGCGTGTCGTTGGGCAGTTCCTCGCTGAGCCAGTCGCGGCCGTTGTTGGTGAACCAGAGGTCGTTGGTCTTCGGATCGAAGTCGTAGCCGACCGTGTTGCGCACGCCGGCGGCGATCGTCTCGTTGCCCGAGCCGTCGAGGTTCATGCGATAGATTTTCGCGTAGTCGCCCGGATCACAGATGTTGCAGGGCGCGCCGATGTTGTAGTAGAGCTTGTTGTCGTGGACGCGCAGGTACTTCCAGCTGTGGTCGCTGCCGCCCGGCAGCTTGTCGGTCAGCACGGTCGGCTCGGGGAGGAGGCCGGTCAGCTTGTCGTCGACGTTGTCGTAGCGGACGATCTTCTTGTTGGTCGCGAAGTAGAGCGACCCCTTGTAGTAGTCGATGCCGGTCGCCTGCTCGGTCTTGTCGATCACGACGACGGGCTCGCGCTTGCCGTCGGTCGCCTTCTCGGGCAGCACGTAGACCTTGTTGCCGACGAACAGCGTGCTGACGAAGATCTTGCCGTCGGGCCCCTGACGCAGGTCGCGCGCATCGAGGATGCCCGAGGCCCAGGTCTCGACCCTGAAGCCCGGCGGCAGCTTGAGTTTCTTCGTCGGCAACTGGTCCGGCGCGGTCGGGATCGGGAACGCCGGCACCGGCGCCATCTTCATCGCGACGTCGGTCTTGGGACGGCCCTTGGCCCAGCCGGGCTCGGGATCCTCGGCGCGTGCCGTGGATGCCGCGCCCACCAGCGCGAGCGTGGCCATGACGGGAAGCAAACGACTCGGAAGCATGTCTCACCTCGATGGTTGGTTGTAGGAATCGTCGATCCGTACCACGCGAGGCTTGCCGGTCACCCACACACAGCGACGCGACGCCTCTCGGGCAGATCGGATGACGGTGCAGCGACGTCCTGGGAGCTAGCAGGGAGCCGAGCTCGTGACTCGGCTGAATTCAGTGTACCGCGCGCATGGCGTTGCGTATCGGCAGTTCTACCCTGCCGCGCGAGCCACCCGTCGGCGCGCCGTCCGGCGCCGCCGTGGTGCGGGCTGCGCAAAGTATATGGAGGAATATATCGAAAGACGCCTGCGCCCGATGATCAGCCCAGCAGTTCGCCGATGTGCTTCAGGTCGTCGACGTGGTCGCAGATGACCTTGATCATCATCAGGATCGGCACGCCGAGCAGGAGGCCCCAGACGCCCCAGAGCCAGCCCCATGCGAGCAGGCCGACGAACACGACGACCGCGTTCAGCTTGCTCGTCTTGCAGGTGAGCCAGGGCGTGATGGCGTAGGAGCAGACCGCGTGGACCGCGAACGAGACGCCCGCGAGCAGCAGTGCCTGCTCGAGCGAGCCGAACTGCACGAAGCCGGCCAGCGCCGGCCCGGCCACCAGCGCGACCGATCCGACATAGGGCACGAGGTTGCCGGCGCCGGCGACGAAGCCCCAGATGGCCGCATGCTCGAGCCCCAGCGCGGCGAACGCCAGGCCGGTCACGACGCCCGCCACCACGCTGACCAGCAGTTGCACCAGCAGATACCGTTCGATCTGCGTGGCGATCTCGTCGAGCGCCTGTACCGTGATCCTGCGCTTGCTGATCGTCGGTCCGGCCATCCGCACGATCTTGCGGCGGAAGTCGTCGCCGGCGGCGAGCAGGAAGTAGGCCACCATGCAGACCACGAGCAGCTGGCCGATGACCGCGAGCAGCCCCATCGTGCCGGTCCACAGGTAGTCGCGCAGGTTGAACTTCGGCGGCACGACCTCGACGCGCATCACGTCGCGGTGGGTGTCGCGCACGGCCGCGGCGTCTTCGGCCGCCTGTTGCAGTTGTGCGGCGGCTTGCTGGACCTTCTGCACCTTGTCGGTCGGCGGCGCAGCCCGCATCGCGCGGCGCAGGCTGGCGGCGGTATGGGGCAGCGACTCGACCCAGTTCGATGCCTCGTCGCTCAGCGCATAGGCCGACCACGCGAGGCCCCCGACGATCGCGATCATCGTGAGCGCCGAGCCCAGCACGCGCGGCAGGCGCAGGCGCTCTAGCCGATCGACCAGCGGCGCGAGCGCATAGCTCAACAGCACGCCGAGCATCACCGGAACGAACACCGCGCTCGCCACATGCAGCGCATAGAGGCTGGCCAGCACGGCGATGACCGCCAGCGACAGGCTGCGCACGTCGACCGGCATGTGCAGCCGTACGGGTGCGACTTTAGGCAGTGGCGCGTCCTCCGGCGCCTGATCCGTGCCGCGCGCGGCGACCGCGACGGCATGCGCGACGGGGGCCTCGGAAGACTCGAACATGGTGCGCCTGGGTGTCGGTGCGCGGTTGGGGGCTGAAGTTCGGCGCAGTCTGCGCCGGGGTATGCACGCTGTCTGTCGGCTGCGCGCCGAACCGGTCGTCAGCCGGCGCCTACGCCCACCCCCAGCAACTGATGCAGCGCCCAGCCGGCGGCCCCCGCACCGAGCACGACCGGGATCACGCCGACCTTGCGCGCGAACAGCGCGAGCCCCGCGACCACGCCGATCGCCAGCGAGATCGCGTCGAAGCGGCCGGCCGGGCCTTCAGGCCAGAGCACATGCCAGGCGAAGAACACCGCGAGGTTGACGATGACGCCGACCACCGCTGCGGTGATGGCCGCCAGCGGCGCGGTGAACTTGAGGTTGCCGTGGGTCGACTCGATGAACGGCCCGCCGAGCAGGATGAAGAAGAACGACGGCAGGAACGTGAAGAAGGTGACGACCAGCGCGCCGGCGATGCCGGCCAGCGCGAGCGCCTCGGGGCCGAACAGCGCCTGGGTCCAGCCGCCGACGAAGCCGACGAAGGCGACCACCATGATCAGCGGGCCGGGCGTCGTCTCGCCGAGCGCGAGCCCGTCGATCATCTGCGGCGCGCTGAGCCAGTGGTAGTGATCGACCGCGCCCTGGTACACGTAGGGCAGCACCGCATAGGCGCCGCCGAACGTCAGCAGCGCGGCCTTCGTGAAGAACCAGGCGAGTTGCGCCGGCGTGCCGTCCCAGCCCGCGGCGAGCACCAGCGCGCCGAGCACGAGCGCCCAGAGCCCGACGCAGACCAGCAGCACGCGCGCGACGCGTTCCCAGGTATGGCGCGCATGCGGCGGCGGCGGCGTGTCGTCGTCGATCAATGCAGGGCCGGCGCGGTGCGCGGCCGCGGCCGCATGACCGCCGGTGCGGAACTTGTCGGGCGCCCAGCGGCCGCCGAGCGCACCCAGCATGCCGGCGCCCAGCACGATGAGCGGGAAGGGCAGCCGCAACGCGAAGATCGCGACGAAGGCGGCGGCGGCGATGGCCCAGAGCGGGGCGTTCTTCAGCGCGCGCGAGCCGATGCGCCAGGCCGCGTGCAGCACGATCGCGGTCACGGCCGGCTTGATGCCGTAGAGCACCGCGGCGATCGCCGGCACGTGGCCGTAGGCCATGTAGATCCACGACAGCGCGATCAGGATCACGAGCGACGGCAGCACGAACAGCGCGCCGGCGACGATGCCGCCGGCGGTACGGTGCATCAGCCAGCCGATGTAGGTCGCGAGCTGCTGCGCCTCCGGGCCGGGCAGCACCATGCAGTAGTTGAGCGCATGCAGGAAGCGCGCTTCCGAGATCCAGCGGCGCCGCTCGACGAGCTCCTCGTGCATCATCGCGATCTGCCCGGCGGGCCCGCCGAAGCTGATGAAGCCGAGCTGCAGCCAGTAGAGAAAGGCGCGGCCGAAGGCGACGGGCTCGGGCGCTCGATCGGTCGTCTCCGGACGCAGGGGCGGCATCTCGGCTCCGCTGACTGCAGGAGCCACCACTATCGCACGCGGCGCCTCGAAGGCAGCCGCGCGGCGGCTGCACGACAATCGGCGGCGGAGGATCCGCCCCGTGGACTCACGCTTTCCGTTCGACAACCTCTATGCCCACGGCTATGCGCGCGTCGCCGTCGGCGTGCCGCGCTGCCGCGTCGCCGACCCGGACTACAACGCCGGGCAGACGATCGCGCTGTTGCAGGAAGCGGCGCGGCGCCATGCGGTGCTGGTCGCGTTTCCCGAGCTCGGCCTGTCGGCCTATACCTGCGACGATCTCTTTCACCAGGACGCGCTGCTCGATGCCTGCGAGACGGCGCTGCAGCGGGTGGCCGAGGCGACGCGATCGATGGTCACGGTGGCGATCGTCGGCCTGCCGCTGCGGGTCGGCGGCGCGCTCTACAACTGCGCCGCCGTCGTGCAGCGCGGTCGCGTGCTCGGCATCGTGCCGAAGAGCTACTTGCCGAACTACGGCGAGTTCTACGAGGCCCGCCAATTCGTGCCGGCCGGCTATGCCGTCGCGAAGCAGATCCGGCTGCTCGACCAGGACGTGCCGTTCGGTGCCGACCTGATCTTCGAGGCCGACGACCTGCCCGGGCTGCGCTTCCATGCCGAGATCTGCGAGGACGTCTGGGTGCCGATCCCGCCGTCGTCGTTCGCCGCGCTGGCCGGGGCGACCGTGCTGGTGAACCTGTCGGCTTCCAACATCACGCTGGGCAAGTCGGACTACCGGCATCAGCTCGTCGGACTGCATTCGGCGCGCTGCCTGGCAGCCTATCTGTACACGTCGGCCGGAGCGGGCGAGTCGACCACCGACCTGGCCTGGGACGGCCAGGCGCTGATCGCCGAGAACGGCGAGCTGCTCGCCGAATCGGAGCGCTTCAGCGACAGCGCGCACCTCGTCACCGCCGACATCGACCTCGACCGGCTGCTGCGCGAGCGGATGCGCCAGACGAGCTACACGCAAGGCGCGCAGCGCCATGCCGACGAGGTCGCGCGCTTTCGCATCCAGCGCTGCACGCTCGGGCTGGCCGCACCAGCGGTGTTGCCGCTCGAGCGCCGCGTCGAACGCTTCCCGTACGTGCCGTCCGACCCGGCGCGGCGCGACGAACGCTGCCGCGAGGTCTACGACATCCAGGTGCAGGCGCTGACCCAGCGGCTGTCGGCGAGCGGCATCGAGAAGGTCGTGATCGGCGTGTCGGGCGGGCTCGACTCGACGCATGCGCTGCTCGTCTGCGCGCGCGCGATGGACCGCTTGAGGCGGCCGCGCAGCCACATCCTCGCGGTGACGATGCCGGGCTTTGCGACCAGCGCGCGCACGCTCGACCAGGCCGAGCGGTTGATGCGCGCGATCGGCTGCGACGCGCGCACCATCGACATCCGCGCGAGCTGCCGGCAGATGCTCGCCGACATCGGCCATCCGCACCGCGACGACCAGCCGCAGTACGACATCACCTACGAGAACGTGCAGGCCGGCGAGCGCACCAGCCACCTGTTCCGCCTCGCGAACCTGCATGGCGCGATCGTCGTCGGCACCGGCGACCTGAGCGAACTCGCGCTCGGCTGGTGCACCTACGGCGTCGGCGACCACATGTCGCACTACAACGTCAACGCGAGCGTGCCGAAGACGCTGATCAAGCACCTCGTGCGCTGGGTCGCCGAGACGCAGCACCTGGCCGAAGGCGGTGCGCAGGTGCTGCTCGACGTGCTCGCCACCGAGATCAGCCCGGAGCTCGTACCGGGCAGCAACGCCGACCAGCCGGGCCAGAGCACCGAGGACGTGATCGGGCCGTATGCGCTGCACGACTTCAGCCTCTACTACATCCTGCGCTTCGGCTTCGCGCCGACCAAGGTCGCCTTCCTCGCCCGCCATGCCTGGCGCGATGCGAGCGTCGGTCGCTGGCCGGCCGGCGTGCGGCCCATCGCCTATGGCCTGGCCGACATCAAGCGCCACCTGAAGACCTTCGTCTGGCGCTTCTTCAAGACCAGCCAGTTCAAGCGCTCGTGCGTGCCGAACGCACCCAAGGTCGGCTCGGGCGGATCGCTGTCGCCGCGCGGCGATTGGCGCGCGCCGAGCGACTCGGAAGCCGCGGTGTGGCTGGCCGATGTCGAGCGGATACCGGACGGCGACTGATGCGCCGTTGCCGCGCATGACGGTCTGCGCCGATCCGCTCGCCGAACGGGGGCTGATGCTTTGAGACTTCGTACACGCTTGCGGCTCGCCGCGGAACCTACCCACTCGTTTCGAGGATGGTGCCGCTGCTGAGCGGTCGCTAGCCTTCATTGCATGCAAGATCCCTGGCCGACGCTCGTCGCCATGCTCGAAGGCACGAGCCGCGCACCGGCGCTCCGGTGGCCGCGCGAACAAGTCCGCATCGTGATGGACGGACGCCCGCAACACCGCCCCGCCGAGGATCCGTTGCGCGCGGTCTTCGGCCGGATGGCCATGCCCGAGGCCGAGCGCAGCGCCGGCCGCCCCAGCGATCGCGAACTGCTGCGCTTCATGCGGCGCCGCGGACCGGTCAGCGGCTCGGAGCTCGCCGACTGGCTGCGCGTGCCGTACAAGGTGGCGCGCGATCGGCTGCAGGTGCTGCAGTCGGTCGGCTCGATCCGGCACGAAGGCGGCTATTGGCACGTCGTGCCGCAGGCCGCCGGCGAGCTGAGCTGAGCGGGTGTCTCAGACGTCCATCGCCACGCCGAGCAGCCGCTCATAGGCCGGCCGGCAAGCGTCGGCCACTTGCCGTGCCGATGCATCGAGCCGCACGTCGCGCGGCCGCCAGGGCTCGAAGCCGGTCGACTTCCACACCGCGTCGTACCAATGGGGCGCCCAGATGCCGTCGGTCGCGCGCGGACCGGCCGGCCAGTGCAGCATGCGGTCGGTGCAGGCGATGCCGAGCACGGTGCACAGTGCTTCGAGGTGCGCGCGCGGATCGCGCAGGAAGCGATCCGCATCGATCACCGGCGGCGCTTTTCCCGTGCGTGCAAGCACCGCATCGAACAGCTCGATCTGCTGCAGAAGGCCGATGTCCGCCGGCGTCGCCGTCGCGCGCGACTTCAGGTACGACGAGACGACCGATGCCGGATCGCGGATCAGGAACACATTGGTCAGCGCATGCACCCATGCCGTGTCCATGCCGGGCAGCAGATGGTGCGTCATGTGCTTCTGGTACCAGACCGGCAGCCCGCCCGGCACCGGGCCGGTGAGCGCGGCGACGACGCGCCGCCAGTCGGTCTCGCCGGTGCGGATCACGTCGGCCGCGCCGGGATGATCGAGGCCGGTCGCCGCGAGGTAGGCGGCATACAGCGGCTCGTCGCTGACCGCGCAATCGCCGCGGTTCTCCCAGGCTCGCATCATCGCCGTCGAGATGTTGCGCGGGCCGCTCCACATCGCGACGCGCAACGGCGCGGCCGCAATCATGGCGCGGCGGCCGCGCGGGCCTGCACGTCGCGCAGCACGAGCTCGCGGTAGAGCGTATGCAGCCGCACGAGCATCGGCCCCGGCCGACCATCGCCGATCGTGCGGCCGTCGCCGATCGTGCGGCCGTCGATGGCCCGTACCGGCGCCAGCCCCGCAAAGGCGCCGGTGACGAAGGCTTCGTCGGCCCCGGCGGTGCAGGCCTGGATGCAGGCGGTGATGCAGTTGAGCTTGCTGTGGCTGTCGAGCTTCGGATCCTGCACGTCGGGACAGCCGCCTTCCCCCACGCCGTCGCCAAGCACGAAGCCGCTGTCGAACACCGACACCACCGCTTCGTCGCGAGGCTTCAGCGTGCCGTTCACCCGGATGCGGATCTCGGCGTTGCGCGGGTCGTCGTGGAACTCGTGGATGCGCTGTGCCATGGCGCCCGAGTCTACGGCGGCGCGCATGCTGCGGATCGAGGGGACGCGCATCGAAGCACTCGAGCGCGCCGGGTCGGGAGGAGGTCATGCGCGCAGAGGCCGCAAAGAGCACGTCGGCAGCGGCCGCCATCGATGCGGCGATGGCGCGGTTGGCGCGCGACGAGGAGGCCGGCCGGCGTGCCTTGTCCGGCTGCTACGACGCGGCGCGCGCGGCTCGCGATGACGAAGCCGCGCGCCTTGCCGCGGCTGGCATGCTGCTCTGGAAGTGCCTCTACGACCATTGCGCGCAGCGCATGGACGCGACCACGCAGGCACGCATCGCGGCGCACGCCAACGACTTCCTGCGGCGCGGCGGCGCGAGCCCGGCCTGGCAGGCCCGACCATCCGTTACGGTCCGAGCCGAGGCCGAGGGCATACTGGTTCGCGCGGGCAGGGAGCTCGCCATCGATGTCAACGGAGGAGGGGAATCACTCATGTCACGTTTCAACAGAACGCTCGCGGCCCTGGCCGCTGCACTGGCCTGCGTCGCCACGGCCGAGGCTGCGCAGGCGGCGTCGCCGACCTGGATCACGCTCGACGACGATGCGTACGCGTTGCTGCGCGGGCTCGACGCGGGCACCACGCCGTCGGCGTCGCGCACGCTCGTGATGTCGGCCCCGGGGGGCCTGCGCGACGTGCTGAGCGTGCATGCGGTCGCGGTCGATGCCGCGGTGCTGCCGCGGCTGTCGCAGGCCGTGCACGACAGCCTGCATCACTGCGGCGGCTACATGGTCCATGCATCGCTCGCGGAAGCCAAGGAGGCGCTGTCGCGCATCGATGCCGCGCCGGCCGCCGCGCCCAGCTATGCGATCGACAACCAGGCCACGGTCAACGACCTTCTGCCGCACATCGACGAAGGCAAGGTGCTGGCCTCGATCCAGCGCCTGTCGGACTACCGCAACCGCTACTACGCGAGCAGCACCGGCGTCGCCGCGTCCGACTGGCTCGCGCAGGCCTGGGCCTTGCTCGGCCGCAATCGCAGCGACGTCAGCGTGCGTCAGGTCACGCACGCGTGGCCGCAGAAGTCCGTGGTGCTGACGATCCGCGGCACGACCGCGCCCGACGAGATCGTCGTGATCGGCGGCCACCTCGATTCGATCGCCGGCGGCAAGCTCGCGAAGGCACCCGGCGCCGACGACGACGCGTCCGGCATCGCGAGCCTCGCCGAGGTCGCGCGCACGCTGATCCAGAGCGGCTACCAGCCCAAGCGCACGATCGAGTTCATGGCCTATGCCGCCGAGGAGGAAGGCCTGCTCGGCTCGGCCGACATCGCGCGCGACTATGCGACGCAGGGCAGGAACGTCGTCGGCGTGCTGCAGCTCGACATGACGAACTACATGGGCAGCATCGACGACATCTACGTCATCACCGACTTCACCAACGCGGCGCAGAACGCCTTCCTGCACGACCTCGCGAGCGCCTACCTGCCGACCTTGGCGATCGGCGAGACGCGCTGCGGCTATGCCTGCTCCGACCATGCGTCGTGGAACTCGCGCGGCTACATCGCGTCGTTCCCGTTCGAGTCCGGGTTCGGCGAAGACAACCCGTACATCCACACCAAGGAAGACACGCTCGACAAGTCCGGCAACGTCGCGACCCATGCGGCGAAGTTCAGCCGCTTGGCGCTCGCCTATGCGGTGGAGCTCGGCAGCGACTGAGACGATGTTCGAGTCGCTGCTGCAGCGCTGGCGCGGATCGGCCGGACGGCCGCCGCTGAACCTCGCGCTGCAGGGCGGCGGCGCGCACGGCGCCTTCACCTGGGGCGTGCTCGACGCCTTGCTCGCCGATGGCGAGCTCGGCTTCGAGGGCCTCTCGGGCAGCAGCGCCGGCGCGATGAACGCGGTCGTGCTGGCGCACGGCTGGGCCGCCGGGGGCCGCGACGGCGCGCGCGAGGCGCTGGCGGCGTTCTGGCAGGCGATCGGCCAGCAACTGCCGTTCGCCATGGTGCAGGCGCACGGCGACCGCTACGAGCTGTCGCCGACGGCGCGTGCGCTGGTGCACTGGGCCGGTCTCTTCGCGCCGACACAGCTCAATCCGTTCGACCTCAACCCGCTGCGCGACATCCTCGCGCTGCAGATCGACTTCGAACGCCTGCGCGCGGCGAGCCCGTTCAAGCTCTTCGTCGGCGCGACGCAGGTCGAGACCGGCAAGCTGCGCGTGTTTCGCGAGCACGAGCTGACCATCGACATGCTGGTCGCGTCGGCCTGTCTGCCGCGCCTGCACCACACGGTGACGGTCGATGGCGAGCCCTACTGGGACGGCGGCTATACGGCCAACCCGGCGGTCTTTCCGCTGTTCTACGAGTGCCGTTCGCGCGACATCCTCCTCGTCCTGCTGAGCCCGTTGCGGCACGAAGGCGTGCCGACGAGCGTGGCCGAGATCGAGTCGCGCGCGCTCGAGCTCGCGTTCAGCGCCAACTTCATGCGCGAGATGCGCACGTATGCGCATGCCACGGCCTACGCCGGCGGCGGCATTGCGGCCGGGCCGCTGGAGCGGCGCCTGCGCGCCGCGCGCTTTCACATGATCGAGGCGAGCGATCTGGCGGTGCTGCACGAGCCCGAGACCCGGCTGCTCGCGCACGGGCCGTTTCTCGAGCAGTTGCGCGACCAGGGCCGCGAGCGTGCGCTGCAGTGGCTCGCCGAGCATCGCGCGGCGGTCGGCCGCCGATCGACGCTGGACCTCGCGCGCTGGTTCATGTAGGTCGTTTGGCCGCGAGCTTGGCGTCGAAGCGCGCCCGGTCGATCACGACGCGCTGGTGCGTGCCGCGCGAGATCGTGTCGATGCCGTCGTGCGCTTCCACCGCGAAGCTCAGCTTGCGGCCGTCGACCGCCAGCAGCTCGACCTTCACCGTGACCTCGCGCCCGGGCGGTGTCGCGGCTTCGTGGCTCACGTCGACGTGCGTGCCCAGGCTCTGCTCGCGCGGCCAGTCGAGGTACGGGTGGATCGCCTGCACGCAGGCCCATTCGAGCAGGCCGACGAGAAAGCCGGTCGCGAACACGGCCGGCATCTCGACGAAGGTGTCCGATTCGGGATACAGCGCCGGCACGGTCTTCGTCGGCGGGACGACGTAACGGAACGCGTGGCGCAGGCCGGGTTGCAACGGCTTCATCGGATGGCGTCCTGTGCCAGCCTGGTCGCGGCGCCGTCGATCGCGGCGGTCAGCTCCGCATAGCTGCGGCTCACCGGAAACTGCGGGAACTGCCGCGCGATCGCCTCCGGCGGATGGATGAAGAAGCCGGCGTGCGCGGCGGCCAGCATGGCGGTGTCGTTGAACGAATCGCCGGCCGCGATGACCTTGAAGTTCAGGCTGCGCATCGCGTTGACCGCATGGCGCTTCGGATCGGGCATGCGCAGCACGTGGCGCGTCACGTAGCCGTCGCCGTCGACCTCGAGGCGATGGCAGAGCAGCGTGGGCCAGCCGAGCTGGCGCATCAGCGGGCTCGCGAACTCGTAGAACGTGTCCGACAGGATCAGCACCTGGTAGCGGCTGCGCAGGTCGTCGAGGAAGGCGCGCGCGCCGTCCATCGGCGCCATGCCGGCGATCACCTGCTGGATGTCGGCGAGCCGCTTGCCGTGCGTGCGCAGCGCATCGATCCGAAAGCGCATCAGCCGGTCGTAGTCGGGCTCGTCGCGGGTCGTGCGTGCCAGTTCGGGGATGCCCGAGAGGCGCGAGAACTCGATCCAGATCTCCGGGACCAGCACGCCTTCGAGGTCGAGGCAGATCATCTGCATGGGGTTTGCGCTCCTCCGCTCCAGCGCGGCGGCCGCATCGTAGCCGACGCCTCGTAGGACGGCGCCGAGGTCCAGGCCCGCATTGCTATCGGTGCTTGCGCCGCAGCCAGCGCGGTGCGAACGGTGCGAGCGCGCCCAGCCCCAGCACCAAGAGGCCGATCAGCCAGAGCAGGCCCAAGGCGTCCTGGTCGTCGAGGCCGAACATCACGTGCAGCCGGCAGACGAGGTCGTAGCAGCCATCGTCCGCCCAGCGGTTGGCCAGTCCCAGGCCGATCATCAGTGCTGCCGCACCGAGGAGCCCCGCCGCGGTGCGCCAGGCCGCGCCGGCGAGGGTCAGCGGCGCGTCGCGCCAGCGCGAGCTGCGGCCCTGCTTGTTGCCCAGCAGGGCGTCGAGCAGGTCGTCCATGTCCTCGTCGAAATGCGCCGTGCGCAGCGAAAAGGCGTTGATCGACGGCAGCGCCTTCAGGTCGGCAGGCAAGTCGCCGGGGCGCGGCATGCTCGCCTCGTCGAGCAGGATGGGCACGACCTTCGCCCGGCTCGCCAGCGCCAGGCGCGTTTCGCGGCGCACCATGTCGTCGTCGTCGAAGATGCGTGCCCGGCCGCCGTTTCCCGCAGGGCCAGCCCACTGCGCACCGATGATCAGGAAGACATGGTCGACCTGGGTCAGCGTGTCCTGGATCTTGGTCTCGAAGTTCTCGCCGGGGGCGATGCCGTCGACGTCGAGGAACACGGCATCGACGGCCGATACGGCGTCGAGGAACTGCGCCATGCGACCGGCGCTGACCTGGCTGTCGGCACGGCGGTAGGAGAGGAAGACCTTCATCGGCTGGGCGGGCCTAATACAGGTGCGCCTGCTTCAGGTGCTGCTGCGCGCTCAGGCGGCCGGTCGGAGGGATCTGGTGCGCGTCGCCGTCCGTGGGCCCCTTCTGGAACTCGTAGACGAGCGCCAGGACCTTGTACTTCCAGTCGAAGGGCAGTGCGCCGTAGCCGGGCGGCAGCGCCGCGCTGCCGTCCTTGGCGATCGCCCGCAGTTCGCCCGGGGACGGTGCCTTCGTGGTGGCGGCGATGCCCTCGTCGGAGACCACGAACACGATCTCGCGGTAGTAGCCGGGCGGCGCATAGAACAGCCGCTCGAGGTAACCCGCCAGCGTGAAGCCCGGCTCGGCGGCCGGCGAGGCGAAGCCGGCGGCACCGGGCTTGCGAACGCCGTTGGCCTGGATCTGTTCCAGGTCGAGCATGATCGCGTAGCCGTTGCAGCCGGCGCCGAGGTACTTGGGCTCGAGATAGCCGGCGGCCGCGATCGAACCTTCGAGCCGTCGCGCGACGTCCATCAGCGTCTTGCCTTCGGCGCCTGCGGGCCACAGCAGGTAGGGCGGGATCAGCGCGCTGTCGCTGGGTGTCGGCGGGTTGGGCCATGGGAAGGCGGCCAAGCCGCGGGACGCGCAGGGCACGGCCGGCTTGGCGGAGCCACTGTCGATCTTGGAGGGAGGCGGTGGCCGTTGTGCTGCTGGTGGCGGTGGCGGTGGTGGCGGCGGCGGCGGCGGTGCGGGTGCCGGGGCCGGTGCGGTGGGTGCGGTCTCAGGCGGCGGCTCGGCGCCGCTCCGCGGCGGCGTCGCCGGCTCGCCGCAGGCGACCAGCATGCAGACCCAGGCCGCCATCAGCAATGCCAGCAGCGCACCCGTCGCGATCCTCTGTTTCATCGCCCCCTCCCGTCACGCCGTGCGAGCCCGGCAAGGAATCATCGTAGACCGAACGCTCATGCCGCCGGCGCCATCCGGCGCGCCGGCGTCTCGAACGACGCGCGCACATCGATCGGCTTGGCGACATGATCGTTCATGCCGGCGGCAAACGCCTTGTCGCGGTCGCCGGCCATGGCGTTGGCGGTCGTCGCGATGACCGGCACCGTCTGCCAGCGCGGATCGAGCCGGATCTCGCGGGTCGCGGCATAGCCATCCATCACCGGCATCTGGCAGTCCATCAGGACCGCGTCGAAGGTCCGGTGCTGCATCGCCTCGATGGCCTCGCGGCCGTTGGCCGCCAGCGTGACGACGATGCCTTCGTCGGCGAGCAGCTCCATCGCGAGTTCCTGGTTGATCTCGTTGTCCTCGACCAGCAGGATGCGCGCGCCTTGCAGCGAGACCGCCGGCGCCGGCTCCTGCGCGACGGCCAGGGTCGCCGCGCCGATCGCAAAGCGCGACGTGAAGTGGAAGCGGCTGCCATGCCCCGGCAGGCTGTCGACGCCGATCTCGCCGCCCATCAGCGCGACGAGCCGGCGGCTGATCGCGAGGCCGAGCCCGGTGCCGCCGTAGCGAGGGCTGTCGGTGCGAGTCGCGCGATCATCCTGCACCGCCGTCCGGCGGCGGCGGTCTGCCGACCCTGCCGGCTACCATTGCCGGATGAACCAGCGCCAGATCCTGTTCGGCTTCCATGCGGTCACCGTGCGGCTGAAGACGGCGCCGCGCTCGGTGCGCGAGGTGCATGTCGACACGACCAGGCGCGACCAGCGCATGCGCCAGCTCGTCGAGCGGGCGCGCGAGGCCGGCGTCGAGATCGTCGACAGCGACGATGCGCGGCTCACCAAGCTGTCCGGCGGACCGCGCCATCAAGGGGTGGTCGCGCGCGTCGATGCGCTCGCGATGAGCCATTCGCTCGACGACACGCTCGATGCGGCGACCGGCGTGCCGCTGGTGCTGGTGCTCGACGGCATCACCGATCCGCACAACCTCGGAGCCTGCCTGCGCGTGGCCGACGGCGCCGGCGTGCATGCGGTCGTCGCGCCCAAGGATCATGCGGTCGGCGTCGGTGCGACGGTCTCGAAGGTCGCGAGCGGCGCTGCCGAGACGGTGCCGTACATCATGGTGACGAACCTGGCGCGTACCTTGGGCGAGCTCAAGGAGCGCGCGATCCGCGTCGTCGGCACGTCGGACGATGCCGGGCAGTCGCTCTACGACATCGATCTCAGGGGTCCGACCGCGATCGTGCTAGGCGCCGAAGGCAAGGGCATGCGGCAGCTCACCGCCAAGACCTGCGACGTGCTGGTCAGGCTGCCGATGCAGGGCGTCGTCGAGAGCCTGAACGTTTCGGTCGCGGCCGGCATCTGCCTCTATGAAGCCGTGCGACAGCGCGGCGTGCGTTGAATTCCAACCAAGGAAGCCCGCCATGCCGGTCGTCGATGTCAAGCACCCGCTCGTCAAGCACAAGATCGGCCTGCTGCGCGAGGAGGGCATCTCGACGAAGAAGTTCCGCGAGCTGACCAACGAACTCGCGCGGCTGCTGGCCTATGAGGCGACGGCCGACTTCCCGCTCGAGAAGACCACGATAGCCTGCTGGAGCGGCCCGATCGAGATCGAGCGGATCAGCGGCAAGAAGGTGACGGTGGTGCCCATCCTGCGCGCCGGTCTCGGCATGCTCGACGGCGTGCTCGACATGATCCCGAGCGCGAAGGTCAGCGTCGTCGGCCTGTCGCGCAACCATGAGACCTTGCAGCCGGAGAACTACTTCGAGAAGTTCGTCGGCCAGCTCGACGAGCGCACCGCGATCATCATCGATCCGATGCTCGCGACCGCGGGCTCGATGATCGCGACCTGCAGCCTGCTGAAGGCGCGCGGCTGCAGGGACATCCGCGCGCTGGTGCTGGTGGCCGCGCCCGAGGGCATCGCCGCGCTCGACCGGGCGCATCCCGACGTGCGCTGCTGGACCGCAGCCATCGACAGCCACCTCAACGAGATCGGCTACATCATCCCGGGCCTCGGCGACGCGGGCGACAAGATCTTCGGAACCAAGTAGGCGCGCGGTACTCCCAAGGGCGCATCGCCGTTCCGCGATGCGCGACGGCAGGGCGGCATTCTTTACCATCGTTCACGCCGGCCGTCTTGTGTATGTCACCCGCCGAACCTAGTCTTGGACGCATGCAGAACGCACCGACTCCCAAGCGCCCGGGCCGTGAAGGCCGGCCGACCTATCGCCTCTGGATGACCGGCAGCCTCGCGGTGATCATGGCCGCATTCGCCCCGCAGCGCGGTTGGCGCGACGACGAGGTGAGCACCGAGCGGGTGCTCAAGCACAGCCGCTACGGCGTCGTCGAGACCGCGCAGCGCATCGAGGAAGCGGCGCGCCGCCAGGGCCTGACGGTGCTGGCGCGCATGGGCGGCGACCGGCCGATGATCGTGCTGGCGTCGTCGCAGGGCGGCACGCCGGTGATGATGGACAGCGACGGCGCGCACCTCGCGGTGCCGATGTCGGTGCATCTGCGCGAAGCCGAAGACGGCGGCGCGGACGTGGCGATTGCCGCGGTCATGCCGATCACCGATCCGCGCGAGCTGCCGGCGATCGTCGCCGCCGAGATCGAGGCGCTGCCCGTGCTGGTCGAACGCGCGTTGAGCTGAACCGCTGCGGCCTTGTCGCCGCGGCAACGCGGTCTTCACGAGAACGCCCTTCGGCAGAGCCGACGCGGTTGCGGACAATCGAGGCCCACGCCGGGCTACGCACCATCTCGGCGTTCCCCATCACGACGCCGAGGAGTGGCCATGGAAGCCGATGCCGATGCGAAGCCGCTGCAAGGCCTGCTGGTGATCGCGCTCGAGCAGGCGGTTGCCGCGCCGTACTGCACCAGCCGGCTTGCCGATGCCGGCGCCCGCGTGATCAAGGTCGAGCGCGGCGACGGCGACTTCGCACGCGGCTACGACAGGGCGGTGCACGGCGAGTCGTCGTACTTCGTCTGGATCAACCGCGGCAAGGAATCGATCGCGCTCGACGTCAAGCAGCCGGACGACCGTGCGCTGCTCGAACGCATGCTGGCGAAGGCCGACGTCTTCGTGCAGAACCTCGCGCCCGGCGCGGCCGAGCGGCTCGGCCTCGGCTCGGCGGCGCTGCGCGCGCGCCATCCGCGCCTCGTCACCTGCGACATCAGCGGCTACGGTGACACCGGCCGGCTCACCGCGATGAAGGCCTACGACCTGCTGGTGCAGGCCGAGAGCGGCCTCGTCTCGGTGAGCGGCGCGCCGGGAGCATGGGGCCGCATCGGCGTCTCGCTGTGCGACATCAACGCCGGGCTGAACGCGTTGATCGGCATCCAGCAGGCGCTGCTCGCGCGCGAGCGCACCGGCCGCGGGTCAGGGGTCAAGGTGTCGCTGTTCGACTCGGCGGCCGAGTTGATGGCCGTGCCCTACCTGCAGGCCCGCTACGGCGGCAAGGCGCCGCAGCGCGTCGGCCTGAAGCATCCGACGATCACGCCCTATGGCGGATTCACCTGCGCCGACGGTCGCGACATCGTGATCTCGATCCAGAACGAGCGCGAGTGGGCCGACTTCTGCCGCGAGGTGCTGCGCGATCCGTCGATGCTCGAAGACCCGCGCTGCGCCGACAACGCGGCGCGTTGCGCGAACCGCGCCTGGGTGGACGGCCGTGTCGCGGAGGTGTTCGCGCGGCTGACCAGCGCCGAAGCGCTCGACCGGCTGACGGCGGCGCAGACGGCCTACGGCAACGTCAATTCGGTGCACGACCTGATCGAGCACCCGCAGTTCAACACCCGGCGCATGCCGGTCGCGGGCCGGACCGTCGAGGTGCCCGCGGCGCCCTGGCGGATGGAATGGGATGGCGACGAGTACGCGGCGGCGCCGCAGCTCGACGAGCACGGTACGACGATCCGGCACGAGTTCGCGGCGGAGGAGCGTCGCGACGTCGGCCTGCGCGCCTCGGCAGCCGTCGGTGTCGAGACGAGCCGCGACGTGACCTGATCGAGATGCCTGGCCGGCCTACTTCACCAGCGCCACCGCAAACGGAAAGCTGATGAACGCGAGCGCCGTGGTCGCGAGCACGACCAGCGCATCGTGCTCCAGCGGTACCCCCAGCGCGATCGCTGCACGGCCGGCTGCATCGGTGGCGGCCATGATCGCGGCCGACCGCGAGTTCCACGACTTCATCCACGAGCTGTCCGGCAGCCCGCTGATCGCGCCCGCGATGCAGGCGCAGTGGACCTACGCGCAGCGGCTGATGGGCGAGGTGCTGATGCGCGACGAGAAGCCGCGCGACATCTGGGACCGGCACGAGGCGATGCGCGCCGCCGTGATGGACGGCGGCGCGACGACCGCCGAAAAGCCGGCGCGCCGGCACGTGACGCAGGCCGCGACCTTCATACTGACGCGGCTGCGCAGCCAGCGCAAGGACGCCGCCGCCGCGGCCTGACGTCAGACCCAGCCCAGCACGCCCGCGAGTGCGCCCAGGCCGACCAGCCACATCGGGCTGACCTTGGTCCGGGTCATCACCGCGATCGTCACCGCGACCAGCCCGAGCGCACCCCAGCGGTGGGCCGGCACCTCGAGATAGGGCAGCGCGAGCAGCCAGCCGGTCGCGAGCAGCAGCCCGAGCGTGATCGGCGTCAGGCCGGCGGTGAAGGCGCGCACGCCTATCGTGTCGCGGTGGCGCGTGCCCCAGCGCGTCGCCCACACCGACAGCACGGTCGACGGCAGCAGGATGCCGGTCAGGGTCGCGATCATGCCGAGCGGGCCGGCGACGTTCCAGCCGAGCACCGCGACGAACAGCACGTTCGGGCCGGGCGCGGCCTGCGCGATCGCGATCGACGACGTGAACTGCGCATCGGTGAGCCAGTGCTGCTCGACGACGATGTAGCGGTGCATGTCGGGCGCGGTCGTGATCGCGCCGCCGACGGCGAGCAGGCTCAAGATCAGGAAGTGGGTGAAGAGGCCGAGCAGGTCGGAACCGTTCAGCGCGACCTGCGTCATGACGCACGCCTCCGCGCCAGCCGCATCCAGGCGATCAGGATGCCGAGCGAGCCGAGGCCGAGCACGATCCAGACCAGCGGCCAGTGCAGCCAGGCGATCGTCGCGGTCGTCAGCGTCGCCAGCACCAGCGCGGCCGGCGGGCCGAGCGGATTGACCTTGAGCGTCGTCGACAGCTTCAGCGCGGTCGACATGATGAGCCCGGCCGCCACCGCGCCCATGCCGCGCAGCGCGCCCGCCACCATCGGGACCTGCGAGTACGTGCCGTACAGCGCGGTCAGCGCGATCACGATGACGAGCGGCGCCGCCAGCATGCCGGCCAGCGCGGTCACCGCGCCGCGCCATCCGAAGTAGCGGTCGCCGAGCATCAGCGCGAGGTTGACGACGTTCGGCCCGGGCAGCACCTGGCTGACCGCGAGCATCTCGACGAACTCATGGCGCGTCAGCCACTGCTTGCGCTCGACCAGTTCGCGCTGCGCCACCGGCAGCACGCCGCCGAAGCCCTGCAGCGCGAGGCGGTTGAAGGCGAGGAACAGCTCGGTCGGGTCGGCGGGCTTGGCGGGCGCGGCGTCGGAGGGTACGGCGGTGCTCATGGATGCTCGGTGTCAGTGTGCCGGCCGGATCGGTCGCCTGCCGACCCACAGGCCGCGCCCTCATCCCCCGCCTTCTCCCGCACGCGGAAGAAGGAGCCTGCGCCGGGGGCCGTCATCGCAAGACGCGCAGCGCTTCCGGATTGACGATGTTCGACGGATGGCCGCCGATGAAGTTGACGACGTTGTCGAACGCCGCCTTGAAGTAGAGCTCGTAGCTGTCCTGCTCGACATAGCCGATGTGCGGCGTGCAGACCGCGTTCTCGAGGCGCAGCAGCGGATGGCCCTGCAGGATGGGCTCGCTCTCGAACACGTCGACCGCGGCCATGCCGGGCCGGCCGCGGTTGAGCGCCGAGACCAGCGCGTTCTCCTCGATCAACTCGGCGCGCGACGTGTTGACCAGGAGGGCGGTCGACTTCATGCGCGACAGCGCGTCGAGCTTGACGATGCCGCGCGTCTGGTCGTTGAGCCGCAGGTGCAGCGACAGCACGTCGGAGTTCTCGAAGAAGGCCTCGCAGCTGGGCGCCGCGACATAGCCGTCCTTCACGGCCTTGGTGCGCGCCGACTCGCTGCCCCAGATCGTCACCTGCATGCCGAAGGCCTGGCCGTAGCCGGCGACGATCTGGCCGATCTTGCCGTAGCCCCAGATGCCGAGCGTCTTGCCGCGCAGCACCAGGCCCACGCCGAAGTTGGGCGGCATCGACGCGGCCTTCAGCCCCGACTGCTGCCAGGCGCCGTGCTTCAAGTTGCCGATGTACTGCGGCAGCCGGCGCATCGCGGCCATGATGAGCGCCCAAGTCAGCTCGGCCGGCGCCACCGGCGAGCCGACGCCCTCGGCCACCGCGATGCCCATGCGGCTGCAGGTCTCCACGTCGATGTGCGAGCCCACCTTGCCGGTCTGCGAGATGAGCTTCAGCTTCGGCAGCTTCTCGAGCAGCGCGCGCGGGAAGTGGGTGCGCTCGCGGATCAGCACGAGCACGTCGGCGTCGCGCAAGCGCACCGAGAGCTGGCCGATGCCCTTGACGGAATTGGTGAAGACCTTGGCGTTGAGCGGTTCGAGCACCGACGCGCAGCGGAGCTTGCGCACGGCGTCCTGGTAGTCGTCGAGAATGATGATGTTCACAGGCGGTGTGCCGGAGCTGGTCAGGCGGGCAAGGGGCCGATTGTGCACGGCTCGCGCACGCAGGTAGCATCGCGGCCGCATCCCCTCACCGGAGACTTTCGATGGCACTTTCGATGTACACGGCCAGCGTGCCGCAATTCACCCGCATCCTCGGCAACCTCGTCTCCTGGTTCGCCAAGGCCGAGGCCCATGCCGAGGCCAAGAAGTTCGATCCGTCGGTCTATTTCGAGTTGCGCCTGGCGCCCGACATGCTGGCGTTCGCCAAGCAGGTGCAGATCGCCTGCGATACCGTCAAGTTCGCCGTGGCGCGCCTCTCGGACGTCGAGGCGCCGAAGTTCGAGGACAACGAGAAGACCTTCGCCGAGCTGCGCCAGCGCGTGCAGCGCACGCTCGACTACATCCAGTCGGTGCCGGCCGACAAGATCGACGGCACCGACGCCAAGGAAGTGACCTTGCCGCGCCGCGACGGCCCGTTGACCATGACCGGCGAAGCCTATCTGCAGCGCTTCGTGCTGCCGAACTTCTTCTTCCACGCGACGATGACCTACGCGCTGCTGCGCCAGGCCGGCGTCGACCTCGGCAAGATGGACTTCCTCGGCGCATTGAAGTGAGGCCGGATGCGCGCAAGACCTGGGCCGGCTGGACGCTGACCGGCGGGTGCGGGGTCGGCCGCTTCTGAGCCGGCGGTCGGCGGGCTGGAGGGGCGCAGCGTTGACGATGACGAGCGGCGCGCGCCGAGAGGGGAGACGATGACGATGAAGTGGTTGCGAGCGACGGTGGTGGGCGTGCTGGCGCTGCTGGTGCTGGCGGCCGCGGGTGTCTATGTCTACGGCCGGCGGTCCTTGCCGCAGCTCGACGGCAGCATTGCGCTGCCCGGACTGCACGCCGGGCTCCGCATCGAGCGCGATGCGCAGGGCGTGCCGACGATCCATGCCGCGTCGGTCGACGATGCGATGTTCGGGCTCGGCTTCGTCCACGCGCAGGACCGGCTGTGGCAGCTCGAAACGCATCGCCGCATCGGCGCCGGCCGCCTGGCCGAGGCGTTCGGTCCGAGCGCATTGCCGACCGACAAGTTCCTGCGCGCGCTCGGCGTGCGGCGTGCTGCCGCGGCGCAGTGGAAGGCGGCGAGCCCCGAGCTGCGCGCGGCGGTCCTGGCGTACGCCGCCGGCATCAACGCCTACCTGCACCAGGCGATGCAGGCCCGTCCGGCCGAATTCGTCATCCTCGGCCTGCAGCCGGCCGACTGGACGCCGGAGGACAGCTTGTCGTGGGCGATCATGATGGCGTGGGACCTGGGCGCCAACTGGTCGACCGAGCTGATGCGCATGCGCCTGGCGCTGCGCATGCCGGTGGCGAGGATCAACCAGTTGCTGCCGCCGTACCCGGGCGAGCAGCCGCTCCCGACGGCCGACTATGCCGCGCTGTTCCGCGAGCTGAAGGTCGACGGCAAGCTCGGCCAGCAGGCGCTGCTCGATGCGCCCGAATCGGGCATCGAAGGCGTGGGCTCGAACAACTGGGTCGTGGCCGGCTCGCACAGCGCGACCAGCCATCCGCTGCTCGCGAACGACCCGCACCTGAAGCTGAGCACCCCGGCGCTCTGGTACTTCGCGCGTATCGATGCGCCGGGATACAAGGTGGCCGGCGCGACCTTGCCGGGGCTGCCGTTCGTCGTGCTCGGGCAGAACGAGCGCATCGCCTGGGGCTTCACGAACACCGGCCCGGACGTGCAGGATCTCTATCTCGAGCGCATCGACGCCGACGACCCGGGCCGCTACCAGACGCCCGACGGCTGGGCCGCGTTCGAGTCGTACCGCGAGGTCATCAAGGTCAAGGGCCAGCCCGACGTCGAGATGACGGTGCGCGCGACGCGCCACGGCCCGGTGATCTCCGACGCCGGCGTCGCCGATGGCCTCACCGGTCCGGCCGCCAAGCCGTCGTACGTGCTGGCCATGCGCTGGACCGCGCTCGATCCCGACCCCGGCACGCTCGAAGCCGGCATGCGCTACAACCGCGCCGCTTCGGTCGCGGAATTCATCGAGGCGTCGAAGCAGTCGGTGGCGCCGATGCAGAACATGGTGGTGGCGGATCGCGACGGCCACATCGGCGAGGTGTCGGCCGGCCGCGTGCCGCTCCGCAAGCCGGAGAACGACCTGAAGGGCCAGGTGCCTTCGCCCGGCTGGGATGCGCGCTACGACTGGGCGGGGTTCCTCGAAGCGGGCCTGACGCCGCGCGAGGTCGATCCGGCGCGCGGCTGGATCGCGACGGCCAACCAGCGCATCACGCCGCCCGACTATCCGTACTACCTGACCAACGACTGGGCGCCGCCGTACCGCTACGACCGCATCGCGCAGCTGCTCGAGGCGACGCCGAAGCACACGCTCGACACCTTGCGGGCGATCCAGTCCGATCAACTGTCGCTGGCCACCAAGCGTCTCTTGCCCTACCTGCTGAAGGCGCACTCCCAGCATCCGCTTGCCGCGGCGGCGCAGCAGGCGTTGGCCGGCTTCGACGGCACGATGGCGGGCGATCGCGCCGCGCCGCTGATCTTCTGGGTCTGGGTGCGCCACCTCGCCGAGAACGTCTTCGCCGACGACGTCGGGCCGACGATCTGGCAGGGCAGCAGCCGCAGCTTCCGCGACGCGCTCGAGGGCGTGCTCGAGCGCAACGACGAGTCGTGGTGCGACGACATCACGAGTCCGGTCGTCGAGACCTGCCAGGACCAGATCGACAAGTCCTACGACCAGGCGCTGGCCGAGATCGCGGCCGATCAGGGCAACGACGTGGCAGCGTGGCGCTGGGACAAGGCGCACGTGATGCGCGCCGAGCATCGGCCGTTCAGCCATGTGCCGATGCTGGCGCGCTGGTTCGAGCTGCGTGCGCCGATCGGCGGCGACACCTACACGGTGAACGTCTCGCGCGTGAACCTGAAGCCCGACAGCACGACCGGCGAGTACTACCTCGACGAGCATGGGCCCAGCTTGCGCGCGCTCTACGACGTCGCCGATCCGACGCGCTCGCGCTTCATCCACTCGAGTGGCCAGTCGGGCAACGTCTTCTCGCCGCTCTATGCAAATCTGTTGCCGGCGTGGCTGAAGGTGCAGGACATCCCGCTCTGGACCGCGCCCGCGGTGCACACGCTGGACGTGACGCCGGCACGGTAGCGGCGGCGAGCCGCTGCGACCGGGGCCGGGGCTAGATGTTTCCGAACAACGCCTTGCGCTGCGCGGTGTAGTGCCACCACGGCGCCGCGGGCGAGCCACGCATGAAGTCGACCGCGGCCATGAACGTGTCGAGCACGCAGGGATCCTGGCGCTGGCCGGTGGCGGCGCAGAGCTTCTGGTAGAGCACGAAGGCGTCCTTGCCGCGCAGTTCCTGCGGCGCGCGGATGCCGATCAGGCGCAGGTCGTCGGCGAGCGACGGGCCGATGTTGGGCAGTTGCTCCAGCCGGTGGCACTCGGCAGGCGACGCGGCCTTGGGCGACTTGATCACTGCGGACACGGCGGCGTTCCCGGCACTCACATCATCATGTTGTTGCGGATCAACCCGACCGCGAGGCCTTCGAGTTCGAAGCCGGTTCCGTCCGCCGGCCCGACCACGATGGTCTGGAAGTCGGGGTTCTCGGGCTGCAGCTCGATGCCAGCCTTCGTGCGGCGAAAGCGCTTGACCGTCACGTCGTCGCCGAGGCGGGCGACGACGATCTGGCCGTTCTTCGCGTCCTTGGCCTTCTGCACCGCGAGCAGGTCGCCATCCATGATGCCGGCATCGCGCATGCTCATGCCGCGCACCTTGAGCAGGAAGTCGGGGCGGCGCGCGAACAGGCTCGACTCGACGACGTAGGTCTGGTCGATGTGCTCTTGCGCGAGGATCGGGCTACCGGCCGCGACGCGGCCGACCAGCGGCAAGGTGAGCTGCGCGAGGCTCGGCAACGGCAGGCTGTATTGCTTGCTGCGCGTATCGTTGAGCGCGCGCAGCGTTTCCGAACGCAGCCGGATGCCGCGCGACGTGCCGCCGACCAGCTCGATCACGCCCTTGCGAGCGAGCGCCTGCAGATGCTCTTCAGCGGCGTTGGCGGAACGGAAGCCGAGCTCGGCGGCGATCTCGGCGCGCGTCGGCGGTGCGCCGGTGCGTTCGATCGCGCTTTGCACGAGTTCGAGTATCTGTTGCTGGCGATCGGTGAGCTTGGGAGGTTCGTACACTGCGGCTCCTTCGGCAATCTTCTGCAATCCCTGGCGGAGCCGGCCGGGCCGGGCCGGCGCGGGCGGGCCTGCTGGCTATCCATCCAGGCCTGTATTTTCATCCAGTTTCTGCGCAAATGCAAAAAGTCGTGCAAGACGTCGTGCAAGAAGTGGTGCAACAGGGCCGCCTAAAGGTCGTGATCCTCGGGACCGGCGGGACAATTGCCGGCACGGCTGCGCAAGCGGGCGATACGATCGGCTACACGGCGGGGCAGGTCGGCGTGGCGGCGCTGGTCGCGGCGGTCCCCATGCTCGCCGGCGAGGCGCTCGAAAGCGAGCAGGTCGCGCAGCTCGACAGCAAGGACATGACGCATGCGGTCTGGCTCGCGCTGGCGCAGCGCGTCGAGGCGCATCTGGCGCGGCCGGAGGTGGCCGGTGTCGTGATCACGCACGGTACCGACACGCTCGAAGAGACGGCCTACTTCCTGCACCGCGTCGTCGACGCGAGCCGCAAGCCGGTGGTGCTGTGCGCCGCGATGCGGCCGGCGACGGCGCTGTCGGCCGATGGGCCGCAGAACCTGCTCGATGCCGTGCAGCTGGCCCGTACCGAGGGTGCTGCCGGCGTCATGGCGGTGCTGGCCGGTTCGGTGCACGCGGCCGCCGACGTGCGCAAGGTGCATCCCTATCGCGCCGATGCGTTCAGCTCGGGCGATGCCGGTGTCGTCGCGCACATCGAAGCGGGCCGGGTGCGCCGGCACAGGCCGTGGCCGGAGGCGGCCGGATCGGGCAGCCGGCGCTTGCGCGCCGACCCGGAGCTTTGGCCGCGCGTCGAGATCGTCACCAGCCACGCCGGTGCGCGCGGTACGCTGGTCGCGGCGCTGCAGGCGGCCGGCGTCGATGGCATCGTGGTGGCTGCGACCGGCAACGGCAGCCTGCACCATGAACTCGAAGCTGCGCTCGTCGCAGCCCAGCAGGCAGGCGTACGGGTGCTGCGCAGCACGCGTTGTCTCGACGGCGCGGTGCTCGATGCCGGCACCGAAGTCCTGTCCTCGGCTGGCGCGCTGACGCCCGTCAAGGCGCGGATCGCGCTGCTGCTCGATCTGATGACCGGCGGTTGAGGCCGCCGGCGTGCCGGGCAGCGCGTAGCCTGGAGATCAGGCGACCGTCAACTTGACGTCGATGTTGCCGCGCGTCGCATTCGAATACGGGCAGACCTTGTGCGCCGCCTCGACGATCTGCTCGGCCTTGGCCTTTTCCCAGCCGGGGATCGTGATCTTCATCGCCACCTGGATGCCGAAGCCGGCCGGGATCGGGCCGATGCCGACCGACGACTCGATCGAGGTGTCCGCCGGCAGCGGCGTCTTCTGCATCATGCCCACATGCTTCATCGCGCCGATGAAGCAGGCTGCATAGCCGGCCGCGAAGAGCTGCTCGGGATTCGTGCCGGTGGCGCCGTCGCCGCCGAGTTCTTTCGGCGTCGTCAGCGTGACGGCGAGCACGCCGTCGGACGACTTGGCCGTGCCGGCGCGGCCGCCGGTGGCAGTGGCGTGGGCGGTGTAGAGGACCTTCTCGAGTGCCATGGTGCGGTTTCCTTTCGTGGGTTCGGACGGACGGGAGGACGGCGGTTCGCCACGCATCAGTGCGATGCCTGGGCCGCCTGGGAATCCTGCAGTTGCGCACGCAACCGTTGCAGGCGTTCGGTGAGCGCCGCGACCTCGTCGAGGCTGCAGCGCGCGGCTTGCGCGAGCTTGGGCGGGATGTCGCGGGCGCGCTTCTGCAGCGCGCGCCCGGCAGGGCTGAGGCTGACGACGACGCGCCGCTCGTCGTCGGGGTCGCGCGTGCGCTGCACGAGGCCGGCGGCTTCGAGCCGCTTGAGCAGCGGCGTCAGCGTGCCCGAATCGAGAAACAGCCGCTCGCCGAGTTCACCGACGCTTACGCGATCGCGCTCCCACAGCACGAGCAGCGCGAGGTATTGCGGGTAGGTGAGACCGAGCGGGTCGAGCAGCGGCTTGTAGAGCTTCGTCATCGCGAGCGATGCGGAATACAGCGCGAAGCAGAGCTGGCGGTCGAGTTGCTGCCAGTCGGTGGCCGTTGCGGCCGGCGCGCGGCGACGGGACGGCGACTTGACTGCGGATGCGGCAGCGACCATGGCGCGCACTGTAGTCGATCGCCGGCAATTCAATTGCGTGCAATCAAATTTCCATGCGACCGGCGCGGTCACTGCGGCGCTGCGCTCCGGCCCTCAGCCGGCCGCGGCCGACATCGTTTCGATCTGCGCGCCGAGCTCCAGCCAGCGCTCCTCCAGCCGCTCGTTCTCGTCGCCGATCTGCTTCAGCCGCCGGCCGAGTTCCGCAAGCCGCAGCGCCGGCAGGTCCGCGCGGCCCATCTCGGTCTCTATCGTGCGCATCTCGTGGGTCAGGTTCGTCATGCGCTGCTCGATGGTGCCGAGCTCCTTGCGCAGCGGCCGCGTGCGGTCGGCGAGCTGCTGGCGCGCCTGGGCCTGCGCCTTGCGATCGCCGCGGCGTTCCGGTGCGGCTGCTGCGGCCACCGCCGGCGGAGCCGCGTTCGCGCGCTGCGCCTTCGCGAGGTCGCGCGACGCATCGAGCAGCCAGCGCTGGTAGTCGTCGAGATCGCCGTCGAACGGCTTCAACCGGCCGTCGGCCACGAGCCAGAACTCGTCGCAGACTTCGCGCAGCAGCGCCCGGTCGTGGCTCACCAGCATCACCGTGCCTTCGAACTCGTTGAGCGCCATCGACAGCGCCTCGCGCGTCGTCAGGTCGAGGTGGTTGGTCGGCTCGTCGAGCAGCAGCAGGTTCGGGCGCTGCCACACCAGCATCGCGAGCACGAGGCGCGCCTTCTCGCCGCCCGACAGCGTGCCGACGGCTTGCGTGACCATGTCGCCGACGAAGCGGAACGAGCCGAGGAAGTCGCGCAACTCCTGCTCGCGCGCGGGCGGCCCGACGTCGCGCGCCAGGCGCACCATGTGCATCAGCGGACCGTCGGCGAGCGACAGCACGTCGAGCTCCTGCTGCGCGAAGTAGCCGATCGCGAGGCCCTTGCCCTCGGTCATGCCGCCCGCGAGCGGCGCGAGGTCGCCGGCGACCGTCTTCACGAACGTCGACTTGCCCTGGCCGTTGGCGCCCAGGATGCCGATGCGCTGGCCGGCCAGCACCGAGCGGTCGATGCCGGAGACGATGGTCTTCGCGGCGCCATCGCCGCTGCGGTATCCGCACGCCATGTCGGCGAAGGCGAGCATCGGATTCGGCAGCGACATCGGTTCGCGGAACTCGAACTGGAAATCGCTCGCCGTCAGCACCGGCGCGAGCTTCTCCATCCGCGTCAGCGCCTTCACGCGGCTCTGCGCCTGGCGTGCCTTGCTGGCCTTGGCCTTGAAGCGGTCGATGAACTTCTGCAGGTGCGCGATGCGCTCCTGCTGGCGCGCATAGTTGGCCTCGGCCTGCGCGAGCCGCTCGGCGCGCAGCTCCTCGAAGGCGGTGTAGTTGCCGGTGTAGCGCGTCAGACGCGTGTCTTCCAGATGCAGCGTCACGGTCGTGATCGCATCGAGGAACTCGCGGTCGTGGCTGATCACGATCAGCATGCCGGCATAGCGCTTCAGCCAGGCCTCGAGCCAGACCAGCGCATCGAGGTCGAGGTGGTTGGTCGGCTCGTCGAGCAGCATCAGGTCGGCCGGGCACATCAGCGCCCGCGCGAGCTGCAGCCGCATGCGCCAGCCGCCCGAGAAGCTCGTCACCGGCGCATCGAGCTCGTGCACCTTGAAGCCCAGGCCGAGCAGCATCGCCTGTGCACGCGGCCGCGCGTCGAAGCCGCCGGCATCCTGGATCGCCTGATGCGCCTCGGCCATCGCATGGCCGTCGTCGGCGGCCTCGGCCGCGGCGAGCGCCGCCTGCGCCTCCATCAGGCGGGTGTCGCCCTGCAGCGCGAAGTCGGTCGCGCCTTCGTCGGTCTCCGGCATCTCCTGGGCGACCTCGGCGAGGCGCCAGCGCGGCGGCAAGGCGACATCGCCGGCATCGGCCTGCAGGCGGCCGGCGAGCAGCGCGAACAGCGACGACTTGCCGGCGCCGTTGCGGCCGATCAGGCCGACCTTGTCGCCCGGCTGCAAGGTGACGCTCGCACGATCGAGCACGACCTTGACGCCGCGGCGCAAGGTGATCTGGTTCAGGGTCAGCATGCGGAAGATCTCAACGCGACGCCTTGCGCCATTCGAGCAGCGCGTCGCGGGTTGCGAGCAGCACGCGGTCCTCGCCGCCGCTGGTCTCGAGCCAGGCGAATTCGAGCCGCTTGAACGCGCGCTCGAAGTGCCGGCGCTCGTGGCCGATCTCGAGCACCAGCACCGCGTCGGCCGTCATGTGGTCGGCGGCCTGCTGCACGATGCCGCGCACGAGGTCCATGCCGTCGCTGCCGCCGGCCAGCGCCAGCGCGGGCTCGGCGCGGTATTCGGCGGGCAGCGCGTCCATGCTTTCCTGGTTCACGTACGGCGGGTTGCAGAGGATGAGGTCGTAGCGGCCCGGCAGATCGGCATACAGGTCGGAGCGGATCAGCGAGATGCGCTGGCCGAGGCCATGCCGGTCGACGTTGATGCGCGCGACCGCGAGCGCATCGTCCGAGACGTCGGACGCATCGACGACGACGTCCGGATACGCCATCGCCGCGATCACCGCGAGGCTGCCGTTGCCGGTGCAGAGATCGAGCACCTGGTGCGTCTGGTCCGACAGCCATGCGTCGAGCGTGCCGGTGCCTTCGCCGTCGGCCAGCAGCTCGGCGATGTACGAGCGCGGCACGATCGTGCGCTCGTCGACGTAGAACGGCACGTTCTGCAGCCACGCTTCGCGCGTCAGGTAAGCGGCGGGCTTGCGCGTCTCGATGCGCTCGTCGACCAGCGCGATGGCCTTGGTCTCGTCATCGGGCGCGACCTCGTACCTAGCCTCGGCCTCGAAGGCATCGAGCGGCTTGCCGAGCGCCCACAGCACCAGCCACGCCGCTTCGTCGAACGCGTTGCCGGTGCCATGGCCAAACGAAACGCCCGCCGACTTGAGGCGGGCGCTTTGCGCGACGACGAGTTCGTAGAGGGTCATGGACGTGTCGATGTTCACCCGACCAGCCGATCGAGCACGCCGCGGTAGACGTCCTTCAGCGGCTCCAGGCTCGCCACCTCGACCTCTTCGTCGATCTTGTGGATCGTCGCGTTGACCGGTCCGAACTCGACGACCTGCGGGCAGATCTTCGCGATGAAGCGGCCGTCGGACGTGCCGCCGGTGGTCGACAGCTCGGTGCGCACGCCGGTCGCCGATTCGATCGACGCCGCGACTGCATCGCTGAGGCTACCTGCCGGCGTCAGGAACGGCTCGCCACCCAAGGTCCAGGAGATGTGATGGTCGAGGCCGTGGCGGTCGAGCACGTCGACGAGCCGCGCCTGCAGCGACGCCGGCGTCGACTCGGTCGAAAAGCGGAAGTTGAAGTCGATCACGACCTCGCCCGGGATCACGTTGCCGGCGCCGGTGCCGGCGTGGATGTTGGACACCTGCCAGCCGGTCGGCGGAAAGTAGGCGTTGCCGTCGTCCCAGCGCACCGCGACGAGCTCGGCGAGCGCCGGCGCGACCAGATGGATCGGGTTCTTCGCGAGGTGCGGATAGGCGATGTGACCCTGCACGCCGCGCACCGTGAGCTTGCCCGACAAGGTGCCGCGCCGGCCGTTCTTGATCATGTCGCCGAGGCGCTCGACCGAGGTCGGCTCGCCGACGATGCAGTAGTCGAGCCGGATGCCTGCGTTCGCGAGCCAGGCGCAGACCTTCACGGTGCCGTCGACGGCAGGCCCTTCCTCGTCGCTCGTCACGAGGAACGCGACCGACCCGGCGTGCTGCGGGCGGGCGGCGACGAACTCCTCGGCGGCGACGACCATCGCGGCGATCGAGCTCTTCATGTCGGCCGCGCCCCGGCCATGCAGCTTGCCGCCGCGGTGCGTCGGCACGAACGGCGGGCTTTGCCAGGCGTCGAGCGGACCGGTCGGCACGACGTCGGTGTGGCCGGCGAAGGCGAGCAGCTTGCCGTCGGCGCCGGCGGTGCCGCGGCGCACCGCCCACAGGTTCGTCACCGGCTTGTCTTCCGGCCCGTGGACCAGCGTGCGGCACTCGAAGCCGACCGCCGCGAGCCGCTCGGCGATCAGCGCCTGGCAGCCGGCGTCGTCGGGCGTGACCGAGCGGCGCGCGATCAACTGCTCGACGAGGCGCAGCGTCGCGGTCATCTCAGCGACGCCGGACGCCGCCCGACAACACCGCGGCTTCCTCGGGACGCACGTCGAGCATGATCTCGGTGAAGACGGGCTCGTCCTGCTCTTCCTTCTTCGGCGCGATGCGCGACGCCGGCGTCAGGTCGTTCTGCAGGCGCCACATCAGGTTGGTCGGCGAATCGGAGAACGACAGGCCTTCGTCGCGCGTGATGACGCCGGCCTGGATCAGGCGGGCGAAGTCCTGCTCGAAGGTCTGCGAGCCTTCGGCCATCGACTTCTCCATCGCTTCCTTCACGCCGCTGAAATCGCCCTGCGCGATCAGGTCGGAGACGAGCTTGGTGTTGAGCAGCACCTCGACCGCCGGCACGCGGCCGCCCGCGGTCGCGCGCACGAGGCGCTGCGACACGATCGCGCGCAGCCCCGAACCGAGGTCGGCCAGCAGCGCCGGACGCGCCTCGGGCGAATAGAACGACAGGATGCGGCCGAGCGCGTGGTAGCTGTTGTTAGCGTGCAGGGTCGACAGCACGAGGTGGCCGGACAGCGCATACGAGATCGCCGCGGTCATCGTCTCGCGGTCCCGGATCTCGCCGATCAGGATGCAGTCGGGCGCCTGGCGCAGCGCGTTCTTCAGGCCGACCTGCAGCGATTGCGTGTCGCGCCCGACCTCGCGCTGGTTGACGACCGACTTCTTGTTCGAGAACAGGAACTCGATCGGATCCTCGATCGTCAGGATGTGGCCGGCGAGCTGCATGTTGCGCTGCTCGAGCATCGCGGCCAAGGTCGTGCTCTTGCCGGCGCCGGTCGCGCCGACCATCAGGATCAGGCCGCGCTTCTCGAGCACCAGCGTGTTGAGCACCGCCGGCACGTTGAGGCTTTCGAGCGTCGGGATCTGGAACGGGATGCAGCGGAACACCGCGGCGACCGTACCGCGCTGCTTGAAGGCCGAGAGCCGGAAGCTGCCGACCCCGGTGATGCCGACGCCGATGTTCAGCTCGCCGGTGTCGTCGAGCTCCTCGAGCTGCGTCGGCGTCAGCAGCTCGGCGAGCAGCTGGCGCGGCTGGCTGTGCGACAGCGGCTGGTCCGACAACGGCAGCAGCTGGCCGTTGATCTTGATCAGCAACGGCGAGTTGGCCGACAGGTAGACGTCGGACGCGCTCTTCTCGGCCATCAGCCGCAGCACGCGCTCCATGTTTCCGCTGGCCATCCGTTGCCCTCCGTGGTGTTGCCTGCAGTCGGTGACGCGCTGTTCAGTTCCGCAGCAAGTCGTTGATGCTGGTCTTCGCGCGCGTTTCGGCCGTGACCTGCTTGACGATCACCGCGCAATACAGGCTGTGGCTGCCGTCGGCGGCCGGCAGCGAGCCGCTCACGACGACCGACCCGGCCGGCACGCGACCGTAGCTGACCTCGCCCGTCATGCGGTTGTAGATCTTCGTGCTCTGGCTGATGAAGACGCCCATCGAGATGACCGAGTTCTCCTCGACGATCACGCCTTCGACGACTTCCGAGCGCGCACCGACGAAGCAGTTGTCCTCGATGATCGTCGGACTGGCCTGCAAGGGCTCGAGCACGCCGCCGATGCCGACGCCGCCCGACAGGTGCACGTTCTTGCCGATCTGCGCGCAGGAGCCGACGGTCGCCCAGGTGTCGACCATCGTGCCTTCATCGACGTAGGCGCCGATGTTGACGTAGCTCGGCATCAGCACGACGTTCTTCGCGACGTACGAGCCGCGCCGCGCCACCGCCGGCGGCACCACGCGCACCCCGCTGGCGCGCATCTCGGCTTCGTCGAGGTGCGCGAACTTGGTCTGCACCTTGTCGTAGAAGCCGAGGTCGCCGGCGCGCATCGGGCGGTTGTCATTGAGCCGGAAGCTCAGCAGCACGGCCTTCTTGACCCACTGGTTGACGGTCCATCGTCCGACACCCTGGCGCTCGGCCACGCGCACGCGGCCGGCGTTGAGGTCGGCGATCACCTGCTCGACGGCGTCGCGGATCTCGGGGCTGTTGGTGGCGTTGATCGAGGCGCGGTTTTCCCACGCGAGTTCGATCGTCGATTGCAGTTGATCGCTCATGGCTGGCTACCTGGAAGACACATAGGAGACGATGCGGCGGGCGGCGGCGACGCATACGTCGACGTCGGCCACGAGGGCCAGCCGCACCCGCCCGGCGCCGGGGTTGCCGCCTCGCGCATCGCGCGCCAGCAGGCTGCCCGGCAGGACCGCGACATTGTATTGGGCGAGCAGGCCGCGTGCGAAGGCGACGTCGTCGCCGCCGTCGACATCGCGCGGAATGCCGGCCCAGAGGTAGAAGGCGGCGTCGGGAAGGCGCACGTCGAGCACGTCGGACAGCAGCGGCGTGACCTCGGCGAACTTGCGGCGGTAGAGGTTGCGGTTCTCGACCACGTGCGCCTCGTCGTTCCACGCCGCGATCGACGCTTGCTGGATCACCGGGCTCATCGCGCTGCCGTGGTAGGTGCGGTAGAGCAGGAAGGCCTTCAGCAGTGCCGCGTCGCCGGCCACGAAGCCCGAGCGCATGCCGGGCACGCTCGAGCGCTTCGACAGACTGGTGAATGCGATCAGGTTGCGGAAGCCCGCGCGGCCGAGCTTGACCGCGGCTTCGAGCGAACCGAGCGGCGGTTCGTCGTCGCGGAAGTAGATCTCCGAGTAGCACTCGTCGGACGCGATCACGAAGCCGTGCCGGTCGCTCAGGTCGAACAGCAGTTTCCACTCGGCCAGCGGCATCACCGCGCCGGTCGGGTTGCCGGGCGAGCAGACGTAGAGGAGCTGCGTGCGCGCCCAGACCTCGTCGGGCACGCTTGCCCAGTTGGACGCGTAGTTGCGTGCCGGGTCGCTGTCGACGTAGTGAGGCGTCGCGCCGGCGAGCAGAGCCGCGCCTTCGTAGATCTGATAGAACGGATTCGGGCAGACGACGGTTGCCTGCGGCCTGGTCGCATCGACGACGGTCTGCGCGATCGCGAACAGCGCCTCGCGGGAGCCGTTGATCGGCAGCACCTGCGTCTTGGCGTCCACGGCGATGTGGTAGCGGCGTTGCAGCCAGCCCGCCACGGCCTGACGCAGCGCAGGGTCGCCGGCGGTCGCGGGGTAGCTGGCAAGTCCCTGCAGGTTGCCGGCCAGCGCGTCCTTGATGAACGCGGGCGTCGGATGGCGCGGTTCGCCGATGCCGAGGCTGATCGGCGGCAGATCCGGGTTCGGCGTGATGTCGGCGGTCAGCGCCCGCAGGCGTTCGAACGGATAGGCATGCAGGCGGGACAGCAGCGGGTTCATGCGCCGATTATCGGCGGCCACGCATTCGTCAGACCGGGCTCAGCTCGAGTCGCTTCTCGATGCGTTCCACGCGCTCGCTGATGCCGTCGATGCGCACATTCACGCCGGCAACGTCCTCGTGCAAGAACGCGATGCTCTTGTGCATCTGCACGACCTGGTTCTCGAGCGACGTCGCGCGCGCGGTCAGCTCCTGCACCTTGCGCTCGATCCGATCCTGGCCGGCCCGCAAGGCGCGCAGGTGTTCGAGGATCAGGCTTTCGACGTTCTCGGTCATGGCGTCATTCTGCGCCGTTTTGTCCGCCTACAGCCACCCGATGCACCCCGGCGTCCCGCAGCGGCAAGCCAGCTTGCCGTCGTGGTGCGTCTCGCCGTAATTCACCGTGATCTCCTCGCCCGCCATGATCGGCCTGAGCGCATAGAACTCGACCCGCCCGGCGCGTATCGTCAGGCGCGCGTTCGGCCGGCACGAGTGGTTGGTGTAGCGCATCGGGTCGGTCGACTTGTGGAAGTCGATCGCCTTCTTCGCCGAGATCTCGACGATCATGACGCGCTCGTGGCGCGTCGCGCGGATGCGTGCGTCGGCGACGCTGATCGATTCGCCGCGGATCTCGCCGATCTTCAGCCGCGCCGGGATAGCCTCCGCCGCGAACGCGCCCTGGCCGTCGATGAGGCTGGGCTGCACGACCACCGCGTACTTCTGGTACGGCGGACGCGCGACGGTCGCCGCCGGCGTCATCCGAGCAGCCCGGTCGCCGCCGCGTGCGCCGGCATCTCGACCGGCGCCTCGGGCTTCCAGCCCTTCTTGCGGTACTCGGCGACGACGTTGGTGTAGATGCCGCCGCGCACGAACCACTTCGCGCTGACGCGCGCATAGCGCGGCTTCGTCGCCTTCACGAGGTCGTCGAGGATGGTGTTGGTGACCTGCTCGTGGAACGCGCCTTCGTTGCGGTAGCTCCAGAAGTACATCTTCAGGCTCTTCAGCTCGACGCAGAGCTTGTCGGCCACCATGTCGATCGTGAAGTGCGCGAAGTCGGGCTGGCCGGTCAGCGGACACAGGCAGGTGAACTCGGGTACCTGGAACTGGATCGCGTAGTCGCGCTCGGGCGCGGGGTTCGCGAAGACGTGCAGATCCTTCGACGGCGCGGTTGGCGGATTGGGTGGCAGCGGGCGCTCTTTCGCGCCGCGCGGCAGGCGGGAGGTCTTGGATGCGGGCATGGAGGTCTGAGGGCGTGCCCCGGGCACGTGACGCCGCGTAAGGCTGCCCGGGAAAGGGGATGCGCGATGCTATCATCCGGCCGCTTCGCCGCCCTCGGCGGGGCTCGTTTTCTCTTGAGAAATCAACCACTTAGAGATATTCAGGCGGTGCCGTGCGGGGTCTTGTCCCGGCGGTTGCCGCCGGGCCCTCCATGCGCCTGAATTCGATCAAGCTCTCCGGCTTCAAGTCCTTCGCCGAGCCGACGACGTTCCAGCTTCCGGGCCAGCTCGTCGGGGTCGTCGGCCCCAACGGCTGCGGCAAGTCCAACATCATGGACGCGGTGCGCTGGGTGCTCGGCGAGAGCAAGGCGAGCGAGCTGCGCGGCGAGTCGATGCAGGACGTGATCTTCAACGGCTCGGGCCAGCGCAAGCCGGCGAGCCGCGCGAGCGTCGACCTCGTGTTCAGCAACGAGGACGGCCGCGCCGGCGGCCAATGGAACCGCTATGCCGAGATCGCCGTCAAGCGCGTGCTGACGCGCGACGGCACGTCGAGCTACTACATCAACAACCAGCCGGTGCGGCGGCGCGACGTGCAGGACGTGTTCCTCGGCACCGGCCTCGGCCCGCGCGCCTACGCGATCATCGGCCAGGGCACGATCAGCCGGATCATCGAGAGCAAGCCCGAAGAGCTGCGCCTGTTCCTCGAAGAAGCGGCCGGCGTCTCGAAGTACAAGGAGCGGCGCCGCGAGACCGAGAGCCGGCTGAAGGACACGCGCGAGAACCTGACGCGCGTCGAGGACATCCTGCGCGAGCTCAACAGCAACCTCGACAAGCTCGAGAAGCAGGCCGAGGTCGCGAGCCAGTACCGGCATCTGCAGGCCGAGGGCGAGCTGAAGCTGCACCAGTTCTGGTTCCTGAAGCACCGCGATGCGTCCGGCGAGGAAAAGCGGGTGCAGACGGCGTTGCACGAAGCGACCAATGCGCTCGAGGCGCGCATCGCCGAGCTGCGCCGCGGCGAGGCCGAGCTCGAGACGGCCCGCCAGGCCCACTATGCGGCCGGCGACGCGCTGCATGCCGCGCAGGGATCGCTCGCCGAAGCGGCGCTCGAAGTGAGCCGGCTCGAAGAGCGCATCCGCTACGTCGTCGAGGGCCGCAAGCGCCTCGAGCAACGGCTCGCCGAACTGGCCGCGCAGACCGCGCTGTGGACCGAGCGCCGCGGCGCGACGACGACCGAGCTCGAGCAGATCGCCGAACAGATCACGAGCGCCGCCGAAGCCGCCGAACTGCTCGCCGCGCAGGCCGAGGAAGAGGCCGGGCAGGTGCCGGCGCTCGAGGAGGCCGTGCGCGACGCCCAGGGCGCCAGCGGCGCGCAGCGCGGCGACGTCGCGGCGATCCAGCAGCAGATCCAGGTGCTGGCGGCCGAGAGCCGCAGCGTCGAGGAGCAGCGACGCCAGCTCACGACGCGACGCGAGCGCCTCGCGGGCGAGAAGGGCCAGCTGGCCGCGCCCGACATGGCGCGCCTCGCGCATCTGAAGGACCAGGCCGCGATCGCCGCGGACCATCAGGCCACCGCCGATGCGCGCCTCGCCGAGCTCGGCGAGCAGGTGCCGCAGCTCGAGGAAGAGCGCCGCGCGATGCAGGACGAGACGAACCGCGAGCGCGGCCGCCATGCCGACCTGAGCGCGCGGCTCGAAGCGCTGCGCGCGCTGCAGGAGAAGGTCCAGACCGAAGGCAAGCTGAAGCCCTGGCTGGCGAAGCACGGACTCGACGGCCTGCAGGGTCTGTGGACCCGCATCCACATCGAGCCCGGCTGGGAGGCCGCGCTCGAAGCGGCATTGCGCGAGCGGCTGAATGCGCTCGAAGTCGGCCGGCTCGACACCGTGCGCGCCTTTGCCGCCGATGCGCCGCCGGCCAAGCTCGCGTTCTACACGTCGACCCAGACGGTCGCGCCGGGCGGCGTGCACCAGACGCTGCCGCGCCTCGCCGACCTGCTGCGCCTCGGCGACGCCGGCCTGAAGGCGCTGCTCGTCGACTGGCTCGAAGGCGTCTACACCGCGGCCGGCATCGACGAGGCACTCGCCGCGCGCGATCGCCTGACGCACGGCGAAGTCATCATGACGCGCGAAGGCCATGCCGTCAGCCAGTTCGCGGTCGCGTTCTATGCACCCGACTCCGAGCAGGCCGGCATGCTGGCGCGCGCCCAGGAGATCGAGAACCTCGAGCGCCAGTCGCGCGCGCAGGCCTTGATCGCCGAGCAGGCGCAAAGCGCACTCGTGCGCGCCGAAGCCGCCAGCACCGATGCGACGCAGCGCCTCGTCACCGCGCGGCGCGACGCCGGCGAGGCGCAGACGCGTGCGCATCAGCTGCAGGTCGAGCTGCTGCGCCTGACGCAGCAGACCGAGCAGACCAGCGCGCGCCGCGAGCAGCTCGACGGCGAGCTCGGCGAGATCGACGGCCAGCTCGACGACCTCGCCGAGCGCAGCAGCGCCGGCGAGGCGCGCTTCGAAGAGCTCGACCTGCAGCTCGCGACCGCGCAGGAGCGCCACGCCGAGCTCGACGAAGCGGTGATCCAGGCCGAGCGGCGCCTCGCCGATGCGCGCGAGCAGCTCCGCACGCTCGAACGCCGCTCGCAGGAGGCCGGCTTCAACGCGCGCGCGCTCGCGGCGCGCCGGAGCGAACTCGAGCGCGGCCTCGAGACCGCGGCGCAGCAGATCGCGGCCAACCAAGCCTCCGAAGCGCAGGTGCAGGTCGAGCTCGCCGAGCTGACCGATGCCGCCGCGCAGGCCGGCCTGCAGGATGCGCTGGCGCTGCGCGTCGAGCGCGAAGCGGCACTCGCCGCGCAACGCAGCGAGTACGACGACCTCAGCCTGCGCCTGCGCCGCGCCGACGAGCAGCGGCTCGCGCACGAGCAGAGCCTGGAGCCGATGCGCGAGCGCATCACGAAGCTGCAGCTCGACGCCCAGGCCGCGCACCTCGGCGGCGCGCAGTACATGGAGCAGCTCAGCGCCGCGTCGGTCGATCTCGAAGCGCTGGCGCAAGGCATCGCGTCGGGCGGCGTCAAGCTCTCGGGGCTGCAGGCCGAGATCGACCGGCTGCATCGCGAGATCGAGGCGCTCGGCGCGGTCAACCTCGCGGCGCTCGACGAGCTCACCGCGTCGCGCGAGCGCAAGACCTTCCTCGATGCGCAGAACGCCGACCTGATCGAGGCGATGACGACGCTCGAGGATGCGATCCACAAGATCGACCTCGAAACCCGCGACCTGCTCGCGTCGACCTTCGAGCAGGTCAACCAGCACTTCGGCCGCATGTTCCCGAGCCTCTTCGGCGGCGGCAACGCCAAGCTCGTGATGACCGGCGACGAGATCCTCGATGCCGGCGTACAGGTGATGGCGCAGCCGCCCGGCAAGAAGAACTCGACGATCCACCTGCTGTCGGGCGGCGAGAAGGCGCTGACCGCGATCGCGCTGGTGTTCGCGATCTTCCAGCTGAACCCTGCGCCTTTCTGCCTGCTCGACGAGGTCGATGCGCCGCTCGACGACGCCAACACCGAGCGCTATTCGAAGCTCGTGAAGGAAATGTCCGAAGGCACGCAGTTCCTCTTCATCAGCCACAACAAGATCGCGATGGAGATGGCCGAGCAGCTCATCGGCGTCACGATGCAGGAGCAGGGCGTGTCGCGCATCGTCGCGGTCGACATGCAGGCGGCGATGGGCATGGCCGAAGCCGCCTAGGCCGACGAACCCGGCCGACGAACAAGGAAGCACACGCAGATGGACGCGCTCACCGTTTCACTCGCAGTCCTCGGCGGTGTCGTGCTGGCCGGCGTCGTCGCGCATGGCGCCTGGCAGGCGCGCCATGCCGGGCCGCGCCGCGCGGCGGTCGATCCCGACCGCACCGAGCCGCTGGAGCCGGTGATGGATGCGGTGATGGTCGATGCGGTATCCGCGCCGGCCGAGCTGCCCGAAGGCGTCGCGACCGAACGCCGCGCCGCACCGCGCAGCACCGCGCGGCTCGATGCGTTGATCGACGCGATCGCGACCCTGACGGTCGAAGCGCCGGTCGCGGGCGAGTCGCTGACGCCGCATCTGCCGCCGACGCGCCGGGCCGGCGGCAAGCCTTTCATGATCGAAGGCCTGAATGCCGAGAACGGTGTATGGGAGCCGCTGGAAGCCGGCCAGCGCTACAGCGAGCTGCAGGCCGGCGTGCTGCTCGCCAACCGCACCGGCGCGCTCAACGAGATCGAGTACTCGGAGTTCGTGCAGAAGGTGCAGGCGTTCGCCGATGCGGTCGGCGCGATGGCCGACTTCCCCGACATGCTCGATGCGGTGGCGCGCGCCCGCGAGCTCGATGCGTTCGCCAGCCAGCACGACGCCCAGCTCGCGGTGCGCCTGCGCGCGCGCAACGCGGCGTGGAGCGTCGCCTACATCCAGCAGCACGCCGGACGCCACGGCTTCGTGCCCGGCGTGGTGCCCGGGCGGCTCGTGCTGCCGTCGGCCGAAGCCGGCGCGCCGCCGGTGCTGACCTTGAACTTCGCGTCGCAGGCCGCGCTCGCCGACGAGCCCGATCTCGCCCCGGTGCGCGAAGTGACGCTCGCGTTCGACGTGCCGCAGACCGAGGCCGACGCCGAGCCGTTCGCTACTTGGCAGGCGAGCGCGCAGGCGCTCGCGCTCGGCATGGACGCGGCGATCGTCGACGACAACGGCCAGGTGCTGCAGCCGCAAAGCTTCGCGTCGATCGGCAACGACCTCGGCCAGCTCTACGACGCGCTCGCGGGCCGCGACGTGGCCGCCGGTTCGCCCGCGGCCAGGCGCCTCTTCAGCTGACCCGCATCGTTGCGCGGCGGCCCGTCCAGGCCGCATGCGATGATGAGTTCCCCTCATCATCATCCGCGGAGCCTTGCACATGCATGCTCTTACCCTGCGCGCCGGATGGCGTGGCGCATCGTTGTTCGCCGTCGGCCTGCTGGCCGCGGCCGCGGTTCAGGCAGCCGGCTTCAACGAGCCGCCGATCCCGCCGATCGGCACGACGACCGTCGCCACCGCCGACCTGCTCGTGTCGCGCCCCTCGACGACGCCATGCACGGTCACGCTGTTCTCGAACCAGGAGTTCGCCGGCTACGACCCCGTGCCGCTGAGCTATGCGCCGCCGGCCGGCTGCGCCGGTCCGTGGGCCAAGGTCGTGCTCGAGGCCGACTATTCGGTGACCGCAGGGCGCCAGTTCGATCGCACCGCGGTGATCAACGTCGCCGGCGTCAACGTCTACTTCGGCACCACGATGGAGCCGGGCTCGGCGACGTCGCGCGCCTGGCACGTCGAGCGCGACGTCACCGACGTCAGCGCGCTGTTGATGACGCCGCAGGCCGGCCAGGCGATCCTCGGCAACACCGTCGACTCGACCTACACCGGGCGCATCTTCGGCACCGCGACGCTGTACTTCTATCCGGCGGGGCAGGGCGCGCCGGTGACGCCGTCGCCGCAGCTCGTGATCCCGATGGCGGCATCGCTGACCAGCCTGTCGCCGAGCAACCCGACGCTCGCGGCCAGCGTCACGTTGCCGACCAACGTCGAACGGCTCTACCTCGACGTGATCGCGCAGAGCCAGAACAACGACGAGTTCTGGTACACCTGCGTGCCCGACCAGTACGCGAGCGTGCTGCAGAGCTGCGGCGGTTCGGCGTTCCGCGAGGTCGAGGTCATGATCGACGGCATGCCGGCCGGCGTCGCGCCGGTCTTCCCGTGGATCTACACCGGCGGCATCAGCCCGTACCTGTGGTTCCCGACGCCGGGCGTGCAGACGCTCAACTTCACGCCGTCGCGCGTCGACCTGACGCCGTTCGCCGGCCAGCTCGACGACGGCCAGCCGCACACCGTCGCGCTGCAGGTCTACGGCGCGCAGGACTACTTCACCGTCACCGCGAGCCTGCTGGCATGGCGCGATGCCGGCGCCGCGGTCGTGACCGGCAGCGTCACCGCCAACACGCTGGCGGCACCGGTGGTGAACGTCGATGCCAGCAAGCTCACGATCAGCGGCAGCAACGCCAACGGCCTGCTCGTCGTCTCGTCGGCCCGCGACTACACGATCACCGGCACCGTGCAGACCTCGCACGGCCCGGTGACGACGAGCGTGGCGCAGAAGATGAGCTTCTCGAACCAGCAGAGCTTCGACATCGACGACGTGCGCTATGCCCAGTTCATCAACCAGGCCACGCGCGTACGCAGCGTGACGACGACGACCGATGCGACCGGCACCGCGACGCAGACCGTCACGTCGGCCTATCCGCTGGTGCTCGATCTGATCGCGACCTTCCCTGACGGCAACGAGGTCCTCGACACGTCGATCTCGCAGACCTTGCGTCGCGTGACGCGCAATGTCGATGCGCAGGGCCGCGAAGTCGACGACAGCTTCGAGGACACGGTGACGCCGCACAACACGACGACCTACTTCGCTGCCGGCGGCAGCTCGGTCGCCGACTCGGCGAGCGCGCAGCACTACACCGAGCGCAAGACCGGCTCCGGCTGCTATGACCGGACCATCACCGTGACGGCCAACGCGGTGTCGGCCGTGAAGGACGGCTGCGCGCGCTGAGGGGCCGGAGTTCGGTCTAGGGGGTGAGGCTGCAAGTCGCACGCCCTTGCACTAGCATCGTCCGAGCCTTGCTTCATCCATCGAACGATGTCTGCTCGATCGCGCAGGGGTCCTGCGTCGAACGCGAGACGCGCGGAGCCCGTTGCCCCGGGTGCCGTTTGGGAAATTCAGCTCCTGGGCGGCTTGCTGGTCCGCAACGGCGATCGCATCGTCCACCGCTTTGCCACGCGTGCCGTCGTCGAGTTGCTGGCGGCGCTGCTGCTCAAGCCGGCGCGCAGCCATCCGCGTGACGAGCTTGCGGCGCAGATCTGGCCCGACGCCGACGCCGATGCCGGCCGCAACCGGCTGCGCAATGCACTGAGCCATCTGAAGGCCGTGTTCGGCGATGCGCGCGCGGGGGCCGCGGGCGTCATCGTCGCCGATCGCTACGACGTGCGGCTGAACCTGGAGGCGGTCGTCTGCGACGTCATGGCGTTCGAGGATCATGTGCGCCACGGACGGCGTGCCGCGGCACACGACGTCTACCGCGGCGACCTGCTGCCGGGCTATCGCGCCGACTGGCTGCACGACGAGCGCCTGCGGCTGTCCGCTCTGTACGAGCGACTCGGCGACGACCGTCTCGGGCCGGCGGCCGACGCGGCCGGGCAAGCGGCGCGCATTCGGCCGCAGACGGCCGTCCACGGCGACCGGGTGCGTTACCGGCTGCCGAGCTACCTGACCGCGCTGTTCGGTCGCGAGCGCGAGATCCAGGAGCTGACCGCGGCGATCGAGGCGCATCGTGTCGTCACCGTGACCGGCATGGGCGGCGCCGGCAAGACGCGCCTGTGCGTCGAGACGGCGCGGCGGCAGCGCCGCTTCGACCTGGCCTGTCTCGTGCGGCTGGAGAGCTGCGACGATGCCGGGCTCATCGCCGACCAGATCCGCGAAGCGCTCGGCCTGCGGGCGGGCGCGACGTCGGTGATGCGCCAGCTCGCTGCGAGCATGGACGGCCAGCGTGTCCTGCTCGTGCTCGACGGCTTCGAGCAGCTCGTCGGCGACATCGCCCGCAAGACGCTCGCGGCGCTGCTCGACGGCGTGCCCGGCATGCACCTGCTCGTCAGTTCGCAGGTAGCGGTGCGCTTGCCGGGCGAGCACGAGGTCCGCCTCGCGCCGTTGCCGTTGCCGAACGTCGATGTCGGCGTGCAAGCCGCCATCGACCAGCCCGCGATCGCGCTGTTCCTCGACCGCGCACGCCAGGTGCGCGCGGACTTCAACATCCATGCCCGCAACGTCGCTCACGTCGTGGCGCTGTGCCGCGCTGCCGAGGGCCTGCCGCTCATCATCGAGTTGGCCGCGGCGCGCCTGCGCAGCGTGCCGGCACGCCAGATCAGCGCCGCGCTGACCGGGGACTGGACCGAGTTGAAGCGCGCTCGCTCGGCCGGCAGGCATGCATCGCTGATGCGCGTGATCGAGTGGAGCCTGGCGCTGTTGCAGCCCGAGCAGCATGCATTCCTCGCCGCGCTGTCGGTTCTGCGCGGCGACTGGACCGAGCGCGATGCCGGCGAGATCACCGGCGCCGCCGCTGCCGATTGCCGTCGCCATCTCGCCGACCTGGCCGAGGTCTCGGTGCTGGTCACGGTGGAGGGCGCAGACGGCGTGCTCCGCTTCCGGCTGCCGCGCCATGTGGCCGACGTCGTCGCGACGCGTACGACGATGGCCGAGATCGCCGCCTGGCGAGCCGCGCATCGGCGCTGCTTCGTCGCCCGCGCCGTCGGATGCGCCGACGAACGCCGGCTGCTTGCCGAATCCGACATGGCCAACTGCACGCGCGCGCTGGAGACGGCCGTCGACGACGGCGACTGGTCCGCGGCCGCTCCGCTCGCGCTCGCGATGGGCGACTGCTGGAACGCGCGCGGACTGTCCGAGGAAGCGTCGGGACTGTTGCTCAAGGTCGCGGCGATGGCGCGCGAGCAGCGCACCGATGCGTCGCGCGTCACCGGTCTGGCGGCGCGTCTGCTGGTGCTGACCGGCGCCGTGAGCGAAGCACGCGGTCTCGCCGATCAGGCGCTGCGCTCCGCCGTCGATCCGCTCGATCGGGTCGACGCGCTGCTGGCGCGCGTCAACGTGGTCTGGCGGGTCGATCGCGACGGTGCGCCGCTGCTCGCCGATGCGAACGAGGCGCTCGCGATCGCGCGCGCCGCATCGGCCGATGAGCTCGTCGTGCGGGCGCTGCTGCAGCTCGGCGCGCTCACCCTGAGCCACCGGCAGGACGCACCGGGCGCGACGGCGTACTTCGCCGAGGCCGAACAGATCAGCCTGCGTACGGCCGATTCGGTCGGCGTGGTGTCGGCGCTGTCGGGCATGGCGGCCTGCCTGATCGAGCAGCGCCGCTATGCCGATGCGCAGATGGTCGCCGAACGCGGCCTGCTGCAGGCCGAAGGGCTGGGCCACGTCGATCTGCAGATGCTGATGCTGAACCGCCTCGGCCTGTCATCGGAAGGACTGCGGCGCTACCGGCAGGCGCTCGACATCTTCGAGCGCCAGACCGTCGTGGCGCGCTCGCACGGCATGGTCTACCACCTCGCCTACGGCATCTGGAACCAGTGCATGCCGCTCGTGCGGCTGCGCCGCTTCCGGCAGGCGGCGATGCTGATGGCCTTCAGCAAGCGCTACTGGCTGGAGCACTTCGGCGCGATGCAGCCGGCCGACCAGGCCAGCCTCCGCGAGATTCGCCGCAAGGTGGTCGAGCGCACCAGCCGGAGCGAGTGGCGACGCTGCTGGGCGCAAGGCTGGGGGCTGTCGCTGCCGCAGGCGCTGGCGCTCGTCGGCTCGGCGCGCGATTGATGCGCGTTGCCGACGCCGCGCCGGAGGCCGTTCCGAGAATTTAACGATCGCTGAATCCAGCCATGGAAGCTGCGTTCCGTACGTACCGACGGCAACGCACCAGGAGCCCACCATGCAGCGATCCCCCGATCCGGACTGCGGACTCGTCCATCACGCTCGCGGCGGCCGCGCGCGAGCGATCCCGAAGCGGCGATGGAGCCTGGCTTCCGCCGGATGTCGGCTGGTGCCGACGGCGCTGGCCCTCGCGGCGCTGCCGCTCGCGATCGCACAGGCCTATGGCGAGGAGGTGACGGCCACCTGGATCGGCGCGAGCGGCGGCAGCTACGGAAGTCCCGCCAGTTGGGACATCGGCGCGGTCCCCCTGAACAACGGCGACCAGACCTACATCGTCGACATCGGTTCGAACTTCACCGTCAACTACAGCGTGGCCGGTGCGCAGGCGATCGATGCGCTGTCGCTCGGCAAGTCGTTCTTCGCGCTGTCCTCCAGCGATCCGATGAATCGCAGCGTGCTGACGGTACTCGATGCCGCCACCATCGGCGGGTCGATCAGCGCCACCGGCGCTTCGTTCATCGCGACCGGCGCAGGAACGAGCTTCGTCGGCAACACCAGCACGCTGGCGGCGCTCGGCGGCGGCGTGGTGCGGATCGCCGCGCCGTCGTTCGACGCCAGTGGCCTGAACGCCGCCACGATCCTGAATGCCAGCGGCGCCGGATCGCTGATCGACCTGTCGAGCGTGAAGACCTTCAACGCCGGCTCGAGCGGACCCAACGGCAACAGCATCGTCGCGAGCAACGGCGGCAGCATCGACCTGTCGGGCGTGACGGCACTGACGGCGCCGGCCAATGCCGCGGCATTGACGTTCAACCTCAGCGGCGCCAGCAACGTCGACCTGTCGTCGCTGCAGACGGTGGGCGGCGTGACGACCGACACCGGCTACACGAACTTCGTCCTCGACGGCAGCAGCGCGACGGTCGGACCGCTGCAGAAGGCCAATCGCCTGGGCGTCACGCTGAAGGACGGCTCGACGATGACGCTGGGCGGCTACGGCGGCAGCGCCACCGTCACCAACTCCGGCTTCGTGGTCTCCGGCGGCTCGAAGCTCGACGCGTCGACG
>JAFEEF010000038.1:29715-29839 GCA_018241265.1 Pseudomonadota bacterium | reverse complement strand
GAACGCCAGCAGCAGCAGCGCGAGGAAGTCGAACCAGCTCTGGCTGTCGATGAAGCCGTAGATGAAGAAGATCAGCAGGAGGCCGAGGATCAGGTTCAGGATGTGCTGGCCCTTGAACTGCACC
>JAFEEF010000038.1:0-29660 GCA_018241265.1 Pseudomonadota bacterium | reverse complement strand
TTGCCGAACGCGATCACCGAGCCGCTGAAGGTGATCGCACCGATCGCCGCGCCGAGCGCCAGCTCGAGCCGGTTGCCGCCCGGGATCGGATCGCCCTTGGCGGCGATCGCGAAGGCGTGCGGCTCGGCGACCGCCGCCACCGCGATGAAGACGGCCGCGAGGCCGATCATGCTGTGGAAGAAGGCCACCAGCTCGGGCATCTGCGTCATCTCGACGGTCTTGGCGCGGTAGGCGCCGTAGCCGCCGCCGACCACCAGGCCGATCAGCACCCACACGAGGCCGCTCGCCGAGCCGGCGAGCTTGACGATCAGCGCCGCGGTGGTCAGCGCAGCGATGGCCATGCCGACCATGCCGAAGATGTTGCCGCGGATCGACGTCGTCGGATGGCTCAGGCCCTTGAGCGCCTGGATGAAGCAGACGCTCGCGATCAGGTACAGCAGCGTGACGAGGTTCAGGCTCATGGATCAGTTCCCCTCGCCCTTGCTCGCGGCCGGCTTCTTGTCCTTCTTCTTGAACATCTCGAGCATCCGTCGCGTCACGAGAAACCCGCCGAACACGTTGACCGCGGCGAGCGCCACGGCGAGCACGCCCATGGACTTGCCGACCGGCCCGTCGGTGAGTGCCGCGGCGAGCATCGCGCCGACGATGACGATCGCCGAGATCGCGTTGGTCACCGCCATCAGCGGCGTGTGCAGCGCCGGCGTGACGGTCCAGACGACGTGGTAGCCGACGTAGATCGCGAGCACGAAGATGATCAGGTTGGTGACGGTGTGGGAGACGATTTCGTGTTCCATGGTCTTGTTCTCCGAGGATCTGGCGCGCTTGACCTCGCCGCGAGGTTACGAACGGCGGACTTCGCCGCCTTGGGTCATCAGGCAGGCGGCGACGATGTCGTCGTCCATCGGCACGTGGAAGCCGCCTTCCTTGGTCAGCACGAGCTTCAGGAAGTCGAGCACGTTGCGCGCGTAGAGCGCGCTCGCGTCGGCCGCGACCAGCGCCGGCAGGTTGGTCTCGCCGACCAGCGTGACGCCGTACTTGACCACCGTCTTGCCGGCTTCGGTCAACGGGCAGTTGCCGCCGTTCGGCGCCGCGAGGTCGACGATCACCGAGCCGGGCTTCATCGCCTTGACCATCTCCTCGGTGATCAGCACCGGCGCCGGACGGCCGGGGATCAGCGCGGTCGAGATGACGATGTCGGCCATCGCGACACGCTTGGCGACCTCGATCTTCTGCCGGTCGAGCCAGCTCTGCGGCATCGGCTTGGCATAGCCGCCGACGCCTTCGGCCGCCTCCTTCTCCTCGGGCGTGTCGTAGGAGACGTCGATGAACTTGCCGCCGAGCGACTCGACCTGCTCCTTCACGCTCGGCCGCACGTCGCTCGCCTCGATGACGGCACCGAGGCGCTTGGCGGTCGCGATCGCCTGCAGGCCGGCGACGCCGACGCCCAGGATCACGACGCGCGCCGCCTTCACGGTGCCGGCCGCCGTCATCAGCATCGGGAAGAAGCGCTGGTACTTATCGGCCGCGATCATCACCGCCTTGTAGCCGGCGATGTTGGCCTGGCTGGACAGCACGTCCATGCTCTGCGCGCGCGTCGTGCGCGGCGCGGCCTCGAGCGCGAAGCTCGTCAGGCCGGCGGCCGCGAGGCGCGTCAGGCCGTCCTTGTCGAACGGGTTGAGCATGCCGACGAGCGCGGCGCCCGACTTCATCGACAGCAGCTCGCTGTGCAGCGGCGCGCGCACCTTCAGCACGAGGTCGCAGCCGAGCGCGCCGGCCGCATCGGTGATCTCGGCACCGACCGCCTCGTAGGCCGCATCGGGCACGCTCGCGGGGACGCCGGCGCCGCTCTGGATGCGGATCGTGTGCCCCTGGGCCTTGAGCTTCTTCGCGGTCTCCGGCGTCACGGCAACGCGCGACTCGCCAGCCGCTGTCTCCAGCGGGACTCCTATGAGCATGAGGCCTCCTCGGGGCGCTAGGTCTGGGATCCGGGCGCGATTTTGCCCGAGCTTGCGGCGCGCGCCCGTTGACCGGGGGCAAGTCTGCCCGAATCCGGCCGCGCCGGCTGCGATGCATGCCGGATGCCGAATGCCATCGGTCGAGGGTCCCAGGCCCTAACATCGGCGCATGGCCGACCGCTGGAAACCGAGCGTCACCGTCGCCGCCGTCATCGCGCGCGCGGTCGACGGCGTGGCGCAGTACCTGCTCGTCGAGGAAGAGACGCCCGAGGGTCTGCGCCTGAACAACCCGGCCGGTCACCTCGAGCCGCGCGAATCGCCGCAGCAAGGTGTCGTGCGCGAAGCGCTGGAGGAGACGGCCCGCGTCTTCACGCCCGATCACCTGGTCGGCGTCTACCTGTCGCGCTTCCGGCGGCCGGCGCGCGACGAGGACGTGACCTACCTGCGCCTCGCGTTCGGCGGCACGGTCGGCGACGCCGACCCGGCGCGCCGCCTCGACGACGGCATCGTGCGGACGCTGTGGATGACGCTCGCCGACGTGCGCGCGAGCCGCGACCGGCATCGCAGCCCGCTGGTCCTGCGCTGCATCGAGGACCACGCGGCCGGACGCCGCTATCCGCTCGACGCGATCACGACCGATCCCAGCGTCCGTGCGCCGCTGACCTTGGGCTGAACGGCCACGAAGACCGAGCGGCCCCGCTCAGGCCGCCGGCGGGCGCGTCATACGGTGACCAGCTCGCACTCCTGCCGATACGCCACGAGCTCCTCGATCGTCAACATCGGAAAGCCCTCGGCGCGCGCGTACGCAATGAGCTCGTCGCCGCGCTTCATGGTGCCGTCGTCGTTCATCAGCTCGCACAGCACCGCGGCCGGCTGCAGGCCCGCAAGGCGCGCCAGCTCGATCGCGCCTTCGGTGTGGCCGCGGCGCTCGAGCACGCCGCCCGCCGCTGCGCGCAGCGGGAACACATGTCCGGGGCTGACGAGATCGTCCGGCACGGCGTCGGACGCGATCGCGGCGCGGATCGTCGTCACGCGGTCGGCGGCGCTGACGCCGGTCGAGACGCCGGCGCGCGCCTCGATCGAGACGGTGAACGCGGTGCCGTAACGGCTCTCGTTGCGCGTCACCATCGGCGGCAGCTCGAGCTGCCGCAATCGCTCGTCGGTCAGGCACAGGCAGACGATGCCGGAGCATTCGCGGATCAAGGTCGCCATCATCGGCACCGTGATGCGCTCGGCGGCGACGATCAGGTCGCCTTCGTTCTCGCGATCGTCGTCGTCGACGAGGATCACGGCGCGGCCGTGGCGGATCGCGTCGACGGCGCGACGCAGGCGCGGCGTCATCGGTACGCGGGCGGAAGTGGAAGTCGTGGTCATGATGAAACGTCCTCGCTGTTCAACAGAGTCGGCGAAAAACGTTCCAGGGCGCTCGCGCACGGCGGCCCGTGTACGGAACGCAGTGCCACGCACCCGCGCAGCCGGACAGCCGCCCCGCGGGCACGCGTTGTCTTCTTTCATCCGGACTGTGCCGCAGCGACGCGGCATCCGCTTGCACGGATACCGCACCGCCACGGGGAACCGTCGGCCCTGGCATCGCACCAGGTCTGCTGACCCTCGACCGGCGTACCGGCCGAGGCGCTCGCGGGCTCGACCTTCGGCCCGGGAGGCCTCGTGTCATACCGCCGGTGGGGAATTTCACCCCGCCCTGAAGACGTGTGCCGGCCTTGCGACCGGCGGCGGAATCTTAGCGCCGTGCGCGAGACCTTGTGCGTCGCCTGGATGACACCTGTGCCTGGACTCCCGTCACGTCATCACGGGGACTCGTCGCCATGAACCACTGACCACTTCCCGTCGGGGACAATCCGTCCCCGATGAAGACGAAGCCGCTACGCATCGTCGTCGGCCTCTCCGGCGGCGTCGACTCGGCCTTGAGCGCCTGGCTGCTTAAGCGCGCCGGGCACGAGGTCGTCGGCATCTTCATGAAGAACTGGGAGGACGACGACGATGACGAGTACTGCTCGTCGCGCCAGGACTTCCTCGATGCCGCCGCGGTCGCCGACGTGATCGGCATCGAGCTCGAGCACGTCAACTTCGCGGCCGACTACAAGGACCGGGTGTTCGCCGAGTTCCTGCGCGAATACGAGGCCGGGCGCACGCCCAATCCCGACGTGCTGTGCAACGCCGAGATCAAGTTCAAGGCCTTTCTCGACCATGCGCTGCGGCTCGGCGCCGAGAAGATCGCGACCGGCCACTATGCCCGCGTGCGCGAGCGCGCCGACGGCAGCGTCGAGCTGCTGAAGGGCCTCGATCCGCTGAAGGACCAGAGCTACTTCCTGCACCGGCTGACGCAGGCGCAGCTTGCCAAGGCGATGTTCCCGCTCGGCGATATCGCGAAGACCGAGGTGCGCCGACTCGCGGCCGAGATCGGCCTGCCGAATGCCGCCAAGAAGGACTCGACCGGCATCTGCTTCATCGGCGAGCGGCCGTTCCGCGCGTTCCTCCATCGCTACCTTGCGCACACGCCGGGGCCGATCAAGGACGACCGCGGGCGCATGCTCGGCGAGCATGTCGGGCTGTCGTTCTACACGCTCGGCCAGCGCAAGGGCATCGGCCTCGGCGGCGTGAAGGAGCGCGGCGCAGCGCGCGGCGGCGCCGACCATGCGCCGTGGTTCGTCGCGAAGAAGGACCTGCCGTCGAACACGCTCTACGTCGTGCAGGGGCACGGCCATCCGTGGCTGCTGTCGTCGCGTCTCGCGGCCGGCGACACGAGCTGGATCGCCGGCGGACCGCCCGCGGCGTCGCCTGCGCTCGCCGCGAAGACGCGCTACCGCCAGGCCGATGCGCCTTGTACCTACGAGCCGGCGCCGGCCGGCTTTGCGCTCGACTTCGAGACGCCGCAATGGGCCGTCACGCCCGGGCAGTCGGCGGTGCTGTACGACGGCGACGTCTGCCTCGGCGGCGGGGTGATCGGCGCCTGAGTCGCCGGAGCGAAGCGCCTCATATGACATTGCGCAGCGCAGGCGACTCGCTCGGAAGCTGCTCAGTCTGCCGAACCGAACCATATGCTGACAGCTTCCGAAGCGGCGGTTTCGACCGTTTCGGATCAGTTTTCGCGGATCGCGCGGAGCAGCTCTGCCGTTGCTCCGCGCGGCGCGCAGCGAAAGCGTGAATTCCACCGCCAGGCTTCGTCGACCGGCGCGGCGTGCTCAAGTTCGCACCGGGCGGCACCGATAGCCGATGGAGCCGGAACGAGGCGTGCGCAGCGTGCGCCGTGCGTGATCGGTTCCGCCCTTCTCCGTCCGACCTGCCGTACGCGCCCGATGTCTCGTTCTGCCTCCTTCCCGATGCGACTGGCCCTGCTGGCCGCGGCCCTCGCCGCCGCAGGCGCCGCCGAAGCCGCCGCGATCGACCTGAGCCTCGTCGATGCGAGCGGCAAGCCGCTGCCCGATGCCGTCGCGCTGCTCGAGCCGGTGGGTGCGAAGGCAGCCGTGACGCCGGTAGCGGACGTCGAGATCGCACAGGCCAAACGCCGGTTCCATCCGCGCGTCACCGTCGTCACCGTCGGCTCGAAGATCTCGTTTCCGAACTTCGACGCCGTGCGCCACCACGTCTATTCCTTCTCGGCGATCAAGACCTTCGAACTGAAGCTCTATGCCGGCGTGCCGGCCGAGCCGGTGCTGTTCGACAAGCCCGGCGTCGCGGTGCTCGGCTGCAACATCCACGACACGATGGCGGCCTGGGTCGTCGTGTCCGACACGCCGTGGTACGCGCGCAGCGCCGACACCGGCAAGGCACGCATCGACAACGTGCCGGCCGGCAGCTACCAGCTCCACCTCTGGCATCCGGGCCTCGCGCCCGGTGTCGAGCCGCCGCCGGTCGCGCTGACGGTCGGCAGCGCCGACATCGAGCGCTCGGCGCAGATCGCCGTGAGCGCCCAGCCGTGATGCGGCCGCTCGTCGAACGCGCGGCCGCCTGGACGCGCCGCTCCATCGGCGCGCGCGTCGTCGTGTTCTTCGTCGGGCTGCTGCTCGCGGTGCAGGTCGCCAGCTTCATGGCGATCCGCGCCAGCCTCGCCGAGCATGCGTACAGCGTGCTGCCCGACGAGCTCGCGGTCGGCCAGCGCGTGCTGCAGAGCCTGCTCGACCAGGACGCGAACAAGCTCACCGAAGGCGCGCGCCTGCTCGCCGCCGACTACGGCTTCCGCTCGGCGGTGCTGTCGAACGACGGCGACACGATCGCGTCGGTGCTCGACAACCACGGCAAGCGCATCGGCGCGACCGAGGCGGCGCTGCTCGGTACCGATTTCGCGCTGCGTGCCGCCAGCGGCGGCGACCTGCGCCAGATCGCACCGGTGGTCGCGCGCCTCGCTGCCCAAGCCGCTTCGACGGGTGCGGCGAGCGAGATCGCGCTGCTTTCCGGCCGACCGCACCAGGTCGTGCTGGTGCCGATGAAGGCGCCGGTCGTCGTCGGCTGGGTCGTGATGGGCTTTCCGCTCGACACCCATCTCGGCGCCGAGATGAAGAGCCTGTCGGCGCTCAACCTGACCTTGCTGATGCGCGACGGCAGCGCGTCGCCGTGGCGGCGCGCGCTGACCACCTTGCCGGACGAGCTGGCCGACGCGGTCGGCGCGCACCCGTGGAACATCGCGTCGACGCTCGCGCCGATGCAGGCGCTGCGCCTCGGCCACGAGGAGTTCGGCGTGAAGGCCCTTTGGCTCACGCCGCAAGCCGACGATGCGAGCGGCCGCCCGGCGGTGCTGGCTTTGGTGTCGCGCTCGATCGACGAAGCGGTGCGGCCGCCGCGCGATCTGCAGCTCGCACTGATCGGCATCACGTTGATCGGCTTCCTGGTCGCGGTGCTCGGCAGCCTGTTCACGGCGCGCCGCGTCGCCTCGCCGTTGCGCGAGCTGTCGGTCGCGGCCGAGCGGCTCGGCGCCGGCGACCACATGACGCCGATGCAGGGGACCCTTCGTCGCGACGAGATCGGCCAGCTCGCGCAGTCGTTCGAACGCATGCGCATCGCGGTCGGCGAGAAGCAGGACCAGATCCTGAAGCTCGCCTACTGGGACGGCCTGACCGATCTGCCGAACCGCGTGCAGTTCCGCGATGCGGTCGCCGAAGCGATCGAGCAGGCGCGCGCCGAGCAGGGCACGGTCGCGATCGTCATGCTGGACCTCGACCGCTTCAAGCACGTCAACGACGTGCTCGGCTACCGCTTCGGCGACATGCTGCTGCGCCAGGTCGCCGAGCGGCTGACCCAGCAGATCGTGCGCGGCGGCGACGTCGTCGCACGCCTCGGCGGCGACGAGTTCGCGGTGCTGCTGCGGCACGGCGATGCGGCGCTGGCCGCGTCGGTCGCGCAGCGCATCGGTCGCGCCTTCGACGCGCCGCTGGTGCTCGAGGAACACACCGTCGACATGGGCGCCGGCATCGGCATGGCCTGCTGGCCGCAGCATGCTTGCGACGCCGAGCTGCTGCTCAACCACGCCGAGGTCGCGATGTACGCCGCGAAGCGCCGCACCGAGGGCCCGCTGATGTACTCGGCGGCGATCGATGCGGGGAGCGCGCAGACGCTGTCGCTGCTGACCGAGTTGCGCCGCGCGGTCGAGCAGGGCGAGTTGCGCCTCTACCTGCAACCCAAGCTCGCGCTCGACAGCGCGACCGTCTCCGGCGCCGAGGCGCTGGTGCGCTGGCGTCATCCGCAGCGCGGCCTGGTACCGCCGATGGATTTCATCCCGTTCGCCGAGCAGACCGGCTTCATCCGTACCTTGACGATGTGGGTGTTCGAGGAAGCGGCGCGCCACTGGCTCGCGCTGCAGGCCGACGGCATGCGCATCTCGCTGTCGGTGAACCTGTCGACGCGCGACCTGCTCGACCAGGAGCTGCCGCAGAAGTTCGATGCGCTGCTCGTCAAGCACCGCGTGCCGGCCGAGGCGTTCTGCCTCGAGATCACCGAGAGCGCGATCATGGACGACCCGCAGCGCGCGCTCGCGACCCTGAACCGCCTGAGCGCGCTCGGCTTCAAGCTGTCGATCGACGACTTCGGCACCGGCTATTCGTCGCTCGCGTACCTCAAGCGCCTGCCGGTCGACGAGCTGAAGATCGACAAGTCCTTCGTGCTGAGCATGGAGAAGGACCTCGACGACGCGAAGATCGTGCGCTCGACGATCGACCTCGCGCACAACCTCGGCCTGTCGGTCGTCGCGGAAGGCGTCGAGAACGCGAAGGCCTGGGAGCTGCTGCGCGAGCTCAACTGCGACGAGGCGCAGGGCTATCACATGGGCAAGCCGATGCCGGCCGACGAGTTCCAGAAGTGGTTCACCGGCTGGATGGCCCGGCACCGTCGTACCGCCGGCAGCGGCGCGGTGCTGCTGCACTGACCGGCGCGTTCAGCCGCTCGCGGGAGGCGGAAAGCGCCCGCCCAGACCGGTCGTGAGCTTCTTCGCCGCGGCCAGTACCAGCGCGCCGTAGTCCGGCTGCAACCGCTCGGCCGGCATCGTCAGCGTGAGTGCGCCGACGAGCGCGCCGTCGACGCCGAACACCGGCGCCGACACGCCCGCCAACTCGGGGACGCGGTCGCCCACCGACGTGACGACCTGCTCGCGCCGGATCTTCGCGTAGCGCGCGCCGCGCGCTCCGGCATACGCCATCAGCACCCGGCCGCCGGCGCCGCGGTCGAGCGGCAGCAGCTCGCCGGGCTGGTGGCTGTCGCGCACCGGGCGCGGCGAGTCGACGCGATGCAGCGCCAACCGATGCTCGCCCTGGCGCACGTGGAAAGCCGCGCTCTCCTGCGTCGTCTCGGACAGCTCGCGCAGCGCCGGCATCACGACGTCGGCGAGCGACACCGACTTCGCATAGACCTGGTGCAGGCGCGCCACCTCGGCGCCGAGCGCCCAGCGGCCGTCGGCCTGGCGCACCACGAGCCGCGCATGCTCCAGCGACGCCAGCAGGCGCAGCAGCGTGCTCTTGTAGAGCTGCGTGTAGGCGGCGATCTCCGCCAGCGTGCGCACCGGCGCCGTGCCGCTGAAGGCCGCAAGGATCGTCATCGCGCGATCGACCGCGGCGACGCCGCCTTCGGCGGCATCGCGGTCGGCCAGGGATGGCGTGGCAGCGGGCTTGGTCATCGCGGTGACGGTCGTCGGCAGCGCGTCGTCCACGGCAGCCGGATGGCCGACGCGCGCGGCTGGCCTCGACATTGTGCCGGACGGTGCTCACCAGGCTGAAGGCGAGCCGGCCATCGGCAGCGGCTACGATCGCGCACCACGCGCGACGGAGCCCTGCGATGTACCTGCCCAAGCATTTCGAAGAGACTAGGCCGGAGGTGCTGCACGAACTCGTGCGGGCGCAGCCGCTCGCGCTCCTCATCACGCTCGGCGAGCGCGGGCTCGATGCCAACCCGATCCCGCTGATCCTCGACGCCGATCCGGCCGGCGGCCCGGGCATCCTGCGCGGCCACGTCGCGCGTGCGAATCCGGTATGGCGCGAGGCGCGCGGCGATGTCGAGGCGCTCGCGGTGTTCCAGGGGCCGCAGGCCTACATCTCGCCGTCGTTCTACCCGAGCAAGGCCGACGGCGGCAAGGTCGTGCCGACCTGGAACTACGTGACGGTGCACGGACGCGGCAGCTTGCGCGCGGTCGACGACGCCGACTGGCTGCGCGCCTTCGTGACGCGCTTGACCGAGCGCCACGAAGGGCCGCGCGCGGCGCCGTGGGCGGTGAGCGACGCGCCGGACGACTACATCGCGACGATGCTGCGCGCGATCGTCGGCATCGAGATCGTGCTGACGTCGCTGGTCGGCAAATGGAAGGTGAGCCAGAACCGGCCGGCCGCCGACCGCGCCGGCGTCGTGCGCGGGCTCGAGGACGACGCAACGCGCGACGCCCATGCACAGGCCGCGGCGATGGCCGCGCTCGTCGCGAGCGGCGCCTCGGCCTGAAAGGCTGAACGCCGCCGACCCCGACGGACCGCGGGACTCTGCCTTTGCGGCATCCTCCGCGCCTGACGATTTCCCGCACCGCCCTTGAACCTCGCCACGCGTCCCGACACGGCCGGCCCCTTGACGCCGGCCCAGCTGCGCGCCGCGACCGCGGCGGTGATGATGACGATCCTGCTGGCCGCGCTCGACCAGACCATCGTCAGCGTCGCGGTGCCGACGATCGCCCACCAGCTCGGCGGCTTCGCATGGATGGCCTGGGTGATCTCCGGCTACCTGATCGCATCGACCGCGGTAACGCCGCTCTATGGCCGCTACAGCGATCTGTACGGCCGGCGCCGCGTGATGACGGTGGCGATCGTGCTGTTCCTGGTCGCGTCGGTCGGCTGCGCGGTGGCGCAGAGCCTGCCCGAGCTGGTGCTGGCGCGCGTGCTGCAGGGAGCCGGCGGCGGCGGGCTGATCGCGAGCGCGCAGTCGGTCATCGCCGACGTCGTGCCGCTGCGCCAGCGCGGCCGCTACCAGGGCTACATCAGCACGGTGTGGGCGGTCGCGAGCATGCTCGGCCCGGTGATCGGCGGCGTGCTGACCGAATACCTGTCGTGGCCGTGGATCTTCTGGATCAACCTGCCGGTCGGCCTCGCCGCGCTGGTGCTGGTGCGCCGCTCGCTGGGCGCACTGCCGGTGCGTCGCGGCCAGGGACGCATCGACCTGCTGGGCGCGCTGCTGCTGCTCGCCGGCCTCGTGGCGTTGCTGATACCGATCACGCGCGTCGGCCAGGGCGTGACGTGGAGCCATGCGGGCAACCTCGCCGGCTGGACGGCCGCGGCGCTGCTGCTCGCGGGTTTCGCTTGGCAGCAACAGCGCCATCCGCATGCGATCGTGCCGGTCGCGCTGCTGAAGAACCCGACCGTCGTCGCCTGCTGCGCACTGCTGTTCATCTGCTTCTTCAATTTCATCGCGCTGTCGGTGCTGGTGCCGCTGCGCCTGCAGCTCGGCGCCGGCTACGCGCCGGGCGACGCGGCGCTGCACCTGCTGCCGATGACGCTGGCGGTGCCGATCGCGGCGTTCGCGAGCGGGCGCTGGCTGTTCAGGACCGGCCGGGTGCTGCCGGCGCAGCGCCTCGGCGTGCTGCTGGTACCGATCGGGCTGGCACTGGCCGGCGGGTTCGCGCCGACCGGCGTGCCGGCGGTCGCGGCACTCGTCGTCATCGGCTTCGGCATGGGACTGCAGATACCGACGGCGCTGATCACGGTCCAGCAATCGGTGCCGAAGCCGCTGATCGGCACCGCGACCGCGCTGACCGCGTTCTTCCGGCTGCTCGGCGGCGCGGTCGGCATCGCGGTGTTGAGCTCGGTCACGCTGCTCTTGCTGCGCGGTCAGTTGCCGGCCGGCACGCTCGGCGGCGGAGGGCTTGCCGGGCTGCTCGACCAGACGCTCGAAACGCACGGCGCGGTGCATGCGAGCGACCTGCCGTTCCGCCAAGTCATGTGGATCAGCGCCGGGGTGTCGCTGCTCGGGCTGCTGCTGGTCGCGCGGCTGCCGGACGTGCGCACCCACGATGCGCCGGCGGCGGCGCGGCTGGCTGCGCATGTCGACTGACAAGCTCCGTCAAAGCTGCTGAGGCACGACCCATGCGGATCACGATCACCTTGCTCACCGCCGGCTACGCATGGCTGCTCGCCACGACCGCCGCGCAAGCCGCGCCGCGCGTCGAGGACACGATCGCGCAGCGCGTCCAGGCCTGCACCGGCTGCCACGGCGCGCAAGGCCGTGCCGCGAGCGACGGCTACTACCCGCGCCTGGCCGGCAAGCCGGTCGAATACCTCTACCACCAGCTGCTCGGCTTCCGCGACGGCCGGCGCCAGTACGCGCTGATGGCCAACCTGCTCGCGCCGCTGTCGGATGCGTACCTGCACGAGATCGCCAGCTACTTCTCGAACCTCGACATCCCCTACCCGCCGCCCCAACCGGCGGCCGGCAGCGCGGAGCAGCTCGCACGCGGCGAGGCGCTGGTGACGAAGGGCGACCCGAGTCTGAAGATCCCGGCCTGCGTGCAATGCCACGGCGCGGCGCTGATGGGCGTGGCGCCGGCGATCCCGGCGCTGCTCGGGCTGCCGCGCGACTACCTGAACGGCCAGCTCGGCGCCTGGCGCACCGGCAACCGCCATGCGATGACGCCCGACTGCATGGGCCAGATCGCGCAGCGCCTCGCGCCCGACGACATCAGCGCCGTCTCGCAATGGCTGGCCGCGCGGCCAGCCGAAGGCCATGCGGCCGAATCGCTGCCGGAGCCGCTGCCGCTGAGCTGTGGCGGCGTGACCGCGGCCGTCGGAGCCAAGCCGTGAAGCGCGGCATCGTCGCGACCCTGCTCGGCGTGATCGTGCTGGGCGTGCTGCTGACCGGGCTGGTCCACGTGCTGAACCGGCGCGACGAAGATCCGCTGACCTCGGCCACGGTCGCGATGGACGCCGCCGCGATCGAACGCGGCGCCTACCTCGCGCGCGCCGGCAATTGCATGGGCTGCCACACGCTGCGCGGCGGCACGCCTTACGCCGGCGGCCGCGGCGTGCCGACCCCGTTCGGCACGATCTATGCGCCCAACCTGACGCCGGATCGCGAGCACGGCATCGGTGCCTGGACCGCCGCGGAGTTCTGGCGCGCGCTGCACAACGGCCGCGGGCGCGACGGCCGGCTGCTCTATCCGGCATTCCCGTATCCGAACTACACGCGCATGACGCGCGCCGATGCCGACGCGATCTATGCCTACCTGATGAGCCTGCCGCCGTCGCCACAGGCCGATCTCCCGGACAGCTTGCGCTTTCCGTTCGACCGGCAGGCCGCGCTCGCGGTCTGGCGCGCGCTCTATTTCAGCCCGGCGCGCTATGCGGCGGACGAGCGCAAGCCGGCCGACTGGAACCGCGGCGCCTACCTCGTCGAAGGCCTCGGCCATTGCAATGCCTGCCATTCGGCACGCAACGCGTTCGGTGCGACGTCGGGGCCGTTCGATCTGGCCGGCGGGCTGATCCCGGTGCAGAACTGGTACGCGCCATCGCTCGCGTCGGCGCAGGAAGCCGGGGTCGCCGACTGGGACACCCGGCACGTCGTCGACCTGCTGAAGACCGGCGTGTCGCCGCGCGGCGCGGTGATGGGACCGATGGTCGAAGTGGTCGGCGGCAGCACGCAATACCTGTCGGATACCGACCTGCGCGCGATGGCGGTCTACCTGAAGAGCCTGCCGCAGGCGCCCGCCGTCACGGTCGACGTCAAGCCGCCGCGCGGCGCGACGCTCGCCGCCGGCGAGCGGCTCTATGCGAAGCACTGCGCTGCCTGCCATGGCGACCGCGGCGAAGGTGCGCCGGGCATCTATCCGGCGCTCGCCGGGAGCCGCGCGGTGAACCTGCAGTCGCCGGCGAACCTCGTGCATCTCGTGCTCGAGGGCGGCTTTCCGCCGTCCACCACGGGCAACTCGCGGCCCTTCGGCATGCCGCCGTTCGCGCCGGTGCTGAACGACGACGAGCTGGCGCAGTTGCTGTCGTTCCTGCGCAGCAGCTGGGGCAACCGCGCAGACGAGGTCACGTCGTTCGACGTGGAGCGTTACCGTAACGCGCGCTGACGGCGGCTATCGGCCACTCCAGCCTTCTGCGAGTTCGGCCCCTCGACGAGTGGGATAGGCCTGCTGTCGCGGGGCGCACAACCAGCCCTGTTTGCACAAAAAACTATCCTCATTAAGGTGACATTTACACTTTATATGTATAGAATTCTGTGTAAATGCCTTCTACCTGTACCATCCAGCTTCACGCCGCGGGCGCCTGGCACGATGTGGCCAGCGTGAGCCTGCTCGGGCCCGAGGCCGACGGCTGGAAAGCGAAGACGTATTCGGGCTATGCGGTCGAGTGGGCGGTCGCGCAGGCGGGCGCGACCGACGCTCATGCCTTGTGCGCGCGCTGGCCGGTTGGATTGGAGCCTCTGGAAGAGGCGCATTGGCCCGTGTGCCTCATCGACCTGCTCCCGCAGGGCTTCGGCCGGCAGGAGTTGCTCCGGCGCATCGGGCAGTCGACCACGGCCGGTGTCGCGGCGGATTGGAAGCTGCTGCTCGCGGGAGCGGGCAATCCTGTCGGCAACCTGCGCGTGAAGGAAGCTGCGGACCGGCTGGCGGAAAGCGCCGGTCCGCTGCACGGGTTCACGGACGACGAGGTTGCGCAGCGCGGCGAAGGGTTCGCGGAATACCTTGCCTCGCACGGCCTCTTCGTTGCCGGCTCTTCAGGCGTCCAGGGTGAATGGCCCAAGATATTGCTGACCCGGGCAGAGGACGGGCTGCTCTACCTGGACCACACGCTGCCGGACGAACGAGCCGCCCAGCACTTCATCGTCAAGTTCGGACGCGGGACCGACCGGCAGCTGGCCAGCATCCTCCGGCACGAAGCGCCGTACATGGACATCGCCCGCCGGCTCGGGCTTCGCGTGCACGCGCCGCTCGCCTTGCGCCAGCGCGCGCTCTTCATCCCCAGGTTCGATCGGATCGTCCGCGGGGGAGCGGTGACGAGGCTTGCCCAGGAGAGCATCGCAACGCTGACAGGGATGCCCGGCTTCGATGCACTCCCGAGCCATGACCAGGTGTGCGAGGCCCTGATTCGGCATTGCCCGGACCCCCAGGCGGAACTGCTCGAATACATCAAGCGCGACCTCGCCAACCTGGCCCTGCTCAACAAGGACAACCATGCGCGCAACACCGCCATGCAGCGTGACTTTGGCGGCCGCATCGCCTTGACGCCGCTGTACGACTTCGCGCCGATGTACCTGCACCCGGACGGCATCGCGCGCCGCATCCGCTGGGAGGGCAACGACGACGGGCAGCCCGACTGGGCACGCGTCGTGGACCGGGTGTGCGAACTGGGAACGCGGGCGCAGAAGTCGGCCCAGCGGAGCAGGAAGAAAGGCCGGCCCATGATTTCTCGCGGCGCCCTCGTTGCCGGCCTGAAGGCGATGGAGCCCGCGCTGCGGCAGGTGGCTGGCCAGGGCGTAGAAATGGGGCTGGAGCCGGAGGTATCGAACCACCTGCGCCCGTACCTCCTCGCCCAGGCGGACCAGCTGACGGCGCTGACCTGAAGACCATGGACAAGCGATACAACGCCCTGCCGCTTCCGAAGCAACTGGAGCTGCGGAAGAAAGCCGTCGACGACGTACTGGCGCATCCGGAATGGCCGCTCGCGCAGGCGGTCCGTCACCTGAAGAAAACGATGCGCCTGACCACCGCGGAGATGGCCCAGCTGTCGGGCGTGGCTCATCGGACGATGCAGGACATCGAGCAGGAACGCAGCGAGGGCAGCGTTCAGACGATGAATCGCATCTTCGGGATGCTTGGACTGAAGCTCGCCGTCGCTCGGGCGGTCAGAGATTCGACGGCGGATCCGGCCGAGAACCCGGTTCGGGACGGGGACGAGGACAGCGGCGCCGCAGCCGGAGGCTGACCTCTCCCGGGGCTTGCCGGCCCTTCCTGTCGGAGCCGCAGGGGTGATGCTTCAGAACGGGATGTCGTCATCCATGTTGTCGAAGCCGGTCGCCGACGCGGCCGGCTTCGCGGCCGGGCGCGGCGCGGCTGGTGCCGGCGGCCGCGCGGCCGGTGCCTGGCGCGGCGCATAGCCGCCGCCGTCGTCGTCGCCCGACGCGCCGCCGCCCATGCCTTCGCGGCTGCCGAGCATCTGCATCTCGGTGGCCATGACTTCGGTGGTGTACTGGTCCTTGCCGTCCTTGTCCTGCCACTTGCGGGTACGCAGGCGCCCTTCGACGTAGACCGAGCGGCCCTTCTTCAGGTATTCGCCGGCGATCTCGGCGAGGCGGTCGAAGAAGACGACACGATGCCACTCGGTCTCTTCCATCTTCTCGCCGGAGTCCTTGTTCTTCCAGTTGCGCGTGGTCGCGATGCTGACGTTGCAGACCGCACTGCCGTTGGGCGTGTAGCGCACCTCCGGATCGCGGCCCAGGTTGCCGATGAGGATGACTTTGTTGATCGAGGCCATGCTGCGCTCCGGGGTAGAACTTCGGGAATGGGCCGGATTATGGACTGCGGCCCCGGCGCGGCGAGCGCGCAGGGCATCCCCGTGAAGCGGGGTTTCGGGAGGCCCATCGAAGGGGGAGTTGCGGGCGTGCACGCGCGCGCATCGCCTACCATCTCGGCTGCCTCGCCTCGCTCGTGCTGCTGCCTGCCGACCCTTCCGTGACCGCCGCGCCCTTGACCATCCTGCACGACGTGTTCGGCTATGCCGCATTCCGCGGCGCGCAGGCCGAGATCGTCGAGCACGTCGGCGCCGGGGGCGATGCGCTGGTGCTGATGCCGACCGGCGGCGGCAAGAGCCTTTGCTACCAAATTCCGGCGATCGCGCGCCATCGCGCCGGGCAAGGTCTCACGATCGTCGTGAGCCCGCTGATCGCGCTGATGCACGATCAGGTCGGCGCGCTCGAGGAGGCCGGCGTGCACGCCGCGTTCCTCAACTCGTCGCTGACGTCGGACGAGGCCTGGCGCATCGAGCGCGAGATGATGAGCGGGCGGCTGGTGCTGCTCTATGCGGCGCCCGAGCGCATCACCACGCCGCGCTTCCTCGCGCAGCTCGACCAATTGCACGAACGCGGGCGGCTCGGCCTGTTCGCGATCGACGAGGCGCACTGCGTCAGCCAGTGGGGCCACGATTTCCGCGAGGACTACCTGCAGCTCGACCTGCTGCACGAGCGCTATCCCGACGTGCCGCGCATCGCGCTGACCGCGACGGCCGACGAGACGACGCGCGCCGACATCATCGAGCGGCTGCGGCTCGCATCGGCACGCGTCTTCATCAGCAGCTTCGACCGTCCGAACGTCCGCTATGCGGTGGTCGAGAAGGACGACCCGCGGCGCCAGCTGCTGCGCTTCCTGCAGGACGAGCACGAAGGCGAGTCGGGCATCGTCTATTGCCAGTCGCGCAAGAAGGTCGAGGAGACCGCGGCCTGGCTGAACGACGAAGGCATCAACGCGCTGCCGTACCACGCCGGCCTGGAGGCCGACGTGCGCAAGCGCCACCAGGACCGCTTCCTGCGCGAGGAAGCGATCGTGATGGTCGCGACGATCGCGTTCGGCATGGGCATCGACAAGCCGGACGTGCGTTTCGTCGCGCACCTCGACCTGCCGAAGAACATCGAGAGCTACTACCAGGAGACCGGCCGCGGCGGCCGCGACGGCCTGCCGGCCGATGCCTGGATGACCTACGGGCTCGCCGACGTCGTGAACCAGCGCCGCATGATCGACGAGAGCCCGGCCGACGACGAGTTCAAGCGCCGGCAGCGCGCCAAGCTGGATGCGCTGCTGACGCTCGCCGAGGCGCACGACTGCCGGCGCGCGCGGCTGCTCGCCTACTTCGGCGAAGCGAGCGCGCCCTGCCGGCCCGACCAGAATGCCTGCGACAACTGCCAGCATCCGCCGGCCACCTGGGACGCCACCGAAGCGGCCCGCAAGGCGCTGTCGTGCATCTACCGCTTCCATCAGCAGCGCGGCCTGCGCTTCGGTGCCGGCCACCTGATCGACGTGCTGCGCGGCAAGGCGACCGAGAAGGTCGCGCAGTACGGACATCAGCAGCTGTCGACCTTCGGCATCGGCGCCGATCTGGCCGACACGCAATGGCGCGCGGTGCTGCGCCAGCTCGTCGCGCTCGGTCATCTGCGCACCGAGGGCGAATACAACACGCTCGAGCTGACGCCATCGGCGCGCGCCGTGCTGCGTGGCGAAGTGACGTTGCTGTTGCGCCAGCCGGCCGAGCCGGCGCGGCGCACCCGCAAGGGCGAGCGCGGTCGCGGGCGCGACAAGGCGCCGCCGCTGCCGCTCGATACCGCCGGGCTGGAGCGCTTTGCCGCGCTGAAGGCCTGGCGCGGGGAGGTCGCGCGCGAGCACAACCTGCCGGCCTACGTCGTCTTCCACGATGCGACGCTCGCCGAGATGGCGCGCGATGCGCCGGCCACGCTGCAAGCCCTGGCCGGCATTTCCGGCGTCGGCGAGAAGAAGCTCGAAGCCTACGGACGCGAGATCCTGCGGGTGCTCGAAGGCGCCGCCGCGACGGATCGGTGAACCTTTGTTGCAACGCATCGCGAGAGGCCGTGCGCCGCTTGCGCCGGTGGGCGCGCGCCCGTCCAATCGGGCCTCGCGCATCGCACGCCTTGCTCGTCCATGGATCCCAGCCCGTCCCGATCTGCGGCAGTACAGCCCGGCGTGGCGCTGTATCTGTTCGGCCCGGCGCGCTGGCAGTGCAGTCCAGGCATGCCGCGGCGACTCGATCGCAAGAGCGCGGCGCGCTGGCTGTGGCCGGATTCGCCGCCCGAGGTCGCACGCACGAGGCGCGCTGGCGCGTACTCCGCGCTCGCCAGGTCGAGCAGGCCTTCGGCCAGGCCGTGCAGCCGCTCGGCCTCGCTTTGCAGCGCATTCCACAGCACGAGGCGGCCCGGCGGGATGTGCGCATGCCAGTGCATGTCGAGCAGCTCGATCAGCGAGCGCACCGCGGCGATCGGCGCGCGGATCTCGTGCGCCATCAGCGCTGCGGTCCATGCCAGCGACGGCATCGGCCGGGCCGAGGCCACGGGCAGCGGCATCGGACGGGTTTCGGCGATCGAATCGTCGCGCAGGGCGATGGGTCGCGAGGACCGGCATATCGGCAAGGCGCCGCTTCAGCAGCGTTCCATCGCGCTCGGCCGGCCCGCTTTGCCAACTCCTCGCGCGCCCGCCGCACCGCCCATCGATCGAGGGTCTGCATCACCGTGAGCTCACGGGTGGACACGGCCCGCCTGGCCTCGGTCGGTATCATGTCCGGTTTTGCTTTGCCTTCACGATGTCCGCCACGCCAGTCGACCCGCGCCCTGCCGATGCGGCCACGATCCGGGTACGCGGAGCGCGCACCCACAACCTCAAGAACATCGATCTCGACATCCCGCGCAACCGGCTCGTCGTGATCACCGGCCTGTCGGGCTCGGGCAAGAGCTCGCTGGCGTTCGACACGCTGTATGCCGAGGGGCAGCGGCGCTACGTCGAGAGCCTGTCGGCCTACGCGCGGCAGTTCCTGCAGTTGATGGACAAGCCCGATGTCGACGTGATCGAGGGCCTGTCGCCCGCGATCTCGATCGAGCAGAAGGCGACGTCGCACAACCCGCGCTCGACCGTCGGCACCGTCACCGAGATCCACGACTATCTGCGCCTGCTCTATGCGCGCGCCGGCACGCCGTACTGCCCCGACCACGACCTGCCGCTCGCCGCGCAGAGCGTCAGCCAGATGGTCGACGCGACGCTCGCGCTGCCCGAAGGCACGCGGCTGATGGTGCTGGCGCCGGTCGTGCGCGACCGCAAGGGCGAATTCGTCGAGCTCTTCGCCGACATGCAGACGCAGGGCTACATACGCTTCCGCGTCGACGGCAAGACCGTCGAGGCCACCGACCTGCCGAAGCTGAAGAAGGCCGAGAAGCACGACATCGACGTCGTGATCGACCGCGTGCGCGTGCAGCCCGGGATTCATGGACAACCCCCGGATGCTGCGCATCCGCCCCCCGAGGGGGCGGCGGCCGGACTTGGGAGCGGCCCGGCATCCGGCCTTCGGCAGCGCCTCGCCGAGAGCTTCGAAGCGGCCCTCCGCATCGCCGACGGCCGCGCGATCGCGCTGGAGATGGACAGCGGCCAGGAGCATCTGTATTCGAGCAAGTTCGCCTGCCCGATTTGCAGCTATTCGCTCGCCGAACTGGAGCCGCGTCTCTTTTCATTCAACTCGCCGGTCGGCGCCTGCCCGACCTGCGACGGGCTCGGGCTGCGCACCGTGTTCGACCCGGAGCGCGTCGTCGCCTTCCCGTCGCTCAGCCTCGCGAGCGGCGCGGTCAAGGGCTGGGACCGCCGCAATGCCTACACCTACTCGCTGCTCGAAAGCGTCGCGCGCCACTACGGCTTCGACCCCGACCAGCCGTTCGAGAGCCTGCCCGAGCAAGCCCGGCAAGTGCTGCTGCACGGGTCGGGCACCGAAGACATCGAGTTCGTCTACGAGGCCGAAGGCGCACGCGGCAAGCAGCGCGTCGTGAAGCGCTCGCATCCGTTCGAAGGCATCCTGCCCAACCTCGAACGCCGCTTCAAGGAGACCGATTCGGCCGCGGTACGCGAGGAGCTGATGCGCTACCAAAGCGCACGGCCCTGTCCCGACTGCCATGGCGCACGGCTGCGCCGCGAGGCGCGCCACGTCTTCCTGGTCGATGCACTGAGCGGCGCGCGCGAGCCGATCTTCCGCCTGGAGCACTTCACCTTGCGCGACAGCCTGGCCTATTTCGACAGCCTGCAGCTGCAGGGCGCGAAGGCCGAGATCGCCGCCAAGGTGGTGCGCGAGATCGCGTCGCGGCTGACCTTCCTGAACAACGTCGGCCTCACTTACCTGAGCCTCGACCGCAGCGCCGACACGCTGTCGGGCGGCGAGGCGCAGCGCATCCGCCTCGCATCCCAGATCGGCTCCGGCCTGACGGGCGTGATGTACGTGCTCGACGAGCCGTCGATCGGCCTGCACCAGCGCGACAACGAACGCCTGATCGGCACCTTGCGGCACCTGCGCGACATCGGCAACAGCGTGCTCGTCGTCGAGCACGACGAGGACGCGATCCACGCCGCCGACCACGTGATCGACATGGGCCCGGGCGCCGGCGTCCACGGCGGCCGCGTGATGGCGCAAGGCACGCCGGCCGAAGTGGCGGCGAACGCCGACTCGCTGACCGGCCGATATCTCTCGCATGCGCTGCGCATCGCGGTGCCGGCCGAGCGCCACGCCACCGAGCCGGATGCGGTGCTGCGCGTGCACGGCGCGCGCGGCAACAACCTGAAGAACGTCACGGTCGAGATTCCGGTCGGCCTCTTCACCTGCGTGACCGGCGTGTCGGGCTCGGGCAAGAGCACGCTCGTCAACGACACGCTCTATGCGGCCGTCGCACGCAAGCTCTACGGCAGCCATGCCGAGCCCGAGCCGCACGACGGCATCGACGGTCTCGAAGCGTTCGACAAGGTGATCAACGTCGACCAGTCGCCGATCGGCCGCACGCCGCGCAGCAACCCGGCGACCTACACCGGGCTCTTCACGCCGATCCGCGAGCTGTTCGCCGAAGTGCCGACGGCGCGCGAGCGCGGCTACGGCCCGGGGCGCTTCTCGTTCAACGTCGCCGGCGGCCGCTGCGAAGCCTGCCAGGGCGACGGCGTGCTGAAGGTCGAGATGCACTTCCTGCCCGACGTCTACGTGCCGTGCGACACCTGCCACGGCAAACGCTACAACCGCGAGACGCTGGAAGTGCTCTACAAGGGCAGGAACATCAGCGAGGTGCTCGACCTGACGGTCGAGGATGCGCATGCGTTCTTCGGCGCGGTGCCGAACATCGCGCGCAAGCTGCAGACCCTGCTCGACGTCGGCCTCGGCTACATCCACCTCGGCCAGAGCGCGACGACGTTGTCGGGCGGCGAGGCACAGCGGGTCAAGCTCGCGCTCGAACTCTCCAAGCGCGACACCGGCCGCACGCTCTATATCCTCGACGAGCCGACGACCGGCCTGCATTTCGCCGACATCGACCTGCTGCTCAAGGTGCTGCACCAGCTCCGCGACGCCGGCAACACGATCGTCGTGATCGAGCACAACCTGGACGTCATCAAGACCGCCGACTGGATCGTCGACATGGGCCCGGAGGGCGGCGCCGGCGGCGGCACCGTCGTCGCCGCGGGCACGCCCGAGGCGGTCGCCGCGACGTTACAGAGTTTTACGGGGCGTTACCTGGCACCGTTGCTGGCCTGAGTCGTGTTCGAGCCCTTGCGCCGGCGCAAGCGAAAGATGCCGAGCGCGACCAGGCCGGCGGCCCAAAGCGCCCAGGTCTGCGGTTCCGGCACCGGGGTGATCGGCGGGGTCGGTCCGACCGGCAAGATGCCGCCCGGGATGATCGGAAAGGTCGGTATCGCGATCGGCGGACCGATGAGCCCGCCGCCATCGGGCGCACCCGGCGGCGTGCCGCTCGGCAGCACATTCGGACCCACCGCGGCGGGATCGCCGGGCGTGCTCGGCCCGGCGCCCGGCGGGGCGAAGGCCAGTTCATCCGGCGGTCCCCCGGCGTCGGCCGCCGCGGGCGGCGCCGCCGCAGCCACCGGCGTGATGCGGCTGACGTTGCGGCACACCGTCGGCACGAGGATGCACTGGCCGCTTTCGCAATAGACGAGCCCACGCTCCTGCTGGTCGGTGGTCCAGCGACTGCGCGTCACGCTGTGGCAGACGCGACCGCTGCCGAAATACATGTCGCGAATCTCGGGGTCGTAGCCGCGCCCGCCTTCGATGCCGTCGCGCCGGATGCTCACGAGGTCGTCGTAGTCGAGCCGCTTCATCCGCTCCTTCAGGCGCGCACGCACATCGGCCGGAATGTCGGTGTAGCGATCGATCGCGGAGGGAACGTCACCCACGTAAGGATTGTGCCCGGGGTGATCCCAGGAGCATGAGGACACGTCAGGTACGGGCGCAGCCAACGCCACCACGAGTACGGCAGACAGCAAAGCTCGACCCTTTCCAACGACGGCATCGGCTCGACATGGCCGACGTCCACCCACCAGGCTAGGGAGGCTACGTTGTTACGGCGTAACCAAATGCACCGGTTCGGTATTAGCGCACAACATGGCGCCCAGGTGTTACGTAGGACCGACACGCAGCGCGCGCACGCTCTCCTGCACCAACGCCTGCACATTGCGCGACTGCATGTGGATGCGCCTCAGGTGCGTCGCATGGTTGCCGTCGCGCGCGGCACAGCGCTCGACCTCGTCGATCGCCGTGAGGCTGTCGAGCGCGCGTGCGTGCGGCTCGACGCGGCGCAGGGTCGCGAGGATGTCTTCGCGGATCGTGCGGCTCTCGCGCGTCTGCGGATCGACCATCGTGCCGTCGAGGCCGAAGCGGCAGGCCTGGAATCGGTTGAAGGTGTAGACGAGGTAGTCGTCCTCGGCCGGCGCCGGTTCGGTGCGCTCGAGCAGGTGCGAGCACAGCGCCTGCAGATAGCACGCCAGTGCGGCGGCACGCTCGACCGTCAGCGGCGTGTCACAGACGCGCAACTCGATCGTGCCGTATTCGGGTTTGGGGCGGATGTCCCAGTAGAAATCCTTCATCGACTTCACGACGCCGGTGGCTTCCATCTTCGTGAAGTAGGTGCGGCAGAACTCGTCCCAGCTCAGGATGAACGGCGCGCGGCCGCTGAGCGGGAACGCGAACACCGAGTTGAGTCGGGCCGAGTCGAATTGCGTGTCGACCCCCTGGAAGTACGGCGACGATGCCGACAGCGCGATGAAGTGAGGTACGTAGCGCGACAGCGAATGGAGCAGGAAGAGCGCATCGTCGCCCGACGGACAGCCCACGTGCACATGCTGGCCGAACACCGTGAACTGCTTCGCCAGGTAGCCGTAGAGCTGCGACAGCTGCTCGAAGCGCGGCTTGGAGAACACGCGTTGCTCCGACCAGCGCTGGAACGGATGCGTGCCGCCGCCGGCGATCTGGATGTTGAGCCGATCGCAGGCCGCGACCAGCGTGTCGCGGATCGCGCGCAGCTCCTCGAGCAGCGGCGCATGGCGCGTCTGGATCGAGGTGGCGATCTCGATCATGCTCTGCGTCATCTCGGGCGTCACCGAACCGGGGAAAGGCTTGCGCGACAACAGCTCGAGCAGGTCGTTGGCGCCCGACGTGAGGTCGAAGTCCACCGGATTGACGAGCTGCAACTCGAGCTCGACGCCCAGCGACAGCGCGTTCGAGGCGCCAAAGGCAGGCAAGGGCATCAGTTCTCCTCCGGCATCGATTCGTGGGCCCACAGCAGCGCACGTCGCGTGACGAGCGGCCCCAGCACTTCCAGCAATACCATCAGGCCGACCAGCATCGGCAGGCTCTGGCGAGCCAGGTCGAAGCCATAGTGTCGGCTCTCCTCGAGCAGCAGCATCGCGAACGCGGTCATCGGCATCAGCGCGAGGCCGGTGAGCGCGCCCTTGCGCCAGGTCGTGCCGCTGGCGTGCGCGATGCTGAGGTTGACGAGGACGTGCGCTGCGGTGCGCAGCACGAGCGCCGCCGCGCCGAGCGCGAGGCTGCCGAGGAAGCCCTGCCACGAGAACAGGCTGCCGATGTAGATGAACAGGAAGACCGTCAGCAGGTCGCCGAGCGCGCCGAAATTGCGCTGTGCATGGCTCAGCACGATGCGGCGCTCGCGCGCCAGCGCGCCGAACGCGAGGGCGGCCAGCAGGGGCGACAGGTGCAGGCTTTGCGCGATGCCGGTCAGCAGCAGCACCGCGAGCGCGAACGTCACCGTCGTCGCCTGGCTGCTCGTCGCGACGCGGTTGACGAGCGGCGCGATCACGCCGAACGCGGCGCCGGCGAGCAGCGACAGCACGATCACGTAGATGCTGTTGAAGGCGGCGGTGCCGAGGTCGCCGCTGGTCTCGAGATGCCAGTAGCCGACCACGCCGCGCAGCAGCAGCACCGCGATCAGGCAGTTCAGCGCAGTCAGGTGCAGCAGCCGCTCGGTCACCTGCCCCGAGCTGTGCAGCTCGTGCACCGCGTGCAGCACCGCGACCGGCGAGGTCGCGACGCACAGCACCGCGATGACGAGGCGCTGGTCCATCGCGACGCCGAACCGGCCCGCCAGCCAGATCACGCCGAAGAACGTCAGCACCGATTGCGCGATGCCGGTCGCCAGCACCCACGGGTTGTGGCGGAACCAGCGCGGGTTGACGCGATAGCCCAGCTCGAACAAGGTCAGCGCAAGCGCCATGTTGCCGATGAGGCCGAGCGCCGGATGGTTGGCAAGCGCCTGCGGCAGCCCGATGCCGCCGAGCAGAAGACCGACGACGCTGTAAGAGAAGACGCGCGGCAGGCGCCAGCGTCCGAACAGCCACTCGCCCGCGACCCATGCCGCCATCAGCATCAGCGGCCAGGTCACGATCGAGTTCAGCAGTTGTGCATCCATGCCCGCGGGCTCCCAACCTCGTTGTAGTGGCTCGAATTGACGTTCGGCCGATGGCCGGCCTATGGCGACAACCGCGCATCGCGCGGCGATGCGCAAGGCGTGTCATGCGCGTTCGACGCGCTGCGACGCGCAGGCGCGCGAGGCCGACGATCATCGCATGGTCCTCCGGCATGCCGCGATGGCCGGCCGGCGCCGCCGAGGAACCTGCGTCCGTCGGTGCCTCCAGGCTCTAGACTTTCGACATGAAGCCAGGAGCTCGAGCCCGATGCCGACCGTCGATCGCAGCCTGACGGCGCTTGCGGCTTGCGCGGCGGCGGCCGCAGCCTGTCCGATCGCGCTGATCTCGGCGCGCGACGGCACGCGCCATCGCATCGTCGCGGCGCACGGGCTCGCGCTCGGCAGCGCGGACCCGCCCGCACCGGCGTTCTGCCGCGAAGTCCTGCAGGCCGGCGCGCCTTGGATCGTCGAAGACACGCTGGCCTTGCCGGGCCTGGCCGACGACGCGATGGTCGCCGGGCCGCCGCACGTGCGCTGCTGCGCCGGCGTGCCGCTCGAGCGCGACGGCATCGTGCTCGGCACGCTGTGCGTGCTCGACATCCGGCCGCGCGCGTTCGATGCGCAGGCCGGCGATGCGCTGCGCGGCCTGGCGCGCGCGACGGCCGAGCTGCTGCATGCGGGCCTCCTCGATGCCGAGCTGGCGGACGAGCGCCGGCGCCTGCTCGACTTCGCGCGCGCGTCGGGCGACTGGATGTGGGAGGCCGACGCGGGGTTGCGCTACACCTGGATCTCGGGCGCATTCGAAGCCCTGACCGGCGTGCCGCCGGCGGCCAGGCTCGGCCGGCAGATCGTCGACGGCGCGCTGCTCGATGCCCGCGGCGAGCGCGCACGCGGCACCCTGCACGGCCTGCTGCATGCCGGGCAGCCGTTCTCGCGCGTGCTCACCGAAAAGGCCACGCCGCTCGGCACGCGCATCGTTTCGCGCAGCGCGGTGCCGGTGCTCGACGGACTCGGCCAGCTCGTCGGCTGGCGCGGTACGGCACGCGACGTCACCGCGACGATCGAACGCGCGCGCCAGCAACGCGCGCAGGACGAGCTGCTGCAGCAGCTCTCCGACCAGGCGCCCGGCGTGATCTTTCAGCTCCACCACGATGGCGATGGCAGCCGTCGCATCGCGTTCGTGAACCGGCGCAGCGTCGACCTGCTCGGCCTGACGCCGGACGAGCTGATCGCCGATCCTGCGGCGTTCGAGCGTCTGGTGCATCCGGACGACCGCGACGCCGTGCATCGCGCCTTCGCCGCGAACCGCAACCGGGATGGCGGCGCGCTGCAGCTCGAGTACCGCATCGTGCGCACCGACGGCGAGGAGCGCTGGGTCAGCGCCACGGCCTCGCCCGAGCGCCGCACCGATGGCGGCATCACCTGGCGCGGCTTTCTGGCGGACATCACCGAGAAGAAGCGGGTCGAGCTGGCACTGCGCACCTCCGAGCACCGCTGGGCGATCGCCGCCGAGACCAACGGCATCGGCATCGTGCAGCTCGATCTGGCCAGCGGCCGCCTCACCTTCGATGCGCGCGCCTGCGCCCACCACGGCCTGACGCATCCGCATGCCGACTACTGGCTGGCCGACTGGATCTCCGCGGTGCATCCGGACGATCGGGCGGGCGCCGAGGCCGCATTGAAAGCGGCGGTGCAGCAGACCGGCCTGCTCGACGCGCGCTGTCGCTTCATGCGTTCCGACGGCAGCATGCCGTGGCTGGAAGTGATCGCGCGACTCGAGCCGCCGGAGCACGGCGGCGCGTCGACATCGATGATCGGCACCTGTCGCGACGTGACCGAGCAGGTCGCGATCGACGACCTCCGGCGCGAGAAGGACATGATCGCGCGTGCCAGCCGCGCCAAGAGCGAGTTCCTCTCGCGCGTCAGCCACGAGTTGCGCACGCCGCTCAACGGCATCCTCGGCTTCGCGCAGCTCATGGCGCTCGATCACGAACATCCGCTGGCCGACGCGCAGCGGCTGCGCCTGGACGGCGTGCGGCGCTCGGGCGAGCATCTGCTCGCGCTGATCAACGACGTGCTCGACATCGCCCGCATCGAGCAGGACGACTACCGGCCGCGCCTGCAGCCGGTCGATCTGGCCGCGGCAGCGAGCACTTGCCTGGCGATGGTGCATCCGCTCGCATCGGCCCGCGGCGTCGTGCTGGCCGACCGGCTGGCCGGCGCGGCGTGGGCGCAGGCCGATGCGCGCGCGCTCGAGCAGGTGCTGATCAACCTGCTGTCCAACGCGATCAAGTTCAACCGCACCGGCGGCCGCGTGCTGGTCGAAGTCGCCGAGCGCGACGGCCGCGTGCAGCTCGCGGTCGAGGACGAAGGCCCGGGACTCAGCGCGGCCCAGCAGTCGCAGCTCTTCCAGCCGTTCAACCGGCTGGGCGCCGAGCGCCGGCGCATCGAGGGCAACGGCCTCGGACTCGTGATCTCGCGTCAGCTCGCGCGCGCGATGCGCGGCGACCTCGGCGTCACGAGCGCGCCGGGCCGCGGCTGCCGCTTCATGCTCGAGCTGCCGTCCGCCGCGCCGCTCGACCATGACGACGACACCGTGCCGTCCGTGCTCGACGCCCTGCCCGATGCGCCGGAGGCGCCCCGCCACGTGCTCTACATCGAGGACGAGCCGCTCAACGTGCTGCTGATGCAGGAGGTCTTCCGCCGCAACGCACAGTGGGTGCTGCACACCGCGCGCGACGGCACGGAAGGGCTCGCGCTGACGCGCAGTCTCCGGCCGGACCTGCTGCTGGTCGACATCAACCTGCCCGACATCAGCGGCATCGCGATCATCCGCGCGCTGCGCGCCGATCCGGCGACCGCCGAGCTGCACTGCATCGCGCTGTCGGCCGATGCGATGAGCGAGCAGATCGACGCGGCGCGCGCCGCCGGTTTCGACGACTACTGGACCAAGCCGATCGACGTGACGCAGCTCACGCGGGCGCTCGCCGGCAGCTTCGCGCGCGGACGCGTCGCGGCGCCCTGACGGGCTGGGAACTGCCGCGGGGGCATCAAAGAGGCACCCAAGAAAAAGGCCGGTGCAAGGCACCGGCCCTTTTGCGCGCGAAGCGCGACCGCTTCAGAGGCTGGAAGTCATTTGCTTCGCGCGGGGTCGGAAGGCCTCTGAACCGAGTCGCCTGCGCTGCGCAATTTCATAGGCGACTTCGCTCCGGCGACTCAGCTCAGGTGGCTGTTGATCAGCTTGGTCATCTCGAACATCGACACCTGGGCCTTCTTGAAGATTTCCTTCAGCTTGGCGTCGGCGTTGATCATCGTGCGCTTGGCCTTGTCCTGCAGGCCGTTCTTCTTGATGTACTCCCAGACCTTCTTGGTGACCTCGGTGCGCGGCACCGGCGTCGCGCCGATCACGGCGGCGAGCGCCGCGCTCGGCGTCATCGCCTTCATGAACGACGCGTTCGGGGTACGCTTCTTGGCCGGCGCCTTCTTCGCCGCGACCTTCTTCACCGCGGCCGCCTTCTTGGCGGGTGCCTTCTTGGCCGGGGCCTTCTTTGCGGCCGCCTTGGGTGCCGCCTTCTTCGCAGTTGCCATGTTGATCTCTCCATCAAGTACGTTGTTGATGTGCTCGGTGTGGGCGAGAGCCGCGTGGACTCTCATTTCTCCAGGAAACCGCGCGGTGCGAATGGTACTGCCTGCCTATCGCATTGAGAAGCCGTTTTCCCTCGTAAATCAAGCAATCTCACGAGGGAAGAAGCGCTTTTGTCGCTGCGAGGCATCAACTCGCACCTTCGAGGCATCGTTTAAGCGATGCAAAGCAGTCGCGGGCCGCGACGCATTGCCGTTATCCTCGCGCGCATGAAGATCATCGTCCGCTGGCTGCTGCTCGCCGCCGCCCTGCTGCTGGTGGCCAATCTCTATCCCGGCGTCGAGGTCCGGAGCTTCGGTTCGGCGATGCTCGCGGCCCTCGTGCTGGGGCTGCTCAACACGCTGCTGCGGCCGATCCTCGTGCTGCTGACCTTGCCGGTGACCTTGCTGACGCTCGGCCTCTTCCTCTTCATCATCAACGCGCTGATGTTCTACTTCGCCGCGTCGCTGCTGCAGGGCTTCCACGTCGCCGGCTTCGGCGCCGCGCTGATCGGCTCGCTGATCTACAGCCTGTGCGGCATGGTGATCGACGTCGCGATGGAGCGCATGTTCAGCCGTTCCTGATCACGACCGCGGCGGCTTGACGCCGGCGCCGCGCACCTCGAAGCGCACGCTGCCGAGCGTGCGGCCGTCGCGATCGACCAGCGCGAGCCGATGCCGGCCCGGCCACGGCGACCATGACCAGCGCGCGCCGCTGCCGAGGCGCCGTCCATCGAGCACCCAGGTGCCGGCCTCGCCTTCGAACGTGATGCGCTGGGACGCCGGAGGGATGTCCGGATCGATCGCATAGAGGCTGCCGTCGCGCGGGCTCGCGATGCCGTAGGCGCGCTGCTGCGCGACCTCGGCGCCGGCGCGCAGCACCGCCTGCTCGGTGCCGATGATGAAGACCTCGTCGCGTTCGGGCTCGCGTCCCGCGTTGCCGATGCCGTCGAAGCGCACGCGCTGCGCCACGATGCCGGCCGGCCGCACCGGCGCACGCGAGGGCTGCCCGGCATGCAGCCGCTCGACGAGTGCCTGCCAGACCGGCGCGGCGCCGCTGACGCCGCTGACGTCGTGCATCGGCGCGCCGCTCGCATTGCCGATCCACACGCCGACGGTGTAGCGGTCGGTGTAGCCGACGCACCAGTTGTCGCGCATGTCCTTGCTGGT
>JAFEEF010000037.1 GCA_018241265.1 Pseudomonadota bacterium | reverse complement strand
AGAAGCTCAAGAACGCGTCGGTTTCGCGCGTGCTGATCGAGCGCCCCGCCAAGATCGCCCGCATCACGATCTACTCGGCACGTCCGGGCGGCGTGATCGGCAAGAAGGGCGAGGACATCGAGAACCTGAAGGCCGAACTGACGCGCCGCCTCGGCGTGCCGGTCGCGGTCAACATCGAGGAAGTCCGCAAGCCCGAGATCGATGCGCAGTTGATCGCCGACTCGATCACCCAGCAGCTCGAGAAGCGCATCATGTTCCGCCGCGCGATGAAGCGCGCGATGCAGAACGCGATGCGCCTCGGCGCGCAGGGTATCAAGCTGATGTCGTCGGGCCGCCTGAACGGCATCGAAATCGCGCGCTGCGAGTGGTACCGCGAAGGCCGCGTGCCGCTCCATACGCTGAAGGCCGACATCGACTACGGCTTCTCGGAAGCCAAGACGACCTACGGGATCATCGGCGTCAAGTGCTGGGTCTACCGTGGCGACCGCCTGGCCAACGGCGAAGCGCCGGGCATCGTGACGCCGCCGGGCGCCGAGGACGATCGCCGTCCGCGCCGCGGTCCGCGTCCGGGTGGCCCGGGCGGTCCCGGCGGCCGTGGTGACCGCCGCCCGAGCGGCGGCGGCGACCGTGGCGCACCGCGCCAGGCTGCCGGCGGCGAAGGCGCCGCACCGGCCGCTCAACCGGCGGGCGATGCACCGCGCGGTCCGGCCGTCAAGCGCGTCCGCAAGGCTGGCCCGGCCGGCGCGGGCGACGCCAAAGGAGAATAAGCATGCTGCAACCTGCACGCAGAAAGTTCCGCAAGGAGCAGAAGGGCCGCAACACCGGCGTCGCCACGCGCGGCGCGAACGTGTCGTTCGGCGATTTCGGCCTGAAGGCCACCGAGCGCGGTCGCCTGACGGCGCGCCAGATCGAAGCCGCTCGCCGTGCGATCTCGCGCCACGTCAAGCGCGGCGGCCGGATCTGGATCCGCATCTTCCCGGACAAGCCGATCTCGCAGAAGCCCGCCGAAGTCCGCATGGGCAACGGCAAGGGCAACCCGGAGTACTACGTGGCCGAGATCGTGCCCGGCAAGGTGCTCTACGAGATCAACGGCGTGGCCGAAGAGCTGGCGCGCGAGGCGTTCCTGCTCGCCGCTGCCAAGCTGCCGCTGAAGTGCACGTTCGTCGCGCGCTCGGTCGGCGCCTGATGCCAGAGGTACACGATGAAAGCATCTGAACTACGCGCCAAGGACGTCGCCGGCCTCGAGAAGGAGGTCAGCGACCTGTTGAAGGCCCATTTCGGCCTGCGCATGCAGAAGGCGACGCAGCAGCTCGCCAACCATACGCAGCTGCGCAAGACGCGCCGCGACATCGCGCGCGCCAAGACCATCCTGGCGCAGAAGAAGAAGGAAGCGACGAAATGACCGACGCCACCACCGATACCGCGGCGCCTGCCGCTCCGGCCGCGAAGGTGAAGAACACCCGCACGCTGGTCGGCACCATCGTCAGCGACAAGCGCGCCAAGACCGTCACCGTGCAGGTCGAGCGCCGCAGCATGCACGAGCTCTACGGCAAGATCGTCGCGCACAGCAGCAAGTACCACGCGCACGACGAGAAGGGCGAGTACAAGATGGGCGATGTCGTCGAGATCGCCGAGAGCCGGCCGATCTCGAAGACCAAGTCGTGGGTCGTGACGCGTCTCGTGCAGAAGGCGATTGCGGTCTGATCTGACGACGAGACCCCGTCCGAGCGCGACGGCCGGAACGCTGGAATACTGGCGCCCGGCCGTTACTCTTTCCACCGCCAGGAGATCCGCATGTTGAAAGTCGGAGACAAGCTGCCCGAAGGCAAGCTGCAGGAGTTCATCGAAGTCGAAGGCAACGGCTGCTCGGTCGGCCCGAACAGCTTCGATATCGCCAAGGAGACCGCGGGCAAGAAGATCGCGATCTTCGCGCTGCCCGGCGCCTACACGCCGACCTGCTCGGCCAAGCACGTGCCGGGCTATGTCGAGAAGGCCGACGAGCTGAAGAAGGCGGGCGTCGACGAGATCTGGTGCGTCTCGGTCAACGATCCGTTCGTGATGGGCGCCTGGGGCCGCGATCAGAAGACCGCCGGCAAGGTCCGCATGATGGCCGACGGCAGCGCCGATTTCGCCAAGGCCACCGGACTGACGCTCGACCTGACCGCGCGCGGCATGGGCCTGCGCTCGAACCGCTACTCGATGCTGGTCGAAGACGGCGTCGTCAAGACGCTGAACGTCGAAGGCCCCGGCAAGTTCGAGGTCAGCGACGCCGGCACGATGCTGGCGCAGGCCAAGGCGGCCGGCTGAAAGGCGGCGGGGCGGCAACAAGGCCCCGAGCCCCTTGATTGACAGTGCGGCCCCCGGGCCGCATAATCACATGCTTTGCCGAGTGGCCATGGTGGCGTTTTCGCTGCCCGACCGCCGGCACCTACGCCCAAACCACGGGCCCAAGACTGTTCGCAAGCGGCCGCGCCTCGCGCGGCTCATGCGGTCAAGTTGGGGAAAGACGACAAATGATCCAAATGCAATCGCGGCTCGACGTCGCGGACAACACGGGCGCGAAGTCCGTCATGTGCATCAAGGTGCTCGGCGGCTCGAAGCGGCGCTACGCGGGCATCGGCGATGTGATCAAGGTCAGCATCAAGGAAGCGGCGCCGCGCGGCCGCGTGAAGAAGGGCGAGGTCTACAGCGCCGTCGTCGTGCGCACCGCCAAGGGCGTGCGCCGCCAGGACGGATCGCTCGTCAAGTTCGACGGCAATGCCGCCGTGCTGCTGAACGCCAAGCTGGAGCCGATCGGCACCCGCATCTTCGGGCCGGTGACGCGCGAACTGCGCACCGAACGCTTCATGAAGATCGTGTCGTTGGCGCCGGAAGTGCTCTGACGCCCCGGCAACAGGTTCGGCAAGAGGAATAGCCATGAACAAGATACGCAAGGGCGATCAGGTCATCGTGCTGACCGGTCGCGACAAGGGCAAGCGCGGCACCGTCGCGCAGCGCGTCGACGAAGACCATCTGCTCGTCGAGGGCGTCAACGTCGTCAAGAAGCACGTCAAGCCGAACCCGCTGAAGGGCACGACCGGCGGCGTGGTCGACAAGACGCTGCCCATCCATCAATCGAACGTCGCGATCTTCAATGCCTCGACCGGCAAGGCCGATCGCGTCGGCATCAAGCTCGGCACCGACTCGAAGACCAACAAGGTCACGCGCACGCGCGTCTACAAGTCGACCGGCGTCGAGATCGGCGCCTGAGGTTCGCGATCATGGCAAAACAAGCTCCCGCTGCTACCGCCGCTCCTGCCGCCCCCGCGCGCCTGCAGGCCATCTACCGCGACAAGATCGCGCCCGAGCTGATCAAGAAGTTCTCGTACAAGTCTTCGATGCAGGTTCCCCGCATCACGAAGATCACGCTGAACATGGGCGTGTCGGAAGCGGTGTCGGACAAGAAGGTCATGGACAACGCCGTCGGCGACCTGACCAAGATCGCCGGCCAGAAGCCCGTCGTCACGAAGTCGAAGAAGGCGATCGCCGGCTTCAAGATCCGTGAGGGCGTGCCCATCGGCTGCATGGTCACGTTGCGCGGCGTGCGCATGTACGAATTCCTCGACCGCTTCGTCACCGTCGCGCTGCCGCGCGTGCGCGACTTCCGCGGGATCTCGGGGCGCGCGTTCGACGGCCGCGGCAACTACAACATCGGGGTCAAGGAACAGATCATCTTCCCCGAGGTGGACTACGACAAGATCGACGTGCTGCGGGGCCTGAACATCAGCATCACGACGACGGCGAAGACGGATGAAGAGTGCAAGGCGCTGCTCACCGCATTCAAATTCCCGTTCAAGAACTGAAGGTGACACGTGGCTAAGAAGTCCCTCATCGAGCGCGAACTGAAGCGCGAGCAGCTGGTTGCCAAGTACGCCGCCAAGTACGCCGAGCTGAAGAGCACGGCCAACGACGCGAAGAAGTCCGACGAGGAGCGCTACGCCGCCCGCCTCGAGCTGCAGAAGCTGCCCCGCAACGCCTATCCGACGCGCCAGCGCAACCGCTGCGAGCTGACCGGCCGGCCGCGCGGCACGTTCCGCAAGTTCGGCCTGGCTCGCAACAAGATCCGCGAGCTGGCGTTCAAGGGCGACATCCCCGGCGTCGTCAAGGCGAGCTGGTAAGCCAGGCGCAACCAGCGGCCCTGATCAGGAGAGATTTGAATGAGCATGAGTGACCCCATCGCCGACATGCTGACCCGCATCCGCAATGCGCAGATGGTGCAGAAGGTCAGCGTGGAGATGCCGACGTCGAACCTCAAGGTGGCGATCGCCAAGGTTCTAAAGGACGAGGGCTACATCGAGGGCTACGCCGTCAAGGGCGAGTCCGGCAAGCCGCAGCTCGAGATCGCGCTGAAGTACTACGCCGGTCGTCCGGTGATCGAGCAGCTCGAGCGCGTCAGCCGTCCGGGCCTGCGCATCTACAAGGGCCGGCATGACATCCCGTCGGTGATGAACGGGCTGGGCGTGGCGATCGTGACGACGCCCAAGGGCGTGATGACGGACCGCAAGGCACGCCAGGCCGGCATCGGCGGCGAAGTGCTCTGCTACGTCGCCTAAGGAGAGAGTCGAATGTCTCGCGTAGGAAAGATGGCGTTGCCGGTGCCCAAGGGCGTCGACGTGACGCTCGGCGCCGAGCAGATCAGCGTCAAAGGCAGCCTCGGCACGCTGTCGCGCCCGGCCCATGGCCTGGTGACGATCAAGAACGACAACGGCTCGCTGTCGTTCACGCCGGCGAACGAATCGGTCGAAGCCGATGCGATGTCGGGCACGATGCGCGCGCTGGTCGCCAACATGGTGAACGGCGTCAGCAAGGGCTTCGAGAAGCGCCTGGCGCTGGTCGGCGTCGGCTACCGCGCTGCCGCCCAGGGCACCAAGCTGAACCTGCAGATCGGCTATTCGCATCCGGTCGTGATGGACATGCCGGAAGGCGTGAAGGTCGAGTGCCCGACCCAGACCGAAATCGTGATCAAGGGCGCCGACCGTCAGGTCGTCGGCCAGATCGCCGCCGAAGTGCGCGCCGCGCGGCCGCCCGAGCCCTACAAGGGCAAGGGCATCCGCTACGCGGGCGAGAAGGTGGTGATCAAGGAAACGAAGAAGAAGTAAGGAGCGACGGACCATGTCACTGACCAAGAAGGACCAGCGCATCCGCCGCTCGCGCCAGACCCGCGCCCGCATCGCGATCCAGCGCGTCGCGCGGCTGACGGTGCACCGCACCAACCTGCACATCTATGCGAGCGTCATCTCGGACGACGGCGCCCGCGTGCTCGCCAGCGCGTCGACCGCCGAGGCCGAGGTCCGCAAGGAACTCGCCGGCGACGACAAGAAGGCCGGCAAGGGCAGCAATGCCGCCGCCGCTGCGGTGATCGGCAAGCGCATCGCCGAGAAGGCCAAGGCCGCCGGCATCGAGAAGGTCGCGTTCGACCGCGCCGGCTTCGCCTACCACGGCCGCATCAAGGCCCTGGCCGATGCCGCCCGCGAAGCCGGCCTGCAGTTCTAAGGAAGCGTCAAGATGGCAAAGTTTCAACCTCGCGTGCAGGACGAAGGCCGCGACGACGGCCTGAAGGAAAAGATGATCGCGGTGAACCGCGTCACCAAGGTCGTCAAGGGCGGTCGCACGCTGAGCTTTGCGGCGCTCACCGTCGTCGGCGACGGCGACGGCCGCATCGGCATGGGCAAGGGCAAGGCCAAGGAAGTGCCGGTGGCCGTGACCAAGGCGATGGACTCGGCGCGCCGCAACATGATCAAGGTGCAGTTGAAGAACGGCACGATCCAGCACAAGGTCGTCGGCGAGCATGGCGCATCGCGCGTGCTGATGGCACCGGCCAAGCAGGGCGACGGCATCATCGCCGGCGGCCCGATGCGCGCGGTGTTCGAGGTGATGGGCGTCACCGACATCGTCTGCAAGAGCCTGGGCTCGTCGAACCCGTACAACATCGTGCGTGCGACGCTCGACGGCCTGAAGAACTCGACGACGCCGGCGGAAGTCGCGGCCAAGCGCGGGCTGACGGTCGAAGAGCTGTTCAACTGAACGGCCGCGGAGCGAACTCATGTCTGACAAGAAGACTCTCACGGTGAAGTTGGTGCGCAGCATCGCCGGCACGCGCGAGTCGCATCGCGCGACGGTGCGCGGCCTGGGCCTGCGCAAGCTGAACAGCCAGTCCACGCTCGAGGACACGCCCTCGGTGCGCGGCATGATCAACAAGGTCGCGTACCTCGTGCAGGTGCTGTAAAGCGCCGCGCCGAGCAACGACCAACGGACGACACGACGATGGAACTCAACACGATCAAGCCGGGCGAGGGCTCGAAGCGGCCGCGCCGGCGCGTCGGCCGCGGCATCGGCTCGGGTCTCGGCAAGACCGCCGGGCGCGGCCACAAGGGCCAGAAGTCGCGTGCGGGCGGCTACCACAAGGTCGGCTTCGAAGGCGGCCAGATGCCGATGCAGCGGCGCCTGCCGAAGCGCGGCTTCAAGTCGCATCAGCTCAAGTACAACGCCGAGGTGACCCTGACCGATCTGCAGCGCCTGGGCGCCGCCGAAGTCGACCTGCTGAGCCTGAAGCAGGCCGGCCTGGTCGGCCAGATCGCCAAGTCGGTGAAGGTCGTCAAGTCGGGCGAACTGTCGATCGCGGTGGCCTTGAAGGGCATCGCGGCGACGGCCGGCGCCAAGACCGCCATCGAAGCGGCGGGCGGCTCGGTCGCCTGACGCTGCCGCGCACGTCCAGCAGTCAAACTTCCAGCAGTCACACCGGAACGGATCCGTGGCAACCAACCCGAATCAACTCGCGAAGAGCGGCAAGTTCGGCGACCTGCGTCGCCGGCTGGTCTTTCTGCTGCTCGCGCTGGTGGTCTATCGGCTGGGCACGCACATCCCGGTGCCCGGCATCGATCCGAACCAGCTCCAGCAGCTCTTCCGCGGCCAGCAGGGCGGCATCCTGAACCTGCTGAACATGTTCTCGGGCGGTGCGCTCGGGCGGTTCTCGGTGTTCGCGCTGGGCATCATGCCGTACATCTCCGCGTCGATCATCATGCAGTTGATGACCTACGTGGTGCCGTCGCTCGAGGCGCTGAAGAAGGAAGGCGAGTCGGGCCGGCGCAAGATCACGCAGTACACCCGCTACGGCACGCTGGCGCTGGCGCTGTTCCAGTCGCTCAGCATCGCGGTCGCGCTCGAGGCGTCTCCCGGCCTCGTGCTGCAGCCGGGCTTCGGCTTCCGGCTGACGGCGGTCGTGAGCCTGGTGTCGGGCACGATGTTCCTGATGTGGCTCGGCGAGCAGATCACCGAGCGCGGCCTGGGCAACGGCATCTCGATCCTGATCTTCGGCGGCATCGCGTCGGGCCTGCCGAACGCGCTCGGCCAGTTCGCGAGCCTGGTCAGCCAGGGTTCGATGAGCGTGGTGGCGGCGCTGTTCGTGATCGCGATCGCCGCGGCCGTGACCTTCGCGGTGGTGTTCGTCGAGCGCGGCCAGCGCAAGATCCTCGTCAACTACGCCAAGCGCCAGGTCGGCAACAAGGTCTACGGCGGCCAGTCGTCGCACCTGCCGCTGAAGCTCAACATGTCGGGCGTGATCCCGCCGATCTTCGCGTCGTCGATCATCCTGCTGCCGACCACGGTCGTCAGCTGGTTCGCCACCGGCGACAGCCTGCGCTGGCTGAAGGACGTCGCGGCGATGCTGTCGCCCGGTCAGCCGATCTACGTGCTGCTGTATTCGGCGGCGATCGTGTTCTTCTGCTTCTTCTACACCGCGCTCGTCTTCAACAGCCGCGAGACGGCGGACAACCTGAAGAAGAGCGGCGCGTTCATCCCGGGCATCCGGCCGGGCGAGCAGACCGCGCGCCACATCGACAAGATCCTGTCGCGTCTGACCCTGGCCGGCGCGATCTACATCACCGCGGTCTGCCTGCTGCCCGAGTTCCTGGTGCTGAAGTACAACGTGCCGTTCAACTTCGGCGGGACCTCGCTCCTGATCATCGTCGTCGTGACGATGGACTTCTGGGCGCAGGTGCAGAGCTATGTGATGAGCCAGCAGTACGAGTCGCTGCTGAAGAAGGCCAATTTCAAGGCGAGCTGAGAGAGCAAGAGCGCGGAACGCATGGCGAAAGACGACGTCATCCAGATGCAGGGCGAGATCCTCGAGAACCTGCCCAACGCGACCTTCCGGGTCAAGCTGGAGAACGGCCACGTGGTGCTCGGCCACATCTCGGGAAAGATGCGCATGCACTACATCCGCATCCTGCCGGGCGACAAGGTGACGGTGGAGCTCACGCCTTACGACCTGAGCCGCGCGCGGATCGTGTTCCGCGCCAAGTGATTAGGAGAGAAAAATGAAAGTCGCAGCATCGGTCAAGAAGATGTGCCGCAATTGCAAGATCATCCGCCGCAAGGGCGTGGTCCGCGTGATCTGCACCGACCCGCGCCACAAGCAGCGCCAGGGCTGAACGCCACCTAGCCCTGCAGGAATCAGAGGAACACCATGGCACGTATCGCCGGTATCAACATCCCGCCCCACAAGCACGCCGAGATCGGCCTGACTTCGATCTACGGCATCGGCCGCACGACCGCGCAGAAGATCTGCCAGGCCAGCGGGGTGCCGTTCGACCGCAAGATCAAGGATCTGACCGACACCGACCTCGAGCGCATCCGCGAGGAGATCGGCCGCCTGACGATCGAGGGCGATCTGCGCCGCGAGATGTCGATCAACATCAAGCGGCTGATGGACCTGGGCTGCTACCGCGGTTTCCGCCATCGCCGCGGCCTGCCGGTGCGCGGCCAGCGCACGAAGACGAATGCGCGTACGCGCAAGGGTCCGCGCAAGTCGGGCGCCCTGGTCAAGAAGTGACCGGTCACCGCCGCGAGCCCCAGACAAGTTTGAGAGAAGGTCGACGACATGGCTAAAGCACCCGTCAACACCGCCGCGCAACGCGTGCGCAAGAAGGTCCGCAAGAACGTCGCGGACGGCATTGCGCACGTGCACGCGTCGTTCAACAACACCATCATCACGATCACCGCTCGCCAGGGCAACGCCCTGTCGTGGGCTTCGTCGGGTGGCCAAGGCTTCAAGGGCTCGCGCAAGTCGACCCCCTTCGCAGCCCAGGTTGCTTCCGAAGTGGCCGGTCGC
>JAFEEF010000036.1:156790-242564 GCA_018241265.1 Pseudomonadota bacterium | reverse complement strand
AACCTGAATGCGGCCTCGGGCTATACGGTCCGCAGCTTCAACCTCGGCGCCTACATCGGCCAGACGGTCACGATCAAGTTCACCGGGGCGGAGGACTCGTCGCTGCAGACTTCCTTCGTGCTGGATGACGTGACGTTGACGGTGCAGTAACCCGAGAACAAGCCAAGCACGAAGCAGGATCGAGAAGCCGGTCGGCGTGCGCCGCCGGACGGTCCCGTCATGCTGCCGATCTCGACTTGTCGAACCGGGCGGAGGCCGGATCGGCGATGACCGGCCTCTGCCCGATGGGTCAGCCCTGCGGCGTCAACCCATCGATGAAGTCGATGCCGTGGAACTCCACCGCCTGCGTCGTCGCGGTGCGCGACAGCGTGACTTCGAACGAGTACATCGCGTTGTAGTAGATGTCGTGCACGCACGGTTGCACGGTCGCCACGAAGGTCGTCTCCGGATGCCCGTTCGAGACGAACTGGCACACGCCCGGCGGCACGATGCCGCCGCCTCCGCCCAGCAGCCCGATGTTGCTCCAGCCGCCGAGCGGCGCGAGGCGTGCATACGGCAGCGTCGTCAGCGCCGCGGTCGCGCCGGGACCGTCGCTGTCGCGGTACCAGACGCGATAGAACTGCATCGAGGTCGGCCCGATGTACTGCGCCTGATCGGCCGGGTACGACGAGATCGGGAACGGACAGGTCAACGTGACTCGGCCGGTGGCCGTGGCGGTGAAGCGCCACGCGCCCTGGACCATTTCGAGCAGCGCCGCCTGCGCGCTGTCGCGCGGCGTGCAGGCCGACGCCGGGATCGTGCGGCTGCGCACGTCCCAGTCGTTGATGGCATAGGCGCGTGCGGATGTCGCGATGCCGGTGCACAAGGCAGCGATCGACAGGGCGACGGCGGTACGGGTGGTCATGGGATTCCCTCCTGATCGGATGGCGACCATTCGCCAGTCCTGCCGGGCAATCTAGGCAGCGCCGACCTACCGGTTTCCTACCGATGGGCAACGAACGTGGGGGGCAGGGCGGGGCAGCGTTGACGCACCGTCGGCGCCTGCCGACACTGCACCAATGACCCCGGCCCCGATCGAGGTGCCCACGGCCGGCGAGCCGCGGCTGTCCGAGCAGGCGCTCGCGGCGGCGTCGCCCGGCCTCTTGGCGCAGCCGGCTCTTTGGTCGTCGCTGCGCCTTGCACCCGGCGACCAGACGATGGCCGCGAGCGCGCCGTGGACGGCGTATTGGGCGACGCGCATGGATGCGGCGCTGGATCCGGTCGTCGCGCGTACCCGGCTCGCAGCGGCTCGCGACACGATGGCGCAGCGTGGCGACCGCACCGGCGAACTCGCCTGCCTGGCCGCGATCATCGAGGGCTACTACGTCGACGAAGGTGCGCTGGACTCGCTCGACGGCTGGATCGCGGCGCTCGTCGACCGCCTGCCGTCCGACGACGACTGGCCGTCGCCGGACTTCGAGGCGCACGTCATGGCTTGCGGCATCGGCGTCCTGTTGCGAGCGCCGCAGCATCCGTTGCTGGCGCGCTGGGCCGAGCGCGGCGCGGTGCTGGTGCGTCGGATCAAGCCGGGTGCCGGCCGGTTGAAGCTCGCAACCTTCCTGGCCCAGTACCACTTCTGGCGCGGCGAGTTCGACCGCACGGCGCTGATCGTCGATGCGCTGCCGGGCCTCGACGTCGCGGGGCTGCTGCCGGCCGAGGTGCTGGTCTGGCTCGAGACCGTCGCGAACCATGCGCGTTGCGCCGGCCAGCCGGCACGCGGCCGTGCCGCGATCGACCACGCATTGCGGCTGCTGCGGCAGCACGGCCTGCAGCACCACGTCTACGCGTTGCATGCGCACGGCGCGTCGCTGGCGCTTGCCGACGGCGACGCGGACGGCGCCCAGGTCCACGTCGATGCGATGCGACCGGTGCTCGACAACCGCCCGCAGGCCGACCAGACGCACTACTGGCACTTCCAGGCCGGACTCGCGCTGGCACGCGGCGACGCCCTGCGCGCCGTCGAGCTGGCGCGCGCAGCGATGGGCAATGCCGGCGAGATCGGCGGCCCGTTCCGCAGCGCGATGCAGGCCCTCAGCCTCGGCCAGGCCTTGCTGTGCGCGGGCGATGCCGCAGCGGCATTGCCGGCGATCGAACAAGCCATGGCCGCGGCGCGTTCGATCGATGCGAGCCTCGTGCTCTACAGCGCGACCTTGATGCACGCGGCCTGCCTGCTCCACCTCGGGCACGATGAAGCCGCGTCGCGAGCCCTGCGCGACGGTTGGACCTTGGGCGCGCGGCGCGACTATGCGACCACCGCGTCGTGGTGGCTGCCCGATGTGATCGGGGAGCTCGCCCGCGAGGCCTTGGCGCGGGGCATCGAGCCGGCCTATGTGCGGCGCTTCGTGCGGCGGCATGCGCTGCCCGGGCCGGATCCGGCGCTGGCCGACTGGCCGTGGCCGCTGGTGCTGCGCGCGTTCGGCTCGTTCGAAGCGCTGCGCGACGACAGGCCGCTGGTGCGCAGCAGCGGCAAGACCGCGCACCGCCCGCTCGACCTGTTGCGTGCCTTGCTCGCGCACGGCGGCCGCCTGCCGGTCGCGACTGCGCTTCAGTGGCTCTGGCCGGAAGCCGATGCGGCAGCGCAGCGCAAGGCGTTCGACGTGGCGCTGCTGCGGCTCCGCCGCATGCTCGACGACCCACGGCTGTTGCAGCTCGAGGGCGGCCGGCTGTCGCTCGGTGCGCGCTGGGTCTGGACCGATGTCGGCGCGCTGCAAGCGCTGATGCAGGCGATAGGCGCGGCGCGCGACGCGCCGCTCGAGCAGCTTCAGCGGTGGGCCGGACTGCTGCTGGATCTCATGCGCGGCCCCTTCCTCGCCGGCGACGAAGCCGACTGGGTGCGTGCGGCGCGCGAGCGCCACCGGCGCCGCTTCGTCGTCGCGGTCGATCAGCTCGCGGCGCAGATCGAACCGCTCGATGCGCCGGCCGCCCAGCGGCTGTACGAGCGCGCGCTCGACGTCGAGCCGCTCGCCGAGTCGCTCAGCCGCCGCCTGATGCGCCTGCACGCCGGCTGCGGCGACCATGCGGAAGCGCTGCGTGTCTGGCGCGCCTGCCGCGCGATGCTGCAGGTGGCCGAAGGCCTGGAGCCGTCGCGCGAGACACGTGCGCTCGCCGCCGCGCTCGGTCTCGGCGAGGCCCACTGAGCAGCGTGGGATGGCAGCGTGGGATGGCCGGATCGGTAGGCGATCGGTAAGAAGACGGCGTGCACGCTGCCGGCATCGGCTCTCGCCGGCGCCGATGCCCTGCGCGGCACCCCACAACCATGCGACTCGGAGGAATCACCATGAAGCGCCTTGCCCTTGTCGGTCTGTCGATGCTTGCCGCCGCACTGGCCGCGTTTCCGCACGCCGCTTCGGCGACGTCCGACCTCGCCGTGCCGGCGGTGGTCTGCGTCCCCGGCAACACTCAGACGATGAACGCCGAGAACAAGCCGCTGACGGCCGGCGTCGTACGCCAGATGGGCCGCAACACGCCGCCGCGCTCCTACTACTGCCCGATCTTCAATCCCGACCTCACGGCGGCGCAGCCGAGCTGGCACACGCTGCGCCTGACCTACGCCGACAACACGGCAGCCAAAGGCAACATCACGCTGCGCCTCTTTGCGAAGAGCCGCGCGAAGGTCGTGACGGATCCTCCGCTCGGGACGACCTTCGTGGTCGCGCAGGTGGCCAGCCAGGCCGGCGTGGGCGTGCGGGAAGTGTCGGCGCCGTTCTCCGCGGCGCTCGACTTCGATCGCTACAGCTATTGGTTCGTGCTCGACCTCGCCGCGCTCACCGGGACGGTGGGCGCGCAGGTCGATGCGCACGAGTTGCAGCTCACGGATTGAAGACGCGGCGGCCGGCGCTGCGGTCTTCAGGATGGACGCCGCCTCCGGCTACGATCCCTGCGTGTGCGAGGCAACCGACTGCATCACATGACGACCGTGCCGGAGCGCGGCAGGGCCCGCCGTTGGCGACGCCGCGCCTCGACCCTTGCGCTGGCAGCCGCCTGCGGCATCGCGGCGCGCGCCGGATCGGATGGCGGCACGCCGTTGCCGATCGGTCCGCGTGCCTATGGCGACCGGCCGACGGTCGAGACCATGGCCGGACTCGGCGCGCGCATCTTCATGGACGCGAGCCTGTCGGCTTCGGGCCGGCAGTCGTGCGCGAGCTGCCACGATCCCGCGCATGCCTTCGCTCCGCCGAATGCGCTGCCGGTGCAGCTCGGCGGCGTCGACCTGCGGCATCCGGGCGTGCGCAATGCGCCGTCGCTGATGTACCTGCAGACGACGATCCCGTTCACCGAGCACTACATCGACGACGAGGACGGCCATGGCGACGATGCCGGCCCGACCGGCGGGCTCACCTGGGACGGCCGCGTCGACAGCCCGCACGAGCAGGCGCTGATCCCGTTGTTCGCGCCGCACGAGATGGCCAACCGCGACGCGCGCGCGCTCGCGGCCAGGGTGCGCAAGGCGGCCTACGCGGACGAGTTCCGCGCTGCCTTCAGCGCACCCGGCCGCAACGTCCTGGACGATCCGGAGCAGACCGTGCGCTGGCTCGCGATGGCGCTCGAGATCTACCAGCAGACGCCCGCGGTCTTCTATCCGTTCACGAGCAAGTTCGATGCGGTGCTGCGCCATCAGGCGAGCTACACGCCGCAGGAGGCGCGCGGCCTCGCGCTGTTCGACGACCCGAACCGGGGCAACTGCGCGACCTGCCATCCGAGCGCGATCCGTTCGGACGGCGGCTTCCCGCTGTTCACCGATGCCGGGCACGTCGACATCGGCGTGCCGCGCAATCCGGCGATCGCCGCCAATCGCGATCCGCGCTACCACGACCTCGGCCTCTGCGGGCCGCTGCGCACCGACCTCGCGCACGACGACGAGCTGTGCGGCGCCTTCAAGGCACCGAGCCTGCGCAACGTCGCGCTGCGCGGCAGCTACTTCCACAACGGCGCGATGCACAGCCTGAAGGACGTGCTCGAGTTCTACGTCGATCGCGACCTCCATCCGGAGCGCTGGTATGCGCGCCGTGCCGACGGCGCGGTGCAGCGCTACGACGACCTGCCCGAGCGGCTGCGCGGGCACGTGAACCGCGAGGTGCCGTTCGAGCCGCTGCCCGGCGACCAGCCACGCCTGACCGCGGCCGAGATCGACGACGTGATCGCGTTCCTGCACACGTTGACCGACGGGTATGGACCGGTGCCGGCGGTGCAGCCGACGACAAGCCGCTGACGCTCACGCCATCGCGGCGCCGGTCCCGCGCCACTCGACTGGTCGAGCCGCTTCCGAGCGGGCTCGTCAGCCCATCAGCACGTTCATGCTGTGCTGGTAGTCGGCGGTCAGCTTGTCGAACATCGCGAGCAGCACGTCGCTGGCATCGTCGAGCGCGGTCCGTCCGTCCGCCGTGTCGGCGCGGCCGCAGGCATCGAGCAGACGCTGCCAGGCACGGTCCGCTTCGGCCAGCGCGGCGACGGTCTCGCGCCCGCCGAGCGGCGATGCGCGCAGGTAGGCGAGGCCGGCCTCGAACTCGGAGGCGGCGACGCGCTGCTCGTTCGCGATCGCGTCGCCGTCCGGGCAGCCGGAGGCGCGCAGCAGGCTCGCCTTGGCGACCCGCTGGGCCAGCATGCGCTGGCGTCCCGACACGTTGACGACGCGCAGCCGCGTCACGAGGCCGGCCGATTCGAGCGCATCGGTCAGCCGGCCGGCATGGTCGAGCAGCCGCGCGGCGATCGCGTCGGCCGCGCTCAAGGCCGCGGCGTCGGCGGCCAGCGGCAGCGCGCTGCGCAGTTCGGCCCAGGCCGCGCTCACCGCATCGAGCAGCGCGCCGAAGCTCGCGCGCGGAACGGTCTTGCCGAGCCGTTCGAGGTTGGCTTCGACCTGCCGGCGCGAGTCGGCGCTGCCCGGGCCGTGCGACGCGCGCGCGGCAAGCTCGAGCACGCGCTGCTTGACGAAGCGTTGGGACAGCATGCGCAACCGTCCCGCCAGATTCACCGCATCGGCCGAGCGCGCGGCCGCGACGACGTGGCCGGCCACCTGGCCGATGCGCTGGTTGGTATGCATCGAGGTCGAGCGCAACACGCGGAACGCGTCTTCCTCGCCGAGGCCGCGCGCCTCCATCAGCACGGCCTTGGCCCGATCGACGAGCTTGCGCTCCTCGTAGCGCAGCGTCAGGTCGTCGAGCCGGCCGCGGGTCTGCTGCTCGCGGGCGCAGCGCGCGCGGGCGAGCAGCACCAGCGGCCGGAGGCGCGCCGCGGCATAGCCCTGGACCACATAGGCATGGATGCCGGCACCGACCGCCTGGGCCATGCGTTGCGGGTCGGGATCGGGCGTGAACGCGACGACCGGCGTCGGTGCGACGCGCGACAGCAGCTCGCACTGCTCGATGAAGCCCGGATGGCGCGGCACCTCGCGGCACAGCACGACCGATGGCGCGAGCCGCACCGCATCGCGCACCAGGTTGTCGCAGGCGCTCGCACCAAGGACGTGGATCGCGGCCGCGGCGCAATCGGCCTGCAGTTCGCGATCGGCGGCCGTCGTCAGCTGGCCGCCGGTCGCGACGATCAGCGCGGTCAGCGGTGCCGGCTCGGTCGCACAGGCCGTGGAAGCGAGCGGGGCAGCGTGGCGGGACATGGACCGGGCTGAGCAAGCTCCGAACCACCACGGCCCGGCAGGGTCCTGGCACGCGCGTTGCAAGCGTCAGGGCAGGGCGTGACGATGCGCCCTCCGGTTGTGCGCCCGGATGCGGCGCCGGCCGGGCCGGCAGCAGCCGGTCCGCTTCGATGCGCGGCACGCAGTCCGCGCGATGTTCCCTGCGGCAACGGCGCCGTTTCCCGAGTTCGTCCCGAAGACCGCGGTCACGCTGGCCCGCGGCTCGCCCGAACCCGTCCGCCACCCGCGTGCCCGATCACGGCGCGCGGCCCCGAGACCCACCACAGCTCGTCACGCCCCGACCATGTCCAGCCTCAAGACCTTCGTGCGTTCCGGCCACTGGCCGACGCTCGCCGCATCGTTCCTCTACTTCGACTTCACCTTCGCGATCTGGGTGCTGAACGGCGCGATGGCGCCGTTCATCAGCGAGACCTTCGGCCTCGACGCCGCCCAGAAGGGCTTCATGGTGTCGGTGCCCATCATCGCCGGCGCGCTGATGCGCTTTCCGCTCGGCGTGCTGTCGCAGTACATCGGGCGCAGGAACGCGGCGCTGGTCGAGATGGCGCTGATCGTGCTCGCGCTGCTCTACGGCTCGCTGTTCGTGAAGAGCCATGGCGACGTGCTCGCGATGGGCGTGCTGCTCGGCATCGCCGGCGGCAGCTTCGGCGTGGCGCTGTCGCTCGGCGCGGGCTGGTTTCCGCCGCAGTACAAGGGCCTCGCGATGGGCATCGCCGGCGCCGGCAATTCGGGCACCGTGCTCGCGGTGCTGTTCGCGCCGCCGCTCGCGATGAAGTACGGCTGGACCGCTGTCTACGGCCTCGCGGCCGCGACGATGCTGCTGCCGATGGTCGTGATGTGGCTCGCTGCGAAGGAGCCGCCGGATCGCGAGGACCACCAGTCGCTGCGCCGGCATCTCGCCTGCCTGTTCGAGAGGGACGGCTGGGCGTTCAGCCTGATCTACGTCGTGACCTTCGGCGGCTTCATCGGGCTGTCGAGCTTCCTGCCGACCTACTTCTACGATCAGTTCCACGTCACCAAGGTGCAGGCCGGCCAGCTCACGATGCTGGCGACGTTGATGGGCTCGGCGATCCGCGTCGTCGGCGGCTACGTCTCCGATCGCATCGGCGGCATCACGACCCTGACCGGCGTGCTCGTGCTGACCGCGGCGACGCTCGTCGCCTGCGGCATGGCGGGCGGATCCGTCGTCGTCACGACCCTGCTCTTCATGCTGTGCTTCGCCGGGCTGGGCGCGGGCAACGGCGCGCTGTTCCAGCTCGTGCCGCTGCGCTGGCCGCTGACCACCGCGGTCGCCGGCTCGATGATCGGCGAGATCGGCGCGCTCGGCGGCGGCTTCATCCCCAACGCGATGGGCCAGTCGAAGCAGTGGACCGGCAGCTACCTCGCCGGCTTCGTCGCCTGCGCCGCGCTCGCGCTGGCGATGCTCGTCGCGCTGCGCTTGGTGCAGGGCCGCTGGACGCGCACCTGGGCGGAGAAGGGTGGCCGTGCGCGCGCAGCCGCGGCACAGTCCGAATCGGCGGGCGCCTGGGGCCGGCCGGTCGCGCGCGGAACCCAGGCATGAAGAAGATGAAGCTCGTGATGGTCGGCAACGGCATGGCCGGCGTGCGCACGCTCGAGGAGCTGCTGAAGATCGCGCCCGACTTCTACGACATCACGGTGTTCGGCGCCGAGCCGCACCCGAACTACAACCGCATCCTGCTGAGCCCGGTGCTGGCCGGCGAGCAGACGCTCGACGAGATCGTGCTCAACCCGCTGTCGTGGTACGCCGAGCACGGCATCACGCTGCACCTGGGCAAGAAGGTGGTCGAGGTGAACCGGCGCCGGCGCATCGTCGAGGCCGACGACGGCACCGAGGCCGAGTACGACCGGCTGCTGCTGGCCACCGGCTCGAATCCGTTCATCCCGCCGGTGCCCGGCAAGGATCTCGACGGCGTCATCGCCTACCGCGACATCGAGGACACGAACGCGATGATCGAGACCGCCCGCACGTACAAGCATGCGGTCGTGGTCGGCGGCGGGCTGCTCGGCCTCGAGGCCGCCAACGGGCTGAAGCTGCGCGGCATGGACGTCGCGGTCGTGCACCTGGCCGACTGGCTGATGGAGCGCCAGCTCGACGACGCGGCCGGCAAGCTGCTGCAGAAGTCGCTGCAGGACCGCGGGCTGGCGTTCAAGATCGGCGCGCAGACCGCGGCGCTGATCGGCGACGGCGACGACGGCAAGAGCGGCCGCGTCAAGGCGGTGCGCTTCAAGGACGGCAGCGAGACGCCCGCCGACCTCGTCGTGATGGCCGCCGGCATCCGGCCCAACACCGAGCTTGCCGAAAAGATCGGCATCCATTGCCAGCGCGGCATCGTCGTCACCGACACGATGCAGACCGTGACCGATCCGCGCATCTACGCGGTCGGCGAGTGCGCGGCGCATCGCGGCATCGCCTACGGCCTCGTGGCGCCGCTGTTCGAGCAGGCCAAGGTGTGCGCGACGCACCTCGCGGAGTTCGGCATCGGCCGCTACCTCGGCTCGCAGACCTCGACCAAGCTCAAGGTCACCGGCATCGACCTGTTCTCGGCCGGCAACTTCATGGGCGGCGAGGGCACCGAGGAGATCGTGCTGAGCGACCCGTACGGCGGCGTCTACAAGAAGCTGGTGCTGAAGGACGACGTGCTGGTCGGCGCCTGCCTCTACGGCGACACCGCGGACGGCAGCTGGTACTTCGACCTGGTGCGCGAAGGCCGCAACGTCGCGCAGATCCGCGACCACCTGATGTTCGGCGAGCAGCACCTCGGCGACACCGGCCATGCCGGCAACAGCCGCGCCGCGGCGATGCCCGACACGGCCGAGGTCTGCGGCTGCAACGGCGTGAAGAAGGGGACGATCGTCAAGGCGATCCGCGAGCAGAAGCTCTACACGCTGGACGAGGTGCGCAAGTGCACCAAGGCGAGCGCATCGTGCGGCTCGTGCACCGGGCTCGTCGAGCAGATCCTGATGGCGACCGCCGGTGCGGGCTATTCGGCCGCGCCGAAGCTGAAACCGGTCTGCGGTTGCACCGACGCGAACCACCAGATGGTGCGCGACGCGATCCGCGACGAGCACCTCACGGCGATCGACCAGGTGATCGAACGGCTCAACTGGCGCACGCCGAACGGCTGCGCGTCGTGCCGGCCGGCGCTCAACTACTACCTGATCTCGACCTGGCCGCGCGAAGCCAAGGACGATCCGCAGTCGCGCTTCGTCAACGAGCGCTCGCACGCCAACATCCAGAAGAACGGGACGTACTCGGTGGTGCCGCGCATGTGGGGCGGCGAGACGAGCGCGGCCGAATTGCGCCGGATCGCCGACGTCGTCGACAAGTACAGGATCCCGACCGTCAAGGTCACCGGCGGCCAGCGCATCGACCTGCTCGGCGTGCGGAAGGAAGACCTGCCCGCGGTGTGGCACGACCTCGGCATGCCGTCCGGCCATGCCTACGGCAAGACCTTGCGCACCGTGAAGACCTGCGTCGGCAGCGAGTGGTGCCGCTTCGGCACGCAGGACTCGACGCGCATGGGGAAGGAACTCGAGCGCGCGCTGTGGCGCATGTACGCGCCGCACAAGGTCAAGCTCGCGGTGAGCGGCTGCCCGCGCAACTGCGCCGAGAGCGGCATCAAGGACGTCGGGATCATCGGCGTCGATTCGGGCTGGGAGATCTACGTCGGCGGCAACGGCGGCATCAAGACCGACGTCGCGCAGTTCTTCTGCAAGGCGACGACCCACGACGAGGTGCTCGAGATCGCCGGCGCCTTCCTGCAGCTCTACCGCGAGGAAGGCTGGTACCTGGAACGCACCGTGCACTACGTCGGCCGCGTCGGCCTCGACCATGTGAAGGCCAGGGTGCTCGACGATGCCGCGAATCGCCAGGCGCTGGCCGAACGGCTGCGCCATGCGCTCGACGGCGAGCCCGACCCGTGGTTCGAGTTCGGCAAGGCCGGCGTCGACGAGCGGCAGTTCGAAGCCCTGAGCATCTGAGGAGAGTTCGCGATGGCTACCTGGAAGACCCTGTGCCGGGTCGAAGACATACCGAAGCTCGGTGCGCGGCGCGTGCGCCGCGCCGAGGGCGGCGACATCGCGGTGTTCCGCACCGCCGAGGACCGCGTGTTCGCGCTGCTCGACCGCTGCCCGCACCAGGGCGGCCCGCTGTCGCAGGGCATCGTGTTCGGCGACAGCGTCGCCTGCCCGCTGCACAACTGGACGATCGGGCTGAAGGACGGCTGCGCGCGCGCGCCGGACGCGGGATGCGTACAGCGGTTCTCGGTGAAGGTCGAGGACGGCGCGGTGGCGCTCGACCTCGACGAGGTCCACGCGGGCGTCCGCGCCGCGGCCTGAGGCACGCAGAAGCGATGGACACGACCGCGGCCGCCCGCGAAACGCGCAGCACCTGCCCGTACTGCGGCGTCGGCTGCGGCGTGATCATCGAGAGCGACGGCAAGCGCATCGTCGGGGTCCGCGGCGATCCGGATCATCCGGCCAACTTCGGCCGCCTCTGCACCAAGGGCAGCACGCTGCACTACAGCGCCGATCCGGCGATCGCGCGCCATACCCGGCTGCTGCAGCCGATGCGCCGCTTCGAGCGCAGCGCGCAACCGGTCGCGATCGGCTGGGACGAAGCGCTCGACCTGGCCGCGCAGCGCTTCGGCGACACGATCGCGACGCACGGCCCCGATGCGGTCGGCTTCTACGTGTCGGGGCAACTGCTGACCGAGGACTACTACGTCTTCAACAAGCTCGCCAAGGGCCTGGTCGGCACCAACAACATCGACACCAACTCGCGCCTGTGCATGAGCAGCGCGGTCGCCGGCTACAAGATGACGCTGGGCGCCGATGCGCCGCCCTGCTGCTACGAGGATCTCGACCACGCCGGTCTGCTCTTCATCGCCGGGTCGAATACCGCGTGGGCGCATCCGATCCTGTATCGCCGCATCGAGGATGCGAAGCGCGCGAACCCGGCGCTGAAGACCGTCGTCGTCGATCCGCGCCGCACCGAGACGGCGGAGGCTGCCGACCTGCATCTGCAGATCCTGCCGGGCAGCGACATCGCCCTCTTCAACGGCATGCTGCACGTGATGCTGTGGGACGGGCTGATCGACGCGGCCTACATCGCGGCGCACACGAGCGGCTTCGATGCGCTGAAGGCGAGGGTGCGCGACTACGCGCCGAAGGACGTCGCACGGCTCTGCGGCATCGCCGAGGATGCGCTGCTGCAGGCGGCGCGCTGGTTCGCGCTCGGCGGCAGCGACGAAGGCGTGCGGCGGCCGACGCTGTCGCTGTATTGCCAGGGCCTGAACCAGAGCGCGCACGGCAGCCACAACAATGCCGCGCTGATCAACCTGCATCTGGCGACCGGTCAGATCGGCAAGCCGGGCGCCGGTCCGTTCTCGCTGACCGGTCAACCGAATGCGATGGGCGGACGCGAAGTCGGCGGGCTCGCCAACCTGCTGAGCGCGCATCGCGATCTGGCCGATCCGGCTCATCGCGCCGAGGTGGCCGCGCTGTGGGGCGTGGACGACGTGCCGGCCGCACCCGGCAAGACCGCGGTCGAGATGTTCGAGGCCGCCGCCGACGGCGCGATCAAGGCGCTGTGGATCGCCTGCACGAACCCGGCGCAGTCGCTGCCGAACCAGGCGATGGTGCGACGCGCCTTCGAGCGCGCCGAGTTCGTCGTCGTGCAGGAGGCGTACGCGACGACCGCGACCTGCCGCCACGCCGATCTGCTGCTTCCGGCGACGACCTGGGGCGAGAAGGACGGCACGGTGACGAACAGCGAGCGCCGCATCTCGCGCGTGCGTGCAGCCGTGGCGCCGCCGGGCGCGGCGCGCGACGACTGGGCGATCGCTGCTGCCTTCGCGCGGCGCCTCGAGGCACGCCTGCGGCCGTCGCGGCCGACGCGCTTCGCGTATGCCGATGCCGAGAGCGTCTGGAACGAACATCGCGAGACCACGCGCGGACGCGACCTCGACATTACCGGCCTCGACTACCCGATGCTCGAAGCGGCGCCGGCGCAATGGCCCTGGCCGGCCGGGGCGGCGGCGGGCCGCGCGCGCCTCTACGAAGATGGCCGATACGCGACGCCCGACGGCCGTGCGCGCTTCGTCGACACGCCGCACGTGCCGCTCGCCGAGCCGACCGATGCGCGTCGTCCGTATGCCCTCAACACCGGTCGCCTGCGCGATCAATGGCACGGCATGAGCCGCACCGGCACGGTGGCGCGGCTGTTCGGTCACGCGCCCGAGCCGGTGGTCGAGCTGCACCCGCAGGACATGCAGCGGCTCGCGATCGACGACGGCGATCTGGTGCGCATCGCATCGCGCCGCGGCAGCCTGGTGCTGCCGGCGCAGGCGCATCCCGGCCAGCGCCCGACGCAGGCCTACGTGGCGATGCATTGGGGCGGCGAGTACCTGTCGGGCCACGACGAGCGAGGGCAGCCGGTGGCCGGCATCAACACGCTGACCGTCGATGCCTGCTGCCCGCATTCGAGGCAGCCCGAGCTCAAGCATGCGGCGGTGAGCGTGCGCAAGGCGGAGCTGCCGTGGCGCCTCGTGGGCCTGGCGTGGCTGGGCGACGACGCGGCATGCAGCGGCGAGCAGCGCCTGCGCGCGTTGATGCCGCGGCTGCCGTTCGCGGCCTGCGTGCCGTTCGGCCGCGAGCGCCGCGGCGTGCTGTTTCGCGCCGCGGCGGCGGCGCCGGCGGACGATACGCTGATCGCCGAGATCGAAGCGGCGCTCGGTCTCGACAGCGCGGCCACCTTGCACTATGCCGACCGCCCGCGCGGCCAGCGGCGCAGCATGCGCCTCGTCGAGCGTGACGGCGAGCCGCGCCTCGAAGGCTTCCTGCTGGCGGGCAGCATAGCCGCCGAAGCCTGGATCCGGCCGCTGCTGCAGGAAGAGGCGTCCGCCCGACCTTACGGCCGCTCGCTGCTGATGCCGGGCGCGAAGGCGCCGGTCGCCATCGCGACGCGCGGACGCCAGGTCTGCAGCTGCTTCAACGTCTGCGAGCGCGAGATCGACGCCGCGCTGTTGCAGGCCGGCGGCAGCGACGAAGCGCGCCTCGTCGCCTTGCAGCAGGCCTTGCGCTGCGGCACCCGGTGCGGCTCGTGCAAGCCCGAGCTGACGCGCCGGGTGCGGATGTCCCGGCAGGTTGCGCGAACGGAATCATGAGGACCGCAATGAATGTCGATCAGCCCGATGCCGACGCGTGCCCGGCCGGCCGCGTGGTGCTCGTCGGTGCCGGTCCCGGCGACCCGGAGCTGCTGACGATCAAGGCCGTGCGCGCGATCCGCGCGGCCAGCGTGCTGCTCGTCGACGATCTGGTCGGCGACCGCGTGCTGCGCTACGCGCGACGCGGTGCGCGCATCGTGCACGTCGGCAAGCGCGGCGGCTGCACCAGCACGCCGCAGGCGTTCATCGAGCGGTTGATGGTGGCCGAGGCGCAGCGCGGCGAGACCGTGGTGCGCCTGAAGGGCGGCGATCCGATGCTGTTCGGCCGCGGCGGCGAAGAGCTGGCCGCCTTGCGCGCCCACGGCATCGACGTCGACGTCGTCAACGGCATCACCGCAGGGCTGGCCGCCGCGACCTCGATCGACGTGCCGCTGACGCACCGTGCGCAGGCTCGAGGCGTGCTCTTCGTGACCGGCCATGCACGCGCCGGCGCCGCAGAGCCGCACTGGCCGACGATCGCCGCCGTGGCGGCCCATGGCGTCACGATCGTGATCTACATGGGCGTCGCGACGATAGACGCGGTGCAGCGCGGCCTCGAGACCGGGCTGCCGCCGGCGACGCCGGTCGCGATCGTGCAGCACGCGACGCGACCCGAGCAACGCAGCTGGCGCACGACGCTCGCCGACCTGGCCGCGACGGTGCGCCGCGCGCGCGTCGGCAGCCCGGCGATCGTTGTCGTCGGCGATGTCGCCGCCGTCGCCGAGGCCGGTGCGATCGGCACGACCGGATACGCCGCGGCCTGATGACGATCCGCGTCCGGCCGTTGTCCCTGGGCGCATAGCGCGCCGGCCGGACACGCTACAGTGCCCGCGTCATGAAGGCCGACGAGCAATGGGTACTGGTGCCGGGTTCGCCGGCGGAGATCGAGGCGGTGGTGCGCCATTGCCGCCGACTCGTCACGCGTCGTGCCCTCGTTGCCGCCGGCGTGGCCGCGGTCCCGTTGCCCGGCATCGACTGGGTGACCGACGTCGCCACCTTGCTGAAGCTGATCCCCGAGATCAACCGTGCCTTCGGGCTCACGCCCGAGCAAGTCGAGCGGCTGTCGCCCGATCGCCGGCTCGCTGTCTACAAGGCCATCTCGGCCGGCGGAAGCGTGCTGGTCGGGCGCCTCGTCACGCGTGATCTGATCCTGCGCGCGTTGCGCCTGGTCGGCGTGCGTCTGACCACGCAGCAGGCGGCGAAGTTCGTGCCGGTAGCCGGTCAGGCAGTGTCGGCGGCGCTGACTTTCACCGCGCTGAAATACGTGGCCGAGCAGCATATTCAGCAGTGCGCGGCGGTGGCCACGATGCTGGCGCTGCCGAAGCCGTCTTGACGAACGATCGGCGGGATCGGCGGTCGATTGCTCGCCAACCACCTGGCGGGTGACGAAGAAGACGCGTTGATCGCTCTTCGTCAGGCGTTCGAGCTGGTGGCCTCGCAAGACGCCATCTGCTCACTGCTAGGACGCCCCGAAACCCGAGCCGGGCCTGCCCGTCATCAAGCTTGATGACGATAGTGGCCTGCCCGGAGGGACTCGAACCCCCGACCTGCTGCTTAGAAGGCAGCTGCTCTATCCAGTTGAGCTACGGGCAGCCGAGGATGGCATGGCGATTGGTCGGGGCGGCGGGATTCGAACTCGCGACCTACTGCTCCCAAAGCAGTTGCGCTACCAGGCTGCGCTACGCCCCGAACGCGCGCGATTCTACGCGCCGGGGCCGAGGCGCCGTGTCGATCCGCGCGTCGTCGGCCGCCGGGTCGAAATGCGCGCGCGCCGGAGGCTTGACTGGCCCGCTATCCCCGATCGACGGCGTCTGGCGCGTCGAACGGCTCGCTCAAGCCGCGTCCAGCGTCGCGGTCCCCAAGGTCGACGCATTCGACGCCGTCTCGTCGAACGTCCCGTGCAGCGCGCCCATCATCGCGTGGTCGAGCGCCATCTCCATGTAGACGAAGCTCGAGCGGATCGCCTGGCGCACCTCGGCGACTTGCTGCGGGCTCGGCGCGTGGCCGAGCAGGGTCGCGACGACGTCGAGCGCTTCCCATGGATGGGTGTCGTCGTATTCGGCATGCAGGCGCAGCCAGCGCGTCGCGGGTCCGCGGATCTCTTCGGGCAGCGACTCCGCGTAGGTGTTCTCGGAGCAGACGAGGCACGACCATTCGCCGGTTGCCCCTTCGATGGCGTAGTTGGTCGCGGCGATCGCGACCGGCAGGCTCGCCTGGTCGCAGACGTACCAGCACCAGTGGGCAAGGGCCTGCAGGCCTTCGAGCTCGCCGGCGGCGCGCAGGTCGCCGAGGCCGAGCTGGGCCGACTTGGCCCATTCGACCCAATGGTCGGCGTGCTTCTGCTCGACGCGGATGTTGTGGATGAGGTAGCGGCGCGCCATGTCGGCGCCGGCACTCTCGCCGTAGCCGACCTTCTTCAGGTTCATCGACATGAAGCGCGGGAACTGCTCGATCGTCGGCCAGACGCCGACCAGGAAGCGCTGCATCGCCGCCAGCGGAAGGCGCGCATCGCGCATCAGCGCGAACAGCTCGTGATCGACGACGCGCTTCTTGTAGACATTGGTCTCGCGCACGACCCGCTGGAGCCACACCGGATAGCTGCCTATGCTCTTCAGGTCACCGGTGCGCCGAAATTCCTGGGTCATGTGCGGTTCTCCATGCATGCGGTTGAAGGGGACGTGACGAAAGTCGCGTCCGAGCATGCACGAGATGTGCCCGATGCGGTCCGGTGTGCCGGCGGCAGTCGTGAAGGACGTCACGACGAGCGACATGCCCCCGTGGCGCCGTCGGCGCAAGAAGACGAATTCCGTCTCGGAAGCTGTGGGCGCATGGGCCGGTTCGGCAGGCCGAGTCGCCTGTGAGCGAGTCGCCTGCGCGGCTCAGAATGGCGACTCAGCGCAGCCGGATGTGGTCGTCCAGCAGATCCAAAAGTTGCCGGAAGTCGACGGGTTTGGTCAGGTAGTTCTCGAAGCCGTGCGACATCGCGGTTTCTATCTGTTCCGGCAATGCGTCGGCCGACAGCGCGACGAGCTTGATCTGCTGCGTCGCCTGCGACGAGCGGAGCGCGTGCGCGAGCTCCAGTCCGGTCATGTCGCCGAGGTGCATGTCGACCAGCATCAGCTCGGGTGGCCGCTCGTGCGCCATGCGCAGTGCGGTGCGGCCGTTCTCGGCGATGCGCAAGGTGACCGCGGGTCGCAGCCCGACGATCTGGCGCACGAGTTCGGCGTTGACCTCGTTGTCCTCTGCATAGAGCACGTCGAGCGAGCCGCCGAGCACGCCCGGCCGGCTCGGCGACGCGACGGCGCGCACCGGCGCCGGCGCGCGGGCCAGGCGCAGCGTGAGGGTCGCGGTGGTGCCCTGGCCGACCGCCGAGCCTATCGTCAGCTCGCCGCCCATCAGGCGCATCAGCCGGCGCGATAGCACGAGGCCGATGCCGGTGCCCTCGACGCGCGACGCCTCGGCGCCGAGGCGGTTGAACGGCTCGAACAGCCGCTGGAGGTCTTCGGGCGCGATGCCGCAGCCGGTGTCGGCGATCGTCACCTCGCACCGGCGGTCCGCGACCTTCCACGACAGCGCGACGCTGCCGCCCTGCCGGTTGTACTTGACGGCATTGCTCAGCAGGTTCACGAGCACCTGGCGCAGGCGCACGCGATCGGCCAGCACCCAGACCTCGTCGGCGCGCCGCAAGGTCGCGCCGAAGCGCGCCAGACCCGCATGATCGGCATCCGGCAGCGATGAATTGATCAGTTCGATGCCGCCTTGGGTGACGAGCGGCGAGATCATCGTCGAGGCTTCCTCCGCGACCAGCGCGAGGTCGACGGCCTCCTCGGTCACCGACATCTCGCCCGACTCGACGCGCGACAGGTCGAGCACGTCGTTGACGAGCGCGAGCAGGTGCGCGCCGGCGTTCTCGATGTGCTCGATGCGCTGCATCTGCTTGGCCGACGGTGGCTGTTTGGTGTCGACGCGCAGCAGCTGCGCGAAACCGAGCACGGCGTTCAGCGGCGTGCGCAGCTCATGGCTCATGCGCGACAGGAACTCGGTCTTGGCTTCGCTGGCAGCCTCGAGTGCGAGGCGTGCCTGGCGCTCGGCATTGGCCATGTGCAGCGCGGTCACGTCGCGCAGCACGACCGTCGTCAGCAGCCGGTCGTCGATCTGCAGCTGCGACAGCGACGCTTCGAGCGGAAACGCCTCGCCGTTCGCGCGCTTGCCGGTCAACTCGTGCAAGGTGCCGGCGGTCCGCGGCGTGCCGGGCGCGGGGAGCGCGCCGCCGCCGGCGATGTAGCGGTCGATGCCGCTGCCGATCGCGTCGGCCGCGGCGACGCCGAACAAGGTCTCGGCGGCGCGGTTGAAGACGACGATGTTGCGTTCTTCGTCCACGGTGATGACGCCGTCGGTGACGGCATCGACGAGCCGCTCCATGCGCAGCTCGCCGCGGCGCAGCGCGTCCTGCATGCGCACCCGCTCGCTGATGTCGAAGAAGGTCACGACGGCGCCCTGCACGACGCCTTCGTCGAGCACGGGATGCTGGCGCAGCTCGACCGGGAAGGTGCTGCCGTCGCGCCGCCGCACCGTGTCGCCGACGGCATGCGACTCGCGCGGCGCGCGTTCGTCCTTGCCGTCGTGGCCGAGCAAGGTCGCCATGTGCTTGCCGATCAGCTCCGCTTCATCGTCGTAGCCGAGCAGGCGCAGCGCCGCACGGTTCGCGAAGGTGCAGCGGCCGCCGAGGTCGACGCCGTAGAGGCCTTCGGCGATCGAATCGAGCAGGCGCTGCAGCGACTCCTGGCGGCGGATCACCTCGGCCTCGGTGTGCGCCTGGATGCGACTGGTGTAGCGCACGAACACCAAGCCGGTGACGGTGAGCACCGCGGCGATCAGCACGTTGAGCCCGATCAGCAGCTGCTGGGTGCGGCGTGACGCGACGCCGAGCTCGGCCGAGAAGCGCGCCTCGAGCGCCGTGATCTCGCGGTTGAGCTGCGGCGCGCGCTGCAGCATCTCGCGTACCGCGGGCGCGTCGGGCTCGCCGGCCTGGATGCGCTCGCGTGCGCGTTCGGCCAGGCGCTGCATCTCGTCGATGATGCGATCGCCTTCGGTCCAGGCGGCGATCGCCTCGGCCATCAGCGACGAGCGATGGAACCAGCGGAACAGCCAGATCAACCCGCCGACGTCGGCCGGATGGTTGCCGCCTTCGATGAAGCCGCGCTGCGCGACCGCGATGTCGGGGTTGTCCTTCTGGAGTTCGACACGCGCCGTCCGATCGCCGCGCGGTACCGCGAGCGCGGCGACGAAGCGCCGATAGTCCTCCTCGCGGTGGTATTCGGCGTAGTCGAGCAGATAGATCTGCGCGTCCTTCTGGCCTTTGGAATAGAGGCTCTCGCCGGCCACGTAGGACCGCACCGCCGACAGCAGCTCGATGCTGAACGCCGCGACAGTCACCTGCAGCAGCATCATGCAGACGAAGACCGTCACGATCGGCCGCGAGCGCGACCGACGGGCCGGCACTCTGCGGCGCGTGATCACAGTGGACGGCTTCCGGCGGTTGACATGCGGGTTCGGGGAACTCCTGGCCAAGGTCGAAGGGCAGGGCAGGCGGGCGACCGCGCCCGCCGCAACGGGCGCGGCGCGCAGCATACCCGCAGCGGGATGGGCGCAGGTGCGATGGGTCGGGCGCACCGGCCTTTCGGGCCTATCGAATGGAACCCGCGCCGTTGTCCGATTCGGGCGCGTATCGATCAGATCGATCAGTTCGATCCCGTGATCGAGGGGCAGTGTCCCTCGGGCGGCACGTTCGGGCCGTCCCTAGAATCGCTGTGTAACCAGTCGTGGGGCCGTGCGTCGGATGCGCCAGAATGCGCGCTGACGATGCAGCTTGAACGAGCTGTCCGGGCCCGCCGTCCAACCTGTTCTTGGGAGTGCCACATGAGTCATTCGCGTGTCGGAGCGGTCGGTTGGCGTGCAGCCCTGGTCGGAGCATTGCTGGCGATGGCCGGCCATGCCGACGCGGCCATCTACCGAGGCGTCTGGGATCCGGGCTATGGCGCACCGTTCGACGATCTCGGCTGGAAGGGCTTCGCGACGCTGCAGTTGCCCGACAGTTGCCTGAACACGGTCGGCGCGTGTACTGATCCGGGCATGTCCGTCGTCGATGCGACGGTCGAGTTCTACAACATCAACGACCCATCGCAGACCGTGCTGCAGACGCTCGAGTTCGATACGAACGTGACGATCTACAGCATGACCGTCAACGGCACCGAGCTGACCGGCGTCGACACCGGCTTCTTCCTGCCGGTCCAGGGCACGATCCCGATCGCCCAGTACAACGGCAACGACTACTACTTCCAACTGGTGTTCCACGGTGCGGCCGCGCAGCTCTTCTACACGAACACGCCGACGATCACGCCGGCCTGCGCGTCGGGCGGCTTCGGCGGGCCTGTCCTCGGCGTGTGCGGCTATTCGGCCAACATCCCCGACGTGGTCTACCAGCCGGTGCCCGAGCCGGCGAGCCTTGCGCTGATGCTCGGCGGCTTGGCCGGCGTGGCGGGCGTGACGGCGGTGCGCCGGCGCCGCGACTGATCGCTGCTCGGCCGAGGCGGCCGAGTCGTCTCTCGCGAAGGCGCGCTCGACGCGCCTTCGTCGTTTTCAGGCCGGCACCGTCCGAGGCGTTGGCGACAGGGCATGGCGCATCGCCTGCTCGGCCTGCCATTCGTGCCCGGTGCGCCATGCGGCGCCGTAGTCGTCGGCCGACATCGCGTCGCGCCAGTCGTTGAGATGCGCCTGCCAGCGCCGTTGGCGGCGCGGCGGGCTCGCGAGGTCGAGGGTCTCGCGCAGGCGTGACGTCGCGGCCGCGAGCTGGACCGCGTCCTCGGGGCGGACTTCGGCGGCGGCGAGGATCGCATGGTCCTCGAGGCACTCGATGAACTCTTCCCACATGTCGAACGAGCGCAGCGCGCGCAACGCCTCGCTCAGGCGGGTGCGGGCGGAGCCGAGCTGGCGGTCCTGCAGGTCGGCCTTGCCCAGCCACCACAGCGCATTGGCTTCGCCGCGCTTGTCGCCGGCTTCGCGGCACACCGTCAGCGAGCGCTTGAAGCGCTGGCAGGCCGCGTCGCGTTCGCCCGATTCGAGCAGGCTCTCGCCGATGCGGAGTTCCGCCTCGGCTTCGACCTCCTGGTGCTCGATGCGGCGCGCGATCGCGAGCGCCTGCTCGAGCTGGCCGCGCGCTGCATCGTCCTCGCCGCGGTAGGCGGCGATCTGGCCCAGGTGCAGGAGGCCGATCATCTCGCCGACGTGATCGTCGAGCTCGCGGAAGATCGCCAGCGCCTCGCGCTCGGCCGACTCGGCGCCGCTGGTGTCGCCGCTCTGCAGCCTGGTCAGCGACAAGGTCGACAAGGTCGCGGCGATGCCCGCGCGGTCTTCCATCGCGCGGCGCAGTTCGAGGCAGGCTTCGAGCATGCGGCCGGCTTCGGCGTGCGCGCTCTGCGACTCGGCGAGCGCCGCGCCGACGTACAGCGCCCAAGCCTGTGCGATCTCCGACGCCTTGATCTCCGGCAGCGCGAGCGCGGCCTTCACGTACGCGCGTCCCTCGCTCGAATAGCCGCGCAGGATCCAGAAGCCCTGCATCGCGACCGCGAACTTGACCGCGACGAACGGATCGACGCCGCCGCCGAGCGCCAGCGTCATCGCGCTGCGCATGTTGTCGAACTCGGTCTCCACGCGCCAGATCCAGTCGCCCTGCTGCGCGCCCGCCAGGCCCGCCGTGGCGGCCTTGGCCATCGCGAAATAGTGTTCGCAATGGCGCGCTGCGGTGTCTGCGAGCTCGCCGGCCTCGTCGAGCTTCTCGTGGGCGTAGTCGCGGATCGTCTCGAGCATCCGGTAGCGCGTGCTTTCGTCGCGCTCGTCGAGCATCACGAGCGACTTCTCGATCAGCGACGACAGCAGGTCCAGCACGTCGATGTCCTCGATCGGATCGACGCCGCACACCTGCTCGGCCGCGGTCAGGTCGAAGCCGCCGACGAACACCGCCAGCCGCCGCAAGGCCGTCTGCTCGGCCGGCGTCAGCAGTTCGTACGACCAGTCGACGAGCGCGCGCAGCGTCTGCTGGCGCTCCTGCAGCACGCCCGAGCCGCCGGTCAGGAACTTGTAGCGATCCTTCAGGCGCCTGTTGATGTCGGCGACCGCGAGCGAGCGCACGCGCGCTGCCGCGAGCTCGAGCGCGAGCGGTATGCCTTCGAGCCGCGCCACCAGTTCGGCCACCGCCGGCGCCTCGCGTTCGCCGAGCGCGAACGCCGGCTTGTGCAGCCGGGCGCGCTCGACGAACAGGCGGACCGCCGTCGAGCGCGCCAGCGACTCGAGGTCGTCGCCGGTCTGCGGCACCGGCAACGGCAGGATCGGATAGGCCTGCTCGCCCGGCACGTGCAGCGCCTGGCGGCTCGATGCGATCACGTGTACATGCTGCGCGGCCTTCAGGATCGCATGCGCCAGCTCCGCGGCCGGCTTGACCAGGTGCTCGCAGTTGTCGAACACGAGCAGCGTGCGGCGTGTCGACAGATGGGCGCAGACGCTGCGCAGCAGGGGCTGGTCGGCCTCCGCGCGCACGCCCAGCACCTGCGCCGCTTCGGCCACGACGAGTGCCGGATCGCGGATCGACGACAGGTCGAGGAACCAGGCGCCGTCCGGGTATTCGGCCATCAGCTCGGTCGCCGCCTGCAGCGACAGCCGCGTCTTGCCGAGGCCGCCCATGCCGAGCAGCGTGACGAGGCGCGACTGCGACACGAGTGCCTTGATCTCGTCGAGCTCGCGCTCGCGCCCGATGAACGACGTGACCTGCTGCGGCAGGTTGTTCGGGATCTTGACGGCCGGCACCCAGCGCTCGCCGCTGCGCACGACGCGATAGACCTTCTCGCTGTCGTCGGGGATGCGGAACTCGGCGTCCGCATGGCCGACCTCGAACAGTTCGACCGGCCGGCTGATGCCGCGCATCAGCCAGTGGCCGTGCGACTCGGTGCGCAGCGCGCTCGCGCCGAGCGCCCAGCGCGCATCCGACGTCATCAGCGTCTGCCCGCCGCCGGCCAGCGACATCACGCGCGCCGCGGTCGGCTTGGCGAGGCCATCGACCTCGAGCGGCTTGGCGCCGCGCGCGACGTCCTCGGCGCTGTTCTCGCGCAGCAGCACCGGCCCGACGTGCAGGCCGGCGCGCGCCTGCAGCGGCACCGGCATCTCGGCGAGGCTCTGGTGGTAGGCCATCGCATAGGCGACGGCGTCGGCGGCGCTGTCGAACATCAGCAGCATGCCGTCGGTCTTGTCGATCTCGCGTCCGCGCCACTGCGGCAGCAAGGTGCGCGCAATCCGGTCGTGGCTGGCCCAGAGTTCGGCCGTGGCCGCATCGCCCAACGCTTCGGACAGCTTGGTGCTGTTCACCACGTCGGTCAGCAGCAGGGCTTTGAGTTCGCTCATGAAGTCGGGATGGCCGCGCCGTTGCGACCTGGAGCGCCGACGATGGGCGCATGCAAGCGCGGAGATGCGCGCGGCGCAGCCGGAGATTATCGAGGCATCCGGCCGCCTGCGGCACTGTACAGGCTTGCCGCGCCGCCGCACACCCGGGTGTTTGGGGGACGGCGTACGTAAAGTTGCGGACAACGCCTGTCGCGGCCTTCAGCAGCGCCCGACCGGCGGGAGCCGGTAGCGGCCATCGAGCATCTCGTCGTCCGGCAGGTAGGCGCGCAGGCAGAGGTAGAACCGGCCGGCCTGCCGGTCGTGCGCGAACCGATCGCTGCGTACGGGTTGGTATGGAAGTCGAGCTAGCCCAGGACGTGGTAGCGGCCGGCCGTGTCGGGCACGTCGATCACGAGCGGGTCGTGCGCCAGGTCGAGCCAGGCGCTCACGGCGGCGTCAGTGCGCCGCGCGCACGCTGCCGACCATCGCCGCGACGGCCGGCGCCATGTTGATCGGCACGAGTTGGAGCGCCGGCACTTCGCGCGGCAGCACGCGGAACAACTCGTCGGCGAACGCATGGCCGACGTCGGCGATGCCGCCGAAGTCGACCTCGGCCCGGGCGAACGACGTCAGCCGAGCGCCGACGCGGCGCGCCTGCGCGCGCGACTCCAGGCCGACGTTGTCCGAGGTCAGCAGGCGCAACGGCACGACGGTGCGTTCCAGCGTCACCGACAAGCCGTCGAGGCTCCAGGCCTTGCGGACCGCTTCGAGCGTGCGCGGCGTGTCGAGCGCGAACGACGCGAAGACCGACGTGCCGCCGTGCTTCAACGCGCGGCGCGGACGCCAGCCGCGGTCGTCCCAGGCGAGTTGCTGGAACGCCGTCGCATTGGCGTGCAGGTCGAACACGTCGGCCAGGCGCGACGTGAAGAACAGGCCCTGGCCGGTATGGTGGCGCGGCTGGCTCGTCAGCCTGCCTTTGCTCAGCTCGAGCATCGCGAGTTCGGGGCTCGTGATCGCGAACGATGCGGCGATACGGTCGAACAGCCCGCAGCCGTTGTCCGAGACGAGCAGCTGCACGTGGCTCGCGGTCTGGCGCAGCGAGACCGTCACGTGCGTGCCGCCGCTGTGGTCGATCGCATTGTTGACGAGCTCGCCGAAGGAATGCTGGACCATGCGGTTCACATGGCTCGGCAGCGCGAAGTTCGGCGCGAAGTCGAGCAGCCAGGGGATGTCTTCCTCCAGGCCTTCGAGCGCATAGCTGCGCACGACTTCGCGCAGCAGGCCGGGGCGCCAGCGCGGGTGTCGCGGGCTGCCTTCGGCGACCAGCCAGTGCAGTTCGACCAGGCGGCGCAGCGCGCGGCGCGCGGTGCGTTGCGTGACGCCGAAGCGCAGCGCCAGTTCGGTGTCCAGCGTCTGCGGGTGCAGGACGGCCGCCGCCGTGATCCAGTGGGTCAGTGTTTTCAGATCGAGCCGTGCCATGGCGGCGCTCCGTTACGCTGCATCGGAATGGAGCCGAGTGTCTGCGGCGGATCTTTCGGCACAGCGCCGGAAAAGCGTGGGATGGCACACGCTTTTCCGGCCGATGGGTGTGCTGCTAGACGTCCAGGCGGGGCCGCGCGATCGGCCGCAGCTGCTCGTAGGCGCGTGCCGCGCGCAGCACCAGCGCATCGCCGAACATCGGGCCGACGATCTGCAGCCCGATCGGCAGGCCGTCGCGCGTGAGGCCGCAGGGTATCGTGCAGGCCGGCTGCTGGGTCAGGTTGAACGGATAGCTGAACGGCGTCCAGCCGAGCATGCTCTCGGGCGTCATCGCGACCCGGCCGGGCGGCCGCGCGTCGAAGGCCGGGATCGCGACCGACGGCGTCAACAGCAGGTCGTGCCGTTGCATGAACCGGCGCATCTGCGCGCCGAGCGCGCCGCGCCGCAGATGCAGGCGCTGGATGTCGAGCGCCGAATACCGCGCGCCGAGCTCGGCCTGCGCGCGGAAGTCGGGATCGGTGACCGCTTGCTGCTCCGGCGTCAGCGTGTTCCACAGCGTCCACGAGCCGAGGAACCACAGGCCGGTCGTGATGTCGAGCGGATCGTCGAAGCCCGGATCGACTGCTTCGACCCGCGCGCCCAAGGTCTCGAAGCCGCGTGCCGCCGCAGCCGTGGCCGCCGCGACTTCCGGGTCGACGCGCTTCGCGTAGCCGAGCGCCGGCGACCAGGCGACGCGCAGGCCGGCGATGCCGTCGTCCAGGCCCGGCAGATAGTCGGTGCCGTCGGGCGGCAGCGAGGTCCAGTCGCGTGCGTCGGGTCGTTTGATGACGTTCATCATCAATGCCGCGTCGCGCACCGACATGCTGTGCGGCCCGAGGTGCGCGACGCTGCCGAACGGCGACAGCGGATAAGCCGGCACGCGGCCGAAGCTCGGCTTCAAGCCGAAGTTGCCGCAGAAGGCCGCGGGTATGCGCACGCTGCCGGCGCCGTCGGTGCCGACCGACAGCGGCCCCATGCCGGCCGCCACCGCTGCGGCCGTGCCGCCCGACGAGCCCCCCGGCGTGCGATCCGTGTTCCAGGGATTGCGCGTGATGCCGGTGAGGGGCGAGTTGGTCTCGCCCTTGCAGCCGAATTCCGGCGTGCAGGTCTTGCCGAACAGCACCGCGCCGGCCTCGCGCAGGCGTGCGGTCGCGGGCGCATCGACATCCGATGGCCGGCTCGCATCGACGGTCGCCGAGCCGCGCCGCGTCGGCCAGCCGCGCGTCAGGATCAAGTCCTTGATCGACACCGGCACGCCGTCGAGTTCGCCCTGCGGCGTTCCTTTCTGCCAGCGCGCCTCGCTGGCGACGGCCGATGACAGCGCGGCGGCCTCGTCGACGAGGCAGAAGGCGTTGAGGCGCGGATTCAACCGCTCGACGCGCGCAAGCACGGCGCGCATCGCTTCGACCGGCGATGCCTGCCGGCGGGCATAGAACGCCAGCAGTTCGCTCGCGGTGCAATCGGCGAGATCGCTCGGAGTCGTGGTCGCAGAGGTCATCGCAAGACCGCGCCCGGGCGTCAGGACGTGCCGTGGCGCCCGGCGTCGCCGACGAACCGCGCCGCACCGGCGACGCCTTCTGCGGCGACGCTGGGGACGCCGTGGCGGCCTTCCTGGCGCAGCGCCTCGGCGAGCGGCAGGTCCCATTGCGCATACGCCGAACGCCGGTCGATCAGCATGCAGGCCTGCGGGAAGGCGGCGATCTCGCGCGCGAGCTGCTCGGCCGCCCTCCGTGCCTCGCCCTTGGTCACGACGCGGTTGGCCAGTCCCATCGTTTGCGCCTCGGCGGCGCCGACGGCGCGGCCGGTCAGGATCAGGTCCATCGCGTGGCCCATGCCGACGAGGCGCGGCAACCGCACCGTGCCGCCGTCGATCAGCGGCACGCCCCAACGCCGGCAGTAGACGCCGACATAGGCGTCCTCTTCCATCACGCGCAGGTCGGCGAGCAGTGCGAGCTCGAGGCCGCCGGCCACCGCAGGACCGGCGATCGCGGCGATCAGCGGCTTGCTCAACGCGAGGCGTGTCGGCCCCATCGGGCCGCTGCCGCCGCCGTCCGGATCGAGCTCGTTGCGGCGCGCCGGATCGCCGACCGCGCTCAGGTCGGCGCCGGCGCAGAACACGCCGTCGCTGCCGGTCAGCACCGCGACACGCAGCGCCTCCTCGGCCTCGAACGCCAGGAAGGCATCGCGCAATTGCCCGGCCATCGCGCGGTCGACCGCGTTGCGCTTGTCGGGCCGGCGCATCACGATCGTCACGATCGGCCCATCGACTTCGCTTTCGATGTATCGCGCAGCACCCATGGCCGGCCTCCGAGCCGTCGTCAGATGTGCCGCCAGGCGAGGCCGCCGAGCACGATGCCGATGCCGCTGAGCGCGAACACGCCGTACTCGAGCCAGCGCCGCCGGGTCAGGATCGCGATCGCCGCCATCGCGATCGCGATCTGCAGCGCGGTCGTCGCCTGGGCCCAGCGGTGATGCTGGTGCAGCTGCTCTTCGCTCCGGCGATCCCAGTCCCTGGATTCCTCCTCGAGCTTCTTCGCGTCGGCCATGATCTTGGCCTTCTCGCCGTCGTAGCGCTTGGCCTCGCTCGCATAGAAGCTGCGCCGCGGTTCGGGCACGAGGTCGCTGGCCAGCTCGGCGAGGTTCTGCTTGTTGCCCTTGGCCTGGTAGAAGTTCCACTGGTCGGCCGCTTCGGTCTTCTTGATCGCCGCGTTGTTCTTGTAGAGGCCCGCATCGGCCTGCGTCGCGCCGCCCATGTAGGCGAACAGCGCTCCTATCGTCGCGATGATCGCGGTCGTCACCGCGAGCTGGCCGGCCAGCCCGTCGGGCTCGTGCCGGGCGGCGTGCTCGGCCTCGTGATCGTGCGGGCCGTGGACGTGGAAGCCGTGTTCAGACATGGCGGTGCACTCGCTGATAGGTGACGAAGCTGTAGCCGACGCCGTTCGGGTCGACGTGATGCTCGCGCGAGGTCTCGGCATAGGCCTGCCGATCCCAGGCGGGGAAGTACGTGTCGGCGTCGTCGAAGTCGGTATCGATTTCGGTCAGCACGAGTTCGTCGGCGCGCGGCAGCGCTTGCGCATAGAGCTCGCCGCCGCCGATCACGAAGATCCTGTCGGCTGCACCCTGCAGTGCGGCCAACGCCGCATCGAGCGACGCCTGCGGCTCGGCGCCGGCATCGCGCCATGCCCGATCGCGCGTCAGCACGACGTTGCGCCGCCCCGGCAAGGGCCGAAAGCGCGCCGGCAGCGACTCCCAGGTACGCCGGCCCATGATCACCGGGCAGCCCATCGTCACCTGACGAAAGCGCTTCTGGTCGGCGCTTTCGCGCCAGAGCAGTTCGTTGCCCTTGCCGATCGCACCGTTGCGGGCGACGGCGGCGATCAGCGCGAGGAGGGGGCGGGGGCGGGTGGAGGAAAGGGCGGGGGAGGACATCGTGCGCGATTGTGGCAGCCGCCTGCCGCGCCGAAATGCCTCACCCCCTGCGCACGGCTCCGGCCGCTTCAGGCGAGCAAGCCGCCGTGCCGCGCCACTGCAACGACCGCGACGATGCGCCGCACGCCGTCGGTCACGTGCGTGCAGCTCAAGGTCGCGCCGCTGATGTTGTCGATGTCGTCGCCGATCCTGATCGGGGCGCCGACGCCCTTGCCGACGAACTGCTTGCGCCACGCCGGCAGCCGCACCTCGAAGCCGTGGCTCTCGCGGTAGGACAGGATCTCGACCTGCTTGACGCTGCCGTCGAGCGCGATGCCGACCGCATAGTCGATCAGCTCGACCTTGCCGACCACCGCGTCATAGACCACGACGCCGAGCTCGGCTCCGCCGCGCTTGGCGACCTGCACGCGCCAGCTCGCCGAGCGGGCCTTCACGCCCTGCGCGTCGAGCTGCTGCAGCTGTGCGGCGTTCAGCGTGAGCGGGCGGGCCTCGAACGCATCGGCATCGGGAAAGATCAGCTTGGCCGCCTGCTCGGCCGTCAGGTAGTCGATCGCGTGGGCGCTGGTCGGCGCGAGCACGCTCGCTGCCAGCGCGATCGGTGCGAACTCGAAGCGCATCGCCTGGAACCTCAGAACCTGCAGACAAAGTATTCGACTCGGAACGCCGAACGGGTTCTGAGCGAGTCGCCTGCGCTGTGCAATTTCATAGGCACTTCGCTCCGGCGACTCAGAACGACAGCCCGAGCCCGAGGTCCACGCGCGTGAAGTCGCTGTTGTCGCGGAAGTGCTGGTAGTCGAGCTTCAGCACGACGTTCGGGTTCAGGTAGAAGTTCGTGCCGATGGTCGCCACCTGGTCGTGCGGTACCGGGAAGCCGGCCGGCGACGCACCGAAGCCCGGCGCCAGGCCTTCGTACGACGCGCCCATGTCGTAGCGCTCGTAGCGGGCGAACGGTGCCAGCCGCATGCCGCCCTGGCCCTGCCAGAGGTTGTAGGCGGCCTGCGCGTACCAGCCGTCGAAGCGCGCCGGCAACGGGTTGGCCGTGCCCGGGAAGAGCCGGTTCGCAGCACCCGTGTTGCTGATGTTGCCCTGCGCGTAGACGGCCGACAGATCCCACTTGCCCGGCTGGTAGCGCACGTGCGCCTCGCCCAGCATCACCGACTGGCTGCCGATGCCGGGCTGCGCCGGCGTCGCGCCGCCGCCGAAGAACAGGCCGCCGATCGTCAGCCCGGGCACGCCGCGGTAGTTGAGCCCGACGTAGCCCGACAGGTGCTGCGCATTCGCGAACGCGCCTTCCTGGTGGGTCGCCTGCAGCGGCGCGACGTCGCCGGCGATGAGCTGCAGCGCCGATGCGTAGGTTGCGGTCTCGGGCGCGAAGTCCCACTTCGACAGGTCGACGCCGGTCGTCAGGCCGACGTTCCAGTCGAGGCCGCTGTCGGTCGTGCCGAACAGCGACAGGCCGCCTTCGCGCCAGGTGCTCGGGATGATCAGCGTCTCGACGAAGTTGCGCTGCACGCCGTAGAAGGCGGTCGGCTCGTGGTTCTCGTTGATGAGGCCGGCCGGGATCAGGAACACGCCGGCGCGCGCGTTCAGGCCCTGGCCGAGCTGGCGCTCGACATAGAGCTGCTCGACCTCGATCTCGCCCGGATCGTCGGCCGACGCGACCGCATGCTCGACCTCGTACTCCGAGTTGAAGCGCGTCTTGTCGTCGAACTGGTAGCCGATGCCGAAGACGCCGCGCGCGAGGTCGAGCGTCGTCTGGTTCGCCTGGTGTACCGGATGGGCGTAGTAGATCTCGCCGTAGCCCCAGAGCAGCAGCTTGTCCCAGGTCTCCGACTTGGCCGACTGGGCCGCGACCTGCTGCACCGCCTGGCTGGCGTTCTGGCTCGCAGCGGCCACGTCGGCCTCGACCTTCTGCTGCGCCTCGGCGGTCTGGCGCACCTGTGCGGCCTGGGTCTCCTGCTGCTTGCCGAGCGCGGCCGACTTCTGCTGCATGTCGCCGACCGTCCGCTGCAGCGATTGCAGTTGCGCCTGCACGTCGGCCAGCGTCTTCGCCAGCGCATCGTTCTGCGCCTGCAGGCGCTTGATGGTCGCCGACGCGCCCGGGTCGGCCGCTGCGGCCGGCAGCACGTGCGAGGCGAGGCCGGCGAGCGCCAGCGCGGAGATCAGCTTGCGCGGCAGGCGCAGTGGGGTCTTCATGGTGGACTCCGGTCCGGATGGGAAAGAAATCGGTCGCCGAGGCGTCACGGCCGTGCCGCGGCCGCCGCCTGCTGGCATTGGCTCGGTACGCGGTAGGACGCGGGCTGCTTCGGGTCGTAGCCGTCGGTCAGCGTGCAGAGGAAGGTGACGATGAGCTCGATGTCGTTGCTCGTCAGCGTCGGCGCGGTCACCGGGTTGTAGGGAACCTCGTCCCGGTTGATGCTGCCCTGCAGCGATGCCGGCAGGTCGTTGAAGGCGCCGTCGATGCCGCCATCCTCGGTGCGGTACCAGCGCGTCGGGTTGGTGTCGCGCGTGGCGTACCACGTCACCGCATCGACGAGGTTGTCGTAGGCGGCGTTGTGAAAGTAGTTCTGCTTCACCGCGACATTGCGCAAGGTCGGCACCTTGAACGCGCCGCACAGCGACAGCCGGTAGTCGAGATCGGGGCGCAGCGGGCCGCAGAGGCCGAGGTCGTAGTAGGCGTAAGGCGCCGGTGCGAACTGCGCGCCGTTCGCAGGCACGTAGGGCAGCGCCGAGGCGGCCTGGTTGGCGGCGATCTTCCAGTTGCGCGGCAGGCCGATGCTGTCGTAGGTGAAGTCGGTGAACAGCGCGCGCACGTTGTTGCTGCCGGTCGAGACGTGGCAGGCGTTGCAGTTGCCCTTGGTCGGGTCGTTGAAGAGCGCGAGGCCCTGGAGTTCGGCGGCCGTCAGCGTCGTCGTGCCGGCTTCGTAGGCGTCGAACTTGCTCGTGAACGGATGAAAGCTCACGTCCTCGGTTTGGAAGGCCGCCAGCGCGGCGCCCATGGACGCGAGTGCCTGTTTCGGGTCCGACACGACGGAGGCACCGAAGACCGCCTCGAACTGGTCGAGGTAGGGCCGGGTGAGCAGCTTCTGCAGCACCGCCGCGGCATCCGCGTTGGCCATCTCGAACGACGTGACGAAGGGCTGTTGCGCCTGATCCGCCAGAGTCGGCGAGCGGCCGTCGCGGAAGAAGCCGCCGGTCGGCGTGCCGTCGGAAGCGAACTTGAACGCCGGTGCATACGACGCGTACATCAGTGACGGCGTCGCGCGCAGCCCGGGCAGGTCCATGTGCGGTCCGCCCAGCGGAACCGACCGGCCATCGGCGGCGGCGAACGCGTGGTCCGCGACATGGCAGGTCGCGCAGGACTGCTTGCCGGAGACCGACAACGCCGTGTCCGAGAAGATCTGCCGGCCGACCTCCGCCATCGGCGAGAGCTGGCCCGTGGCGGTGGTCGTCGTCGGCGGCGATGTACCGCCGCTGCCGCCGCCACAGCCGGCGAGCAGCGCGACCGAGAGCACCAGTGAGCCGGCAACGGACGAGCGTGCGCCTGCGGGAACGGTCATGAGATGAATGAATGATCTAATACGAACGATTCGCATTATATCTCAATATCGATGACCGGTCGCCGACGCGATCGCCGCGGGCGGGCGGCCCGGGCGCGCATGGAGCACGCGCTCTCCGGAAGGCCTCGCATTGCGGCGCTTCTAGAATCGCCCCGGTCCGGCCCGCCGACGCCGGCGCGGCGGAGCGCGAACAGGTCCCGCCCCAGCATCGAGGAGACAGATGAAGATCAAGAGCGAACGGGACTTCTGGTCCGGCCTCATGTTCATCGTGATCGGCGTGGTGTTCGCGATCGGCGCGGGCCACTATCCGATGGGCACGTCGGCCAAGCCCGGCGCGGGCTACTTCCCGATCATCCTCAGCGTGATCCTGGCGCTGCTCGGCGCCGTGGTGCTGTTCAAGTCGCTCACCTTCGAAGCCGACGGCGGCGACCGGATCGGCGTGATCGCGTGGCGGCCGCTGCTCGTCGTGGTGGCGTCGATCGCGCTGTTCGGGCTCGCGCTGCCGCGCCTCGGGATGTTCATCACGATCCCGCTCGTCGTGCTGCTGGTGAGCTTTGCCGGCGGGGACTTCCGCTGGAAGGGCGTGCTCGTGAACTGCGTCGTGCTGACCGTCGGCTCGTGGGCGGTGTTCATCCAGGGGCTTGCGCTGACGATCCCGCTGAAGCCCGCGTTCCTCGGCTGACGGACCTCGGCCCACATGGACCTGGTCCACAACCTCGCGCTCGGCTTCGGCGTTGCCTTCACGGCGCAGAACCTGCTCTATGCCTTCTTCGGCGCGCTGCTCGGCACGCTGATCGGCGTGCTGCCCGGCCTCGGACCGGTGGCGACGATCGCGATGCTCTTGCCGTCGATCTACACGCTCGACGCGACACCGGCGCTGATCATGCTCGCCGGCATCTACTACGGCGCGCAGTACGGCGGCTCGACGACCGCGATCCTGATCAACGTACCCGGCGAATCGAGCTCGGTCGTCACCGCGATCGACGGCTACCAGATGGCGCGCCAGGGCCGTGCCGGCGCGGCGCTGGCGACCGCGGGCCTGGGCTCGTTCTTCGCCGGCTGCGTCGGCACCGTGATCATCGCGGCGTTCGCGCCGCCGCTCACCGAACTGGCGTTCAAGTTCGGGCCGGCCGAGTACTTCTCGCTGATGGTGCTCGGCCTGATCGGCGCGGTCGTCCTGGCATCGGGCTCGCTGCTGAAGGCGATCGCGATGATCATCCTCGGCCTGCTGCTCGCGCAGATCAACACCGACGTGATCTCGGGCACGCCGCGCTACAGCTTCGACGTTCCCGAACTCACCGACGGCATCGGCTTCGTCGTGATCGCGATGGGCGTGTTCGGCTTCGGCGAGATCATCGCCAACCTCGGCAGGCCGGCCGAGCACCGCGAGGTGTTCACCAAGGACGTCAAGGGCCTGTGGCCGACGAAGCAGGACTTCCGCGAGGCCTGGCCGGCGGTCGTGCGCGGTACCGCGCTCGGCTCGCTGCTCGGCGTGCTGCCGGGCGGCGGCGCCTTGCTGGCATCGTTCGCGGCCTACAGCGTCGAGAAGAAGGTCGCGGGCCGCAACGGCCGCTTCGGCAAGGGCGACATCCGCGGCGTCGCCGGGCCCGAGAGCGCCAACAACGCCGGCGCGCAGACCTCCTTCATCCCGATGCTGACGCTCGGCATACCGCCGAATGCGGTGATGGCGCTGATGGTCGGCGCGATGACGATCAAGGGCATCCAGCCCGGCCCGCAGGTGATGACGAGCAACCCGCAGCTCTTCTGGGGGCTGATCGCGTCGATGTGGGTCGGCAACCTGATGCTCGTGATCCTGAACCTGCCGCTGATCGGGATCTGGATCAAGCTGCTGGCGGTGCCGTACCGCTATCTCTTCCCGGCCATCACGCTGTTCTGCTGCATCGGCGTCTACACCGTCAACAACAACACCTTCGACGTGTTCCTGACGGCGCTGTTCGCGTTCATCGGCTACGTGTTCTACAAGCTGTCGTGCGAATCGGCGCCGTTGCTGCTCGGCTTCATCCTCGGGCCGCTGATGGAAGAGAACCTGCGCCGCGCGCTGTTGCTGTCGCGCGGCGACTGGACCGTGTTCGTGACGCGGCCGTTGTCCACCGGCTTGCTTGCGGCAGCAGCGCTGTTGGTCGTGATCGTCACGTTGCCGTCGGTGCGGATGAGCCGCGCGACGGCATTCAAGGAGGACTGACGACGATGACGCACGCCTTCGACTGGACCGCCGGCTATCCCTCGCAGCGCCTGCCCGTGTTCGGGCGCAACGTCGTCGCCACATCGCATCCGCTCGCCGCACAGGCGGGCTTGCGCATCCTGTGGCAGGGCGGCAATGCGGTCGATGCGGCGATCGCCGCGGCGGCCGTCATCACCTTGACCGAGCCGGTGAGCAACGGACTCGGGTCGGACGCGTTCGCGATCCTGTGGGCCGACGGCCGACTGCACGGCCTGAATTCGTCGGGCCCGGCGCCGGCCGCCTGGACGCCCGAATACTTCGCGCGCAAGTACGGCCCCGACGCCCGCACGCCGCCGCAACGCGGCTGGGACAGCGTCAGCGTACCCGGCGCGGTGGCGGGCTGGGTGGCGTTGAGCGAGCGCTTCGGCAAGCTGTCGTTCGCCGACCTGCTGCAACCGGCGATCGAAGTCGCCGAGCGCGGCTACGCGGTGCCCATCGTCGTGCAGCAGAAGTGGGCCGCCGCGGTGCCGCTGCTCGACCGGCAACCCGGCTACCGCGAGTCCTTCATGCCGTGGGGCCGCGCGCCGAATGTCGGCGAGCAGTTCCGCTTTCCCGCCGCCGCACGTGCGCTGAAGCTCATCGCCGAGACGCGCGGCGAGGCCTACTACCGCGGCGAGATCGCGGCCGCGCTCGAGCGCCATGCGCGGGCGCACGGCGGCGCGATGACCGCGGCCGACCTCGCGGCCTTCCGCCCCGAATGGGTCGAGCCCATCGGCCAGGACTACCTCGGCCACACCTTGCACGAGATCCCGCCGAACGGCCAAGGCATCGCGGCGCTGATGGCGCTCGGCATCGCCGGCCGGCTCGACATCGACGCCGCGGCGATCGACGGCGTCGATGCGCAGCACCTGCTGATCGAAGCGATGAAGCTCGCGTTCGCCGATGTCTACCGCCACGTGGCCGAGCGCAGGGCGATGGAGGTCACGACCGAGCAACTGCTGGATCCCGGCCATCTCGCGTCGCGCGCGAAGCTGATCGACCCGAAGCGCGCGCAGATCTTCGGTCCCGGCAACCTCGTCAAGGGCGGCACCATCTACCTGACCGCGGCCGACGAGCGCGGCATGATGGTGAGCTTCATCCAGAGCAACTACATGGGCTTCGGGTCCGGCGTCGTCGAGCCCGGGTACGGCATCTCGCTGCAGAACCGCGGCCACGCCTTCAGCCTCGACGCCGGCAGCCCGAACCGCGTCGCGCCGGGCAAGCGGCCGTTCCACACGATCATCCCGGCGTTCCTGACGAAACCCGGGCCGGGCGGCAGCGAGCCGGTGATGAGCTTCGGCGTGATGGGCGGCAACATGCAGCCGCAAGGCCATCTGCAGACCCTGGTGCGCATGCTCGCGGCGCGCCAGGCGCCGCAGGCCGCCTGCGATGCGCCGCGCTGGCGCTTCAATGCCGGGCTGTCGATCAACGTCGAGTCAGGCATGGCGGCGTCGACCGTGCAAGGCCTGCTCGACCGCGGCCATCGCGTCGACGTGATCGACGACAGCTACATGGACTTCGGGGCCGGGCAGTTCATCTGGCGGCTCGGCGATCCGGCGGTCGAAGGCTATGTGGCGGCGAGCGATGCGCGGCGCGACGGGCAGGTGGCGGCGTCATGACAGCAGCCCGCCGAACCTGACCCGCTCCCTCCCCCCGATTCGGGCGGGCCCTTCCTCGACTGAACGATGGACGCGATGCCTGCCATCGCGGACATTGGCACGTCGCGACGCCGTTGCGGCGGCCGACGGGGCTGGCCTGGCCAGGTCACACGTCGGCCCGACAGCCAGCTCTCATCCAGGCAGGAGGATCCGGTATGCAGTTCATTCGAGGACAGTTCGGAAGCGTGGCGCTGGCTTGCGCCCTGGCGCTCGTCGGCGTGTCGGCGTCCGCGCAGCAAGTGGGGGTGTATTCCGGCACGACGGCCGATGGCCACTCGATCCGCATCGACGTGCAGTACGACGCCGATGCCGGCCAGTACTACGTCGACGACATCCAGGCCAACTTCACGTTCAATTGCCAGAAGACCGATCCGCAGGAGTGGGGCCTGGAGATCGGCTCGTACATTCCGGTGGCGAACGGCAGCGCCTCGTTCCCCTACATCACGACGAGCTTCTACCTGAACACGTCGATGACCTTCGTCGGCGCGAACCGCGTCGGCGGCAAGGTTCAAGGCGGGCTGCCGCTGTTCGTCAATCTGGACATACCGCCGAAGCAGGCGCAGACCTGCCGGTCCGACGCGCTGCGCTTCACGGCGACTTATGCGCCGGCAGCGACCATGGCTTCCCCTGCCGCGGCACGCAGCGATGCCGGCAAGGTCACGCGACAGGTGGCGACGCAGATCCTGCGTTGACCCGCCGAGGCCGAGCCGGCGCGGCCCGAACCATGCGCACGGCTTCGTGCGGCATGGGCCGATGCACGACATCGAGCGCATGCCGCCGGCGACGGCCGCCGCGTCCTGTGCCGCGGCGGCGGTCTGCCTAGAATCCTGGCCGATGTCCTCTTCCCCCACGACGGCCGGCCGCATCGCCGCCGCGCCGCCGCGCCCGGCCTGGCCGGGCATCGCGCTCGCATCGATCGGCGCGATCGCGTTCTCCGGCAAGGCGATCATCGTCAAGCTCGCGTACCGCTACGGCGTCGATGCGGTGACCTTGATCGCCTACCGCATGCTGTTCGCGCTGCCGTTCTTCGTCGCGCTCGCCTGGTGGGCCGGGCGCGGCCAGCCGTCGCTGACGCGGCGCGACTGGTTCGTCGTGTTCGGCCTCGGCACCACCGGCTACTACCTCGCGAGCTTCCTCGACTTCGCCGGCCTCGCCTACATCAGCGCGAGCTTCGAGCGGCTCATCCTCTACCTCAACCCCACGCTGGTGCTGGCGCTCGGCGTGTTCGTCTTCAAGCGCAAGGTGCATGCGCGGCAGGTCGTCTCGCTGGCAGTCAGCTACGCCGGCGTGCTGCTCGTGTTCGGCCACGAGGCGCATCTGGGCGGCAGCAATGCGTCCCTCGGCGCGCTGCTCGTGTTCCTCAGCGCGATCAGCTATGCGGTCTATCTCGTGATGAGCGGCGAGGAGGTCAAGCGCCTCGGCGCGCTGCGCCTCACCGGCCTGGCGACGGTCGTGGCCTGCCTGCTGTGCATCGCGCAGTTCCTGATCGTGCGGCCGCTCGCGGCGCTCGCGGTCGCGCCGGAGGTGATCTGGCTCTCGGTGCTGAACGCGACCCTGTGCACCTTCGTGCCGGTGCTGATGGTGATGATGGCGATCGAGCGCATCGGCGCGACGATGGTCGCGCAGACCGGCATGATCGGCCCGCTGTCGACCATCCTGATGAGCGTCGTGATCCTCGGCGAACCGTTCACGGCATGGATCGCGGCCGGGACGGCGCTCGTGCTGCTCGGCATCTGGCTGTTGGCCAAGTGGAGGTGATGCGATGGATCTCGGCTTGAAGGGCAAGTGGGCGCTGGTCTGCGCCGCCAGCAAGGGACTCGGCAAGGGCTGCGCGCAGGCGCTGGTGCGGGAAGGCGTCCATGTCGTGATCACGGCGCGCGGCGCCGAGGCGCTCGAGGCGACTGCGGCAGAGCTGCGCGCGCTCGGCGGCGGCGAGGTCCGTGCGGTGGCCGGCGACATCACGACCGCCGAAGGCCGCACGGCCGCGCTGGCGGCCTGCCCGCGGGTCGACATCCTCGTCAACAACGCCGGCGGTCCGCCGCCCGGCGACTTTCGCGACTGGGACCGCGACGCCTGGATCAAGGCGGTCGACGCCAACATGCTGACGCCGATCGAGCTGATGAAGGCGACCGTCGACAAGATGGCCGAGCGCGGCTACGGCCGCGTCGTCAACATCACGTCGGGCGCGGTGAAGGCGCCGATCGATGTGCTCGGCCTCTCGAACGGTGCGCGCAGCGGCCTCACCGGCTTCGTCGCCGGGCTGGCCCGCAGCTCGATCGCGGGCAAAGGCGTGACGATCAACGGCCTGCTGCCCGGCGCGTTCGACACCGACCGGCTGAACATGACCCTGAAGGCCGTGGCGGCCAGGACCGGCAAGGACTTCGCGACGATCCGCGGCGAGCGCGAGCGCACGATCCCGGCGCTGCGTCTCGGCACGCCCGAGGAGTTCGGCGCGATGTGCGTGTTCCTCTGCAGCGTGCAGGCCGGCTATCTCACCGGCCAGAACATCCTGCTCGACGGCGGCGCGTACCCCGGCACGTTCTAATCGCGGCGGTCCATGTTGCCGCCGGAGACCGTTCGTGCCGCTACGCTTCGGCGACTCGGCCCGCCGCCCCACAGCCCTGCGGCTTGAAGATGCGCTCGGCCGACGCCGGGTTGCGTGCCAGCTTGCCCGCCGGGCGTATCGGCCGGCGCAGCAGCTCGCCGCCGCAGTTCGGGCAGATGCCCGCCATGCGCGCGGTGCAGGTTGCGCAGAAGGTGCATTCGAACGAGCAGATGCGCGCCAGCGTCGAGTCCGGCGGCAGGTCGACGTCGCAGCATTCGCAGGAAGGTCGGAGCTGGAGCATGGCGCGTAGTCGATGCGGAGACGCAGGCAGTCTACGTCGACGTACGCGCCGGCAACGCAAGGTCATGGCATGAGCCGCTACCCATCGAAGCTGTCGCTCCCGTTCCGTTCGACGTGGTGGCTGCCGATGGTCGTTGCATGCGTCATGGCCGGCCTCTGGTACCTCGTGTCGGGTGCGGCCGCGATGCGCACGGCGCTGCCGTGGCTCGCGGCAGCGCTCGGGCTGAGCTGGCTCTGCGGCATCGCCGCGCTGCTGGCGTTCGCGCCGTACCGGGCGATGCCGCGCGCGATCAGGCTGCGGCGGGCGGTCGAGTCTTCGCTGTTCTGGTCGCGCATGTCGGAGGCCGATCCGGCGAACCCCGCGGACAGCGCCCGATGCGCCTTCCACCTGCGCCATGCGATCGCCGCGGCGTCGGATGCCGCGCTGAAGGCGCGCCTGCGCAAGCTGGCGGACGATGGCCTCCGGTCTGCCGACGACTTCAAGCACGCGGCGGCCGAGCTCTCCGACATCCTTCTTCGACTCGTCGGCAAGAACCGAACGGAGGCCGGCCGGGAGTTCGTTGCGGCGCCCGAGGAGTTCGCCTGGACGGTCACCCTGGTCGTCGCGTGCGTGGCGCTGGCAGCGCGGCTGCGATCGTTTCCGGTCGTCCCGATGACGTGGGCCGATCTGGTCGTTCCGCTCACCGTCGCCGCGGTGGCCTATCCGCTCGCGAAGCTGCTGCTCCTCGTCCGCTACCAGATCGGCATCTCGCGGCTGCACGCCAGGCGCGTCGTCTTCGTGACGGATAGCCTGGACTCCGTCATCGACGTCGCTGCGCTGATGCACTTGTCGAGTCGGGCTCAGCTCGTGGGCGTCATCATCGGAGCGTCACGCGAAGTGTCGTTGGCGTTGAACGGCGCGGACCTCTACTTCGGCGGCCGCGAATTCGCGCGCTGCGTCTGCGATGCGTTCATGCCGGCTGCCGATCGCCTCGTCGTCCACTGCGACGACGACGCGCTGCCCGCCGAATTGCTCGCACTGGCGCACGCCCACGGCACGCCCTGCCAGGCGCTGAGCACCGACGGCAGCGTACCGGACGGTTACGCCTGGCTCGATCCGGTGCTGCTGCGCTCGCACGGCCAGCCGGCCGCCGCGTGGGCGAACACCGGCGCCCAGTTCGCTGCCGGCCTGTCGCTCGCGGCCACGCGCCGCGTGCCGCTCTGGGCCGAGCCGAGGCCGTGGCGTTGGCTGGCGCTGTCGATCGTGCTGGCGGCCATCCCCGGCGCGGCGTTCGCCGCTGCGGTGGCGCTGGCCACCGCGGTCTGCGAGTGGGCCATCAAGCTCCTCGAGCCGCGGCGGCGTGCTCGCATGGGCCGCGTCGCGTTGCGTCGGCCGCGCGACGCCGCCTGGAGCGCGCGGCTCGAGCCGAAGAAGCTGGAATGGCGCCTGAGGATAGGCATCTGGTCCATCACGGTGCTGGCGCTCGCGGTCTTCGCGGTCCTTCACTACGCCGTGCTGAAAGAGGCCGGCCGCGTCACGATCGGGGTCGTCATGCTGCTGTTCTGGCCCTTGCCGTTGGCGGCGGAGGCGCTCGTCACCGCCTCCCTGCTCGGCACGAAGTGGTTCCTGGACCGGGACTTCCGGATCGCCGTGTTTCGCCGCAATGCGACGGCCTACGGCTATGCGCACAAGGCCATGGTGCTGGCGGTGTGCGGCCGCTACGGCCAGGTCGCTTCGCTGACGGACTACTCGCTCGAAGCCACCACGAGCGGCACCGGCGAATGGCGCGAGGAACACCTGGGTACCTGGTTCCGCGTGTTCTCCGAAGTGTGGACGCCGCTGGTACCCGACGTGTTCCTCCGCGACTGGCGGCTGCAGGTGATCTCGGAGCTGGCCGCCAGCGACGCCGCGGTGTTCGACTGGGCCGAGGAAGTCACCGACCACATGCGCTGGGAGCTGCGCACCGCGATGCAATTGCTGCCTGCCAACCGCATCCTCGTCGTTCTGGGGTCGGATGCTGTCGGCCCGAGCGGGCACGAGACTATCGTCACGGTCACGCTGCCGCGCAAGCGCGACGATCAGTACGTGTGGCCCGACAACAGCAGCTTCGGGGCCGGCTTCGCCGAAGCGCTTCGCCGCCTGCTGCAGGACCTGCAGCACGATCCGCGTCCCTACGCCGAACTGGTCGCAACGGAGACGACCCCTGCCGTGCTCCAGGCGCTGGAACGCCTCGCGGCGGCAGCCGAGTCCGGATCGCAGCGGAATGGCTGAGACGCCGGTGCCGGAAACATACGATGTTTCACGCGAAGCGGCACCGACCCGGCGCTGACGCACATGAACAACCGGACCTCACATCCCGATCAGCGCGCCCAGCAGTCTCGCCACGCTGCCGTCGAACACCAGGCGGCCGTCGACCGATGCGAGGCAGATGCACTCGCTGCCGGCCTGCACGATGGGCTGATGGTGTACGTCGCCGTCGGCGGCGTCGAAATCGCCGGGTCCGAAGACCGCGCGACCATCGTCGAAGCGGCCGCACAGCACTTGCGTCAGTTCCGAGCCGCTGTGCGTATGGCGGGCGAGGCTCCTGCCGGCGCCGATGCGCAGCAGGAACACATGGGCCGACGCATCGCGCGGCAAGGTCACGCGGCTCCAGCGCATGCCCGGGGCGAGCCAGCGCCAGCCCGAGATGCGGCAATCCGCCAAAGCCGTCGGCCAGGCCATGCCATGGGGCCGCGGCGGATGTGCGGCCGGCGCGGGCAAGGGGACCTCGGCCCGCGATGCGTCGATGCGTGCCAGCGTGCGGGCGAGCGCTTGCGGTGCCATCGGCGCCGGCTCGGCGGCTTCGAGCAGCGCGCCGCCCAGTCCTTCGAGCAGGCGCAGTTCGGCGCGGCAACGCGCGCAGCCTTCGAGGTGCACGGCCAGCAGCAAGGCATCGCCGGCACCGAGGCGGCCGGCGGCGTGTGCCAGCAGCAGGCTGTCGTCGGGATGGTGCGAGATCATGGTGCCGAGATCATGGTGCATAGGGTTCCAGCAGGCGCCGCAGCCGGTCCATCGCAATGCGGATGCGCGACTTGACGGTGCCCAGCGGTATGCCCAGTTCCTGTGCGATGCGGACGTGCGGTTGGTCTTCGAAGAACGCGCGTTGCAGCACGAGGGCCTGCTCCGCAGGCAGCAGCTCGAACGCTGCGTGCACGCCGCGCACGCGCTGCCGATCCTGCGCCAGCTCGTCGGGCGTGCAGGGCGACGCCGACGGCTCGACGTCCGCCGCGGCCAGCTCCGGCGGCTCGGCACCGAACGTGTCGCGATGGCGCCGATGCGCGTCGATGCGCAGGTTGCGCGCGATCGTGTAGATCCAGGTCGACAACTGCGCGCGCGCCGGATCGAACGCCGCCGCGCGACGCCACAGGACGACCATGGTCTCCTGGGCCAGTTCCTCGGCGAGGCCGTCCGGCGTGCCGCCGCGCATCAGGAAGCCCTTGACGCGCGGTGCGTAGTGCTTGAACAGCACCGCGAACGCTTGCCGATCGCCGGCGTCGGCAACCGCGCGGACCAGCGCATGAAGTTCTTCGATCGACGGCATCGCTGCGGGCGTGGAGCAGGGCATCACCACCGACAGGCTGGAAATGCGGATGCGCCGCGGCGCCGCGTCCGCGGGTGCGTGTCGTCGGGAGGCATCCATCTCGCTTCTACGCAAGGCACGGCGGATTGGATCACGCGCGCATCTCGATGCGATCCGGACGGCGGGCGTGATCCGATTCGCGTTCGGCTGCGTAGAAGGAACACGGCGTCATCGCAGAGGCGTGACCAGGAGGCGCAATGGCGGTACCCCAGCTCGCGATCGCGTGGACCGAACGAGGCGTACTGCCCGATGCCGTGGTGCGCGCCGGCATCCGCCGGCTGCTCCAGGCGCGGCTGGACGAGATCGACGCCGACGATGCCGAGGCCGCGGCCCGGCGCAGCGAGGAATTCGTCGAGGGGATGCGCGCGAGCCCGATCGCGCTGCTCGCCGACAAGGCCAACGAGCAGCACTACGAAGTCCCGGCGGCATTCTTCGCCGCGGTGCTGGGCCGCCACCGCAAATACAGCTCGGCCTGGTGGCCGCCGGGCGTGAGCGGGCTCGACGAGGCCGAAGCCGCGGCGCTCTCGGCCACCTGCGAGCGTGCCGGCCTGGCCGACGGCCAGCGCGTGCTGGAGCTCGGCTGCGGCTGGGGTTCGCTGACGCTCTGGATGGCCGAACGCTATCCGGCCAGCCGGATCGTCGCGCTGTCGAACTCGCACTCGCAGCGCGCCTGCATCGTGGCCGAGGCGGCCAGGCGCGGTCTGGCCAACGTGCAGGTGCGGACCGGCGACGTCGGCGACTTCGAGCCCGACGGCCGCTACGACCGCATCGTGTCGGTCGAGATGTTCGAGCATCTGCGCAACTGGCCCGAGATGTTCGGGCGCGTGCGAGGCTGGCTCGCGCACGACGGCCGCTTCTTCATGCACGTCTTCGTGCACCGCTCGACGCCGTATGCCTTCGTCGAGCGCGACGCGACCGACTGGATGACGCGCCACTTCTTCGCCGGCGGCATGATGCCGAGCGACGACCTCGCGCTGCGCTTCCAGGACGACCTGCGCCTGCTGCAGCGCTGGCGCTGGGACGGCACCCACTATGCGCGCACGGCAGAGGCGTGGCTCGCGCGCATGGACGCGCAGCGTGCCGTCGTCTGGCCGGTGCTCGAACAGACCTACGGCACCGACCGCGCCGGGCTGTGGTGGATGCGCTGGCGGCTGTTCTTCATGTCGTGCGCCGAGCTGTTCGGCTACGACCGGGGGCAGCAATGGTGGGTCGCCCACTACCTGTTCGGGCCGCAGCGATGATCGATTGCCGGACCACGCTCGGCATCGGCCTGGCCGGGACGTGCGTGCTGGCGGTCGTGGTCTGGCTGATCAGCGTCAAGCGGCACGACGTCAGCATCGTCGACAGCGCCTGGTCGCTGCTGGTGCTGGTCCCGCCGCTGACCGCCGCGGCGCGGTTGCCGGCGATGGAGCTGCGCGGCAAGGTGGTGCTCGTGCTGGCGGGCGCATGGGCGCTGCGGCTGTCCGCGCACATCACCCGGCGCCACCGCGGCGAGCCGGAAGACCGGCGCTACCGGGAGATCCGCGCACGCAACGAGCCGCACTTCGCCGTCAAGAGCCTGTACCTGGTGTTCGGCCTGCAGGCCGTGCTGGCCTGGGTGGTCGCGTTGCCGTTGGTGGCGGCGGTCGCGGGCGCTGCAGCGTGGCGGCCGCTCGATGCCGCCGGAAGCGCATGGGCCGTCTTCGGCATCGTGTTCGAAGCCGTGGCCGACGCCCAGCTCGCACGCTTCAAGGCCGATCCGGCGCAGCGCGGGCGCGTCATGGCGCAGGGACTCTGGCGCTACACGCGGCATCCCAACTACTTCGGCGAGTTCTGCATCTGGTGGGGCGTGTGGCTCTGTGCGCTGTCTGCCGGCGCTGCGTGGACCGTCCTGTCGCCGCTGCTGATGAGCGCGCTGCTGCTCAGGGTGTCGGGCGTGACGCTGCTCGAGCGCGACATCGCCGAGCGCCGTCCCGGCTACCGCGAGTACGTGCGGCGCACCAACGCCTTCTTTCCCGGGAGGCCGCGCCCATGATCGAGCGGCTGTGCGCCAGCGTACGCGCCTGGTTCGACACGGAGACCGGTGCCGTGGGTACCGCGCGCATCGACCCGGCGCGTCAGCTTCCCTTCGTCGTCATCCACGCCGGATGCCTTGCGGCCGGCTGGGTCGGGACGAGCGCGACCGCGATGATCGTCGCGGCGGCGCTCTATGCCCTGCGCATGTTCGCGATCACCGCCTTCTACCACCGCTACTTCTCGCACCAGGCCTTCCGCACCTCGCGCCGGGTGCAGTTCGTGTTCGCGGTGGTCGGCGCGGCGGCGGCGCAGCGCGGCCCGCTGTGGTGGGCCTCGCATCATCGGCATCACCACGTCCATGCCGACGAGCCCGAGGACAGCCACTCCGCGCTGCAGCACGGCTTCGTCTGGAGTCACGTCGGCTGGTTCATGGCGCGCGAGAACTTCGCCGCGCGGCCGGGGCGCCTGCCGGCGTTCGCGCGCTATCCCGAGCTGCGCTTCCTCGACCGCTGGGACGCGCTGGTGCCGGCGCTGCTGTGCGTCGCGCTGTATGGCGCCGGTGCGCTCGCCGAGAGGCATGCGCCGGGTCTCGGCACGAGCGGGCCGCAGCTGCTGGTCTGGGGGTTCTGCATCTCGACCGTGCTGCTCTATCACGCCACCTTCAGCATCAACTCGGTCGCGCATCGTTGGGGCCGGCGCCGCTATCCGACGCGAGACGCATCGCGCAACAACGCCTGGCTCGCGCTGCTGACCTTCGGCGAGGGCTGGCACAACAACCACCATCACTATCCGGCGTCGGCGCGCCAGGGCTTCTACTGGTGGGAGATCGATGTCACCTATGCGGGCCTCGCGCTGCTCGCGCGGCTCGGCATCGTGCACGACCTGAAGCCGGTGCCGCGCGCGGTGCGCGATGCGGTCGACGGCCGCGGCAGCGAGGCCGGCGCATGAGGATCGCGGTCATCGGCACCGGCATCGCCGGCAACGTCGTGGCGCACAAGCTGCACCGCGAGCACGAGCTCACGGTCTACGAGGCCGCAGGCCATGTCGGCGGCCACACGCACACGCATCGCATCGAGCAGGGCGGCGAGGTGCAGCACATCGACACCGGCTTCATCGTCTTCAACGACCGCACCTATCCGAACTTCGTCGCGCTGCTCGGCGAGCTCGGCGTGGCGTCGCAGCCGAGCACGATGAGCTTCTCGGTGCGCAACGAGCAGAGCGGCCTCGAATACAACGGCACGTCGCTGAACGGCCTGTTCGCGCAGCGGCGCAACCTGCTGCGTCCGTCGTTCCACCGCATGCTGCACGAGATCCTGCGCTTCAACCGCGAGGCGCCCGCGCTGCTCGAAGAGCGTGCCGACACCGAGATCACGCTGGCGCAGTTCCTGGCCGAACGCCGCTTCGGCGGCCGCTTCGTCGACGACTACCTGATCCCGATGGGCGCGGCGATCTGGTCCACCGATCCGCAGCGCATGCTCGGCTTTCCGGCCCGCTTCTTCGTGCGCTTCCTGCACCACCACGGCATGCTGACGCTGGACGACAGGCCCATCTGGCGCACGATCGCGGGCGGATCGGCGCGCTATGTCGAGAAGCTCGTCGCGCCGTGGCGGCACCGCATCCGGCTCCGCACGCCGATCGAGCAGGTGCGCCGGCTCGCCGAAGGCGTGCTGGTGCAGCCCCGCGGGCTGCCGGCCGAGCGCCACGACCACGTGTTCTTCGCCTGCCATGCCGACGAGGCGCTCGCGCTGCTGGCCGACGCGTCGCCGCAGGAGCGCGAGATCCTGTCTGCATTTCCGTTCCAGCGCAACGACGCGGTGCTGCACACCGACACCTCGCTGCTGCCGCGCACGCCGCGCGCCTGGGCTGCCTGGAACTACCACGTGCCGCGCGAGCCGGGCAGCAGCGTCGCGCTGACCTACGACATGAACCTGCTGCAGCGGCTCGTGTCGCGCCACACGTACTGCGTGACCTTGAACCGCAGCGAGCGCATCGATCCGACGCGCGTGTTGCGCCGGCTGACCTATGCGCATCCGCTGTTCACGCCGGCCGGCATCGCGGCGCAGCGGCGCCATCACGAGATCAGCGGCGTGCGCCGTACCCACTACTGCGGCGCCTACTGGCGCTACGGCTTCCACGAGGACGGCGTCGTCAGCGCACTGGCCGCGCTGCGCCTGTTCGAATACGGCCGCGATGCACAGCGCGATCTACCACGGGTGGCTTAGCCACCGGCGACACCGGCCGCGGGCGCATGCGTTCCGCTATCCGCTGTGCATGGTCTACCTCGACCTCTCCGAGCTCGACCGCGCGTTCCGCGGCCGCTGGCTCTGGTCGGCGACGCGGCCGGCGCTGGCCCGCTTCGACCGGCGCGACCATCTCGGCGATCCCGCGCTGCCGCTCGACGAAGCGGTGCGGCGACTCGTCGCCGATCACGCCGGCACGCGGCCGGCCGGGCCGATCCGGCTGCTCACCCATCTGCGCTACTTCGGCTACGTGTTCAACCCGGTGAGCTTCTACTACTGCTTCGATGCCGAAGGCCGCGATGTCGAGACCATCGTGGCCGAGGTGCACAACACGCCGTGGGGCGAACGGCACTGCTACGTGCTGCATCGCCCGACGCTCGCCGCCGGCTGGCTGCATGCACGCAGCGTCAAGGCGATGCACGTGTCGCCGTTCCATCCGATGACGCTCGAATACGCCTGGCGCTTCGGTGTGCCGGGCGAGCGGCTCGCGGTCGCCATGGCGCTCCGCTCGACCGCGCCGGGCGACGCGACCGCGCCGGTCTTCGATGCGCGGCTCGGGTTGCAACGCGCGCCGCTCTGCGCGAAGGCGATGGCCGCTGCGCTGCTGCGCTATCCGCTGATGACCTTGCAGGTGATCGCGGCGATCCACTGGCAGGCGCTGCGCCTCTGGCTGAAGCGCGTGCCGGTGCACGACCATCCGGGCCGGCGTTCCGCCGCGCTGCCCGGCCATTCCGAGGACACCCGATGAAGCCGACCGCCGACACCCTGGCCCGACGCGCGCTGGCGCTGCAACGCCCGACGACGGCTGCACGATCCCGAGGCCTGGAGCGCCTCTTCGAACGCCTCGGCGAGCGGGCGCTGCGGTCGCGCCTGGCGCAGATCGAGCATGGCGCCGTGACGCTGGTCGACGGCGACCGCCGCGACCGCTACGGCCGCATCACGCCGCAATGCGGCCTGTCCTGCACGGTGCACGTCCGCGACCGGCGCTTCCACGCCGAAGTCGCGTTCGGCGGCTCGGTCGGCGCCGGCGAGTCGTACATGGCGGGCGACTGGTGGGCCGACGACCTGACCGCGCTGACGCGCATCCTGCTCGTCAACCGGCACGTGCTCGACGACATGGACGGCGGCCTGTCGCGCATCGCCGAGCCGCTGCGGCAGATGCTGCACGCCGCGGCGCGCAACACCCGCAGCGGCAGCCGGCGCAACATCGCCGCGCACTACGACATCGGCAACGACTTCTTCGCGCTGTTCCTCGACCCGACGATGACGTACTCGTGCGCGGTCTTCGAGCGGCCGGACATGACGCTCGAGGAGGCGCAGGTCGCCAAGCTCGACCGCATCTGCACGAAGCTCGACCTGCGGCCCGGCGACCACCTGCTCGAGATCGGCACCGGCTGGGGCGCTCTGGCCTTGCATGCGGCGCGCCGCTACGGCTGCCGCGTGACGACGACGACGATCTCGCGCGAGCAGCATGCGCGGGCGCGCGAGCGCATCGCTGCCGCGGGCCTCGCCGATCGCATCGCGCTGCGCCTCGACGACTACCGCGACCTCGACGGCCGCTACGACAAGCTGGTGTCGATCGAGATGATCGAGGCGGTCGGCCACCACTACCACGACGCCTACCTCCGGCGCTGCAGCGAGCTGCTCGTGCCCGGCGGCACGATGCTGCTGCAGGCCATCACGATCGCCGACCGGCAGTACGAGTCCGCGCGCGACTCGGTGGACTTCATCAAGCGCCACGTCTTTCCCGGCTGCTGCATCCCGTCGGTGACGGCGATCAGCGCGTCGCTGGCGCGCGCGACGCCGCTGCGCATCGTCGACCTGGAGGACATCGGCCCGCACTACGCCACGACGCTCGCGGCCTGGCGCGCCAACCTGGCCGCCAACGCCGACCGCGTGCACGCGCTCGGCTATCCCGAGGCGCTGCTGCGGATGTGGGAGTTCTACCTCTGCTACTGCGAAGGCGGCTTCGCCGAACGGGCGCTCGGCGACGTGCAACTGGTGCTGCAAGACGAGCGCGGTCGCTGCCTGCGGCCGACATCGCACGGGCCGTCGCCGCGGGTTATCCCTTAAGCAACTCCACGCGCCCGTTTGCGTAGTGGGGCGCATGCGCGGCCTGCGGCCGGTCTCCAGAATTCCTTCGACCGCCGTTCTGCGGTGTCGAACCAACGAGGAGACATCCCATGCCCCACATCGGTCGCCATCTGGCCTGGCTCGTCATCGCCATCGCGGGCGCCGGCGCGCTCGCGACGGTGGCGCTCCACCGCGGCGAAGCGGTCAGCGCACTCTGGGTCGTGATCGCCGCGGTCTGCGTCTACCTGATCGCCTACCGCTACTACAGCCTGTTCATCGCGCAGCGCGTGCTCGGGCTCGATGCGCGCCGCAAGACGCCGGCCTGGCGCCACAACGACGGCCTCGACTACGTGCCGACCAACCAGTACGTGCTCTACGGCCACCACTTCGCGGCGATCGCCGGCGCGGGCCCGCTGGTCGGCCCGGTGCTCGCGGCGCAGATGGGCTACCTGCCCGGGCTGCTGTGGATCCTCGCCGGCGTCGTGTTCGCCGGCGCGGTGCAGGACTTCATCGTGCTGTTCATCTCGACGCGCCGCGACGGCCGTTCGCTCGGCGAGCTGATCAAGCAGGAGATGGGCACGGTGCCGGGACTGATCGCGCTGTTCGGCACCTTCATGATCATGATCATCATCCTCGCGGTGCTGGCGCTGATCGTCGTGAAGGCGCTCGCCGATTCGCCGTGGGGCGCGTTCACCGTCGCCGCGACCATACCGGTCGCGCTGTTCATGGGCATCTACCTGCGCTACCTGCGGCCCGGGCGCATCGGCGAGGTCTCGGTGATCGGCTTCGTGCTGCTGATGCTCGCGATCTTCGGCGGCCAGTGGGTCTCGCAGGACCCGCAGCTCGCGCCGCTGTTCACCTTCGACGGCACCTCGCTCACCTGGATGCTGATCGGCTACGGCTTCGTCGCCGCATCGATCCCGGTGTGGCTGCTGCTCGCGCCGCGCGACTACCTGTCGACCTTCCTGAAGATCGGCACGATCGTCGCGCTCGCGATCGGCATCGTGATCGTCGCGCCGCCCCTGCAGATGCCGGCGCTGACGAAGTTCGCGCAAGGCAACGGGCCGGTCTGGTCGGGGAGCCTGTTCCCGTTCCTGTTCATCACGATCGCCTGCGGCGCGGTGTCGGGCTTCCATGCGCTGATCTCGTCGGGCACGACGCCGAAGATGCTCGAGAACGAGACCCAGGCGCGCTTCATCGGCTACGGCGGCATGCTGGCCGAATCGTTCGTCGCCGTGATGGCGCTGGTGGCGGCCTCGTGCATCGAGCCGGGCATCTACTTCGCGATGAACAGCCCGGCCGCACTGGTCGGCACGACGCCCGCGACGGTGGCGCAGACGCTGTCGACCTGGGGCTTCGTGATCACGCCCGACCAGCTCGTGCAGACCGCGAAGGACGTCGGCGAGACGACCATCCTCGCGCGCGCCGGCGGCGCGCCGACCTTGGCGGTCGGCATGGCGCACATCCTGCATCAGGTGGTGGGCGGCAAGGCGATGATGGCCTTCTGGTACCACTTCGCGATCCTGTTCGAGGCGCTCTTCATCCTCACCGCGGTCGATGCCGGCACGCGCGCCGGGCGCTTCATGCTGCAGGACCTGCTCGGCAGCTTCGTGCCGGCGCTCAAGCGCACCGAATCGTGGGCCGCCAACCTCGTCGCGACCGCGCTGACCGTGGCCGCGTGGGGCTACTTCCTCTACCAGGGCGTGGTCGATCCGCTCGGCGGCATCAACACCTTGTGGCCGCTGTTCGGCATCTCGAACCAGATGCTCGCCGCGGTCGCGCTGATCCTCGGCACGGTCGTGCTGTTCCGCATGAAGAAGGAGCGCTACGCCTGGGTGACGATCGCGCCGGCCGCCTGGCTCGTGACGTGCACCCTGACCGCGGGCTGGCTGAAGATCTACTCCGACGACGCGAAGGTCGGCTTCCTCGCCCATGCGGCCAAGTATGCCGACGCGGCCGCCGCCGGCCAGTTGCTCGCGCCGGCGAAGAGCGTCGACGCGATGGCGCGCATCGCCTTCAACGACCGCCTCGATGCGGCGCTGTGCGGCCTCTTCATGGCCGTCGTGATCAGCGTGCTGGTGTACGGCGTGCGCGCATCGCTGGCCGCCCGCGCCGCGAGCCGGCCGACCGCGACCGAGGTGCCGTTCGAGGCGATGGCGGCATGACGAACCCGATGGGCACCGTGCTCGACGAGGCCGGCCGCGTCGGCCGGCACCTCGCGCAGAGCCTGCGGCTGATGGTGGGCCTGCCCGACTACGGCGCCTACCTGGCGCACATGCAGGCGACCCATCCCGCCGTCGAGCCGATGTCGTACGAGGCGTTCTTCCGCGAGCGGCAGGCGGCACGCTACGGCGCCCAGGGGCGCATGAGCCGCTGCTGCTGAATCCCCGGGCTTGCGCCCGCTCCACGAGGAGAGGGGAGCAGGGACAATCGCGCCACCATGCGCCTGCGCACCAAGGTCATCCTGCTGTCAGTGCTGCCGCTGCTCGCAGCGCTCGCGCTGATCGCGGTCGTGATCGTCGTGCAGCAGGCCGCCCTGGCGCGCCGCGAACAGCAGCTCGTGCAGGGCGCCTACATGGACGCGCGGCGCGGCGAGCTGCGCCACTACGTCGATCTCGCGATGAGCACGGTGCGGCCGATCTACGACGAGCGCGATGGCGCGCCGGGTCGTCGCAACGAGGCGCTGCGCCGGCTCGGCGCGCTCGACTACGGCCCGGACGGCTACTTCTTCGTCTACGACCTCGACGGCACCGTGCTGATGCATTCGCGCCAGCCCGAGCTCGTCGGCCGCAACCTGCTGAACCTGCGCGATACCGACGGCGAGCCGATACGCCGCCTGATCGACCAGGCGCGCGCCGGCGGCGGCTACGTGGCCTATGAATGGCGCAAGCCCTCGAACGGCCAGCTCGCCGCCAAGCTCGGCTACGTGATCGCGCTCGAGCGCTGGCACTGGATGGTCGGCACGGGGCTCTACCTCGACGACATCGGCCAGACGCTGCGCCGCGTCGACGAGGACGCGCGGCGCAACATCGGCGCGACGATCGCGTGGATCGCCGGCATCGCGCTGCTCGGCATCGTGCTGATCAGCGCCGGCGGTCTCACGCTCAACGTCAGCGAGCATCGCGTGGCCGATGCCAGGCTGCGCTTGATGGCGCGCCAGGTCGTGCAGTCGCAGGAGGCCGAGCGGGCGCACCTCGCGCGCGAGCTGCACGACGGCACCAGCCAGACGCTGGTGTCGGCCAAGCTCCTGATCGAGTCGGCGCTCGAGGAGGGACGCGCCGGCCGCATGCCGGCGGCGGCACTCGAAAGCGCGCTGGCGCGGCTCAACGATGCCCTCGGCGAGGTGCGCGGCATCTCGCACCGGCTGCGGCCGGCGCTGCTCGACACGCTCGGCCTGCCGGCGGCGCTGCACCACCTCGCGACCGAGGTCGGCGACGCGAGCGGCATGGCGATCGCCGCGCCGGTGCGCGGCACGGCCTCCGTGCTGCCGGACGTCGTCGTGACGGTGCTGTTCCGCATCGCCCAGGAAGCGCTGACGAACTGCGTCAAGCATGCGCGTGCCGCCCGCGTCGAGCTGGCGCTGGTCTACGGCGCCGACGGCGGCGTGCGCCTTGACATCACCGACGACGGCGCCGGCTTCGACCTGGCGGCGGTGCAGCGCGATCCGCACCGCGGCCTCGGCCTGCGCAGCATGCGCGAGCGGCTCGCCGCCGTCGGCGGCCGGCTCGAGATCGAGACCAGCCCGGGTCACGGCGTGCAGTTGCGCGCGATCGTCGCGGCCGCGGCGCTGGCGCGGATGCATGGTCTCGACGCGGCGGACCACGCCACGAGCCCGGCCGCCGCTTCGATGAAGGAGGCTTCCGCATGAACCCGATGCCGGTGCGCCTGCTGATCGTCGACGACCATCCGATGGTGCGCGACGGCCTGCGCGCGCGCCTGGCGGCGGTGCCGCACGTGGAGGTGGTCGGCGAAGCGGGCTGTGCGGCCGACGCGATCGAGCGCGCCGCGACCTGCCGGCCGAACCTGGCGCTGGTGGACGTCGGCATGAAGGGCACCAACGGCCTCGACCTCGCGGCGCAGTTGCTGGCGCGCGATCCGGCACTCAAGGTGCTGATGTTCAGCATGTACGACAACCCCGAATACGTGCAGCGTGCGCTGCAGGCCGGCGCCCAGGGCTATGTGCTGAAGGATGCGCCGGCGGCCGAAGTGCTGACGGCGATCGACGCGGTGATGCGCGGCGGCACCTACCTCAGCACCGGCGTCTCGAAGCGGCTGTTCCGGAGCCAGGCGCCGCGGCCGATGCTGTCGCCGCGCGAGAGCGAGATCCTCGGCGCGCTCGGCCGCGGCGCATCGAGCAAGCAGATCGCCAAGGCGCTGGACCTCAGCGTGCGCACGGTCGAGGCGCATCGGCAGAACATCAAGCGCAAGCTGGAGCTCGACGGCCAGGCCGAGCTCATCAAGTACGCCGTCGAGCGGGCGCGCGACGACGCGTCGGGCTGAGGCGGCAACTCGACCCATGCACCCGAATCCACTGATCGTCGACGCGATCGAGCAGCGCCGCCGCCTGTCGTTCGTCTACGGCGGCAAGCCGCGCATCGCCGAGCCGCAGTGCTACGGCGTGGGTCATACCGGCAACGAGCTGCTGCGCGTCTACCAGGTCCAGGGCGGCAGCCAGCCCGAGCCGCTGTTCAACGTCGAGAAGATCGAACGGCTCGTGATGCTGGCCGAGACCTTCCGGCATCCGGGCCCGAACTACAAGCGCGACGACTCGGCGATGCGGCTGATCTACGCGCAGCTCTGAGTTGGTGGCGCTGGTCCGGGGCGCGCCAGCTCTCGTGAGCCGGCGCGGCCGTCAGTGCAGCGCCGGCAGGACCAGTGCGACCGCGAGCGCCGCGAACGTCAGCATGATCGCGAGCCCGAGCGACTTCCGGCCGGAGCCCGAATACTCGATGGCCGTGGCCGGTTCCGGCGACATGGCTTGCGGGTGCATGCCCCGCATTCTGACCGGCCTGGCGCCGCTCGAGCGCGCGCGAGGACTCCGGCGTCCACAGGATTGAGGAGCTTGTCACGCCGTCGTGCGCGACGATGATCATCGCCGGACGATGCGTGCGCCGCCGGCTCCGCGCTTAACATGCAGCCCCGCCCCGCAGGAGCCGCTCGATGGGATACTCGCAAGCCTATGCGCAGGTCGTCGCGTTGATCGGCGATGCCGCGATCCTCTGGCGTCGTCGCCACGGCACGGTGGAGCGCCAAGCCCTGGGTGCCGCGCCGACGATACCGGCGGCCCGTCCGCAAGGCCGCATCCCGACGTTGAAGATGCCCACCGCGAAGGGCTGGTCCGCCGGCCGGACGCCGAAGGCCGCGCCCGGCCTCCGGGTCAACGCGTTCGCTGCCGGGCTGAAGCATCCGCGCTGGATCCACGTGCTGCCGAACGGCGACGTCACGGTGGCCGAAGCGCTCTTCATGCCGGCGCCGCCGCGCTCGGCGTTCGATCTCGCGATGCAGAGCACGATGAAGCGTGCCGCCGCGATCGGCCCGAGCCCGAACCGCATCACCTTGCTGCGCGATGCCGACGGCGACGGCGTCGCCGAGACGCGGCATGCGCTGCTCGAAGGGCTGAACCAGCCGTTCGGCATGGCGTCGATCGGCGACACCTACTACGTCGGCAACACCGACGGCGTGATGGCGTTCCCCTGTGCGCCGGGCACGACGCGCATCACCGAGCCGCCGCGCCGCCTCGCGACCTTCAAGCCGGGCGGCCACTGGACGCGCAGCCTGCTCGCGAGTCCCGACGGTACGAAGCTCTACGCCGGCGTCGGCTCCCTCACCAACATCGGCGACCAGGGTTTCGAGGTCGAGGAAGGCCGTGCCTGCATCTACGAGCTCGACCTGCGGGCCGGCACCCATCGCGTCTACGCATCGGGCCTGCGCAACCCGGTGGGCCTGGCGTGGGAGCCGCACACCGGCGCGCTGTGGACGGTGGTCAACGAGCGCGACGGCCTGGGCGACGAGACGCCGCCCGACTACCTGACCTCGGTGCGCGACGGCGGCTTCTACGGCTGGCCGTACTGCTATTGGGATCGCACCGTCGACGACCGCGTGCCGCAGGACCCGGCCGCGGTCGCGGGTGCGCTCACGCCGGACTACGCGCTCGGCGGCCACACCGCGTCGCTCGGCCTGTGCTGGCTGCCGGCCGGCACGCTGCCGGGGTTTCCGGAAGAGGGCATGGCGATCGGCCAGCACGGCTCATGGAACCGCAGCAAGCTGAGCGGCTATCGCGTGGTCTTCGTGCCGTTCAGCGCAGGCCGTCCGTCCGGGCCGCCGCGCGACATCCTGAGCGGCTTTCTCGCGCCGGATGAAAGCGTGTCGTACGGACGCCCGGTCGGCGTCACGCTGGCGGCCGACGGCGCGCTGCTGGTGGCCGACGATGTCGGCGACGTGGTCTGGCGGGTCGCGGGCGCCTGATTCGCCGGTCTGCTCTCACGCCGGCACCTCGACGATCCGGTACGCCGGCCGGTCGGGATGCAGGCGCTGCAACAGCGGCTTGGCGACGTTGTAGACCGGTACGCCGCTGACCGTGCGGCTCTCGGCCGTGCCGCGATGTGCATGGCCGTGCACGACGGCGTCGACCGGATGGCGCAGCAGCGGGTCTTCGAGGCGGCTGCTGCCGAGGAAGGGATAGATCTCGACGGGCTCGCCCTCGACGGTGCCGACCACCGGCGCATAGTGCAGCAGCGCGATGCGCGAGCGCGTGCGCAGCTTGGCGAGTGCCGACTCGAGCTTCAGCGCTTCCTGGATCGCCTCGTTGACGAACTGCTTGATCGGACCTTCGCCCCAGGCGCCGAGCGCGCCACGGCCGAAACCGCCCGCAAAGCCCTTGACGCCGGCCAGGCCCACGCCGTGGATCTCGCACGCCTCGCCGTCCAGCATGCGGACGCCGGCGGTGCTCAGGATCTCGGCGACGTCGCCCGGCGTGCCGGATTCGAAGTCGTGGTTGCCCAGCACCGCGACGACGGGCATCGGCGCCGCCGCGGCCAGTTCGCCGACCAGCACGTTGGCTTCTTCCGCGGTCCCGTAGTCGGTGAGGTCGCCGCACAGCAGCAGCGCATCGGCGTCGCGCGCGGCCTGCGCGAACAACTCGCGCAGCGTGCCGGCGGACGACTTGGTGCAATGCAGGTCGCCCACGGCGGCGAAGCGTATGGTCTTGGCGGCGCGTTTCTCGGTCATGAGCCGGTCTCCATGCAAGGGTCGTCCGGTGTCGGCAGGGCATGCCGCTTGCCCGCGCTTGCGCCTGACAAGCTGTGAACGAACCCATGGACCTTCGAGCCTTCGCCTCCCCGGATCAGCCCGTGGCCGCGCCCGAGCTCGCGCCCTCGGTGGCCGCGGCCTACCGGCGCGCGCTCCAGGCCTTGGCGCAGGCCGACATGCCCTTTCTGGTCGGCGGCGCGTTCGGCTTGCAGCACCTGACGGGCTTCCGCCGCGCCACCAAGGACCTGGACCTGTTCGTGCGGCAGAAGGACTACGGCGCGGTATCGGCCGTGCTGGCGGAAGCCGGCTTCGACACCGACCTGACCTACCCGCACTGGCTCGGCAAGGCGTGGCGCGACGATGCCCGGATCGACGTGATCTTCAACTCGGGCAACGGCGTGGCCGAGGTCGACGACGCCTGGTTCGAGCATGCGCAAGCCGGCGAGGTGCTCGGCGTGCCGGTGCGGCTCGTGCCGCCCGAGGAGAGCATCTGGTCGAAGGCGTTCGTGATGGAACGCGAGCGCTACGACGGCGCCGACGTCATCCACCTGCTGCGTGCCTGCGCCGCCGAGCTCGATTGGACGCGTTTGCTCGCGCGCTTCGGCGCCAACTGGCGCGTGTTGCTGGCGCATCTCGTGCTGTTCGGCTACGCGTATCCGGACGAGCGCGCCGCGGTGCCGTTGCCGTTGCTCGACCTGTTGTTGCACCGCCTGCGCGACGAGGCGAGAACGCCGCCCGCACAAGGCCATCTCTGCGCCGGTACGCTGCTGTCGCGCGAGCAGTACCTGCAGGCCATCGAGGGCGAAGGCTATGAGGACGCGCGCGCCACGTCGGCCAGTTCGATGACGGCCGGCGACCTGGCGCACTGGACCGCCGCGATCGAAGGGCGGTCCGACGGCTGACCGATGACATCGGCCGGCGTGGCTCCGCGCAGACCCGGATGCGAGCGCGTGAACCACAGCGCGGTATGCCACTCGTCGCGCGTCGCCGACAGGGTACGCACCAGCTCGTCGACGCCTTCGCGCAAGGTCATCGCTTCCGGATCGAACTGGAACATCGGGATGAAGCGCTGGCCGAGCCGCTCGAAGCTCACCAGCGCGCCGCCGACGATCCAGTGCGCGAGCCGCGACACCGGCTGGCTGCAGCGGTCGCGCATCAGGCAGGCGACCTGATCGCAGGTTGCCAGCCCGCCGGTGCGCGAAAAGACCGCCGCCGCTTGCGCATAGTCGTCGCCGCCGTCGTCGGCCGGCGGCATGCCGGGCAGGGCGGCATGGGGCTCGCGCGGCAGGGTGGCGGCGGCGTTCATGGCAAACATCGGGCGTCCTCCCTCGGTGCGGCGGGGCGCAGCCTCATCGTGCCGTCACGATAAGCGCTTGCAGCCGCGTTGCCATGAAGACGGATTCGGCGCCCGATGTAGGACATCGCCGACGCATGGCGGCGCGCGCGGCCCGATACCGGTGGCCGGTCGAGCGGCGGTTCGCGCACCGGTTCGAGCGGGCGGTCGGGCGGCGGCTCGTCGATCGGCGGCGGAGGCGGCACGGGCGTCTGCGGCGGCTCGGCAGGGGGCGGCGGCGCAGGCGGTGCCGGCGGCGGCCGGTCGTGGGCGGACCACGGCTGATGGATCATCGTCGTGCGGGCCGTCGGCATCGGGCGTCCTTTCATGCGTTGTTTCATGCGTCGTTTCATGCAGGGGTCAACCGACGCATCGCGGCGCCGAGGCTGCTGCGCCGGCTGTCGTAGTCGGCCGGGCATCTCGGACGCGTCGACATGCTTCTGGAAGAACTTCGCCTGCGCGACGCCGCGCGGCGCGCGCAGCAGCGCGACGGGGCGCTGCTTCAGGTGCGGCAGCATCAGCTCGGCCACCTGCTCGAAATAGGCGGCGACCTCGCCCTTCGTGGTGCCGGTCGAGCGGTCGATCACGCGATCGGCGTGCGTGATCCGCGGTGCAGCGCCGTCGGCCGATACGCGTTGCCGCGGCTTCACGGGCAGGTGCGTCAGCACGCTGTCGGGCTCGGCGCCGACGACATCGAAATCGGCGCGGGCGCGCGCATGCCGGTCGCGTTCCTTCATCAGCAGCCAGGCTTCCTGGCGCTCGCCGTCGCGCGGGATCGTGCCTTCGAAGTCGGCGCAGGCGACCGGATGGTCCTCGACGTGGACGGCCATGCGCTTGTCGGCGACCAGCGCCGTCGCTGACCGGGCGCTTTCTTCGATGCGTTCGGAGCGCCGGCCATCAATGCGCCTTCGCCGGCACCTTGCCGCCGGCCTTGCGCGCTTCCGACAAGCCGATCGCGATCGCCTGCTTGCGGCTGGTGACCTTCTTGCCGGTGCCGCTGCGCAGCGTGCCCTCCTTGCGCTCGTGCATCGTCTTCTCGACCTTCTCCTGCGCCTTCTTGCCGTATGCAGCCATGGGGATCTCTCCTGGACGTGATGAGGCGCAGCGGCAAGCCGGATACCCGCCGATCGGATCGCGTCACGGTCGCGTCACGGGTATGCGCCTTGCCCGTACTCGCGGCCGGCGCACCGATGGCGCCGGTGGAGTACCCGATGTCCGCATCCCCCGCGCTGCATGCCCCGCTGCCTTACGACGAGACCTGCGAAGACGTCGCGCCGGACGAGGTCGAGGTCATCGCCGCGATCAACGAAGAGCTGCTGAAGATCGCCCGCGTCGTCTGCAACGACACCGGCCACGCGATGCGCGCGGTCCATGCGAAAGGGCACGGCCTGCTGCGCGGCCGGATGACGGTCGAGCCGGGGCTCACGCCGCCGCTCGCGCAAGGCATCTTCCGCGAGCCGCGCAGCTATCCGGTGCTGCTGCGCCTGTCGACGTCGGCCGGCGACGTGCTGCCGGACAGCGTTTCGCTGCCGCGGGGCCTCGCGCTCAAGGTCTACGACGTGCCGGGCGAACGCCTCGAAGGTTCGGAAGGCGAGACGACGCAGGACTTCCTGTTCGTCGATGCGCCGGCCTTCGTCGCGCCCGACGCGCGGCACTTCCTGAAGAGCCTCCGGCTCCTCGCGCATACGACCGACAAGGCGGCGGGCTTGAAGAAGGTGCTGTCGGCCGCGCTGCGCGGTGCCGAGCAGGCGGCCGAAGCGCTCGGCCATGAAAGCGCGACGCTGCGCTCGCTCGGCGGCCATCCGCTGACGCACATCCTCGGCGAGACCTACCACACGCAGGTGCCGCTGCTCCATGGCCGCTACATGGCCAAGCTGTCGCTCGTGCCGGGGAGCGACGAGCTGCGCGCGCTGCAGGGCACGACGCTGGGCCTCGCCGGGCAGCCCGACGGACTGCGCGATGCGATCCGCCAGTTCTTCCGGGCGCACGGCGGCGAATGGCTGCTGCGCGCGCAGCTTTGCACCGACTTGCAACGCATGCCGATCGAGGATGCCTCGGTGGCGTGGAGCGAGGCGGAGAGTCCCCATCGGCCGGTCGCGCGCATCGTCTGCCCGCCGCAGGACACCTGGGACGACGCGCTCGGTCACGATCAGGAAGATCGACTGTATTTTTCGCCGTGGCGCGGCGTCGCCGAGCATCGGCCGCTCGGTTCGGTGATGCGCGCGCGCCGCTATGCCTACAGGGTTTCCGCGGGGTTCCGGCGCGATCGCAACGCGCCGCCGCCCGAACCCGAGACGGCGCGTACCCATGTGCCGCCGGTGCCGCGCGATGCGCCGCCGTGGACGACCTGACGCGCAAGCGGAGCGGGCACGCCGTGTGCTCCGATGTCTCCCGCGCCGGTGCTCCGCACGGGTGTCCGAGAGATTGCCGTGATCCCCACCATGTCCGAAACCGCAGCCGAACCATCGCTCAACGCATCTGCAGCGGATGACCCGTGGAACAACGTCGTTGCTGCCCTCGGCGGCAGCTATGCGCGCATACCGGCGCGCTGGCCGAGGGCGCGCAAGCACCGGCTGCTGCTCCCCGAAGAGATGCGCACCGAGGACATCGACAGCGAGCCGACGCGTGCCGAGCTGGAGGTTCTCTGCCTGGTGTCCGAGCGGCCGCGCACCGCGGCCGAGCTCGCTGCGGCGCTGCACGTGGAGCTGCGCGTGGCCTGCACGCGCATCGCCCGCATGCGCATCCGCGGCCTGATCGAACGCACCGGCCGAGGCTGGCAGGCGGTGGCGATCGGCATCGTGCCGGCGCAGCGTTCCTAGGCCGGGGGATCGTCGCGCCGGCAACCGTTACCGGGTGCCGGCAAGAACTACTGGCGCGATTCGGCCCGTCGGCGGCGCCACGCGGCGCAGTTCGTGGGCCAGCGCCGCGAGGCGCAGCGGCTTGGCGAGAAAGCCGTCCATGCCGGCGGCCAGGCAGCCGGCCTCGACCTCGGGGTCGGCGTCGGCCGTCGCGGCGACGATCGGAAACGGCGCGATGCGGCCGAGCACCTGCAGCTCGCGGATGCGGCGCGCCGCATCCACGCCGCCGAGCACCGGCATGTTGACGTCCATCAGCACGACCGAAGGCGGCGAGCGCTTGCAATGCTCGATCGCATCCAGGCCGTCGCCGACGGTGACGGCGTCGTAGCCCAGCGCCTCGACCAGCCCGGACGCGACGACGCGGTTCACGCGGTTGTCATCGACGACCAGCACGACGGGCTTGCGGTTGTCGACGACGCCGGCAACGAAGGGGGCCGGGCGCGTGTCGCCGGCCGGGCTGCAATCGGCCGTCAGCTCGTGCAACTCGCGTGGACTCAGCGGCGCGACCCGCACCTCGCAGCCGGCCGCCTCGGCGTGCTCGACATTGGTGGCGCCCGGGGCGACCTCGAACAACAGGCGCGTCCGTACCGGCAGCTCGCGCTGCAAGAGGATCGCCCGCTGCACCGTGTTGCGTGCGCCCTGGTGCACGATGACGAGGCGCGGCGCAGGCGGGCGCGGCTCGCTTCCCAGTGCGATCGATGCGTCGATGCAGCTCGCATGGTGCTGCACCTGCCAGCCCAGGCGCTGCAATCGGCGCTCGAGCAACGCGCTGCCGACCTCGTTTTCGCCGACGATCCAGGCCTCGCCGCCCTGCGCATCGGCAACCTCGCCGTCGATGCGCAGCGGCGTGCAGCGCAGCTCCAGGCGCAGCAGCACGCCTTCGCTCGTCCGGCTGGCGAACTCGACGCGTCCCTTGCTGTTCGGGCAGCTGCCCTCGGCCTGGCTCGTGCCCGGCTCGTCGTCCGCCTGCTCCGTGAGGCCGAGGCGCGCGACGATCTCGCTGACCCGTTGCGGCGAGACCGGACCGCCGGTGCCGGCCGCGTTGACGGTGACGAGGCAGCTTCCGTCCGGCTCGGCCTGTACATCGGACGAGAAGATCAGGAAGCCGGTCCGCATCATGTCGGCCACCGCACAGGGGAGTCGAAAGAGCGCCGCATGCAACGGCGCCTCGTCGGCCGCGAGCACCACGAACGGACCGCGATAGTCGAACGAGAGCTGGTGGCCGCGCGCCTTGACGACCCGCGCGACCTCGCGCGCGGTGCGGGTGAACAGGTCGGACAGCTCGAACGGCGGCGCCGCGATCCGCGCCGGGCCGCCCAGCCAATGGAGCTTCAGCGCGTCGACGATCTGATCGGGATCGACCGGCTTCGCAAACGCCTGGTCGAAGCAGAGGTCGATCTCGGGCAGGTCTTCCGCGATGTCGGCCTGGCCAGTGGCTGCCAGCAACAGCGGCGGGCGCGACGAGCCGGCCCGCACCGCGCGCGCCACGCCGATGCCGTCGAGGCGGGGCATGCGGATGTCGAGCACCATCGCGTCGGGCTGGTGCTCGGTTGCCAGATGCAGCGCGCTGGCGCCGTCGTAGGCGATCAGCACGCGGCACTGCATGGCGATCTCGAGGAGGGCAGCCAGGCTGTCTGCGCCGTCGACGTTGTCGTCGGCGATCAGCACGCACATGTCGGACAGGGGACGCTGCTGCGGAGTGGCCATTGCAAGAAGAGACGCAAGAGACGGACGAGTGCGGTGACGGTCTCGATCCTGTGCGCAGGAGCAATCCATGTGCCCGCCTTGCCGCGTAGGACGGCACGCCGCTTGCCGGCATTCGGTGCGCTCGCCGAACGGAGTGCGGCAGGAGACCGATTGACAAGCAGTTCTCGGCAAGCCCCGATCGGGCCCGTGCTTGCGACGGCGTTGCACGCCGCCTTAGCATGCGGCGTGAACGCGAGCAGCAGCGCATTCCTCGAAGGCGGCGGACAGCTCGGCGCGCGCATGCGCGCCTTCGACTGGTCGCGCAGCGCGCTCGGTGCGCCGGACGAATGGCCGCAGACGCTGAAGAGCGTGCTGCGCATGATGCTGAACTCGCGCTTCGCGATGTGGATGGCCTGGGGTCCGCAAGGCATCTTCTTCTGCAACGACGCCTATCTGCCGACCGTCGGCATCAAGCGCGACTGGGTGCTGGGCGCGCGCGCCGACCAGGTGTGGGCCGAGATCTGGGGCGACATCGGCCCGCGCATCGCGCAGGTGATGGCGACCGGCCGGGCGACCTGGGACGAAGGCTTGCAGCTCTTCCTCGAGCGCAGCGGCTACCTCGAAGAGACTTTCCACACCTTCTCGTACAGCCCGGTCTACGACGACGACGGCTGCGTCGCCGGCATGCTGTGCGTCGTCGCCGAGGACACCGACCGGATCATCGGCGAGCGGCGCCTGCGCCTGCTGCACGATCTCGGCGCGCAGGCGGCGAACGCGGCCGACACGCTGGACGAGGTCGGCGCGCGGCTGATCGATGTCGTCGCGCACGGCGTGCTCGACGTCCCGTTCGCTGCCTTGCATCTGATCGACGCGACAGGCGCGGCGCTGCGCCATGTCGCGAGCACGCCGGTTGCCGTGGGCGCGCAGATCCCGGTGCGGCTGCAGCTCGACGGCGACACGTCGCCCTGGCCGCTCGCGAGCGCGCTGCAGAGCGGCCATGCGCGGCAGATCGACGACTTCCCGGTGCGTTGCGCGCGGATCCCCGACGCCTGGAGCGAGCCGGTGCAGACCGCGATCGTGTGGCCGATCGGCGGCAGCGGCGGCTCGATGCCGATGGGCGTGCTGACGCTGGGCGTCAGCCCGCGACGCGGCCTCGACGAGCGCTATCGCAGCTTCCTGTCGCTGCTCGCGGCGCAGGTCGCGTCGCGCCTGGCCGATACGCAGGCACGCATCGAGGAGCGCCGGCGCGCCGAGGCGCTCGCCGAACTGGACCGTGCGAAGAGCGCCTTCTTCAGCAACGTCAGCCACGAGTTCCTCACCCCGCTGACCCTGATGCTCGGGCCGATCGACCAGATGCTCGCGCAGCCGCCGGCGCAGCTCGGCGACGACATGCGCCGCACGCTGGAGCTGGTGCGGCGCAACGGCCAGCGGCTGCGCAAGCTCGTCAACTCGCTGCTCGACTTCTCGCGCATCGAAGCCGGACGCATCGAGACCGAATTCCGGCGCACCGACCTCGCGGCACTGACGCGCGACACCGCCGCGGCGTTTCGCGCGGCGGTCGAGCAGGCCGGGCTCGGCTACACGGTCGACTGCGACGATGCCGTCGAACCGGTCTGGGTCGACCGCGAGATGTGGGAGCGGATCGTCCTGAACCTCGTGTCGAACGCCTTCAAGCACACGTTCGACGGCGGCATCACGGTGACCCTCGGCCGGCATGGCGACGGCCTGGAGCTGGCGGTGCGCGATACCGGCGTGGGCATCGCGGCCGCGTCGTTGCCGCGCGTCTTCGAGCGCTTCCATCGCATCGCCGGCGCACGCTCGCGCACGCAGGAAGGCACCGGCATCGGCCTGGCGCTCGTCAGGGAACTGGTGCGCCTGCATGGCGGCAGCGTCTCGGCGGAGAGCGTCGTCGACCAGGGCAGCGTCTTTCGCGTCACGATCCCGTTCGGCGCGCGCCATCTGCCGGCAGCGGCGCGCGTGCATGACGAGGTCGAGGCCGCCGGGCTGCGCGTCGACGCCTCACCGTTCGTCGAGGATGCAGGACGCGCGGGCGAGGCACCGCCGCCCGTCGCGGCCGCCGGGCGAGAGCGCGTGCTGGTGGTCGACGACAACGCCGACATGCGCACCTATCTCGAGCGGCTGCTGTCCGCGCGCTGGGACGTCGTGACCGCCGGCGACGGCCTGCAGGCGCTCGAGCGGCTCGACGGCATCGACGTCGTCGTCACCGACCTGATGATGCCGCGCCTGGACGGCCATGGTCTCGTCGAGCGGCTGCGCGGCGATGCGCGCTGGCGCCTGATGCCGATCATCGTGCTGACGGCGCAGGCCGGCGAGGAGGCACGCATCCGCGGCCTGCAGCGCGGCGCCGACGACTACCTCGTCAAGCCGTTCGCGGCGCGCGAGCTCGAAGCGCGCGTCGAGGTGCAGCTCATGCGCCAGCGCGTCCGGCGCGCCGAGCGCGCGCTCGACGACCGGCTGGCCGAGGTGTTCCGATACGCGCCGGTCGGCCTCGCGCTGCTGGCCGGGCCGCGGCACGTGTTCGAGTTCGCCAACGAGGCCTACCGCGATCTCGTCGGCGGGCGCGATGTCGTCGGCAAGGCGCTGCTCGAGGCGCTGCCCGAGCTCGAAGGGCAGGACACGGCCCGGTTGCTCGACGGCGTGCGCAACACCGGCGAGCCGTACATCGGCCGGTCGCATCCGGTGCTGCTCGCCGATCCCGCGGACGGCAGGCTGCGCCGGCGCTGCTTCGACTTCGTCTACCAGCGGATCGCCGGCGCCGCGTCCGACGACCCCGGCCTCGCGGTGATCTGCTTCGAGGTCACCGACGCGATCGAGGCGCGCGAGCAGGCCGAGGCGGCGAGCCGCGCGAAGGACGAGTTCATCGCGATGCTCGGGCACGAGCTGCGCAACCCGCTCGCGCCCATCGTGACGGCGTTGCAGCTCATCAGGATGCAGCACCCGGAGGTCGCGGTGCGCGAGCGCGACGTGATCGATCGCCAGGTGCGGCACATGGTGCGTTTGCTCGACGACCTGCTCGACGTCGCGCGCATCGCGCGCGGCAGCGTGGAACTGCGCAGGAGCGCGGTCGCGCTGGCGGAGGTGGTCGCGGGCGCGATCGAGACCGCCAGCCCGCTGCTCGAGAAGCGCGGCATCGTGCTCGAGGTCGACGTGCCGGAGGATGGCCTCGAAGTCGATGCCGACGGCGAGCGGCTGTCGCAGGTCGTCGGCAACCTGCTCAGCAATGCCGCCAAGTTCACCGAGGCCGGACGCAAGGTCGAGGTGCGCGCGCGGCGCGCGGGCGATGTCGCGGTGCTGACGGTGCGCGACGAAGGCATCGGCCTGGCGGACGACGAGACCGAGGCGGTCTTCGAAGTCTTCGTGCAGGGACGCCAGGCGTCGCACCGGCCGCGCGGCGGGCTCGGCCTGGGCCTCGCGATCGCGCGCAGCCTGGCCGTGCTGCACGGCGGCACGCTCACCGCGAGCAGCGAGGGCATCGGCCACGGCAGCACCTTCGTGCTGACCTTGCCCTGCCTTGCGACCGCGCCCGACCTGCCGGCCTCGGCCCGGTCGCCGGTGCAGGCCATGGCGGGCAGGGGCCGCCGCGTGCTGGTGGTCGACGACAACGTCGACGCCGCGGCGAGCCTCGCCGATCTGCTCGCGCTGTGGGGCTACGACGTCGTCGTCGCGCACGACGGGCCATCGGCCATCCAGCACCTCGACGGACGGGCGGTCGACATGGCGCTGCTCGACATCGGCCTGCCGGTGATGGACGGCTACGAACTCGCCGAGCGCATCCGCGCGACCGCTGCGGGCCGCGCCATCCGGCTCATCGCACTGACCGGCTACGGCCAGCCGGCCGACCGGCGGCGCTCGCACGCTTGCGGCTTCGACGCGCACCTCGTCAAGCCGGTCGATCCCGAGGCGCTCGCCGCGACGCTGAGTCCGACGCTCAGCCCGACCCTGCGGGGCGCGAGCGCGCCCTGAACGGCGTCGGGCACGCGGCCTGCCGTCATGGGGTCGACGCAGGAGGCTGCCATGACGCAACGCGACGCACTGATCAAGACCCTGAACGACCTGACCGAGGTCTGCAAGGACGGCGAATACGGTTTCCATCTGTGCGCCGAGCACGCCAAGGCGCGCGACGTGAAGGCGTCCCTCGAGATCCGCTCGGAGGAATGCCGCGCATCCGCGATCGCCTTGCAGGCGCAGGTCGCCGACCTCGGCGGTACGCCCGAATCGGGCGGCACGGCGCGCGGTGCGCTGCACCGCGGCTGGGTCGCGATCCGCAGCGCGCTGGCGCGCTACGACGACCTCGCGATGCTCGAGGAATGCGAGCGCGGCGAGGACATCGCGGTGGCGCGCTATGCCGATGCGCTCGCGAAGGATCTGCCGGTCGACATGCGAGCGCTCGTCGAAGCGCAATACCAGGGCGTGCAGCGCAACCACGCCAAGGTCAAGGCGATGCGCGACGCCTTGCGCGCCGCGACGTGAGCGCGGCTCCGCTCAGCGCGCCGCGAGGTGCGTCTCGACCCAGGCGGCGTAGCGCTTGATCCAGTCGCCGAGGAACTTGGCGGTCGACTCCTTCGAGACGTTGCCGGCATCGTCGATCAGCCCGTCGGTGTACTGGATGAAGGCCTCCGGCTGGCCCATCACCGGCACGTCGAGATAGGCCAGCACGTTGCGCAGGTGCTGCTGCGCCAGCGCGGTGCCGATCTGTCCGATCGACGTGCCGATCACGCCGGCCGGCTTGCTCGCGAACGAGTTCTTGCCGTAGGGACGCGACGCGATGTCGATCGCGTTCTTCAGCACGCCGGGCATCGAACGGTTGTATTCGGGCGTGACGAACAGCAGCGCATCAGCGGCCTCGACCTCGCGCTTCAGGCGCCGCGACGCCTCGGCGGCGCTGCCGTCGTGGTCCTGGTTGTAGTGCGGCAGGTCGTCGATGCGGATGTGCTCGAAGCTCAGCGCCGGCCCCGCGAGCTTGCCCAGGGCAAGCGCGAGGCGCCGGTTGAACGATTCGGCGCGCAGGCTGCCGATGAAGACGGCGACGCGACGTGGTGCGGCCATGCAGGTCTCCCGTGGTTGGTGCCCGCAATGATGGCAGGCTTGATGGCAGGCTGCGCGCCCGGCCGCGCCGTTGCCGCCGCCGATCGAGGCTGATCCGGGCATGCCGCTTGCTGCGCAGGCGCGATGGGCACCGCCTCCGTCCGCGACGCGGCCTTGCGCACGCCGCTGCACCTGCTCGACGCCACGATGTTCTGGAGCCGCACCGGCGGCGGCGTCGGACGCTACCTGCGCGAGAAACAGAACTGGATCGCCGGCCACACGGCCTGGACGCACACCATCGTCACGCCGTTCGTCGATGCGTACAGCGGCGTCGCGGTGCCGTCGTGGCCGCTGCCGGGCAGCGGCGGCTACCGGCTGCCCTGGAACCGCACGGCGGCGGCGCAGCAGATCGAGGCGCAGGCGCCCGACCTGATCGAGGCCGACGATCCGTACCGCCTCGCCTGGTCGGTGCTCGATGCCGGCCAGCGCCTGGGCGTGCCGACCGTCGCGTTCTGCCATTCGAACCTCGAGCGCCTCGCCGCGAGCCATGCGGGGGGCGTCGCAGGTCGGCTGGCCCGCGCCTATGCGGCCCGCCTCTACCGGCGCTTCGACCGGGTGTACGCACCGAGCCGCGCGATGGTCGACCATCTGCTCGACTGGGGCGTCGAGCGCGTCTTCCATCAACCGCTCGGCGTCGACACGCGGATGTTCAGGCCGTGTGCGGGCGACGGCCGCTGGCGCGTCCGCCTGGGCCTGCCGGCGAATGCGCGGCTGCTCGTCTACGCGGGCCGCTATGCCGCGGAGAAGCACCTCGACGTGCTGAGCGCGGCCGTCGCCCGGCTCGGGCCGCGCTACTGGCTCGTGGCGGCCGGCGGCGGGCCGCGGCCGCCGCGGGGCGAGCGTGTCGTCAGGATCGGCTACCTGCGGTCGGCGCGCGAGATGGCGCGCCTGCTCGCCGAGGTCGATGCCTTCGTGCATGCCGGCGACCAGGAGACTTTCGGGCTCGGCGTGCTCGAGTCGCTGGCCTGCGGCACGCCGGTCGTCGCGCGCCAGGCCGAGGGGCTCGCCGAACTCGTCGACGGCAGCGTCGGTGCGGCCGTGCCGGCCGGCACGTGCGCCGCGTTCGCCGAAGCGATCCATGCGGTCTGCGTACGTCCATCGCCCGAGCGCGCCGAAGCGGCGCGCCGGCGCGCGCTGGCCTACGACTGGGGGCGCGTGCTGCCGGCGCTGTGCCGCAGCTACGAGCACCTGCTCGGCCATCCGGCGCCGCGCACGCCTGCCTGGGCCGGACTGCAGCATGCAGGTTGAACCCGTGGCGCTCGATCGGACGTTGGCAACGGCGCTGCCGGACCATCGTGCGGGCAGCGCGACCACCGAGCGGCTGCTCTGCGTCGTGCTGCACGACGTCGCGCCGGCGACGCAGGAGGCCTGCGAACGCATCATCGCCGCGCTGGCGCCGCTCGGCCCCCTGCCGCTGACCTTGCTCGCCGTGCCGCGCTATCGCGGCCAACCGAGCGCCGCTGCCTTCGAAGCCTGGCTGCGCGGCCGCGCCGACGGCGGCGACGAGATCGCGCTGCATGGTTATACGCACGTCGACGACGGCGTGCCGCGCGGTGCGATCGATCGGCTGAAACGTCGTCACTACACGGCCGGCGAAGGCGAGTTCAGCGGCCTGGCGCTGCCCGAAGCGCGACGCCGATTGCTCGCCGGCGCGCAGTGGTTTCGCGACCTCGGGGTACCGCTGCACGGCTTCGTCGCACCGGCCTGGCTGATGAGCGACGAGGCCTGGGCCGCGCTCGCCGCGCTGCGCCTCGACTACACCTGCACGCTCGGCGACCTCGTGCTGCTGCCCGGCCGGCAACGCATCGCCAGCCAAAGCCTCGTCTACAGCCATCGCAGCGCGTGGCGGCGCATCGCGTCGATCGTCTGGACCAGCGTGCTCGAGCGCTCGCTGGCGACGCGGCCCTTGGTGCGGCTCGAACTGCACCCCGGCGACATCGAGCATCCGATGCTGCGGCGCCATGGGCTCAGCCTGGCCGATCGGCTGATGCGCGATCGCCGCGGCGTGACGTTCGCCGAGGCAGCCCGCATGCTGCGTGCGCGGCTTCCCGTCAGAACAGCGAGAACATCGCGCTCGCGGTGATCGCGCCGATCGCCGCGCCGATCACGACGTCGCTCGGATAGTGCAGGCCGAGCACGAGGCGCGATGCCGACACCAGCAACGCGTAGGTCGCGGCCAATGCGGCTGCGATCGGGAAGTATTCGGCCAGCACGACGGTGAACGCCACCGCATGCATCGTGTGGCCGCTCGGAAAGCTGTAGCGGTCGAGCGCGGGCGTGCATTCGCGCACGTGCTCGTGCGCGATGAATGGCCGAGGTCGTGCGACGCTGCGCTTCAGCGCGACGTAGACGACGACGTTGACGAGCCCGACGCCCGCCATGCGCAGCGCGCAGGCGAGGCCCGACGTCGACACCAGCGGCAGCAGCAGCACCACGAAGATCCAGCCCAGGCCGTCGCCGAGGCGGCTGACGATGACGAAGAACGCCTCGACGCCGCGCCGTTCGGCGGTCCGATGCAGCACGAGCAGCCACGCGAGTTCGCGCTCGCGCCAGGTCAGGGCGGCCGGTGCGGATGGCGGCACGGCATCCGGCGCATCGCGCGGCGACGCGTCTTGCCGCAGTGCGGCCGCAGCCATCGGCGTACGACGCTGCGACCCTTCGGCGGGCCGGGCTGGATTCATGGCGCGGGAGACTCGGTGGTGCTGGCCTGCATACACTAGGCAAACACCGTTCCCGGCCGGTGGCGGATCAGGCCGAACCGGAGTCGTCCGGCCGATCGCTCGCGTATTCCTTCAACCGGTTGTAGAGCGTCTTCATGCTGACGCCCAGGACTGCCGCGGTACGCTCCTTGTGGCGGTCGCAATGCTCGAGCGTGGCCTCGATGAGCAGCCGCTCGGCCGCGGCCAGCGACATCCCCAGCGGCACCGTGATCGCGGGCGCGCCGGCAGTCGTCGCAACGGCCGCTGCGGCGTTGCCGGGTTCGAGCGGCAGCCATTCGTCGGTGATGCTGTCGCCGCTCGCCATCACGTAGGCACGCTGGACCACGTTGCGCAGCTCGCGCACGTTGCCCTTCCAGCGATAGCGTTGCAGCTTCGCGAGCGCTTCCGGCGCGAAGCGCTTGCGCTCGCCTTCGCGCTCGGCGATGCCGTGCAGGAAGTGCTCGGCGAGCAGCGCGATGTCCTCGGGCCGCTCGCGCAGCGGCGGCAGCGTGATCGGGAAGACGTTGAGCCGGTAGTACAGATCTTCGCGCAGCTGACCGGCGGCCACCGCGGCATCCGGCGAGCGGTTCGTCGCAGCCACGACGCGCACGTCGGCGGTCTGCGTCTGCGTCGAGCCGACGCGCATGAAGACACCGGTCTCCAGCACCCGCAGCAGCTTGACCTGCAGCTCCATCGGCATCTCGGTGATCTCGTCGAGGAACAGCGTGCCGCCGTGCGCGCGCTCGAAGAAGCCGAGGTGCTGGCGGTCGGCGCCGGTGAAGCTGCCCTTCTCGTGGCCGAAGATCTCGCTCTCGATCAGGTTGGGCGAGATCGCGCCGCAGTTGACCGCGAGGAAAGGCTGCTTGCGGCGCCGGCTCAGGTCGTGCACGGTGCGTGCGACGACCTCCTTGCCGGTGCCGCTTTCGCCCGAGATGAGCACCGACACCGACGTGCCGGCGACGCGCGAGATCTGCTCGTAGACGCGCTGCATCGATTCCGACTTGCCCCACAGCTCGCCGAAATGGCCGCTGCGCTCCCAGGCTTGCCGCAAGGTCGCGATCTCGGCCTTGATCTTGGCCGGCGGCATCAGGCGCGAGAGGATGCCCTGGAGCTGCTGATGGCGGATCGGCTTGACGAGGTAGTCGGCCGCGCCGAAGCGCAGCGCCTGGATCGACGTGTCGAGGCTCGCATGGCCGGTGATCAGCACGACCTCCGAATGCGCGATCAGCTCCTGCTCCTGGAACAGGTCCATGCCGCTGCCGTCGGGCAGCCGCAGGTCGAGCAGCACGAGGTCGGGCGGCTGCAGCGCAAGCTGGCGCCGGGCTTCCTGCAGGCTGCCGGCCGTGGCGACGGTGAAATGCTCGCCCGCCACCAGCGCGGCCATCATCTGCGCGGAGTCCCGGTCGTCCTCGACGATCAACGCATGGCTCATCGGCGCGCCGCTCCCCGCTCGGTAAGGTTTACCGGAATTTCGACTTGGCAAGAATAGCGCGCGGGTCCGCCCCGGCGCAACGCGACGGGCTTGCAAGGCGTCGTAGGAGTTGTCCGACGGCGGGTCGATGGGCACGGCGATTGCCGGGCCCGGCGTGCTCAGGGAAACGGCGACCGGCCGGGCGAGCGCACCAGCAAGCGCGCTGAAGTGCGACGCCCGGCCGCGTCGGCAGGCACGCGTGTCGAGTGACGTGATGCCCTAACGACGACGGATCGAAGCCGGCGTGATGCAGTCGTGCAGCCAGCGCAGGTGATGCCTGCGGCGCAGCAGCGCACGTGCCGCGACGAGCAGCGGCACCGCGATCAATGCGCCGGCGAGCCCCCACAGCCAGCCGAAGAGCAACACCGCGGCGAGCACCGCGACCGGGCTCAATGCGAGCTGACGCCCGACGAACGCCGGGCTGACGAAGTTGGAGTCGATCGCGTGCAACGTCAGGAACACGGCGGCCGGTGCGAGGGCCATCACGCTGGCACCGGCGTGTGCCGATCCGGCGAGCAGCAGCGCCGCGACCATCGCCGCCGGCCCGAGGTAGGAGACGAAGCTCAGTCCGAATGCCAGCACGCCCCAGAGTGCCGCGGCGGGCAGGCCGAGCGCGGCGAGCGCGATGCCGGTCAGGATGCCGACGCCGGCATAGATCAACGCGAGCGCGCCGACGAAGCGGGCGCTGTCACGGCTCGCGTCGCGCAGTATCGCGAGCACCTCGACGCGCCGCCGTGCCGCCAGCGGCGCCACGGCTCGTGCCACCAGCGCACGCTGGCCGGCAAGCATGAAGTAGAGCAGCACGAGCGTCGAGACCGTCTGCAAGGCGACGCGCGGCGCGCTCTCGACGAGCATCGCGCGCAGCGCTTCGACCTGGCGCGTCAGCTCGGCATCGATGCGCGTCTCGGCGATGCGCGCCGGCAGCAGGGCGGCGAGTGCGCCGTGCAGCGGATGGACGAGACGCGCCACCGCGTCGGCATCTCCGGCCCATGGCGGCAGCGCGCGCAGCACCAGCCAGCCGGCGCCGCCGAGCGCCGCCAGCAGTCCGACCAGCAGCAGCGCCGCGCCGATCGCATCGGGCAGGCCGCGGCGGTGCAGGCGATCGAGCGGGGGCGCCAGCACCAATGCCAGCACGGCCGCGAAGACGAGCGGCACGACGAAGGCGTGCGCTTCATGCAGCCACCACAGCGCGGCGAACAGCACGAGACCCGACATCGCCCGCTGCGTCGCGGCGGCGACCGGCCGGCGCGGCAGCGGCACCACGACCGGCAGCGGTGCCGAGGCGTGCGTCTCGTCGGTCGAATGCCGCGGTGCAGAGCGCATCAGTCGAGCAGTACCAGATCGCCCTTGCGCTCGGCCGATGCGATCTCCTGCAGTTCGACGACGGCCGAGTTCTCTCCGGACTTGCCCCAGACGACGTCGGCGTGGCCGCTGTCGATCTGCTCGATCAGGCAAGGCCCCGGCGGTATCGTCACGCGCAGACCTTCGGCCGACCGCGTGGCCAGCGGATGGTTGATGCGTGCGGTGTGCGAAACGGAACTCATGGCGTCTCCCGCAGGCCGTCGCGGCCCGATGTCGCGCTTCGGCAAGGTTCGTTCCCGCGCGGGGCCGGCGTCGTGCCTCCGCGCCAGGCCCGCAAGGTCGCTTCGAGCGCGTGCTCGAAGGCCGCGAGGACGCTGTCCCAGCGTGCCGCGAGCGCCGCTGCGCGCGCCTCGCCCGGCATCGTGGGCGGTATCCGATGCGCCAGGTCGATGCAGGCCGCCATGAAGCCGGCCTCGTCGCCCGGAGTCGCGAGGCGGCCGCTGATGCCGTCGCGCACGTGCTCGGCCGCGGCGGCCTCCGCGTAGGCGACGACCGGCAGCCCCGACGCCAGCGCCTCCAGCACCACGTTGCCGAACGTGTCGGTGAGGCTAGGGAACACGAAGACATCGGCCGATGCATAGTGCTCGGCCAAGGCAGCCCCGCGCTGCATGCCGGCGAAGACCGCATCGGGATGAGCACGTTGCAGTGCCGCGCGCGCCGGGCCGTCGCCCACGACCACCATGCGCAGGTCGGGCACTTCGCGGCGCGCGGCCTCGAAGGCACGCAAGGCCAGCCCGACGTTCTTCTCGGCCGCCAGCCGTCCGGCATACAGCAGGACCGGCGCCAGGCCGACGCCCCAGCGCCCGCGCAGGGCCGCCGAGCGGCGCACCGGATCGAACCGGGCGGTATCGACGCCGCGACCCAGCACCTCGAGCCGCGCATAGCCGTGGCGGGCGAGCAGCATCCGCAAGCCCTCGGTCGGTACGAAGGTCCGGCAGCCGCGGTTGTGCAGCTTGCGCAATGCGTTGCGCACCAGCGGTTCGGCCCAGCCGAGGCCGTAGTAGCGGCTGTAGCAATCGAAGCGGGTGCGGAAGTCCGACGTCGCCGGCAGGTGCAGGCGGTGCGCCGCGGCCGTCGCGGCCCAGGCCAAGGGGCCGGGTGTCGCGACATGGACCAGCTCGATCGCGGCGGCTTCGAAACGCCGCGCCAGCGCAGCGCGCCGCGCGAGGCCGAAGCGCACGTCGGGATAGAGCGGCAACGGCACGCCGAAGCTGCGCCATTCGTCGGCGGTATCGCCTACGGGCTCGCCCGCCTGTCGCGGCCGCACCAACAGCACCGCATGGCCGGCGCGGCGCAGATGCTCCACGGTACGCGCGGCGGTCAGTGCGACGCCATTGGTCTCGGGCGGATAGGTTTCGGTGACATAGGCGATGCGCATGGGTACGGTACGGCGGCCTGCGGACTCGAATCCGTACGCACGGCAAGCGCAATGCCCGTATTGCTCAGAGATGTGTTGCTCAGAGATGTGTTGCTCAGAGATGTGTCGATGCCAGCGCGTGCAGCCGTTCGAGGTCGAGCGGCCGGTCGAGGCGCGCGTCGAAGCCGGCACGCTCCAGGGTGCGCAGGTCCGGCGCTTGCGCCGCGTCGGCGGTTGCCACCATCAGCCCCGGATAGCCGGCGGCACGTGCCCGCCGTGCCAGGCCGATCGCATCGATGTCTGCGGCATCGAGCCCGACGATCGCGACATCCGGTCGTGCGCGCGAGATCAAGGCAAGTCCGGCCGCTCCGTCGTGGGCGCTGCGCACCTCGTGGCCTGCAGCGATGAGACGCGCCTCGAGCATCGCCGCCGCGCCGGCTGCATCGACGACGACGATCGAGCGCGACGCCGCGCGACGCGTCGTCGCCGGTGCGGTCGCGGCGTGGGGGGTTCCTCGCGCATCGAGCGCGGGCAGGTGCAGCGCCAGCGCGGGGCCGGCCGATGTCGCCTCGACGCCCAGCGAGCCGCCGTGCAGCGCTGCAATGCGCCGCGCCAGCGCGAGGCCGCGTCCGGACGCCGGCGCGCGATCGGCGGCGTCGTGCAGCATGACCGTCAGCACGGCCTCGTCGGCGGCGCGCTGCAGTGCGATCTCCGGCACGGCGTCGCGTCGTACGCCGCGCAACGCGCGCCCGAGCAGATACGAGACGACACGACCGAGATGCGCCGTGTCGGCGTCGACCGGCACGGCCTCCAGCCGCTCGACGCGCAGGCGCGCTCGCTCGACATCCGGCAGCGCCGCCAGCGCATCGTCGACGAGCCGTGCGAGGTCGGCAGGCTGACGCCGCAGTGGCGCGCTGCCGGCAACGACGCCTGCCACATCGAGCGCGGTGGCGACCATGTCCGAAAGGACGGACGTCTGGCGCGAGACGATCGCGAGCGCTTTCGGCACCAGCGGCGAATCGGGCTCGGCCTGCTTCAGCACGTCGGTCGCCGAGACCAGCGCACCCAGCGGCGTGCGCAAGTCGTGGCCCAGGGTGTGGAGCAACTCGTCGAGCGCCTGTTTCACGCTCTCGGCATCGCGCCGCGCCTCCTGCTGCGCCGCCAGCAAGGAGCGCAGCGCATCGGCTTCATCCGATGGAACGGCAGGCTCGGCCGCGCGGCCGCTGCGGGCCATCCGCGAGAGCAGCCATGCGGTCGCGGCAACGGTGGCGCCGAACACGGCAAGCGGTCGCATCATGGTCATCGGTAAATCGTGCAGCAGGATAGTCCGTTCGGCATGGACGACGCCGGCCGACCAGGCCTTAGCGCCGGCGCAGGCGATCGCCGCTTTTCGACGCGACGCCCGGTTGCTCCGTTGTCGTTGTAAGAGGCTGCAACGGCGGCCGGTCGGCGGCACGTGAGTTGCGTTCGCACCTTCCGTTCCAGTCCACGACGGGCTTGCGGCGAGGCGCGCAGGCGGACGTCGCCAACGCCGATTCCATGCAGACGAACCATCGCCTCGAGCACCGCCAACAGGCTACCCTTTCGCCGCGCCTGCAGCACGCGGTGCGCCTGCTCCAGCTCTCTTCGCTGGACTTCGCCCAGGAGCTGCAGACGGTCCTGAGCCGCAATCCCTTCCTCGAGGAGGAGGAGCCCGAGGAAGCATCGGAGGCGGCCGGCGAGACGGGAATGGCAGCGGCCGCATCGGCCGACGCGGCGTTCGACGCCACGTCGCTCGAACCGTCCGAAGCCGATCCGCAGGCGTCGGCCGCGCTGCCCGACGGCGAGCGCGACCCTTGGCTGGCCGACGGCTCGATGCCGTCGGGTACCGCGGGCGACAAGGCGGTCAGCGCGCTCGACCTGACGCCGGTCGATGCGACCTTGCGCGCCCATCTGCACGCCCAGCTCAGCGTGCTGCCGCTGCCGATGCGCGACCTCGTGCTGGCGAGGGCGATCGTCGAGTCGCTCGACGACGACGGCTACCTGCGCCAGTCGCTGGACGACGCGGCCGAAGGCAGCGGCCTGGACCCGCGGCCCTCCAACGTCGACCTGCGCATCGCGCTGAAGCGCGTGCAATCGCTCGAGCCCGCCGGGGTGGCGGCGCGCAACGTCGCCGAATGCCTGCTGCTGCAATTGCCGACGATCGAGTGCCCGCTGCTGCGCGAGACCGCGCGGCGCATGATCACCGCGCATCTCGACCGGCTGGCGGCGCGCGACGTGCCCAAGCTCGCCGCGCTGCTCGACGAGTCGCAGGATCGCGTGCGGCAGGCCTGCGATCGCATCCGCCGTCTCGACCCGCGGCCGGGCTGGCGCTACGGCACGTCGCAGATCCAGTACATCACGCCCGACGTGATCGTGAAGCGGGTGCGGCGCGAGTGGACCGTGGCGCTCAATCCGGCGATCGTGCCGCGCGTGCGCATGAACCAGGTCTATGCCGACATGTTCGCGCGCCATCGCGATGCGAGCCATGGCGATCTCGCGGCCCACCTGCGCGAAGCGCGCTGGACGGTCCACAACGTCGAGCAGCGCTTCCAGACCATCCTCGGCGTCGCGCAGGCGATCGTGCGGCGGCAGAGCCGCTTCTTCGACCTCGGGCCGCTGGCGATGCGTCCGCTCGGCCTGCGCGAGATCGCCGAGGAGGTCGGCCTGCACGAGTCGACGGTGTCGCGCGTGACGAACAACAAGTACATGGCGACGCCGGCCGGCGTGCTCGAGCTGAAGTATTTCTTCTCGCGCGCGATGACGACGGCGAGCGGCGGCAAGTTCTCGGGCACCGCGATCCGCGGCCTGATCGGCGACATGATCCAGGCCGAGGCGCCCGGCCGGCCGATGTCCGACGCGCAGATCGCCCGGCTGCTCGCGCAGCAGGGCTTCATGGTGGCGCGGCGCACGGTGACGAAGTATCGGCAGCAACTGCGCATCGAGGCCGTCGAACGGCGCGCGGCCTGACTTGACGTGGTCGACGCGGCAATCCTGGAGGTCCAGCCATGAACGCGGATGTTTCGAGCAATGCGGCCGAGCCGGTCGACGTGATCCACGGCGTCGCGGACCATGGGCTGACGCAGGCGCAGCTCGACGCGGCGCGCCGCGTGCTCGACCATGCGCGCGCCGGTGCGCTCGTCGAGCGGGTGTCGACTGCCGAACTGCCGACGATGCCGGCGGCCGATGCGCCGCCGGCTTGACGGACGGCCGAGACGGCAGACTGGCGACGATGCGTCCTCGCGGCGTGTGCTTCATGGACATCGATCGTACGAGCCGGCCGCATGCCGAGCGTGCCCTGGTGCAGCGCGTGCTGGGTCTGCTGACGTGGCTGACGTTGGCCTGCGCGGGCGGCGGTCTGGCCTGGGCCTGCTTCGAGCCGCGCAGCGGAGGCGCCACGCTGGCCTTCTGCGGCTTCGTGGCTTGCCTCGTCGTGCGGGCGGCGCGCTGGTGGCTGTGAGCGCCTGCGCCAACCACGATCTTCGAGTCGGATCCGATCAGTCGAGGAATTCGCAGGAGCGGCCTTCGAGCACGCCGTCGGCCGACAGCGTGACCGCGAGCGAGCCGAAGGCTGCGACGAACTCGGTCGGCGTCAGGCGGACGCTGACCTTGCGTACCGGCAATGCGCCGCCGCCTTCGGCGCTGCCCTCGGGCGGCTCGTGACCGGCGCGGAATACCAGGAGTCCGTGCACCATCGCGTGATCGCCTTCCTTGTCATCGGTCGCGGTGCCCAGCTCGATGCCGACGAGGCATTCGTCGTCGCGCATCAGGCCGCGTTGTGCCAGCAGCGCGGGGAAGCCGGAGCGCTCTTCGATGTCGGCGCGCGCACTGCCGCGCCAGGTGCCGGGTGCGCCGATGGCGCCGAAGCGAAAGGTACTCATGAAGTCGCTCCTCGTGCGGGTTGCTTATGCAGCTTGCGGCCGATCCCCAGGAACGCGACGAAGCGCCGCTCGGCCAGGCTCAGGCCGGCACGACGTGCCGGCGGCGGGGCGTCGGCAGGCAACCCGTCGCCGGTCAGCAATTCGAGCACCTGCGGATGCACATAGGCCTTGCGGCACACCGCGACGGTGTTGCCGAGGCGCAGCGCGACGCCTTCGAGCACGGCCTTCGCGCGGCTGCGGCCCGGCGCCTCGGCACCGACGCCGGCGCGCAGCAATTCGAGGGCGTGCACGCTGCCGTGCCAAGTGCGGAAGTCCTTCGCGGTGTAGTCGCCGCCGCTCGCATGGCGCAGGTAGTCGTTGACGTCGGCCGAGCCTACGGTCTGCACCTGGCCGTCATCGGCGAGGTAGCCGAATAGTTCCTGCCCGGGCAGCGCCTGGCAACGCGCGACGATGCGGGCGACGCGCGCATCGTCGACGGCAACCTCGCGCAGCACGCCGCTCTTGCCGCGAAAGCGCAGCTGGAGGCGCGTGCCGTCGACGCGCACGTGGCGCGGCTGCAAGGTCGTGAGGCCATACGAGCCGTTCTGGCGCGCGTACTCGTCGTTGCCGATGCGCAGCATGGTCGTGTCGAGCAGCCGCACGATCGTCGCCAGCACGAGCGCGCGGCCGAGGCCGGGTCCGATCGGCGCGGCGAGGTCGCGCTCGACCTGCGCGCGGATGCGCGGCAGCGCCGCAGCGAAGTCGAGCAGCCGGTCGTACTTGGTCGCGTCGCGCGCGGTGCGCCAGTCCGGGTGATAGCGGTATTGCTTGCGGCCGCGCGCATCGCGACCGGTCGCCTGCAGATGGCCGCGCGCCTCGGTGCAGATCCACACCTGCGTGTAGGCCGGCGGGATCGCGAGCGAGCGGATGCGCTGCAGCTCGTGGTCGTCGGCAAGCCGTCCGCCGTCGGGCAGCCGGTAGACGTAGCCCTTGCCGTTGCGCCTGCGTGAGATGCCGGGCGCGCGGTCGCTGACGTAGATCAGCCCTCGCGGCACCGCGTCGCGGAGTTCGGGCAGCGATCCTGGGCCCGTGGACATCGTGCGCGAGTTCAGCGCCGCGCGAGGCGCCGCGCGTTGGCGACCGCTTTGCGATGCACCGGCGCCAGGCCGCGATGCAGCGTCGAGACGGCGCCATCCTGCCAATGCGTCGCGGCGCGCCACGCGCCCTGCGCGCCTGCACCGGGCACGAGGAACGATCGCCACAGCGCCAGCGCCATGCGCTGCTGCGTCTCGAACGAGTTGAGCCACATGCCGAACCAGGCTTCGCCGAAGGCGCTCGCCTTCTCGCTCGTCATGCGGGTGAACTCGGTGCGGTCGCGCTGCGACCAGGGCAGCGGGGCGGTCGCCATGCGCAAGAGGCGTTGCATCACGACCTGCGGCGTCACCATGGCGAGCTCCGCGCCCTTGCGCGCGAGCGCTGCGCTCGTGGATGTGGTTCTCATCGGCGCTCCGGAAAGACCTGGACGGCGCCAGTATCCGAACCGCCTCGGCCGCCTTCTGTCGGACGGGGCCGCAGGCCCGCGTCGGCCGCTGGCGACCGCTAACGGCGGCGGCCGAGCGCGAGGATCGATACGCCGGATGCGATGAACGCCAGCCCGGCACCGACGTTGAGCGTCTGCGCTGCACGCGGCCGCACCGAGAGCCAGCGCGACAGCCGCGCCGCCGAACTGCCGAGCAGCGTGAAGATCAGCGCCGTGAGTACCGCGAAGATCGCGCCGTAGCCGAGCATCTGACCAGCCACCGGTCCGCGCGAAGCGCTGACGAACTGCGGGATGAAGGCCAGCACGAACAGCCCCGGCTTCGGGTTCAGCACGTTCGACAGCAGGCCGGTCGCGAAGACGCGCGGCAGCGGCTGGCGCGCCGCCGGCTCGAACGACACCAGGTTGCGCGACGTCAGCGCCTTCCAGCCCAGCCACAGCAGGTAAGCCGCGCCGACGATCTTGATCGCCCAGAAGGCCAGCGGCGAAGTCTGGATGACGAGCGTGAGCCCGAGCGTCGCGGCCAAGGTGTGGCACATGATGCCGAGCCCGGCGCCGATCGACGACAGCGCCGCGGCAGTTCGTCCCTGGCTCAGCCCGCGGCTGATCGCGAGGATGTTGTCCGGCCCGGGCGCCAGCACGACCAGCAAGGTGGCCGCGAGGTAGGCGGCGAGGGTGTCGAGCGGGAACATGGTGGGCGGGCGGTGCGAGTGCGGCGCGGGCTCGTAGGCGTGGCGATTTTGCCCCAGCGTTCGCGACCCCCTGAACGCTGCGTTGCCTATCGACATCAACCGCACGGAGAATCGGCCCCGCTCGCCGCGGCGCGTCTGCAGGGGTGGCGTGACGAGGCGATCTCGAGGACGACTACATGTACCGCGAAGGAGAACCTCAGATGATCCGCATCAATGGCATGGTCGCGCTGTGTACTGCCGCGATCCTGATGGCGCCCGCGATGTCGCGGGCCGCCGAGCCTGCCGTCCTTGGTCCGGACGGCCAGCCGCTCGACAACCACACGGCGGTGCGCGCCGATCCTCCCGGCGGCGTGCACGGGCCGACGCCGCTGCATCCGAACGCCCAGGCCGCGCTCGAGCGGCCGTTCGCCGGTACCGGCATCGACGTGACGACCTTCCACTACGACGCGCTGCGCACCGGCTGGAACCAGGCCGAGACCGTGCTGACGCCGGCCAACGTCGCATCGAGCAACTTCGGCTTGCTGACGACGCTGAACGTCGATGGCAACGTGCTGGCGCAGCCGCTGCTCGTGTCGCGCTTCCCGTTCCCGGCGAGCGGCGGCAACCCCGCGGCCTTCCACGACGTGCTGGTCGTCGCGACCGGCCACAACAGCGTCTATGCGTACGACGCGCAGAACTATGCGCTGCTGTGGCAGCGCAACCTCGGGCCGGCGCAGCAGTCGGCCGACGTGGGTTGCGGCGACGTGATCCCCGAGACCGGCATCTCGAGCACGCCGGTGATCGTGCGCGAATCGGCCACCAAGGCGTCGATCTACCTGATCGCCGCGACCGAGCCGACGACCGGCACGTTCCGCAACACGATCCACCGCCTGAGCCTGACCGACGGCGGCGACGTGGTCGCGCCGGTCGATCTGGCGCCGACGGCACAGATGTCCGACGGTACGACGATAGGCTTCGATGCGAAGAACCAGTGGAGCCGCGCGGCGCTCGCCTGGGGCAGCAACTCGGTCTACGTCGGCATCGGCTCGCACTGCGACAACAACGCCGGCAACATCACCGGCTGGATGCTGCGCTATGCGCCCAGCCTGCAGCTGCAGGCGGCGTTCAACACCGTCGACGATCCGGCGGGCTACAAGCTGTCGAGCGTCTGGGGCTCGGGCTTCGGTCCGGCGATCAACGCGGCGGGCCGCGTCTACGCCGTCACCGGCAACGGCGACTTCGATGCCAACCAGGGCGGCCGCAACTACGGCGAGAGCGTGCTCGCGCTGTCGGCCAGCCTGGGCAACGCGCTGTCGACCTTCACGCCGGGCAACTACAACTCGCTGAACGACGAGGACGCCGACTTCGGCTCGGGCGGCGTGATGCTCCTGCCGTCGCTCGGTGCAACGGTACCGCCGCTCGCACTGGCGATCGGCAAGGACTCGGTGCTGTACCTGCTGAACCAGAACCGCCTCGGCGGCTACAGCCTGAGCAACGCCGGCGCACTGCAGAAGCTGCGCATCTCGAGCCCGGGCGCCGGCACCTGGGGCGGGCCGGCCTACTACAACTCGACCGCCACGGGTCCGCTGGTCTATGTGCAGACCGCCAACGCGGTGCTGCATTCGTACGCCGTGTCGGCCGCGACCAAGCCCGCGCTGACCGCGGCGGCTTCGGGCACGAGCACGGGCGGCTGGGGCGGCTCGATGCCCATCGTGTCGTCCAACGGCACGACGCCGGGCACCGGCGTCGTCTGGCTGGTGCGCCGCGTGACGAACCCGCAGCTCGAGGCGTACGACGCTGCCAGTCTCGGCGCGCCGATCTACCAGGCGACGGCGGGCACGTGGTCGAACTCGCGCAACAACGCCTACCTCACGGCGATGCAGGCGAACGGGCGCGTGTACGTCGGGACGTACAAGACGGTGACGGTGTTCGGGCTGGCGCCTTGACGGCGGCGGCGACCTGCTTGCGATCGCCGCTGCTCTCTGCGCTTGTGCTCTGAGCAGCAGCCCGCCGGACTCGCCCGGCAGGCGAGTCCCTTTCTTCTGGGCCAGCAGAAGAAAGTAGGTCGGCTGCCGGGCGAGGCCGGCGGGCTGCCGCAGGCGGCGAACGAGGATCGAAGAAGCGCGGTGACGCGACGTCAACCGAGTTCACGGGCAGCTGCCGATGACGTAGTAGTTCGTCCCCGTCTGCTTCAACGTCGTGACGACGAAGACGTTCCACAAGCCCATGTCCTGGTTCGACCCGTTGGCATAGGCGCGCCCCAGGCTCTGGTGGGCGCGGCCGGCGACGGTGTGGGCGTAGTTCGATGCGGTGTAGCAGACCGCGGCGCTGCCGGTCGTCGTGCCGCTCGCCGCGGCCGACATCGCGCCGTCGATGCCGTTGGCGTCGACGGCCGCGACCGTCCAGCCATAGGTCGTCGCCGGCGCGAGGCCGGTGTCGGTGTAGCTGGTCGCGGTGACGGGCGATGCGTTGACCTTGCCGCCGTTGCGATAGACGTCATAGCCGGTCGCGCCGCTCACCGCGTTCCAGGCGATCGTCATGCTGCTCGTCGTGGCGTTCGAGGTCGCGACGCCGGTCGGCGCAGGCAGCGTGCCGCCGCCGCCGCCGGAGCCGGACGACACGTGGTCGACCATCGCCTTCAATGCGGCCTGCTGGGTACCGCTCTTCTGCGCGAAGTTGCCGCCGTACCAGCCGATCCAGTCCCAGCAGCCGTTCGGGTTCGGCAGCATCCCGCTCGCGGCGGTGCTGCGGCTCGTGTTGTCCACCTTGGTCTGCGGGAACAGCACGACGATGTCGTTCGTGTCGGCCCAGCGCGTGTAGCCGGTGTTCTTCAGGAACTTGTCGCCGATCGTCGCGTAGTTCTGCAGGCAGCCGTGCAGCGCGACGTGCAGGCGGCACTTCGTGCCGGACGCGCACGACGCCGGCACGTAGATCCAGCCGGTCGCGGCCATGCCCGGGTTGGTGGTGTAGGCGGTCTGGTCGAACTCGATGTAGTTGCCGGCCGCGGGCGCGTCGTTGCGCGGGTTCAGCGTGCCGTAGAAGGCGTTGAACGCGGCCTTCGCGCCGTCGTAGCCGCAGTTGGCGATGTAGGGCGAGGTCGAGCTGTTGCAGGCGTTGTCGCCGCTGCCGGCGAAATCGGTCGGGAAGACGTGCGCAGTGTTGCTGCGCTTCACGTACGACAGGCCGGCCGCGGGCACGCCGTTGCCGGTGTATTGCGTCTGCGCCGCGTTCATCGGGTTGACGCCGACGGTGTAGTCGCTCGTGCCGACGAACATGTAGATCTTCTGAGCGGCGACACCGGCCTTCGGATCGATCGCGGTGCCGCTCCAGTTGTTGAGGTCGGCCTGCATCGTGTTCAGCATGTTCGTGCTGATCACCGCGTTGTACATGCAAGCGGTGTAGTTGCTGTGGCCGGCGCACATGTACGGGCCGCCGGCGAACATCGCGACGCCGTGGAAGGTCGCCGAATAGGCGTAGCCGAGCTGGTTCGCCATGAAGGCGCCGGACGACAGCCCCGAGACCGTGGTCTGCGTCGGGTCGATGTTCAGCGCGGGGAGCGTGGTCGCCGCCTGTGCCGACGCCGCCGCGCACGTGGCCAGCAGCGCCGCGACGGCGGCGCATCCGATGCGGAAGTTCATGCCTGTCTCCTGAGGTGGGGCCGCGCTCGTCGGTGCGGCTCGTCGTAGGTGGCCATCGATGCTAGTGCAGCGTTCGACACTGTGCGGCACATAAAGCCGCGTCTTTGCCGCCGTGGCGGCGTTGCAAATCCTCGCGATACCTTCGGGTATCACTGCGGTTTGCGCCTAGCCACGACGACAAATCCATCGGTTTTATTCAGTGCCGCACAGGGTCGAACGCTGCACGAGGCGTCATTGGCCCGCGCACGCCGAGACGCGGGCGTCCGGCCAGCGCCTGCAGCAGCCGAGATCGGTGCCGGTTTGCCACGCCGCGCCGGCCGGCCGGTCGGGCCAGCGGGTGCGCGCGAGGCGCTCGCGCAGGTCGGCGATGTCGGCATCGGGGACGTGCAGGCGAAACGGTGGCGGCATGACGGGCGCTCCGGTCGTCGCTGCGCCGGCCGGGCTATTTCTGCGACAGCACCCAGTCGACGAGCTGCCGGGCCTCGGCCTCGTTGAGCTGCGGATTGGCCGGCATCGGCACCGCGCCCCAGGTACCGGCGCCGCCTTTCAGCACCTTCTGCGTCAGCTTGGCCGCGGCATCGCTCTGCCCGGCGTAGCGCGCCGCGACATCCTTGAACGCCGGGCCGACCTTCTTGACGTTGATGTCATGGCAGGACAGGCAGAGCTTGCGCTTGTCGGCGAGGTCGCTTTGCGCGTGCGCACCGGGGGCGGCGACGGCAGCGAGCAGCAGGGCAAGGGCAGGGATCGACGATTTCATGGCGAGACGGGTCCGATCGGCGCGCGTAGGGCTACAGTCAGGATAGCGGATCGCCGAAATGCCGAGCTGATACCGAGTTCAGGCAGAGCGAGCCGCAGCGGCTCGGATTCGTGTGCCGTGCAGGAGTTCAACCCATGCTCTTCGTCATCGTCGGCGTACTGCTCGTCGTGCTGAACCTGGCCGGCATCGGCCCGGTCGGCAACTGGACCTGGACCCTCGGCGGCGACCTGTGGAAGTTCGCCCTGCCGTTCCTGCTCGCCATCGTCTGGTGGTGGTGGGCGGATACCTCGGGCCTCAACAAGCGGCGCGAGATGGAGAAGATGGAGGACCGCAAGCGCAAGCGGCGCGAAGACAACCTCCAGGCGCTCGGCCTCGAGACGCGCGGCCGCCGCAAGGGCCGCGAAGGCGGCGGGCGCTGACGCGTTCCGCGCCCGCGCGCGCAGCTTTCCTCCGGCGACTCAGTCGAAGCGGTCGAGCACCGCGCCCAGGCTCGCGCTGGACGCGCTGTTGGCGAACTTCGCGAGCACGCCGCGCGTGTAGCGCGGCGCCGGCGCCTTCCAGGCGGCACGGCGGCGCGCGAGCTCGGCGTCGTCGATGTTGAGCTGCAAGGTCAGTGTATGGGCGTCGATCGTGATCGAGTCGCCCTCATGCACCAGCGCGATATTGCCGCCGGCATACGCCTCCGGCGCGACGTGGCCGACGACCATGCCCCAGGTGCCGCCCGAGAAGCGCCCGTCGGTGATCAGGCCGACCGATTCGCCCAGGCCCTGGCCGACCAGCGCGCTCGTCGGCGCGAGCATCTCCGGCATCCCCGGTGCGCCCTTCGGGCCGAGGTAGCGCAGCACCATCACGTCGCCGTCCTTGATCTGCCGCGCCATGATCGCGGCGAGCGCCGACTGCTCGTCGTCGAACACGCGCGCCGGACCGGTGATCGCCGGGTTCTTCAGGCCGGTGATCTTCGCGACGGCGCCTTCGGTCGCGAGGTTGCCCTTCACGATCGCCAGGTGGCCTTGCGCATACATCGGCTGGTCGATCGGACGGATCACGTCCTGGTCGGCGCGCGGCACGTCGGGGACGTCGGCGAGCGTCTCGGCGATCGTCTTGCCGGTGATCGTCATGCAGTCGCCGTGCAGCAGGCCGGCCTTCAGCAGCACCTTCATCACCTGCGGTATGCCCCCGGCGCGGTGCAGGTCGACCGCGAGGTACTTGCCCGACGGCTTCAGGTCGCACAGCACCGGGACCTTGCGGCGCACCCGCTCGAAGTCGTCGATCGTCCACTCGATGCCGCCGGCATGCGCGATCGCGAGGAAGTGCAGCACCGCGTTGGTCGAGCCGCCGGTCGCCATGATGACCGCGACGGCGTTCTCGATCGATTCGCGCGTCACGATGTCGCGCGGCTTCAGGTCCTTCCTCACCGCTTCGACGAGGACGCGCGCCGCCTCCTTCGCGTTGCCGACGATCTCGTCGTGCGGGTTGGCCATCGTCGACGAATAGGGCAGGCTCATGCCGAGCGCCTCGAACGCCGAGCTCATCGTGTTGGCGGTGTACATGCCGCCGCACGAGCCGGTGCCGGGGATCGCGCGCCGCTCGATCTGGCAGAAGTCCTCTTCGTTCATGCGGCCGGCGGTGAACTCGCCGACGGCTTCGAACACGCTGACGATGTTGAGGTCCTTGCCCTTGTAGTGGCCGGGCAGGATG
>JAFEEF010000036.1:0-156782 GCA_018241265.1 Pseudomonadota bacterium | reverse complement strand
GCCCATCATGCCGCCGGGCATGTTCTTGTCGCAGCCGCCGACGACGAGCACGCCGTCCATCCACTGGCCGCCGACGCAGGTCTCGATGCAGTCGGCGATGACCTCGCGCGACACGAGGCTGTACTTCATGCCCTCGGTGCCCATCGCCATGCCGTCGCTGATCGTCGGCGTGCCGAAGATCTGCGCGTTGCCGCCGGCCGCCTCGATGCCCGCGACGGCCGCGTCGGCGAGCTTCTGCAGCCCGGCGTTGCACGGCGTGATCGTCGAGTGGCCGTTGGCGACGCCGATCATCGGCTTCTTGAAGTCGGCCTCCTCGTAGCCGATCGCGTAGTACATCGAGCGGTTCGGCGCGCGGGCCACGCCTTCGGTGATGTTGCGGGAGCGGCGGTTGGAACTCATGGGGATCCTCTACGAGAGCAAGGTCGGCGGGAACTATAGCCCTCGGTCCCGCTATACCGCCGAGGCCCGGCAGCGCCAGCCCGGCGGGTATAGCTCGACGCCGGCTGCGCACGGAGGCGCATGGCCCGCCGCTTATCATCTCGGCCATGCTCGTTCATCCGCAGTTCGATCCGATCGCAGTCCGGATCGGTCCCGTCGCGATCCACTGGTACGGCATCACCTACCTCGTCGCCTTCGGTCTCTTCCTCTGGCTCGCCGGCCGGCGCACCCGGCTGCCGCATTTCGCCGCCGCCGGCTGGGTGCGGCGCGACGTCGAGGACCTGCTGTTCTACGGCGTGCTCGGCGTCGTGATCGGCGGGCGCCTCGGCTACGTGCTGTTCTACAAGCCGGGCTACTACGCGACGCACCTCGTCGAGATCTTCTCGGTGTGGAAGGGCGGCATGGCGTTCCACGGCGGGCTGCTCGGCGCGATCGGCGCGATGTTCGTGTTCGCGCGCATGCGCGGCCGGCCGTTCTTCGATGTCGCCGATCTGGTCGCGCCCTGCGTGCCGATCGGCCTGGCGTGCGGGCGCATCGGCAACTTCATCAACGGCGAGCTGTGGGGCCGGCCGGCCGACCCGAGCCTGCCGTGGGCGATGATCTTTCCGCAATCGGGCAGCAACGTGCCGCGCCATCCGTCGCCGCTCTACCAGTTCGCGCTCGAAGGCATGCTGCTGTTCGTGCTGCTCTGGTTCTACGCATCGAGCCCGCGCGGGCGCGGCGCGGTGTCCGGTGCCTTCCTGCTCGGCTACGGCGTCTTCCGCTTCATCGCCGAATACTTCCGCGAGCCGGACGACTTCCTCGGCCTGCTCGCGCTCGGCATGAGCATGGGCCAGTGGCTGTGCGTTCCGATGATCCTGGCCGGCGCGGCGCTGTGGTGGTGGGGTGTGCACCAGCAACCCGCCGGTGCGCTCGACGCCGGCGCGATGGCCCGTTGACGCCCGACCATGCGACAGATCTTCCTCGACACCGAGACCACCGGCCTCAGCCCCGAATCGGGTGATCGCATCATCGAGATCGGCTGCGTCGAGATGGTGAACCGGCGGCTCTCCGGCCGGACCTTGCACTTCTACCTGAACCCGGAGCGCGCGAACCACGAAGACGCCGTCAAGGTCCACGGCCTGACCGACGAGTTCCTCGCCGACAAGCCGCTCTTCGCCGCGGTCGCGAACGAGTTCCTCGAGTTCGTCGCCGGCGCCGAGATCGTGATCCACAACGCGAGCTTCGACGTCGGCTTCCTGGACGCCGAGCTGAGGCGCCTCGCGCATCCCGGGTTCACGAGCTTCGTCGGCCAGGTGACCGACAGCCTCGCGATGGCGCGCGAGACCTATCCCGGCAAGGCCAATTCGCTCGATGCGCTGTGCAAGCGCCTGGAGGTCGACAACTCGAGCCGCAGCCTGCACGGCGCGCTGCTCGATGCCGGGCTGCTGGCCGAGGTCTACATCCGCATGACGCGCGGCCAGAACTCGCTCGTCATCGACGTCGGCGACGACGATGCGGCCGAGGTCGCATCCGTAGCCGTCGACCTGAGCGCGCTCGACCTGCTCGTGCTCGTCGCCGACGCCGACGACGAGGCCGCGCACGTCGCGCTGCTGGCCGGTCTCGACCAGGCCAGCGGAGGCAAGACGCTCTGGCGCCGCATGGAGCCGGCCGCGGTCGCCATGGCATAATCGCGCCCCTATCGGGCGGTTAGCTCAGGGGTAGAGCACGACATTCACACTGTCGGGGTCGGGGGTTCGAAACCCTCACCGCCCACCAGATATCCCAGCCCACACGAAGCCCTCGGTTCTGCACGGAGCCGGGGGCTTACTCTTGGCCCTGACGGTGCGCTGGCGATGCTGATCGAGGTCCGAGTCAAGCCGAACGCGCGTGCGAGCCTGCTGACGCAGAGCGACGACGGCCGGTGGGTCGCGCAACTCAAGGCGGCGCCGATCGACGGCAAGGCGAATGCGGAGTTGGTCGCGCTGGTGGCCGAGCGCTTCGGCTGCCGTCGGTCCGCGGTATCGATCGCGAGCGGCGCGAGCGGGAGGATCAAGCGCATCCGGATCGACGTCGACCCGGCGTGAAGCTCTTCAGGCCGCGTCGCTTGATGCTGCCGCGTCGACCGCCTGCCACTGCCCGTTGACCAACAGCTGGTGCGGCCGGAACTGCGCCTTGTAGGCCATCTTGCCGCTCTGGCCGATCCAGTAGCCGAGGTAGAGGTGCGGCAGTTTCAGGAGCCGCGTCTGCTCGATCTGCCACAGCACGTTGTAGGTGCCGTAGCTGGTGCGCGGCTCGGGCTCGTAGAAGGTGTAGACCGCCGACAGCCCGTCGTTCAGGATGTCGAGGATCGAGATCATCTTCAGCACGCTGCCTTCCGCGGCCGGCGTGCGGAACTCGACGAGGCGCGAGTTGACGCGGCTCTGCAGCAGGAACTGCGTGTACTGGTCGATGCTGTCGTGGTCCATGCCGCCGCCGACATGGCGTCCGCCCTGGTAGCGCAGGTAGAGCTGGTAGTGCTCGGGGACGAAGCACAGGCGCAGCACGCGCGCTTCGAGGCCGGCGTGGGCGCGCCAGGCGCGGCGCTGGCTGCGATTGGGCTCGAACTGCGCGACCGGGATGCGCAGCGGCATGCAGGCACGGCAGCCGTCGCAATACGGCCGGTAGGTGAACATGCCGCTGCGCCGGAAGCCGTTGGCGACCAGCCCGGAATAGGCGTCGGCATGGATCAGGTGGCTGGGCGTCGCGACCTGCGAGCGTGCCATCCGGCCCTCGATGTAGCTGCACGGATACGGCGCCGTGGCGTAGAACTGCAGTGAGGCGAGCGGTAGCTCTTTCGGATGGGTCACGGGCCGTTGGTGGAGGTGGTGGCCAGATGTCGCCAGACGGACGCATCATAGGTCCAATCGACGATCGCCGGCTCCCTCACGCGCGGGATCAGGAGCCGCTCGAACTCGGTGCGCGGCAGTTCGCGCGCACCGAGCGATGCGAGGTGTCCGGTGCGCTGCTGGCAGTCGATCATCGTGATGCCCCGTTCCCGGCAAAAACACACGAGTGCCGCCAGCGCGATCTTCGACGCATCGGTGCGGCGCGCGAACATCGACTCGCCGAAGAACATGCGTCCGATCGACACGCCGTAGAGGCCGCCGGCCAGCTCGCCGTCGACCCGGGTCTCGAAGCTGTGCACGAAGCCGCGTGCGTGCCAGGCGACATAGGCCGCGATCATGTCGGGCACGATCCAGGTGCCGGCCTGACCGTCGCGCGGCGCCCGCGCGCACGCAGCGATGACGGCCCGGAAGTCGCCGTCGATGCGTACCTCGCAGCCGGGGGTGCGCAGGAAGCGGGCGAGCGTCTTGCGCAGCGACCGCGACAGCTTGAACTCGTCGACCATCAGCACCATGCGCGGGTCGGGCGACCACCACAGCACCGGCTGGCCTTCGCTGTACCACGGGAAGACGCCGTGCGAATAAGCCTCCTCGAGGCGGCGCGTCGTCAGCGTGCCGCCGGCCGCGAGCAGGCCCGGCGCATCGGCGTCGCGGCCGAGCGCGAGGCGCGTCGGCGGCAAGGGCTCGTCCGGATGGTGCAGCCAGGGGATCATGCGCCGCCGTGCCGTCCGGCACGTCGCGACGGCGCCCTAGAATCCGCGGCGCGACGACGAGCGACCTGCATCTCACCGACCGACCGCATGCACACCCTGAAGTTGCTGGGCGCAGGCTTCTTCCTGCTGACGGTCTTCCTGCTCGCGGGTCTGTGGACCGTCGGCGCGCAACCGCGCGTCACGGTCTGGTCGACCGGCCTCTTCATCCCTGTGTGGTTCGTCGCCGCGGCGCTCAACATGTGGGTCGGCGTGCGCCGTGCCGGCTACTCGGTCGCCGAGGAAGCGCCGATCTTCCTGGTCGTCTTCGGCGTGCCGGCGCTGGCCGCGGCGCTGCTGTGCTGGCACTACGCCGGCGGCTGAGCCACGGTTCACTGCATGAACCAGCCGTGGCTCACGACGAGCGACTGGCCGGTCAGCGCGTTCGACGGGAAGCTCGCGAACAGCAGCGCCACCTCGGCGACGTCGGCAGTGGTCGTGAACTCGCCGTCGACGGTCTCCTTCAGCATCACCTTCTTGACGACGTCGTCCTCGCTGATGCCGAGGGTCTGAGCCTGCTCGGGAATCTGCTTCTCGACCAATGGCGTGCGCACGAAGCCGGGGCAGATCACGTTGGCGCGCACGCCGTGCTTGCCGCCTTCCTTGGCGATCGTCTTGGCCAGGCCGATGAGTCCGTGCTTGGCGGTCACGTAAGGCGCCTTCAGCACCGACGCTTCCTTCGAGTGCACCGAGCCCATGTAGATGATGCTGCCGCCGCGTCCCGATCGGTACATGTGCGGGATGCAGGCCTTGGTCGTCAGGAACGCGCCGTCGAGATGGATCGCCAGCATCTTCTTCCATTCGGCATACGAGAACTCCTCGATCGGATGGACGATCTGGATGCCGGCGTTGCTGACCAGCACGTCGACGCCGCCCCAGGCCGCGACGACTTCAGCGACTGCGGCGTTGACCTGGGCCTCGTCGGTCACGTCCATCGCGACGCCCATCGCCTGGCCGCCGGCGGCCGTGAGCGCGTCGGCGGTGGCCTGGGCCGCATCCTTCGCGAGGTCGGCGATCACGACCTTCGCGCCCTCGCGCGCATAGACCGTCGCGATCTCCTTGCCGATGCCGCTGGCGGCGCCCGTGACGATGCAGACCTTGTCTTGTAGCTTCATGGAGAGACCTCGTGATGATGAGAGGGGAGATCGGAGCGGGGAAGGGGAAAGGCGCGATCGGGTCAGCGACGCGCCGATTCGGGCGTCGCGGCGGTGTCGGCCGGCGGCAGCGGCCGGTCGTCGGGCGCGCCCGGCAGCAGGTCGTAGACGTGCACGCCGTGCCCATTGTGACGGCGATGCAGCCAGCGCGGATCCGTGAGCGTCGACTGCATGTCGGTGCGGCCGGCATCCCAGTGTTCCCGCATCGACAGGCGCGAGAACTCGTAGTCCTTCGACTGGCTTTCGTAGTGCTTGCTGCGGTAGATCAGATGCACGACCGACACCGCGGCCTCGGCCTCGGAAGCCGCCAGCAGCCGTGCATCGGGATCGTCGCGCAAGGCCGGCGGCAGCTTGGCGACGAGCCGCCGCGCCGCCAGCGCGAGCCGATGACGCGCCAGTTCGTTGCTGGTGTTCAGCCGCGTCCGGCTCGAAAAACGGATGTCCTTCTCGCGCTCGCTCACTTGCGACAGGTTCGTCGGCAGGTCGCCGCGCGCGGCGAACAGGTCGACCTGGAACACGACCCGCGGGCGCGCGCCGGGTTGGTCGAGCACGTATTGCAGCGGCGTGTTCGACACCAGGCCGCCGTCCCAGTAGTGCTCGCCGTCGATCTCGACCGGCGGAAAGCCGGGCGGCAGCGCGCCGCTGGCCATCACATGGCGCGCGTCGATGCGCTGACGGGCGCTGTCGAAATAGGCGAAGTTGCCGGTGCGCACGTTCACGGCGCCGAGCGACAGCCGCACCTTGCCGCGGTTGATCAGGTCGAAGTCGACCAGGCGTTCGAGGGTCCGCCGGAGCGGCTCGGTGTCGTAGTAGCTGATCGCTGCGAGCGTGCCCGGCAACTGGAACGGAGCCGGCGGCACGCGCGGCGTGAAGAAGCCGGGGACGCCGAAGAGCACGGCCTGGAGCGCGCTCGACTCGTTGAAGACGTCGCGTGCCGACGGCGTGTCGGGAAGTTGCGCGATCGCATTCGTCGACGACACGAGATCCCAGAACTCGCGCAGTCGTTCGCCGCGCCGCTCCGGCGGGTTGCCGGCGATCAGCGCGGAGTTGATCGCGCCGATCGAGATGCCGGCGACCCAGTCGAGCGCATGCCCCGTGGCGCCGAGCGCCTCGTACACGCCGGCCTGATAGGAGCCGAGCGCACCGCCGCCCTGCAGCACCAGGATGGATTCTTCGGGTAGCGCGGCAGCGTCGGACGACGGCTCGCGGGAACGGGGGCGGGGTGGGGCGCGGCGGGTCGGCATGGGCAAGGATGGCGGAAAGCCGCCCTAGCATACCGCTCGGCCATGTCGACGCCTCTTGCGGGGGCTTGCGGGACTTGCGGACTGCGTTGCCGGACCGGGATGGAAGCGTGACGTTCGAGTGGTCGCGCGCCTCGGCCACGCTGCACTAGATCCGTCCCATCAGGAACAACACCAGCAGCACCACCAGCACCAGCCCCAGGCCGCCGCTCGGGCCGTAGCCCCAGCCGCGGCTGTACGGCCAGGCCGGTATCGCGCCGACCAACAAGAGCAGCAGGATGATCAAGAGTATGGTACCCAGCGTCATGCGAGTCTCCCCTGGAATTGAAAGGTGGCTCACGGTAACGTGCGGCCGTTCTCGACGGTGTCGCTCCCCGCGCCGCCCCCCTGTGGGCGCACCGCGCTCCGCCGGCTGCGGTTTGTCCTACACGCTGCCGCCCGCCGCTCCCCGGAGGAAGCCGCGCCGATAGAATGGCCGCCCGCCGCGCCGCCACTCGTGTCCGACCGCCTCGCCGTCCTGCCCCAATACCTGCTGCCCAAGCAGGCGCTGACCGCGCTGGCCGGTTGGGCGGCGCGTGCGCGCGGCGGCGCGCTGACGACCGCGGCGATCCGGTCGTTCATCGATCGCTACGGCGTCGACATGAGCGAGGCGGCCGACCCGGAGCCGGGTAGCTATCCGACCTTCAACGACTTCTTCACGCGTGCGTTGAAGCCGGGTGCCCGGCCGATCGCGCAGGCCGATCTGGTGTGTCCGGTCGACGGCGCGATCAGCCAGTTCGGCGCGATCGAAGGCGATCGCATCTTCCAGGCCAAGGGTCACGACTACTCGACGCTGGCGCTGGTCGGCGGCGATGCGGACCTTGCACGCGGCTTCGAGAACGGCCACTACGCGACGCTGTATCTCAGCCCGAAGGACTACCACCGCATCCACATGCCGTGCGATGCCCGTCTGGCGCGCATGACGCATGTGCCGGGTGCGCTGTTCTCGGTGAATCCGGTCACCGCGCGCGGCGTGCCGGGCCTCTTCGCGCGCAACGAGCGCGTCGTCTGCGTGTTCGACTCGGCCTGCGGCCGCTTCGTGCTGGCGCTCGTCGGCGCGACGATCGTCGGCAGCATGGCGACGGTGTGGCACGGCGTGGTCAACCCGCCGCGTCCCGGGCATCTGCGCGACTGGCGCTATGACGATCGCACGATCGCGCTGCGCCAGGGCGAAGAGATGGGCCGCTTCCTGCTCGGTTCGACCGTCGTGCTGCTGTTCCCGCCGCAGGGCCTGCGCTTCGATCCGGCCTGGTCGGCCGGCCGCACGATCCGGCTCGGCGAGCCGATGGCGACGCGCTGAAGCCGACGACCGTGCACCAGGGCCTGTTCACACTTCGCACCGGCTTCCGAACTGTGAACAGGCCCTAGACGCGGTAGTAGTCGCGATACCACGCGACGAAGCGCCCGATGCCGGTCTCGATCGACGTGGCCGGCTTGAAGCCGGTCCATTGCTCGAGGCTCTCGACGTCGGCATAGGTCGCCGGCACGTCGCCGTCCTGCAGCGGCAGCAGGTTCTTGTCGGCGGTGCGGCCGAGCGCCTTCTCGATGCAGGCGATGAAGTCCATCAGCGGCACCGGATGGTGGTTGCCGATGTTGAAGACCCGGAACGGCACGTTGCTCGTGCCGGGATCGGGCGTCTCGGCGCGGTAATCGGGGTTGGGCGCCGCGACATGGTCGATCACGCGCACGACGCCTTCGGCGATGTCGTCGACGTAGGTGAAGTCGCGCTGCATGCGGCCGTGGTTGTAGACGTCGATCGGCCGGCCTTCGAGGATCGCCTTCGTGAAGAGGAAGAGCGCCATGTCCGGTCGTCCCCACGGCCCGTAGACCGTGAAGAAGCGCAACCCCGTCGTCGGCAGGCCGTAGAGATGGCTGTAGGTATGCGCCATCAGCTCGTTGGCCTTCTTGGTCGCGGCGTACAGGCTCACCGGATGGTCGACGCTGTCGTGCTCGGAAAACGGCATGCGGGTGTTGCCGCCGTAGACGCTGGAGCTCGATGCATAGGCGAGGTGCTGCACCTTGCCGTGCCGGCAGCCCTCGAGGATGTTCATGAAGCCGACGAGGTTGCTGTCGACGTAGGCGTGCGGGTTCTTCAGCGAATAGCGCACGCCGGCCTGCGCCGCGAGGTGGATCACCCGGTCGAACTTCTCGGCGGCGAACAGCTCGGCCATGCCGGCGCGGTCGGCGACGTCGAGCTTGACGAAACGAAAGCGCGCATGCGGCTCGAGCCGGCGCAGCCGCGCCTCTTTCAGCGTGACGTCGTAGTAGTCGTTGAGGTTGTCGATGCCGACGACCTCGTCGCCGCGCTCGAGGAGCTTCAGCGACGTGGTCATGCCGATGAAACCGGCAGCGCCGGTCACGAGGATCTTCATGCGATGGTGGAGAGCTTGAGCGGGGGAGGCGCGCGGCGAGGCCGCTGCCGGAGCCCGGCGATGATACCCGCGGTGCCCTGCGGCCTCGGTGCCCTGCGGCTTCAGGCAGGCGCTGCCGGCGACGCGGTTGGCGGACGGCCGCTGCCTGCGGCTGCCGTGTAGCCCAGGCAGGCGAGCAGCAGCGCGAGCAGCGCGACGCGCGGCGCATCCATCACGCTGCTGACCAGACCGACCAGCAGCACGCCATAGAGCGACGCGGCGAGGAATGGCGCCCAGGTCCGCGCGCGTCCGCCCGCCGAGAACGGCAGCCAGGCCGCGCCGCCGGCGAGCAGCCCGAGCGCGACCAGGCCGAGCGCGCCGCGCTCGATCAGCACCTCCAGGAGCAGGTTGTCGATGTGCCACGGCAGGTAGTAGTAGACCGCCGACGGGAACCAGTGCGCCAGGCCGGCGGCGAAGTCGCCGTTGGCGAGCAGTTCGCGGCCGTCGGGCGCCTGCAGCGAGATCCGTTCGAGGCGCACGTCGACGCCCGGCGTCAGCACCGCCAGCGCGAGCACCGCCTCGCGCGGCGCCCAGGCCGGGCCGCGGGTGAGCGGATCGCCTTCGAGCACCACGTCGCGCCGTGCCGGTCCGTCGGGCAGCAACTGGATGTCGTTGTCCTGGCAGGCGCGCGCGTAGATCAGGTGCGTTTCGCAGACCGCGATGCCGATGACCGCCGGCTTGTCGACGTGCGTCACCAGGGTCGCGCGGTAGTGGCCGGTCGTCGCTAGCGGCACGCGCTGCGTCAGGCGCATCAGGCCGGTCAGCCGCGGCGACGTCGGCGCGCCGGCGAGCAGCACCGCCGGCGGCGGCCCGGGGTCGTAGCGTGCGCTGCCCGACAGTTCATGGCGCGGCCCGGTGCGGACATAGTGCGCCGGCAGCCGGCCGATGCCGATGCCGATCAGCCCATCGACCGGCGTGGCGATCAGGCCGATGCCGCTCTTCCAGTGGGCGACGCGGTTGTCGAAGTCGTGCTCGCTGCTCGCGAAGCGCGACAGCATGAACGAGCCGGCGCCGAGCACCACGACCACCTCGACCAGCAGGGTGGCGGCCAGCGCCAGTCCGGCGCCGCGCCGCCAGCGTCGCGTGCGCTCGCTCGCGGTCCACGCGAGCCAGACGCCGACCTGCAGCACCAGCGCCGCGATCACGCCCGACAGGCCGTAGCGATCCTCGATCCAGGCGACGACCGCCGCGAGCAGCGCGGCCGCGATGAGCGCGAGCGCGACGCGCAGCATCCAGCGGCGCAGATCGAGCCCGAAGTGGCCGTGCGACAGCCAGAGCCCGAGCCATGCGAGCGGGGCGCCGACCGCGAGGTAGACGCCGCGCGAGAAGGTCGTGAGGCCCGCATAGAGGACGAGGAGCGCGAGCAGCGCCGCGCACGACCAGCGCCATGGCGTCGTCGCATGCCACAGCGCCCAGGCCGCGAACGGCGTGGCGAGCGCGACATAGGCATCGATCGCCGCGCCGCCGACGTGCATCTCCCAGAACCACGCGACCGTGCGGTAGGGCTTCGTGAAGTCGAGCCAGCCCGGATAGGCGACGCGCTCGCGCAGCACCGCGAACGCGACGAGCGCGAGGCCGATCAGCATGCCGCGGGCGATGCGCTCGTAGGTCGCATCGGCCGAGTCGCGCAACGCGCGCAGCAGCAGCGGCAGCAGCAACAGCGTCCAGGCCAGGCTCTTCGCGACGCGCCAGGTGTTGAGCGGATCGAGGTAGGACTGGAACCAGCCCGACGTCGACGGCGTTGCGTCGAGGACGCCGCGAGCGATGCCGATCGCGAGCGTGAGAGCGAGCAGCGCGGCGATGCCCGTCACCGGCTTCGGCCACCGCGATGCCGGCTCGTCGCGCCACGCGAGCCGCGCATGGCCTGCAGCGATCGCCGCCAGCACGAGCAGGTCGAATTCGCCGACCGCGACCCAGCCGGTCCAGGGCGCGAAGTCCAGCCACGGCAGCGCGGCCGGCAGCAGCGTCAGCCAGGCTTGCGGCCAGCGTGCCGCGACGAGCGCGATGGTGCCGAAGCCGAGCATGGCGGCCGCGGGCGCGATCGGGTGGTGGACCGCGATCCAGAAGCCGCCGGCCAGCGCCGCCAGCGCGACGGCGCCATGCGCAGCGCGGTTCAGACCAGCACTTCGACGCAATCGGGGTGGCCGAGAAAGCGCTGCGGGCTCGCGCTCGCGCCGTAGGCACCCGACTGGAATACGACCACCAGGTCGCCCGGCCCGGCGACTGCGAGGCTCATGCGATCGGCCAGCAGGTCGAGCGGCGTGCACAGCGGGCCGACCACCGAAGCGGTCTCGCGCGGCCCGTCGCCGGCGCGGGTGCCGATCATGACCGGATAGTTCTTGCGCACCACCTGACCGAAGTTGCCGGAGGCGGACAGGTGATGGTGGAGCCCGCCGTCGGTGACGAGGAAGACCTGACCGCGCGAGACCTTGCGGTCGATCACGCGCGTCACGTAGACGCCGGCCTCGCCGACGAGGTAGCGGCCGAGCTCGATGACGATCGAGGCTTGCGGCAGGTCGCTGCGGGCACGCTCGACCAGCTGTGCGAGGTTGGCACCGATCGGCGTCGCATCGAGCGCTTGCTCGCCGGGGAAGTACGGGATGCCCATGCCGCCGCCGAGGTTCAGGAAGCGCACCGGCGCCGGCGCATGCCCGGCGAGTCGCAGCGCCAGGTCGTAGGCCTGGTTCTGTGCATCGCGGATCGACTCGGCGCGCAGGTTCTGCGAGCCTCCGAACAGATGGAAGCCTTCGAAGGCGAGGCCGCGCCGGCCGATCTCGACCAGGAGCTCGGGGATCTGTTCGACGTCGATGCCGAACTGCTTCGGCCCGCCGCCCATCTTCATGCCCGAGCCCTTCAGCTCGAAGTCGGGGTTCACGCGCACCGCGACGCGCGGCGCGATGCCGAGCTCGCGGGCGACGTCTTCGAGCACGACGATCTCGCGCATCGCCTCGACGTTGATCAGCACGCCGGCTGCAGCCGCCTGGCGCAGCTCGGCGTCGCGCTTGCCGGGGCCGGCGAAGCTGACCTCGTGCGGATCGGCGCCGGCGTCGAGCGCGATCTTCAACTCGCCGGCCGACGCCACGTCGATGCCATCGACCAGCGATGCCATGTGGCCGACGAGCGCCGGCATCGGGTTGGCCTTCATCGCGTAGTGCAGCTTCACGGCGCGCGGGAAGGCCGCGCGCAAGGACGCCACGCGCGCGGTCAGCGCCTGGCGGTCGTAGGCATAGAACGGCGTCCGGCCGACGCGTGCCGCCAGGCGCGACAGCGGCACGCCGCCGACGATCAGCTCGCCGTCCTTCACGGCGAACTGCGTCATCGGCGCATGGACCGGTGCGCCCGTCATGCGCTCTTCCTCTCGCCCCATTCGGTGGCGAGCAGCTTGCGGTCGATCTTGCCGTTCGGGTTGCGCGGCAGCGGGCCGCCGCGCACGTCGATCGAGGCGGGGACCATGTAGGCCGGCATGCGGCTCTTGCACTGCGCGATCAGCGACGCGACGTCGACCGTCGCCGCGCCGGCCGGCGCCGTCGCGATCACCTGGATGCTCTGGCCGAGCACCGGATGCTCGACGCCGAACGCGACGCATTCGCCGACCATCTTCGTCGCGTAGAGCACCTCTTCGACCTCGGTCGGGCTGATGCGGTAGCCCGAGGTCTTGATCATCTCGTCGCGCCGGCCGATGAAGTAGAGGAAGCCTTCGGCATCGCGCCGCACGGTGTCGCCCGAGTACACCGCGTACTCCGGCAATTGCAGGCCGGCTTCGCGGCCCGGCAGCAGCTTGTAGCGCTCCGCGGTCTTCTCCGGATCGTTCCAGTAGCCCATGCCGACGAGCGCGCCGCGATGCACGAGCTCGCCGGGCTCGTCGGCCGCGCACGGCGTGCCGTCGTCGCGCAGCACGAGGATCTCGGCGTTCGGTATCGCCTTGCCGATCGAATCGGGACGCCGATCGACCTCGTCGGGCGGCAGATAGGTCGAGCGGAATGCTTCGGTGAGGCCGTACATCAGGAACGGCTTCGCGCTCGGCACGCGCCGGCGCAGCAGCGCCAAGGTCTCGCGCGGCATGCGGCCGCCGGTGTTCGCGAAATAGCGCAGCGTCGCATCGATCGCGGCCGGCCATTCGAGCTGCGCGAGCTGGATGTAGAGCGGCGGCACCGCGGTCAGGCCGGTGACCTGCTCGCGCTCCAGCGCCTTCAGCACGTCGCGCGGCAAGAGGTAGTTCAGCAGCACGACGCGCGCGCCGCTGTGGAACGCGGTCGTGAGCTGGCTGAAGCCGGCATCGAACGACAGCGGCAAGGCCGCGAGCAGGGTGTCGCCGGCGCGGTTCTCCAGGTACGACGCGACGCTCTGCGCGCCCGCCACCATGTTGCGATGGGACAGCACCACGCCCTTGGGCTTGCCGGTGCTGCCCGACGTGTAGAGGATCGCCGCCATGTCGGTGTCGATCACCCGATGTCCCGGGCGCGGCGCCGCGCCGAGCAACTGCTGCCAGCCGATCGCATCGGATCCCGGAGGCGCCGGATCGGTGACGACCACATGCTGCACGCCGGCACAGCCCGGCAGCACCGGCGCGAGCAGCGGCAGCCGCTCGGGTGACGTGACGAGCAGGCGCACGTCGCAGTCCTGCAGGATGAACGCGACCTGCTCGGGCTTCAGCAGCGGATTGAGCGGCACGAACACGGCGCCGGCCGCCGTCGCGCCGAAGGCCGCCACGACGAACTCGAAGCGCTTGTCGAGGTAGATGCCGACCCGCGCGCCGCGGGTCACGCCGAGCTCGATCAGCCCGGCGGCGAACGCGCGCACCGACGCATCGAGCCCGCCATAGGTCAGCGATGCGCCGCCGGCGGTCAGCGCGGTCGCGTCGGGCGCCCGTTCGGCCGCGACATGGATCAGCTCGGGCAACAGGGCGGATACGCGCATGCAGGCAGGGGCAGTGAACCAGGCGACCGAAAAGTATGGCACAGCGTCTCGCCGCGCCGTGCCGTGGAGGCCGCGCCCCAGCGCGCGGATGCGCAGTACGCCACGAATGGCCATTGCTGTCCGCGCAGGCATCGCCCGTAGAATGATTCGGCTTGGGTTCCCGCATGCAGGAGCAGCTTGATGGATGTCGCACCCCGCGTGCTTCGATTGCTCGACGAGGTCCTGAACCTCAACGGCCGCTCGGCCTCGTTCACACGTGACACGCACCTGCTCGGCGCGGTGCCCGAGCTCGACTCGATGGCGGTCGTGTCGCTGATCACCGGGCTCGAGGAACAGTTCGGCCTCGCGATCGACGACGACGACATCGACGGCGCGACCTTCGCCACCGTCGGCTCGCTGATCGATTTCGTCGACGCGAAGCTCGCGGGCTGAGCAAGGTCGAGATGGCGGCGACGACGACGATGTGGCGTACCGCGGGCGCGGCGCTCGTGCTCGCCGCGCTGCAGGCAGGCGCGCAGGCGCAGGTGTCTGCCGCCGGCTGCGGCCCGCTGCAGAACCGCTACGGCCCGTACGACTACCGCACCGAGCAGGTCGGGCATCTGCCTATCGTCGAGGAATACCACTTCACGCCGGAGGTCGAGCAACTGGTGCACGGCAAGTCGTCGCCGATCGGCGGCGACATCGACTACACGCTGCGTGCGTTTCCCAATCACCATCGCGCGCTGCTCGCGATGATGCGGCTGGGCCAGAAGCTGAAGACGCCGACGCCGCAGGGCGTCAACTGGCCGGTCGAGTGCTACTTCGAGCGCGCGATCCGCTTCGCGAGCGACGACGCCATCGTGCGCAACCTCTACGCGCTCTACCTCTACGACAACAAACGTCCGGACGAGGCGGTGGCGCAGCTCAAGGTCGCCGCGATGCTGGCCAAGGACGACGCGTTCACGCACTACAACGTCGGGCTGATCTACATGCAGCACGGCGACCTGGATCGCGCATTGCCGGAGGTCCAGCGGGCGATGCAGCTCGGCTTCCCGAAGACCGACCTGAAGGACAGGCTGGTCGCCGCGGGCAAGTGGGTCGAGCCGCCGCCGCTTGCGGCCAGTGGTGCTGCCGGCGATGCCGCGAGCGGTGCGGCGTCGAGCGGGCCGGCTACGGCTGCAGCATCAGCCGCTTCGTAGCCGCGTCGCGGCGGCCGCGGCCGTCGCGCTCGTGGTAGTTCTTCGCGTAGATCAGCGCGGCCTTCACGAGGTCGCCGACGCCGCGGCTCTTGCGGTGCAGCGGTTCGCGGCAGACCTGGGTCAGGTCCGACATCGTCAGCGCGAGGTCGAACGCGCCGTTCAGCCGCGCGAGCGTCTGATCCGGCGCGAGCAGCAGGTCTTCGAAGCTCGTCTTCAGGCAGGGCAGGCCGGCGCCGTGCAGGAAGTCGAGGTTGGACTGCGTGATGCCGTGGTTGTAGGCGCGCGTGTAGGCCATGCTCTGGATGTGCCGCCGCGTGTTCGCCGAGATCCAGGCCTGGCGGTCGTCGCGCGTCAGCACGAGGTAGGCGGTCGTCGCCGGATCGAGCAGGCGCGCCCAGACGCGGATCGTCCAGGTCAGGCGCGGGTCCTTCCACAGCCACGGCGCGTTGGCATGGCAGCGCGCCAGGAAATCGGCGTGAGGCGCCAGGTCGAGTTCGCGCGTCGCGCGGTCGAGCGCATGGACGTCCTCGAACGCGAAGCGGTGCTCGTGGTCGACGCCGGGCAGGCCGGTTTCGAGCAGGCGCCGGTTCAGGCCGACGAGGTCGGCGTTCTCGTGGGTGTCGTAGTCGGGCTTGCGCATCGTCTCGCTGCCCAGCCAGTAGCCGGCGCGGCCGAACAGCGCGGAGAACACCGAGCTGCCGGTCCAGCCGTGGGTCAGGACGATGACGTTCTTTTTCATGTCGCGGAGACGAGATTCGGGAAGGTCCGAATCTAGGCGCGGTTCGTGACAGTTCCGTGGCAACGCGCGGCCGCACCCCGCGAGCGCGTGAGGCCGGGCACGCTCAGAGGTCCAGCGCCATCATCTCGCTGTAGACGTCGCGCATCTGGCCGTCGGCGAGCGTCTTCGACGATGCGAGCTTGGGCTGGCCGCGCACGCTCGCGATCGACAGCGCGGGCGGCCGCGTGACGAAGCGCGCCTCGACCCGCGTCAGCCGCATGCCGTGCGCGAGCAGCCAATGGCTGCGCAGCAGCGCGCCGTGGCGCTCGAGCGCGCTCGGGTCGCTCAGGTGCATCAGCCAGACGCACGGCTGGCGCTTGACGCGGATCGGCTTCCAGATCGCGAGCTGCATGTCGCCGTCGCGGCCGAACGCGACGAAGCGCAGCCACGGGATGTCGCGGTGGGCGCGGAACTCGTCGAGCGCCGTGCCTTGCAGTTCGGCCTCGATGCGCGTCGGGTCCGACACCGCGCGGCCGCGCGCCGGCCACGGCAGGTTCGGAAACGTCAGCAGCCGGTCGTCGAGCAGCTTGAAGCGCAGTCCGAGGAAGACCTGCGCGACCTTCGGGTTCGGCGTGTACATCGTGTAGTGGTAGCCGCGCTGCTTCAGCAACGCGAGCACCAGCTGGATCGACGCGCTGCGGTAGGCGTCGAGCACGCACCAGCTGTGCGGATTGCAGAAGCGCTCGACCCGGCCGCCGATCTGCTGGTCGGAATAGATCGCGCAGAACACGCCGACCAGCGCATCGCCGTCGCGCAGCTGCATGCCGTGGTTGGGCTGCTCGATCGCCCAGCGATGGGTCAGCGAGCCGGCCCAGGCCTCGGGCGAGATGCGGCGGTTGAGGTTCCGGTGCAGGAAGGCGCCGACCTCGGCCAGATGGCGTTCCTCGATCGGCCGAATCGCCACCGTCATGCCGGACGCCACTTCGCGACCAGCCGGCCGAGCTGCGCCATCGCCGTCGTCTCGAAACCCTGCGGCCGGCCGACGCCGACCCACAGCGCCCAGACGCTGGTCGGATAGAGCGCGAGGCAGAGCGCGACCTTGGCGATCAGCACGACGAGCGCCGGGCCGAGCTGCGCGAACGGTATCGCCTGCACGACCAGCACCATGATGATCGCCGCGGCGAGCGGCCGCGCCAGCGCGCCGAGCAACTGCATCAGGCCGAGGCTGCCGGCGCGCACCGTCAGCATCATCATGATCGGCACCATCGCGAGCGACACGCCGGCACGCGCCGCCGCGGCGCCCTCGACGCCGTAGTGGTGCACCGCGAACCAGCTCAGCGGCACCATCGCGGCGAACTCCAGCCAGGTCTGCACGGCCGACAGGTTGGTCTTGCCGCCGACCCAGAGCGGCACCTCGAGCACCAGCACCAGCGACGAGAACGCACCGAACATCGCGAGCCAGCGGATCAGCGGCACCGCCTCGGTCCACTTGGCGCCGAGCATCACCGCGACGAACTCCGGGGCGACGACGAGCAGGCAGGCGCTGACGAACAGGCACATCGCGGCGATCGCCGAGAAGCTCGCGAGCACCGCCGCGGCGAACTCGGTCGGCTTGTCGGCGATCTTCGACAGGCTAGGGAACATCGCGCGCCGGATCGGCATCACGAGCTCGTTGCTCGGCAAGGTCGCGAGGTCGCTGCCGACGTGGTAGTTGCCCATCGCGGTCGTGCCCGCATAGCCGCCGACGACGAACTCGTCGCACTTGCGGCTCAGGTAGGAGCCGACGCGCGAGATCATCAGCCACTGCGAGAACGACCAGATGTCGCGCACCCGCGCGAACGACAGGCGCGGCCGGAACGGATGCATCGCGTAGCTGAGGCCGAGGCCGATCACGCTCGACGCCAGCGACCCCAGCACCAGCGCCCAGTAGTTGCGGAACCAGATCGCGGCGCCGATCACGATGACGAAGTTCAGCAGCCGGTTGTAGAGCGTGTAGCGAAACTCCTTCGCGAAGTCGAGCTCCTTGCGGAACGCGACGATGCCGATGTTCTGCATGCCGTCGAGCAGCGCGCGCGGCGCGACGAGCAGGATCACCGCGAGCGCGCGCGGCTCGTTGAAGTAGGCGGCGACGGCCGGCGCCGACGCGAGCATCAGCACCGTGATGAAGGCGCCCTGCATGATCTGGACCGTCCAGGCGGTGTCGTAGTGCTCGCGCGTGTCGGCGCCGCCGCGCATCAGCGCGAGGTCGACGCCGGCATAGGAGATCGTCTCGAGCAGGCCGTAGGCCAGCATCACCATCGCGATCAGGCCGAAGTCGGACGGCGCGAGCAGGCGCGCCAGGATCATCGTGTTGACCAGGCCGATCAGGCGCATCGCCCAGCGCGCGGCTATCATCCAGACCGAGCCGCGCAGCAGGTGCTTGCCGTAGTTCGAGGCGGGCGCGGGCGCGGGTGCAGGTGCAGGTGCTGCGCTCATCACCAGGCACCGATCCACTCGACGACCGCGCCGGCCGCGGCGTTCTTCCATGCCGCCTTCGAGAACGTGTGGTCGGCGCCTTCGATGTCGCGTCGCACGATGCGCGGGTCGGCGAGCAGGCCGTCCCAGGCGCGCGACGCCGCGGTGACCTCGTCGAACTCGCGTGCGATGTAGTCGCGGCCGCTCATCATCAGGAGCACCTTGCCCTTGAAGCGCGACAGGCCGGCCGCGGTCTTCACCGGCAGCGGCAGCCCGCTGATGTCCTGCTCGGCAGGCCCGGCGCTCGCCTTGGCCATCATGCGGCGGCCCCGCACGTAGGCGCGCACGACGTCGACCAGCGACGACAGCGATGCCTTGACGTCGTAGCGCCCTGCGCGCACCTGGCGCCAGAAGTCGCGCGAGCGCAGGCGGTCGAGGTAGTAGTGCTTGATGATGACCTGCGCCTGGCCTTCCTCGGTGCGCACCCACGGATTGACCAGCACCGTGCCGCGCACCCGCGCATCCTTCCAGGCGTAGAACAGGATGCCGCTGGCCGACTCGCATTCGCCGAGCAGCACGACCTCGTCGAGCCGCGGCGTCTGCGCGAGCAGCGCATCGATGGCCGCGCGCAGGTCGGGCTCGGACTGCTGGAAGCCGACATAGCGGCCGCTGCTGTCGCCCATGCCGCGCAGGTCGAAGCGCAGCACCGGATGGCCTTGCGCCGCGAGCCTGCGTGCCAGGCCGACGAACTGGCGGTGCGCGCCGGCGCGGTATTGCGGTCCGCCGGCGACGACGATCACGACACCGCGTCGCGCATCGGCCCGGCCGCGGTGCAGGATGCCGCACAGCAGGTCGCCGGCGCAGCCGAAGGTGATCGGCAGCTCGGCGGCGGACGCGGCCGGGACTTCGGCGACATCGGTTGTCGAACGCGCCGCGCCGTCGCGGCAGCGCCAGGCCTGTACGCACGCGGTCGTCGCGGCGATCAGCTCGGGGGCGAGTTCGCGTTCGTGCACATGCCAGAACGGCGGTCCGACGACGGTTGCGAGGTGCACGTCCGCACCGGCCGCGCGGAAGGCTTCATGCGCCTTGGCGCTGGCCGGCGGCACGACCGAATCGGCCGCGGCGAGCACCTCGAACCAGTCGACTCGCGCAGCACCGAGCCGTGCGGCGTCGTCGAGCGCGAGCCGATCGAGCTCGCCCGACAGCGCCGGCCCGATGCGATAGCCCGATACCTCCACCGCCTCGCCCCGGGCCGACAGCGCACGCAGCTCGTTGGTCGTCTTGATCCGATCGGGCTGCTCCATCTCGGCCGCAATGCGGATCCGCAGGAACTGGGTGTGGAACTGCTTGCCGTTGAGCACCGGCTGCCAATAGAGCAGGTGCTCGATGCGGCCGTCGGCCTCGGCCAGCTCGGCGGCCATCAGCGCCCCGAGGCGCACCGCGAGCAGGCTGCTGCAGCCCTGGCCGTGGCGGCGCAGCCAGGCGAGCGCCCGTGTCAGGTCGTCGCGCCAGATCGCCCAGCTGCCGTCCTCGAACTCGCCGGCGCTGTCGCCGGTGCCGTACGGATCGACGATCAGGGTACCGATGCCGATCGCCGCGAGCGCGCGCGCCTGCAACGACAGCATCGCGCGGCAGCGGTTCATCTCCTCGGCGAACGGCGGCACGACCAGCACGTCGCCGGCCGGATGCGGCGTCCCCGCCGGCGGGAAGTAGACGGCGAACAACGCGCCGCGCGAGCCTTGGAGCAGGAACGGTCGCGGGTCGGTGGACACGGGCCCGCTCATGGCTGGCCGGCGGAGGCGATCAAGGTAAGGCCTTTCGGTGGCAATGAATCCGGGAGCCGGGAGCGCGATCTTAGTGACTCGGGCCGGCTTGCGACCCGCCGAGCGGGCCGCTCGGCAGCGGGGCGACGCAGTTGTGCGCACGATTGCACGGCGCGTCTGTCCTGCATTCGTGGGATGTCGCCACAGTTCACGCCGGACCCGCGACCCCGGGCCGTATCATGCCGGACGGTCGCGTCGCGCTGTGCGCAGACGCTTGCGATCGAGGCAGCGTGCGGCATGCGCGCTGCGTCCCACACCCGTCCATCCATGGCCTTGCAGATCGACGCAGCCGCGAGAGCCCAATCCTCGAACGCATTGCCGCGCCTGGCGTGGGGCCCGGCGCTGATCGCGTTCGGCTGCGGTGCCGGCGGATTGGCGTTGGCCGCGCACTATCCGCTGCAGCCGTTCGCGGCGCTGGCGTTGTTCGTGCTGGCGACGCTGGTCGCCTATCGCTATCCGAATGCCTGGCCGCTCGCGGTGCCGGCGCTGCTGCCCGTCATCGGCTTCGCGCCATGGACCGGCTGGATCACCTTCGAAGAGCTCGACCTGCTGGTTCTCGCGATGGCCGCCGGCGGCTATGCCTGGCTCGCGTCGCATTCGCCGCCGTCGCGGGCGCGGCCGCGCGGCGCGGCCTCGCTGGTCTGGCTGGTCGTCGCGCTGCTGGTGCTGTCGATGGTCGCGGCCATGCTGCGCGGCTTCGCCGATGCCGGCGGCTTCGAGTTCGGCTGGTTCGAGGGCTACCGCGAGTCGATGAACTCGGTGCGCATCGCCAAGGCCCTGGGCTGGGCATTGCTGCTGTTCCCGCTCTGGGTCACCGGCTACCGCATGGCGCCGCTGCGCATGGGCGAACGGCTGGTCCTCGGCCTCGTGCTCGGGCTCGGCGGCGCGTCGCTCGCGGCGCTCTGGGAACGCGTGGCCTTTCCCGGCCTGCTGAACTTCTCGACCGACTACCGCACGACCGCACTCTTCTGGGAGATGCATGTCGGCGGTGCGGCGCTCGACGGCTGGCTCGCGATGACCGTGCCGTTCGCGGTGCTCGAGCTGATGCGCACCGGCTCGCCGCGCCGCTGGACCCTGACCGCCGCGATCGCGATCCTCGGCGGCTACGCCTGCATGACGACGTTCTCGCGCGGCGTCTACCTCGCGGTGCCGCTCGGCGTCGCGGCGACCTTGCTGCTGTTCCATCGCGAGCAGGTGCGCTCGGCCGCCGGCGTCGGGCTGCCGCTCGGCCGGCACGTGCTGCTGTGCGCGCTGTTCGCGGTCGCCTTCGGCATCGGCGCCGACCAGATCTTTCCGACCAGCGGCTACCGCGGCATGCTCGCGCTGCTCGGTGCGGCGGTGCTTCTGCTGCCGCTCGGCAATGCGGTGCGGCGCCTCAAGCCGACCGGCTGGATCGCCGGGCTGCTGCTCGGCGTGGTGTTCGCCATGGTCGGCGGCGCCATCGCCTGGATGCTGCCCAAGGGCGCCTATCTCGCGTACACGGCGAGCTGGCTGTTCACCGTGGCGGCGCTGTGGATCGAGCGGCGCCCCGCGGGCCGCGCCGTCGACGCCTATGCGGGCCTGATGGCGTTGGCGGGCTACGTCTGGGTACTGACCGGCGTCGCGATGGTCGCCTATGGCTGGGCCGGCGAGCAGGCGATGTCGCACACGCTGTGGCCGCTCGCGGTGCTGATCCTGCTTGCGGTGGTCGGCGGCCGTCTCGCCGGCCATGCCTGGCCGGCGAGCCTGCGCTGGCAGGCAACGACCGCGGGTGCGATGGTCGTGGCCGGCATGGTGGTCGCGGCGTTCGGCGGCGGCGCCTACATGACCGGCCGCTTCGCGACGTCGAGCGAAGACCTCGACACCCGCATCCTGCACTGGAAGCAGATCTGGTGGCGCCTGAAGGATCCGGTCGACCTGACGTTCGGCAAGGGCCTCGGCCGCTTCATGGACAACTACGCGTTGACCGCGCCGACCGACCAGCGTCCCGCCGACTACCGGCTGCATGCCGACGGCGACCGGCCCTACATGCGGCTCATCGCCGGCACGCATGTGAACGGCTGGGGCGAGATCCTGCGCGTGTCGCAGCGCGTGACGCCGCCGATCGGTCCGGCGGTGGTGCAGTTCGACGTGCGCGCCGACGGCCCGGTGACCTTGCACTTCGAGGTCTGCCAGAAGCATCTGCTGTACGACATGGGCTGCCTGACCAAGCGGCTGCCGGTCGTGGCCAAGCCGGGCGAGTGGCAAACCATCCATACCCGGCTCGATGGCGAGCCGCTGTCGCGCGGCGCCTGGTATGCGCCGCGCCTCGTGACTTTCGCGATGGCGACCGAAAGCTCCGACCATCCGGCCGATCTCGACAACGTGTCGCTCGTGGGCGCCGATGGACGGAACCTGCTCGTCAACGGCGACTTCTCGGACGGCATGGCGCGCTGGTTCTTCTCGAGCGACCGCTACCACATGCCCTGGCATGCGAAGAACCTGGCGTTCGCGGTGCTGTTCGACCAGGGGCTCGTCGGGCTGACGCTGTTCGCGGTGCTCGTCGCCGGCGCGCTGTGGCGCGTCGCGCTCGGGCATGCGCGAGGTCATCCGCTCGCGCCCGGCATCGCCGGGGCGATCGTCGGCTTCGTCGCGGTCGGTGCGTTCGACAGCCTGGTCGACGTGCCGCGGGTGGCGTTCGTCTTCTATCTGCTCGTGCTGCTGGGCCTGACCTTGCGCACGCCGCTTCGGGGGTTCGCGCCGACGCAGCCGCCGAGCGGGCCGGTGCGACGCGCCGGTCGCGCGGCCCGCCATGCCGCAGCCGCCGGCGCCGCGCTGTTCGCGGCGCATGGCGCGGCCCAGGCCGCGGCCGCGCAGCAGCTCATCGAGGTCGGCCCGCAGCGCGCCGTCAAGACGATCGCTGCCGCGGCGGCCATCGCGACCGACGGTGCGACCGTGCAGGTCGATGCGGGCGACTACCGCCGCGACGTCGCGGTATGGAACCAGAGCCATCTGGTGCTGCGCGCGGTCGGAGGCCGGGCGCGACTGATCGCCGACGGCGCCGCCGCCGAGCGCAAGGGCATCTGGGTCATGCGCGGCGAGGACGTGCGCGTGCAGGGCTTCGACTTCATCGGTGCGACCGTGCCCGACCGCAACGGCGCCGGCATCCGCCTCGAGAGCGGCTCGCTGCGCGTCGTCGACTGCAGCTTCGTCGACAACGAGATGGGCATCCTGACCAACAACGACGGCTCGACCGTGCTGTCGGTCGAGGACAGCGAGTTCGCGCGCAACACGCGGGCCGATGGTGCCAACCACCACAACCTCTACGCCGGCACGATCCGCTCGCTCGACGTCAGCGGCAGCTACTTCCACCATGCCGGACACGGCCATCTGCTGAAGAGCCGCGCCGCGCTCAACCGCATCGCCTACAACCGCCTGGCCGACGGCAGCGACGGCCATGCGAGCTACGAGCTGGAGTTCCCGAACGGCGGCATCGCCGTTGTCGTCGGCAACCTCATCGAGCAGAGCCGCGAGACCGAGAACGACCAGCTCGTGTCGTACGGTGCCGAAGGCTATCGCGGCAGCGCGAACCAGCTCTACCTCGTGCACAACACGCTGGTCGATCCGCTGCCGGCCGGCGGCGTGTTCCTGCGCGTCTGGCCCGGTTCGGCCGAGGTGCATGCGATCGACAACCTCGTCGTCGGCCAGGGCCGCTGGGAGGCCGGCGCCGGCGCCGAGTTGCGCGGCAACGTCGCGGCCCGGCCGGAAGACTTCGACCCCGGCGCGCCCGGCGAATACCGCCTGAAGCGCAGCGCGCCGGCCTGGGGCCGCACCGTCGCGGTCGCCGACGTGCCGGGCATGGCGCTGACCCCGACGCGCGAATACGCATCACCTCATCGCAGCGTCGCGCTCGACGCGCCCGCCACGCAGCCGGGCGCTGTCCAGCGGCCGGCCGCGGCGCACTGAGCAGGCTGTCGAGCGGCGACCCCAACGATCACCTCATGTCTTCGGCAGATCCCGACTTCCTCGGCCTCGGCACACCCCAGTTCACGCACGGCGAGGCCGCGCGTCATGCGGCTGCGGGCGATCTGAAGGCGGCATGGCAGGCCGCGCTGGTCGGCGGACCGGTCGCGGCGGCGCGCGGCGTGCACGGCGATTTCGCCGTCGGCCTGCGCGACGAGGCCGGCCGCGTGTTCCTCGCGACCGATCGCTTCGCGGTGCGACCGCTGTGCTATCGGATCGACAACGGCAGCTTGCGCTTCGCCGAACGCGCCGATCAGCTCGTCGATGCGAGGGCACCCGAGCTCGACCTGCAGGCGATCTACGACTATCTCTACTTCCACGCGATCCCGTCGCCGCGCACGATCTTCAAGGGCGTGTACCGGCTGCCGGCGGCGCACTGCGCGTGGTTCGAGCGCGGCGAGCTGTCGGTGGTGCCGTACTGGGTGGCGGAGTTCAGCGAGCCCGCCGGACGCGCGTCGTTCGATGCGCTGAAGGCCGAGTTCCGCGCCCTGCTCGAGAGCGCCGTCGCGAAGCAGCTCGACGGCGGCAAGGCGGCCTGCTTCCTGAGCGGCGGCACCGACAGCTCGACCGTTGCCGGCATGATCCGCGAGGCGAGCGGCGGACCCGCCGCGACCTATTCGATCGGCTTCGAAGCGCAGGGCTACGACGAGATGGCCTTTGCGCGCATCGCGGCGCGCCACTTCGGAGCAGAGCACCACGAGTACTACGTGACGCCGGCGGATCTCGTGCGCAGCATCGGCGACGTCGCCGGCTCGTACGACCAGCCGTTCGGCAATTCGTCGGCGCTGCCGGCCTACTACTGCGCGCGCATGGCCAAGGACGACGGTGTCGCCAAGATGCTCGCCGGCGACGGCGGCGACGAGCTCTTCGGCGGCAACGCGCGCTACGCCAAGCAGCGCGTGTTCGGCTGGTACGGCGCGATCCCCGCGCCGCTGCGCAGCGCCGTGATGGAGCCGTTCTTCGAGCAGCCGGCCATCGGCCGCGCGCCGCTCCTGCGCAAGGGCTCGAGCTACATCGAGCAGGCCAAGGCGCCGATGCCGGACCGCCTGCAGATGTACAACCTGCTGCGCCGCCTCGGCCCCGAGTCGGTACTGACGCAGGATTTCCTCGCGCGCATCGACCAGGGCAGCCCGCTGGAGCAGCAGCGCCAGGTCTGGGCGATGGCCAGGACCGACAACGAGGTCAACCGCACGCTCGCGTTCGACTGGCGCTACACGCTCGCCGAGAGCGATCTGCCCAAGGTCTGCGGCACCACCAGGCTGGCCGGCGTGGGCGTCGGCTTTCCGTTCCTCGACGATGCGCTGCTCGACTTCTCGCTGCGCCTGCCGGCCGACTACAAGCTCAAGGGCCTGAAGCTGCGCTGGTTCTTCAAGGAGGCGCTGCGCGGCTTCCTGCCCGACGAGATCATCACGAAGAAGAAGCAGGGCTTCGGCCTGCCGTTCGGCGTCTGGGCGACGCGGAACGATGGCCTCAAGCGGCTGGCAACGGATTCGCTGCACAGCCTTGCCGGACGCGGCATCGTGCGCGCCGACTTCATCGAGACCTTGCTGCGCGACCATCTGCCCAGCCACCCGGGCTACTACGGCGAGATGGTGTGGATCTCGATGATCCTCGAGCAGTGGCTGCAGCGGCACGCGCCGGGCTTCTCGGTTCGGGGTTGAGCGTCGTGGCGACGACCGCAGGCGCGACCATGCCGCGGCCGTTCTCGGTCTACCTCGATCTGGTGCGCTTCATAGCCGCCTGCCTCGTCTACCTCTACCACTCGAACCAGCGCTGGCTCGTGCAGCCGCTGCTGCCTGCGCATCACTACGGGCACACCGCGGTCATCGTGTTCTTCGTGCTGTCGGGCTACGTGATCGCCTACGTGACGGCGACGAAGGAGAACGACTGGCGCACCTATGCCGCGAGCCGCCTGTCGCGCATCTATTCGGTCGCGGTCCCGGCGGTGATCCTGACCTTGGCGCTCGACGGGGCAGGGCGGCTGATCGATCCGGCGCCGTACGGCTATCCGTACGACTGGATCCCGCTGCGCGTCGCGACCAGCTGGCTGATGCTGAACGAGGCCTGGTTCGTGTCGATCACGAGCTTCTCGAACGTGCCGTACTGGTCGATCTGCTACGAGAGCTGGTACTACGTCGCGTTCGGCGCGCTGGTGTTCCTGCCGCGCCGACGGGCGTTCGCCGTCATCGGCGCGCTGCTGCTCCTGCTCGGACCGAAGGTCGCGATGCTCGCACCGATCTGGGCGATGGGTGTCGCGTTGTATCGCTCGAAGCGCCTTGCCGCGATCTCGGAGCGGCTGGGGTGGGCGCTCGTCGCCGGCAGCGTCGCCGGCATCGCCTGCTACCTCGCGCTCGACGTCGAAGCGCAGGCCGGCGCCTGGTTCAAGCGCGTGGTCGGCGATCGCTGGTACGAGCAGTTCACCTTCTCGCGCTTCTTCGCCGGCGACTACCTGCTCGGCCTCCTGATCATGCTGCACTTCGTCGGCGTACGGCGCATCGCCGATCGCATCGCGCCGCTGATGCGCGCGATCGAGCCGCCGGTGAAGCGCGCCGCGTCGTACACGTTCACGCTCTACCTGCTGCACCAGCCGCTGTTCCTGTTCTGGGGCGTGGTCGTGCACGGCGACAACAAGGGCTACGGAAGCTGGGCGCTGACGACGGTGCTGATGGCTGTATCGGTGGTTGCGATCGGCGCGCTCACCGAGACCCGCCGGCGTGGACTGACGCAGTGGATCCGCGCTGCGCTGCGGCGTATCGGCGCCGATCGCGCGGGCCTTACCGCACGTAGAGCGTGACCCCGCGCCGCGCGGCGGCGACGAGGCGATCGGTCACGTCCTTCGCGGTGGTCGAGAACATCGGCACGTGATGGAAGTTCCACTCGGCCAAGGTCGCGCGGTCCATGATGCCGCGCAGCCGCCAGATGTCGAAGCGGCCCTGAACATTGCGGCGCGGCAGCAGGAACGGGATCTCCGCATCGCGATCGACGAGCGTCATCGGGATCGGCTCGGCGCGCGTGCTCGGCACCGGGAACGCGTCGCCCATCAGCCCTTCGACGTGATGCGCCTGCGTCACCACCTGGATCGGCTTGCCGATGCCGATGATGCGGGTGCGGTGGTTCGCCATGTATTCGAACGGCGTGCCGCGTCCGGACGGATGGTCGGAATGCTCATGGCCGGCGAGCAGTTCCGCTGCCAGCGGCCCGCGCGCCGCGATCCGATAGACCGGATGCCGGCTTTGCAGCACGCCCGGGGTGCGGCGGAACAGCTCGGTCGCCAGGCCCATCTGCGACGGCGTGCGCCTGAGGTCGAAGCGCGGATTGCGTTTGAACGTCTCGACCACGTTGGTGCCCGCGACCGGATCGCCGAAATAGAACGCCGGCATCGCCAGCGTGCGCTGCGGCCCGACGAACGCGAGCAGCATCTGCACCAGTTCGAGCGGCGTGCCGGTGTACATCGGCTTCATGTGGTTGACCGAACTGTGCACCATCAGGATCTCGAAGTCGGGCGGGATGCGCTCTTCGAGATGGGCACGCAAGCCGGCCGCGTCGAAGCTGCCGTGCACCGCGCGCAGCAGCGGCGCCATGCGGCCGCGCAGCGCGAAATAGCGGTCGCGCAACGCGTCGATGCGCTTCCCATCGAGAAAGCGGACCGCCAGTCCTGACGCGAACTCCAGCGGGCTCATCGAGATCCGGCGGCAGCCGTGCCCCTCAGCCTCACGAGAAATCGAACGGGTCGAGTTGGGATTGCTCTTGGCTCGGCCGGAGCTGTGGGCAGCAGCCCGCCGGACTCGGCCGGCAGCCGACCTACTTTCATTTGCTGGCCCAAATGAAAGTAGGCAAAGCAAAGGGCCTCAACACCAGCCCATCCGGCCTCTGCCCGTGGCAACAGACCAGAGGCGGCTGATGCAGGACGGGCACGGATCGAACCCGCGTAGCGCTCTCGAACTCCCGCGGGATGAGCAGCGATCGAATGCGACGCGTCGCACTGCTCGTCTGAAGGGGCCTCTGGTCTCTTGCCACACCCCTCGACCTGATGGGCTGGTGTTAGGCCCTCTTCTTTGGTTACTTTCTTCTGGGCCCTGCAGAAGAAAGTGACTCGCCTGCCGGGCGAATTCCGGCGGGCTCTTGCGCGAAGCGACAACGCAGCAAGAAACGCCTTACCCGCACCCCACGTTTCTCCGCCATCGCCGCGCACCGACAGGGGCATGGATGCTCTCAGGAAACGCCTTGCTTCTCGAGGAACCCCATGATCCCCGGGATCGAGTTCAGGTTCGCGAAGTCCTCGACCTCGATGTAGACGCCGAAGGTCTGCTCGAGCGCCATCACGAGGTTGACGTGGCCGAGCGAGTCCCAGGCGGCAAGGTCTTCGTCGCGCAGCTCGCGGGTGATCTTCTCGGGCGGCACTTTCAGCGTGGCGGCGACGGTTTCCTGCACGCGTTCGAATAGGCTCATGGTGGGTCTGCTTGCTGGAGATCGATCGCGATCGGGAAGTCGGCGGCGGCCTTAGGCGGTGCGGCGACGAGGTCGCGTCGCCAGCGGCCATCGCTGCCCTGCGCGTAGCCCTGTTCGGGCAGGAAGTTCTTCACGAGGTCGTTCTTGCGCGTCGGCAGGTAGTCGGCCACGACCTCGCGCACGCCGCGCTCGGCCAGATGCCGCAGCAGGCCGTGCATGAACGCGGCCTCGGCCTGCCGGCCGATCACGCGGCACGACATCAGGAACGTGTCGAGCTCGGCCGACGCGCCGCCTTCGATGCGGAACATCGCCAGCCCGACGATGCCGCTGTCGCCGAAGGTGTCGGCGAGCGAGAAGTCGGCGACGATCCAGTCGCCCGAGGCCATGAACGATTGCATCTGCTGCTCGTCGTAGCGGCGCGTCGTCAGGTTGAACTGGTTGGTCTTCTGCGTGAGCTGCGCGAGCCGCGGCACGTGCGTCGCCGGCGCGAGGCGGATCGTCATCGCCATCTGCAGGCGCGTCAGGTAGTCGGTGCCGTTGCCGTTCGCCGCGACGCTCTCGGAGAACTCGCGGCGGCGCCGCTCCTGCGCGTAGAGCTCGGTCTTCGCGAGGTCCTCGCGCGTCAGCGACAGCACCTCGAGCCGCGCGACGTGGTCGAGGCAGGTCGGTATGTCGACCTGGCGCTTCGGCACCTGGATCACCTCGACCTGCGGCAGCCGAAGGCGCACCGCGGCGCATTCGTGGTCGCTGTCGTCGACGAAGATGAAGGAGTCGAGGCCGAGGTTCAGCTCCTCGGCGAGCGAGATCAGGTTGTCCGGCTTCGCGGTCCAGTTGACGCGCCGCGCCGCGAAGTGCTCGTCGCGCAGCAGCTGGTGCGGATGATCCTTCAGCACCTGGTCGACGTCTTCCGGATTGTTCTTGCTGCACATCGCGAGGATCAGCCCGCGCTGCTGGAAGTCGAGGATGCGGCGCTGGAAGTCGAGGTAGGCGTTGCCGGGGTAGTCCGGTCCGATCGCGATGCCGTCGAACCCGTCCTCGCCGACCACGCCGCCCCACAGCGTGTTGTCGGCATCGAGCACCAGCACCTTGGCGCGCGGCGTCGACAGCACCGCGCCGACCGCGGCGATGCGCCGCGCGAGCTCGCGCGCCGCATCCGGCGCGTACGGAAAGCGCGCCGAATACCAGTAGCGCCGATCGAAGAAGGCGTTGCGGCCGATCTGCTGCAGCAGCTCGTCCTGGTCGAGGAAGAGCGATGCCGGCACCGCCTCGCGCATCCAGCCGCCGATCGCGGCCTTGGCGCCGGCCCACCACGCGGCCTCGGAGGCTTCGGCATGCGGGTCGTAGTGGCCGAGCGTCGGCGCGGCGAGCGACGGCAGCACCGTGACGATCAGATGGCCCACCGGCTGGATGCGGAACAGGCCGACCCACTCGCGCAGGTTCGCCAGGACAGCGTCGCGCAGCGCGGCCTGCGCATCGCCGGCCAGGCCGGTGATGGGGCGCGACAGGTCGGGATGCAGATCCTCGCGACGCAGCATCAGCAAGGTGATGGCGGGGCGATGGCGCACCAGCGCCGAATCGGGCGTGGCCTCCTGCAGCGCCAGGCCGTACGGTGCGTGATAGGGCTGAACGTCCAAGCCCTGCAGCGCACCGGCGAGCGCGAGCCACGGGTCGAGCAGGTCGCTCGTGTAGGTGTGCACGATCGCGATCGGCAGCGGCTTCAGTTCGCCGGCCAGCGTCTTCGCATGTTCGGTGACCTGCTGCGCTTCCGGCAGGCTGAGCGGCCCGCGCAAGCGGGCCATCTCGCCGCGCAGGTCGCCGAGATGCGGAGTGGACAGCAGACGGTCGAGTTCGGCTTTCGTCATGACGGTGGGGAAGGGCGAGCACCCGAGAAATGCGGGCTTCGCGGCCGGCGATGCGCGTGTGTTGCAGCACGGCCGGCAGAGTGCAGTGAAGGCTAACATAGGACCATGAAGACAGCCGTTGCCCGCAGCCCCCAAAGATGACGTCCGACACAGGCAAACGGCGCCTTGCCGTGCGGATCTTCACGGCCGACGACCAGCGTGCCTTTGCGGCTTGGTCGGGCGACTGCAACCCGATGCACGTCGATGCGGTGGCGGCACGGCGCCTGCTGTCGGGTCGGCAGGTCGTCCATGGCATCCACACGTTGCTTTGGGCGCTCGACGTCTGGGCCGGCATCGACACGATCGAGCGGCGCGCGGTGCGCTGCGAATTCGCCCATCCGGTGAGCGTGGGCGACGAGGTCGTGCTCGAGCAAGGGCAGGCGGCGGATGGCTCGCTGGCGCTCATGGCCTCGGTCGACGGTCTGGTCTGCACCGAGATCACGATGCCGGCCGCGCCGCTCGGACTGGCATCGCTCGATGCGAGCGCCGAAGCGCGACCGCTCGGTGCGCTGACGGCGCCGCTCGATGAAGCACCCGAGGCCCAGGCTGGTGCGCGCTATGCGGCCGGACATGCTGCACCGGCCGCAGCCTTTCCACGCATTTCGGCGCGCATCGGAAATGCGCAGGTCGGCGCCATCATGGCGCTGTCGTACTGCGTCGGCATGCTGTGCCCGGGGCTGCATTCGGTGTTCTCGTCGCTGCGCCTCGACCTGATCGGGCCGGCCGCCGACGCGACGACGACGTTCGCCGTGCAGCGCTACGACCGGCGCTTCGGCCTGTTCACGATCGCCTTCGACGGCGCCGTGCGCGGCGATCTGCGCGCCTTCCGGCGGCCGCCGCCGCAGCCCCAGCCGCCGTCGGCGGAGATCGCGCCCCTGGTCGCCGCCGACGAATTCGCAAGCGTGCATGCGGTCGTGCTCGGCGGTTCGCGCGGCCTGGGCGAGACCACCGCGAAGATCCTCGCCGCGGGCGGAGCGCACGTGACGATCAGCTATGCCGCCGGTGCCGACGATGCGGCACGCGTCGCCGCCGACGTCAATGCGGCCGGCCGCGGCCGCTGCGATGCCTGCCGCATCGACCTGAAGGACGACGACGGCTACGAGGCGTTGCGGCCGCATGCCGCAACGCTGGCCGAGGTCTACTACTTCGCTACGCCGCGCATCTACCGCAAGAAGGCCACGCTGTTCGATCGTCGCGGCTTCGACGAACTCGCCGACTTCTATGTCGATGGCCTGCACCGGCTGTGTGCCTGGCTGGAAGAAGCCGTCGGCGAGCGCCGCGTGACGGTCTTCGTACCGTCCACGGTCTTCATCGACGACCGGCCCAGGGGCATGACCGAATATGCGATGGCCAAGGCAGCGTCCGAGATCCTCGCGGCGGATCTGAACCGCGCGCTGAAGCACGTGCGCATCGAGGTGCAGCGGCTGCCGCGCCTGGCGACCGACCAGACCGCGTCGATCGTGCAGGTGTCGACCGGCTCGACGCTGGATGTGCTGCTGGCGATGGTGCGGTCGCTGCCGCGCTGAGCCGCGCGACCGGCGGTCACCGTCAGATCACATTGAGATCGTTCAGCTTGTTCTGCGCGATCCGCCACAGCGCCGCATGGACCGGCACGCCGAGCAGCGCATCGGACGTCGCCGCCGTCGTCGCGCCTGCGACGCGATCCATCGTCGTCACCTCGTAGCGATCGTCGGCGTCGCGCAGATAGCGGCACAGCGCGGTCAGCCGCCGCTGGTTCACGCGGTTGGCGGCGAGCGCGCCGCGCATGTCGCCCTTGACGAACTCATGGCAGTGCGTCAGCAGCACGACCGCCGGCGCACCGGCGCGATGCGCGCGCTCGAGCAGCGCACGCGTCTCCGCGAACGACGAGCCGGTGATCGTCAGCACCTTGCGGTGCGTGCGGCCGCCCAGGCGCAGGTCGGCATAGGTCAGCACCGGCAGCTCGATGATGCCTTCGATCGCGTGCACGCCGGCATTGAAGCGCAGCGCTTCCTCGGCCGGCTCGAACACCGCGCGTGCGACGTTCGATGCGACGCGCAGGCCGACCTCGGCCATCGCCTTGTAGACGTTGCGGTCGACCATCAGGTTGCCGGTGCGCAAGGCGACCGGCCGGGCGATGCCCCAGCGCTGCAGCGCAGCCATGCCGCGCTGCATGCGCTCGACGAGCTGCTCGACCGAGCAGCCGTGCATGCGGTCGTTGGGCGTCTCGGTCTTCAGGCGCTCGCGCCAGTCGGCGCGGTCGAACCAGGTCCAGACCGGATGCAGGTGCAGCTGCACGTCGTGGCCGGCGGCCGCGATGCGACGCGCCAGCGCGCCCATCGGCTCGTCGCCGAACCACGCGGTCTGCAACGCCTCGACGAAGAAGGTGGCGCGCAGGTCGCTCGCCGCGAACGCATCGAGCATGAAGCCGAGTCCCTCGGAGCGGCCTTGCACGTCGCACAGCACGTTCTGCGCACCGATGGGCTCGCGCTCGGCCGGTGCCTCGAAGGCGCCGCCGATGCTGAACTCCGTGTCTATCGTCAGGTAGACGCGCGTGCGCGCGCGTGCGGCAGCGGATGCGCTCATCCGGCCGGTGCCTTGCGCACGACGACGAGGTACTGCGTGACGAGGAACTCCTCGAGCAGCCCGAACGTGATGCGGTTCAGCAAGGCGCGCCAGTTCGTCTTGGTGTCGATGTCGGTCGCGATGCGTTCGATCGTGCCGCCGCCGATCTGCAGCATCGACAGGATGTTGCGCTTGCAGAAGAAGCGTAGATGGGTGCGGTCGAGCACGCCGGATTCGCGGTAGGCGAAGTCGCCGCGCAACAGCAGGTTGTAGAGCGTGCGCGCCTCGCGCACGTTGGGCACGCTCGCGACCAGCACGCCGCCGCGCTTCAGCCAGCCCTTCAACCGCGCGACCACCGCCCACGGGTCGTTGAGGTGCTCCAGCACGTCGCCGCAGACGATCACGTCGAAGGTCTCTGCGCAGAGGTCGAGTTCGTCGGTCTCGACGTTGGCGACGATGTAGCGGTCGATGTGCGCCGATTCCCGGCTCGCGCGCGGCAGCGCGACGAGTTCGATGCCGGTGACCTCGCGCGCGAGTCCGCGCTGCTTCAGCGCGATCAGCGTGTGGCCGCGACCGCAGCCGATCTCGAGCACGCTTGCATCCGGCATGGCCGGGATCATCGCGATCAGGTCGTGGCGCGTCTGCCCGAAGTAGTCGATGTCCTTTTCGACGTAGAAAGGGGGATTGGCGGCAACGTGTCCGGACACCGGGATCTCCGCGTGGACTTCAGGCGCCGGTGCGCCCGACGATCGCAGGCCGCCGGCCGACAAGGACGCACAGCGCGATGCGGGCCCGCGTCCACTGGCGTCGCCGCACGCGGTTGAGCAGCGAGGCCATCATGCCGGCGTACACCGTGAGCAGACGTTGCGGATAGAACTTGCGCGCGAACAGCAGACGTCCCCTGAGCAGAAAGTATTCCGAGCGCGCACCGCGTTCTCCTCGTTCGCTCGGCGAGCCTATGCTCGCCGCGCCGCGATGGTAGACCAGACTTGTGACGCACACCGCCAAGTCGAACTTCGATTTACACCGTTCGGCCCAATCGATTTCCTCGAAGTAGAGAAAATAGTCTTCGGCCATCAGACCTATCGAATCGAGCAACGCCCGGGTCACGAACATCGATGCACCCGGCACGTAGTCGATATGGTCCGGCTCGGCCTGCACGTTCGAGGCCGGGCTGCCGCAGTGCAGGCTGTGCGTGGTGCAGAAGCGCTGGTCGAGCACGCCGCCGAAGGTCTGCACGACCTCCGGTGCGTCGTAGTAGCGCACCTGGCTGCCGCAGATGCCGACGCGCGGACGGCTGCCGCAGAGCGCCACCAAGGCCGACAATGCTTGCGGGTCGGCCACGCTGTCGCTGTTGAGGAGCCAGACGTGGCCGCAGTCGGGCCGCGTCATCGCGTAGCGCATCCCCACGTTGCAGCCGCCGGCAAAGCCGAGGTTCGCGCCGGTGTCGATCAACACCAGCGGCGCGTCGTCGGCCGGACCGGCTTCGGCTTCGGCGCGCGTGTAGCGCGCATACCGCAACGGCTTGGATGTGGGCTTGGCGTCGATGAACGGTGCTTGCGCGGCGGCGACCTCGCCGCGTGCCCAGCGTTCGACGTGCTCCATCGAGCCGTCGCTCGAGGCGTTGTCGCACACCACGGCGACGTATGGTTCGCCCTGCAGCCGAAACACCGACTCGAGGCATTCGATCGTGTCGCGCCAGCCGTTCCAGTTCAGGATGACGACGTAGGTCTTCGACGGCGACGCCGCGGACGTGGCCATCTCGACCGCCTCGACGCGGTTCATCAAGCCCGGCGCGCTTCGCCGATCCGGCGCATGCGCCGCAGCGCGATCCAGTTCGTGATCGTGTAGATGCCCTGCCAGCGCAGTGCCAGCATCTTCGCGCCCGGGTACAGATCCTGAATGTCGCGCGGCAGCCCGGCGAGGCCCTTGGACTTGAGCTCGGGGCCGAGCAGCTTGAACTCGTAGTAGCGCCGCGCATAGCGGACCGCGCGCTTCCAGTAGAAGCGCCAGTCGTCCCAGCGCAGCAGCGACAGCGAGTCGAAGATCCACGCCGAATCCTCGACCGGCTTGACGCGCAGCGCATCCATCTCGCGCGGCGACGGCGCGAGGTCCCACTTCACCAGCGTGCCGATGAGCGCATCGTCGCCTTCGAAGTTCAAGGGGATGCGCACGCCGAGGGCTTTCAGCCGCGCGACGAAGCTGCCGCGCAGCGCGTAGAGACCGGCGACGATCGCATGGTCTTCGATGAGGCCTTGGCGATCACGCTCGACATTGCGGCCCGAGCCGGGCGGCGCCGACGCGGCGTGCGGATAGGGATCCTCGCGCAACGCGCGGGCCAGCGCGCTCAATGACCCGGGGACGATCGTCACGTCGCCGCAGGTGAAGAAATACACGTCACGCCCCGGGCAGAACGTCGGCACCGTCTCCTGGATGAAGACGTTCCAGGCGTTGCACTTGTCGCCGAGCTTGATCGACACGAGGTGCACCTCGGGGCGCTGCTTGCCGTAGGCGCGCACGATGTCCTCGGTGCGGTCGGTGCAGCCGTTGGCCATCACGTAGACCTCGAACTTCTGGCCGGGCTCGCTCGCGAAGATGCTGTCGAGCGCGGCGGCGATGCCTTCTTCCTCGTTGTAGGCGAGCACCATCACCGGCCAGGCGTCGGACGGCTTGCTTTGCGACGGTTGCGTGGTGTCCATGGTTTCCCCCGGTCGTGGTTTCGTCAGTGTTCGTTGGATGCCGAGCGCGGCTGGGCATAGCGCGCGGGCGTCGTCCGCGCTGCCGCATGCGCGCGCGAGCGCCACAGGTTGCGCGCCATGCGCACGCAAAAGCGTGCGCGCGTGCGGTCCCACGGCGTGAAGCGCGGCAACTGGTGCGGATCGGTCGAGCGGTGCGCCGCGGCCCAATCGGTCGAGACGGCCGCATCGAAGCCCAGGCTCTTGACGATCGTGACGGTCTCGTCGTGGTAGTCCTCGCCCGGCTTGCCGTTCGGATAGGCGAACAGGCCGATGCGCTCGTCGAGCAGCGCTTCGAGCCAGCGCCGGCTGCCGTCGATCTCGGCGCTCGCCTCGTCGCGGCTCAAGGTCGCGAGGATCGGATGCGACATCGTGTGCGCGCCTATCGTCATGCCGGCTCGCCGCAGCGCGACGACCTGCGCGCGCGTCATCATCAGGTCGTCGGGCAGCCGCACGCGGGCGCGTTCGGCGATGCGCTGCACGAGCGCCAGCCGTTCGGCGATCGGCCGGTACTTCACCTTGCCTATCGTCACGTCGAGCCAGGTGCGGCGCTCGCGCGCGGTGTGCAGCGTGTAGTCGGCGGCCGGGTCGTCGAGCAGGTCGCGCAGGTCGAGCCGGTCGGCCGGGCAGAGGCGGAACGTCTCGATGATGCCGTCGTTCCACATCCGGCCGCCGTCGATGAACCCGGTCGAGATGAAGAAGGTCGCGGTCAGGCCGTGGCGCTGCAGGATGGGCAGCGCGACGTCGTGGTTGTCGGCATAGCCGTCGTCGAAGGTGATCGCGAGCGCGCGCGGCGGCAAGGTGCCGGCCTTCAGCCGCGCGGCCGCTTCGTCGAGCGGCAGCACGTTGAACAGCCCGGCCAGCCAGCGGCACAGCGCCTCGAAGCGCGCGACGTCCATCGCTTCGAGGAACAGCGGATCGGGCCCGGGCACGACGCGGTGCAGGTCGATGATGGACAACCGCCCGGAAGCGCGGCCGGGCGATGCGAGGGTCAAGAGGCTCTTCAGCATCGTCGTGGTCAGCCGTCCGCCGGCGCCGGCGTGGGTGTCGCAAGGCCCGGGATCGTGCGCCAGCCCGGCCGATAGACCGGCTCCTTCTCCCACGCCTTCTCGATCATCCAGCGGCGCGCCAGCACCGCGAGCATCATCATGTCGTAGGGCAGGTCGAAATAGGCCAGGCTCAGGAACGCGCCGCCGATGAAATAGCCGACCAGCGACACCTGGATCATCGATCCGAGGTCGGCGCACCACTTGGTCTGCGGTATTCGGCCGCCGCGCGTGCGCAGCCAGCCGGCGGTGGTCCAGGTCAAGAGCCACAGCAGCAGGAAGAGTCCGAGGCCGATGAAGCCGTGGTTCCCGAGGATCTGGAAGTAGATGCTGTGCGCGGCGCGCGCGCCCACCTCGGGCATGCTCGAATAACGGTCGAAGAGCTCCTGGCGCGCCGCGTTGAAGCCGACGCCGAGCGGATAGTGGAACGCGAGATTCCAGGCGTTCGACCAGGCACCGATCCGGCCGAGCGCCGAGCCGTCGTCCTGGTAGGTCTCGATCGTGTTCATGCGCTGCGTCCAGGTCGACGGCATGAAGGCGACGAGCGCGAGTGCGCTGGTGAAGATGATGATGCCGCCGACGAGGCGGTTGCGGCCGCGCCACCACAGCACCAGCGCCATCGCCGATATCGCGAGCAGGGTGCCGCGCGACTGCGTGCCGAGCGCCGCGGCGGCGCACAGCAGCATCGTCAACGTCAGCCCCTGGCGCTTCCAGAAGCCCTGGAGCTGCATCTGCAGGAAGCGCAGCATCGGGATCGTCATCGTCAGCGCCAGGCCGAACTCGTTGTTGTCCTCGATGAACGAGCCGGGCGGGCCCCAGACGCGCTGCGTGCCGCCGCCGGCGATCGTGAAGATGCCGCCTTTCAGGCCGAGTATCCCCATCGATCCGATCGCCACCCACGCGAGCGCATAGATCTGCTTCTTGCTGTGCAACAGCGACAGGCCGACGAGGATCATGAAGTCGATCTTCATGACCTTGTCCCACTGCTCGTAGTCGTCCTTGACGCCCAGGCCGTTCAGCCACGACAGCGTGATCCAGAGCATGAACACCGCGAGCACGACGACCGGGCTGCCCTTGAACGGCCACTCGCGCCGGTCCTTGGTGACGAGCATGCCGACCAGGGTCGAGATCGCCGCGCAGGCCGCCACCGGCGCGCCGTAGGCGATGCCCCAGGCCATGCGGTGCGGGTTCATGATGCTGACCCAGGTCCACAGCATCACGCCGACCCACGGCCGGCGGATCGCCGCGGCCGAGCCGAGGAAGACGAGGGTGAGGACGATGATGTCGCGCATCGCGGAGGCTGGCCGTTAGAGGCTGAGGGGCCATCCGGCGTGGCCGAGACGGCCCCGCAAACGGCCCCAATCAAGGCGCAAAGCGCAGCCATAGCTCGGGCTATGGCGAGCATTTGCAACGCAGAGCGGGGTCGTTTGCGGGGTCGGAGCGGGCATGTCGGATGGCCTCTCAGCCTCTCAGGGCATGGCCGCGACGTGGCTAACCACGTAGCGGAACTTGCCCGACTTCTCGGCCGGAATATCGTCCACGAATTCGACGTTCACGTCGACCGATGCCCCCAGGCGGCGCTTGAAGCCGGCCTCGATCGTGCTCGACTGGGCGCGGTCGAAGCTGTCGTCGACGACCATCAGCGCGGTCGTGCGCTGGCGGCTTTCCTGCACCACCTTGAACGAGCGCACGCCGGGCAGGTCGCGGATCAGGTAGATCAGCGCCAAGCCGTGCATCACGGTGCCGTCCGCGGCGACGACGAAGTCGGTCGTGCGCCCCTGGATCTCGCGCAGCAGCGGCAGGCCGCGGCCGCACGGGCAGGTGCGGTCGTCGCGCACCGCGACGTCGCCGGTGCGGTAGCGGATGAACGGGAAGTCGCGCGTCGCGAGGTGCGTCACGACGATCTCGCCCGGCACGCCGTCGGGCACGCGGCGGCCGTCGGCATCGACCAGCTCGACGACGATGTCCTCGGCCGACAGGTGCATGCCGCCGGCCGGGCATTCGTGGGCGATGAAGCCGGCGTCGCGGCCGCCGTAGCCGTTGGCGACCTTGCAGCCGAAGGCGCGCGAGATCGTCTCGCGCTGCTCGTCGTAGAGGCGCTCCGACGTGACGAACGCGACCTTGATGCCGATGTCGCTCAGCGCGACGCCGCGCTGCGCGGCATGGCGCGCGATGTGGGTCAACGCCGACGGATAGCCGAACAGCATCTTCGGCCGCTGGCGCTGCAGGTGCGCGATGAAGCCGTCGAGCTTGCGTTCCGACATCTCGAACGCCGGCAGCAGTTCGGTGCGCATCAGCTTGTCGCGCACCCGGCGGACATAGTCCTGCGCGCCGAGCTCGATCGGCGAGCCCCAGACCACCGCCTCGGGATCGCCGATGTCGACGCCCCACCAACGCGTCGCGCGCCACTTCGCGGCGACGTCGTGGCTCACGCGGTCCTTGCCGAAGTAGAAGACCAGCGGCTCGCCCGACGAGCCGCCGGTGTTGTAGCGCGTCAGCGGTCCGGCGCCCAGGCGCTTCAGCGCTTCGGTGTTCGCGCGGATCGCGGCCTTGGTCAGGAACGGCAGCTGGGCGAGGTCGGCGACGCTGCGGATCGAGCGCGGATCGATGCGCTGGGCCGCGAACAGGTCGCGGTAGTACGGCACCTGCGCGGCGGCGCGGCGCACGAAGGAGCCGAGGCGCGCATCGGTCTGCGCGGCGATGCGCGCCGCCGGCCACCATTGCGTCGCCTCGAGCTCGCGTCGCCGCGCGACGCTCGCATGGCCCTTCAGCCGCTCGTGCAGCGGAAAGACGACGGAGGATATGAAGCGCGTGTACATGGCCGGCCGCTCAGCCTCTCGGGCTCAGGCGCGTGCGCGCGCGAGCGCGTTGCGGTAGACATCCGCCAGCACCGGCGCGACGCGCGTCCAGGAGTAGCGCTCGACCTCGCGCAGCGCCGCGGCGGCGAGACGCCGGCGCATCGAGCGGTCTTCGATCAGCGTGACGAGCGCATCGGCCATCGCATCCGGATCGCCCGACGCGACGAGCAGCGCGCTGACGCGGTCCTGCACGATGAACGGCACGCCGCCGACGTTGGTGCTGACGACGGGCACGCCGCTCGCCATCGCTTCGAGCAGCGAGTTCGGCATGTTGTCGACGCGGCTCGGATTGACGCAGAGATCGGCGTCGCGGTAGAGCGCGGCCATGCCGTCGCGGTCGAGCCGGCCGGTGAAGCGCACGCAGTCCGCGAGGCCGAGCTCGGCGGCGAGCGCCTGCAGCCGTGCGGCTTCGGGGCCGCTGCCGGCGATCGTCATGTGCGCATCGGGACAGCGCCGGCGCACCAGCGCGAGCGCGCGCAGCGCGGTGGCGTTGTCGTAGATCGCCTCGAGGTTGCGCGCGACGACGACGTGGCGCGCCGGGCGCTCGCCGGCGTCGTGCGGGCGGAAGTGGCCGAGGTCGATGACGTTGGGCACGATCACCGCATGCATGCCGTGGCGGCCGAAGACCTGCTCGAGGAAGGCCGACGGCACGGCGAGCCGCGCGGTGCGCCGCATCGACCACCGGACTATCGCGGCCGAGCGTTGCAGGAAGCTCGCCGCCTCGCCGCCCCGGTAGTTCACGACGACCGGCACGGCGCGCGCCCGCGCGATCCAGATCGCCGGCGTCGAGAACAGGTGCCAGGCCCAGCCCGAATTGGCCATCACATGGAACAGGTCGCTGCGCGCCGCGGCGCGCCACAGCGCGAACAGATACGGCACGAGACGGAACAGCGCGCGGACGCCCGGCCAGCGGCCGACCCAGGCGGGCGCGTAGGGACGGTTCGACTGCACCATCACGACGGTGGCCTGCGCGCCGCGCAGCAGCTCGGCGAGCTGGCGCGTCTGGTTCGCCATGCCGCCGGCGGGCGGCGCGAGCGGGCCGACCAGGCCGATGCGCAGGCCTTCGAAGCCGTTGTTCACCGCTGCCCCGTCCCGCGTGTCACCAGCACAGGCCTTCGACCGAGGCCGGCACGCCGGCGGTGTCGCCCAAGCCGATCAGGTCGATCACGGTCTGGTCGGTGCGGCCGTGCGCAGCCAGCGCATCGACGATCGCCTTGTCGCCGAGTCCGACGACCAGCACGTCGGAGTCGGCGATCACGGTCGCGATCTCCGGCTGCAGCATCCGGCCGATGTGCGGCAGGTGGCGCTCGATGAAGCTGCGGTTGGCGCCGAGCAGGCGCGACAGCAGCACCTCGGGGTCGTAGACCGCAAGCTCCATGCCCTTGCCGATCAGCTGCTCGGCGAGCGTGACCAAAGGGCTCTCGCGCAGGTCGTCGGTGCCGCTCTTGAACGACAGCCCGATGAAGCCGATGCGGCGCTTGCCGAGCGCGAGGATGCGCTGCAGCGCGAGGTCGAGATGGCGCTGGTTCGACGGCATGATCGAAGCCAGCATCGGGATCTCGACGTCGTGCATCTTCGCGAGGTGCGTCGTCGCGCGCAGGTCCTTCGGCAGGCAGGAGCCGCCGAACGCGAAGCCGGGCTTGAGATACGCGCGCGAGATGTTGAGCTGCGTGTCCTGGCAGACCAGGTCCATCACCTCGAAGGCGTCGACGCCGAGCGCGTCGCAAAGGCGCGCGGTCTCGTTCGCGAAGGTGATCTTCAGCGCATGGAAGTTGTTGCAGCAGTACTTCATCATCTCGGCGGCGCGCACCGAGGTCCGGATGAACTTGGCCGGCAGGTGGCCGAACAGCGCCCGCAGGCGCTCGGCGGGCTGCGCATGGTTGGCGCCGACGATCGTGAACGGCGGCTTGTCGTAGTCGCGGATCGACGAGCCTTCGCGCAGGAACTCGGGCTGGAAGCAAAGGAAGAAGCCCTCGCCGTCGCGCTTGCCCGACGTGCGCTCGATGATCGGGCGCAGCACGTCCTCGACGGTGCCGGGCACGAGGGTCGAGCGGAACACGACGACGTGCGGCTCGCTCTTCTCGGCGATCGCGCGGCCCATCGCTTCGGCCAGGCGCAGCACCGCGCCCTGGTCCTGGCTGCCGTTGGCGGCCGATGGCGTGCCGACGCAGACCAGCGAGATCTCGCTGTCGCGTACCGCGCGGCCGACGTCGGTCGTCACCGTGACGCGGCCGCTCGCGGCGACGCGCTCCATCAGCTCGACCATGCCTTCCTCGACGACCGGCGTCTTGCCGGCGCGGATCAGGTCGAGCTTGGCGGGGTCGATGTCGACGCCGATCACGTCATGGCCGTCGCGGCCGAGGCAGGCGAGCGAGACGGCACCGACGTAGCCGAGTCCAAAGATGCTGATGTTCATGCGGGCTGAACGACTCGAGGAAGCCGGCTCAAGGAAGTGCCTGCGCCTGCGACCCGTAGGCGCAAGCCTGTGCGTGGGAGGTCATGCAGCGCTCGATGATGCGATCGAGCCGCTGCATCGAATGGGGCCAGGCGTGCTGGGTCAGCATGCGTTCGCGGCCGGCCGCGGCCAGGCGTTGACGTTCGGCCGCGTTTTCGACGACGCGAAGGATAGCGGCTGCGGTCTCGTCGGGCGTATCGGCAACCAGGAAATGCTTCACGGCTTGCGCATCCACCCCGCCCGCCGCGGCGCTGCTCGTGACGACCGGCACGCCCATCGCCATCGCTTCGAGGATCTTGTTCTGCGTGCCGCGGGCGATCGCGAGCGGCGCGACCATCAACGCCGAGCGGCGGATCAGCGGCCGCACGTCGGGCACCGTGCCGGTGACGCTGACGCCGGGCAGCTCGCCGAGGGCGCGGATCGCCGGCGACGGGTCGGCGCCGACGATGACGAGCTTCAGCGACGGGCGCCGCGCCTTCAGCAGCGGCCAGACCTGCGCGCAGAAGCGCTGCATGCACTCCTGGTTCGGGTAGTAGTCCATGCGGCCGATGAAGCTGAGCATGTCGGCGTCGTAGCCCTCGCCGTCGGGCGCGAAGAACGACGAGTCGACCCCGTTCGGGAACCAGTCGGTCGCGGCACCCGTGCCGTAGTCCTCGAGCGTCTGCCACTCGGCGCGCGTCGTCGCGGTGCAGAGGTGGAAGCGCCGCGCCAGGCGCTTCTCGGCGGCCAGCATCTTCAGGCCTTCGAGCCGGTAGCCGAGCGACAGCGGGAAGGGCTTGTAGTGGGCGTACTCCAGCCACTTCTGCGAGTCCATGTCGCCGAAGTCGAGGATCTTCGGTATGCCTTCGACATGCTCGACGTACTGCGCGACCGACGAGCAGTGCACGAAGATCAGGTCGTAGCGCCGCTCGGCCAGGCGCGCACGGATGCGGCGCGCGAGGTCGGCCGAATGGAAGTAGCCCATCGACGACGGCGTCGTCAGCGGCAGCCGCGCGACCATGCGCAGCGCCTGCACCGGGTCGTGCACGCGCGCCATCTCGAAGTCGGCGCAGTGCGAGCCTATGCCGCGCGCCTCTTCGGCCTCGACGTCCGAACGCACCAGCGAGCAGACCGTGACGCGATGACCCTGGGCGGTCAGGTGCCGGATCATGTTGAACGGCCGGATCTTCCCGCCGCGCTTCGGCGGGAACGGGAAACGGTGGCAGACGTACAGGATGTTCACGCGACCGCTTCCTTCAGCTCGGCGGCGACGTCATCGGGTTCGCGGCGATCGAGGTAGATGCGGCTCCAGACTTCGAGGTTCATCAGCGAGAGCAGCGCATCGGTGCCGTCGCTGCGGCTCTGCTGGTGGTCGGCGACGAGGCGGTCGATCACGTCCTGGCGGAACAGGCCGCGCGCCCGCACCGTCTTCGGCGCGAGCAGGGTGCGCAGCAGCGGCGCGAGCTCCTTCTTCAGCCATGCGCCCATCGGCGTGCCGAAGCCGCGCTTCTTGCGGTCGAGGATGTCGGGCGGCAAGAGGCCGGCGAGCGATTCCTTCATCACGTGCTTCAGGCGGCCGCCGCGTACCTTGATCGCGGCCGGCATCGCGGCGCTCAGTTCGACGAGCTGGTGGTCGAGCAGCGGCACGCGGCATTCGAGCGAGACCGCCATGCTCATCTTGTCGGTGAGCAGCAAGAGGTCGTCGGGCAGTTGCGTCTCTGCATCGACCGCGAACATGCGGTTCAGCTCGTCCTGCGTGCCGGCTTCACGGAAGGCGTTCAGCAGCGGATCCGCCGCCTGCGCGCGCGGATCGCGCAGCAGCGACGCCGCGGTCGCGCGGTCGAGCACCTGCAGGTAGCTGCGGTAGCGCTCGTCGGCATCGAGCTCGGCCGTCGCGATGAAGCCCTTGGCAAGGCGCAGGGTGTTGAGCAGGCCCGAATGCCGATCGGCCGGCAGCTTCTCGGCCGCGACCGCGACGCCGCGCCGCATCCAGCCCGGCAGCCGCTGCAGCTGCTGGGCGTAGTGGCCGCCGAGGTAGCGCCGGTAGCCGCCGAACAGCTCGTCGCCGCCGACGCCCGACAGGATCACCTTGACGTCCTCGCGCGCGAACTGCGAGACGAGGTAGGTCGTGATGAACGCGGTGTCGCTGAGCGGCTCGTCCATGTGCCACATCAGCTTGGGCAGCAGCGACACGACGTCGGGCTTCACGACGATCTCGCGGTGCTGCGTGCCGAACAGCTCGGCGACCTTGCGCGCATACGGCAGCTCGTTGTAGAGCGTCTCGGCCGCGCCGCCTTCGAAGCCGATCGAATAGGTGCGGATCGGCTGCGACGAATGGCGCGCCATGTAGCCGACGACCGCGCTCGAATCGACGCCGCCGGAGAGGAACGCGCCGATCGGCACGTCGCTCACCATCTGCATGTGCACCGACTCCTCGAGCTGGGCGCGCACGCGGTCTATCCATTCGCGCTCGCCGGCGTCGCGCTCGATCACCGACGGCAGACGCCAGTAGCGCCATTCGCGGACGTGGCCGTTCTCGACCGACAGCAAGGTCGCCGGCGGCAGCTTCCTGATGCCCTTGAAGATGCAGCCCGGCGCGGCGACGTAGCCGAGGTGCAGGTAGCTCGGCAGCACGTCGGTATCGAGCTCGGCGCGGACGCCGGGCAGCGCGAGCAGCGCCTTCGCCTCGGTCGCGAACGCGAGCCGCTTGGCGTCCTGTATCACGTAGAGCGGCTTCACGCCGATGCGGTCGCGGCCGATCAGCAGGCGCTTGCGGCGCGCGTCCCACAGCGCGAAGTCGAACATGCCGTTCAGCCGGTGCACGAAGGCATCGCCTTCGGCGTCGTACAGGTGCAGCAGGACTTCGGAGTCGGAGCCGGTCTTGAAGCGGTAGCCCTTGGCGATCAGCTCGGCGCGCAGCTCGCGGTAGTTGTAGATCTCGCCGTTGCAGACCAGCCAGAGCGTGCCGTCGGCGTTGCTGAGCGGCTGATGCCCGCCCGACAGGTCGATGATCGACAGCCGGCGCATCGCGATGCCGCAGGCGCCGTCGATGTGCATGCCTTCGTCGTCGGGGCCGCGGTGCCGCGTGACGTTGCCCATCGCGCTGAGCTCGCGCGGCTCGACCGGCGCGCCGTCGAAGCGATGGATGCCATGGATGCCGCACATCGTCAGGTGCCCTCGGTGGTGATCTGCGGCCGGCCGTCGCGGCGATAGGCCTGCAGCGCGCGCGCATAGACGTCGCGGTAGCGCGCGACGCTGCGCGCCCAGGTGCGCTCCTGCTCGACGAAGCGACGCGCCTGATGGCGCACGTCGGGCCACAGCGCGCGGCGCGCGAGCACGTCGTCGAGCACCTGGGCGAGCGCTGTCGCGTCGCCGGCCTTGAACAGGAAGCCGGTCTCGCCGTGACGGATCAGCTCGCGGTGGCCGCCGACGTCGGACGCGACCAGCATGCGTCCCTGCGCCATCGCCTCGAGCGGCTTCAGCGGCGTCACGAGTTCGGTGAGCCGGATGCCGAGGCGCGGATAGGCGAGCACGTCGATCAGCTCGTAGTAGCGCTGCACCTGGTCGTGCGGCACGCGGCCGGTGAAGATCACGCGGTCCCCGAGGCCGGCCGATGCGACCTGCGCCTTCAGGTTGGCCTCCTGCGGCCCGCCGCCGACCAGCAGCACGCGCAGGTTCGGATGGCGCGGCAGCATCCGGCGCGCCGCCTCGATCAGCAGCGCGAGGCCTTCGTAGCCGTAGAACGAGCCGGCGAAGCCGAGCACCGTCGCGCCGTCGAGCCCGAGCGAGCGGCGCAGTTCCGGATCGGCCTCGACGCCGAAGCGGAACGACGCGACGTCGACCGCGTTCGGGATCACCGTGATGCGCTCGTCCGGCACGCCGCGGATCGCGATGTCGCCGCGCAGGCCTTCGCAGATCGTCGTCACCTGGTCGGCGCGCTTCAGCGCGTAGCTCTCGAGCGCGCGCGACGCGCGGTAGCGCACGCTGCCTTCGGTCGTCGTGCCGTGGTCTACGGCGGCGTCTTCCCACGACGCGCGCATCTCGTAGACCAGCGGCACCTTGAGCTGGCGGCGCACCCAGAGCGCCGGCAGCGCGTTGAGCACCGGCGAGTGGGCATGGACGATGTCGGCCGAGGTCTCGCGCGCCAGCGCGGCCAGGCGGCGCGCGGTCAGCCGCATCTGCGCCAGCATGCCCTGGCCCTCGGTGCTCGGCGTACGGTGGAAGGTCCAGCCGTCGACGTCTTCCTTCAAGGTCGACGTCGCGCCCTGCTTGGGCGTCGTCAGCTGGAACGTCTGCCAGCCGAGCGCGCGCTGCTCGCGCAGGATCGCGAGCGTGCGGAACGTGTACCCGCTGTGCAGCGGCAGCGAGTGGTCGAGGACATGCAGGACGCGCAAGGTCACGCCAGCGCCTCGTCGCGCTCTACCGCGGCGGCGCGCGGTGTCGACCCGTCGACCACGTTGCGCAGGAAGGCGTCGAACATCATCATCGTCCAGATCGGCGCGCTGTAGTCGCGCGCGCCCGACTGGTGCGCATCGACGAGGTGGCTCAGGTAGTCGCGGTTGAACCAGCCGGTCTCGGCGAGGCGATCGCCCAGCAACGTGCTGCGCACGCGCTCGCGCAGCGGCCCGCGGAACCAGCGCGCCAGCGGCACCGCGAAGCCCATCTTCGGCCGGTACAGGATGTCGTGCGAGAGGTGCGGCTCCATCGCCTTCTTCAGCAGGAACTTGCCTTCCTGGCCGCGCACCTTCATCGACGACGGCAGGGTCGCCATCCACTCGACGAGCTCGTGGTCCATCAGCGGCTCGCGCACCTCGAGCGAATGCGCCATCGAGGCGCGGTCGACCTTGGTGTTGATGTCGCCGACGAGGTAGGTCTTGAGGTCGAGGTACTGGATCAGCGCGAGCGGATCGTCGGTGTCGGCGGCGGCGGCGTGGCGGTCGAACACCTCCTGGGCGTCGTAGCCGCCGAGCTCGTGCTTCAGCCGCGTGCTGAAGAGCTGCCGGCGCATCGGCGCGCGCAGGATCTGCATCGAATGACAGTACGCCTCGACGGCGGTGCGCGCCATCCCTTCGAACGTGGTCTTGGCACGGAACACGCGCGGTGCCCAGTCGGCCTTCGGATAGATGCGGCCGAGCAGGCCGAACAGCGGCTGGCGCACCGCATGCGGCAGGGCGCTGCGCATGCGCTCCTCCATCAGGTGCAGGCGATACCGCCGGTAGCCGCCGAAGGTCTCGTCGCCGCCGTCGCCCGACAGCGCGACCGTGACGCGCTTGCGCGCGAGCTGGCTGACGCGGTAGGTCGGCATCGCCGAGCTGTCGGCGTACGGCTCGTCGTAGAGATGGGCGAGCGTGTCGATCAGCTCGAAGTCGTCGGTGCGCACCGTCTCGACGTAGTGGTCGGTGCGGTAGCGGTCGGCGACCGTCTGCGCGAACCTCGCCTCGTCGAACTTCGGATCGTCGAACGCGATCGAGCAGGTGTTGACCGGTCCGTTCGTCACGCCCGCCATCGTCGCGACGACCGCGCTCGAATCGACGCCGCCGGACAGGAAGGCACCGAGCGGCACTTCGGAGATCAGCCGCAGCCTCACCGATTCGGTGAGGCGCCGCTGCAGCTCGATGCAGGCGTCCTCGACGCCGATCCTGCTGTCGAGCGTGAAGCGCACGTCCCAGTAGGGCTTGGGCTCGGGAATCGGCTGGCCGCGGCGGATCGTCAGCGTGTGGCCGGGCGACAGCTTCGCCGCCTGACGGAAGATGGTGCGCGGCTCGGCGACGTAGCCGAACGCGAAATACTCCTCGATCGCGAGCGGATCGATGTCGCGCTTCAGCCGGCCGTGCGCCATCAGCGACTTGAGCTCGGAGCCGAACAGCAGCATGCCGTCGTCGAGCAGCGCGTAGTACATCGGCTTGACCGCGAGGCGGTCGCGCCCCATGAAGAAGGTCTGCCGGTTGCGGTCCCAGAGCGCGAACGCGAACATGCCGCGGAAGCGCTTCACGCAATCCTCGCCCCAGGCTTCCCAGGCATGCACGACGACCTCGGTGTCGCTGCGCGTATGGAACACGTGGCCGAGCGCCTGCAGCTCGGGGATCAGCGACTGGTAGTTGTAGATCTCGCCGTTGTAGACGATGACGACCGAGCCGTCCTCGTTGAAGAGCGGCTGCTGACCGGTCGCGACGTCGATGATCGACAGCCGCCGGTGGCCGAGGCCGACGCCCGGCTCGAGGTGTACGCTGCCTTCGTCCGGCCCGCGGTGCTGCTGCGAGTCGTTCATCCGCTTCAGCACGTTCGGGTCGATCGAGCGCTGGCCGCGGGTGTCGAAGATACCGGTGATTCCGCACATGGCTATGAGTCCTCAGGCGCGGCCCAGGGCAGGGCCGGTCGAGTTTACTTCGCACCCATGACGGCGCAGGGTGCGCGGCGCCACGCAATCGCGTGCGGGGCGGCATATGCCACGCTCGGCGGTGCGGCGATCAGCGTCCGGCCAACACGTCGTCATAGGTTTGTAGGTAGCTGCCGACCATCGCCTGCAGGCTGTAGCGGTCGATCGCCGCCTGGCGACCGGCCGCGGCGTGCGCACGGCGCAAGCCGGTGCTGACGGCGTAGGCCGACAGATGCCGTTCGAGCGCCGCGACGTCGCCGGACGGGAAGAGCCGGCCCCAGCAGCCGTCCTCGACCAGTTCCACGTTGCCGCCGACGGCGCTGGCGACGACCGGCAGGCCGGCCGCCATCGCCTCGAGCAGCGTGTTCGAGATGCCTTCGTTGAGCGACGGCAGCACGAACACGTCGAGCGCGCGCAGCACCGCCGGCACGTAGTCGATCGCGCCGCTGAACCAGATCAGCCTGGCGATGCCGAGCTCGTCGGCCAGCGCGCGCAGCGGCGCGGCCTGCGGTCCGTCACCGACGATCACGAGCCGCGCCTGCTCGCGCAGCGCCGGATCGTGCGCAAGCAGCGCCGCGAACGCGCGCAGCAGGGTCGGCAAGTCCTTCACCGGCTCGAGTCGGCCGATGCTGCCGATGCGGATCAGGTGGTCGCCGCGGAATGATTCGGGCAACGCGGCGTCGGTGCGTTCGGGCGTGAAGCGCGCCGTGTCGACGCCGTTGTAGATCTGCGTGATGCGCGAGCCGCGGATGCCGATGCGCTGGACGAGGAAACGCTCCAGGTCCTTCGACACCGTGATGTAGCGGTCGACGAACGGAGCGTGCAGGCGCCGCAGCAGTGCCGGCTTCCAGCGCCGCCCGTCGAGGTTGTCGACGTCCCAGCCGTGCTCGCTGTGCACGTTGCGTGCGCCGCCGGCCAGGCGCGCCGGCATCAGCGCATCCAGGCCCGACAGGTTGCGCGTGTGCACGATCGCCGGCCGCATCCGGCGGCACAGCTTGAACAGCTCGAGGCGCAGCCGCGTCGTGCCGATGCGCGAGCGGTTCAGCGCGATCACCTCGACGTCGGGCGACGCGATGCGCCGGCGGAACTCGGAGTAGTCCTCGATGCAGGCCACGGCATGGCGGTAGCGCGTCGCCGGCATGTGGTTGATCAGGTTGACGACGCCGTTCTCCATGCCCCCGATGACCAAGTGGTGGATAACGTGCAGGATTAGCGGCGGAGGGGATGCGGCCATCAGCGGAGCCCGAGGCATTCGAAAAGGAAGGCGTTGTCGGAGAACGCCCACTGGATGCCGCGCCGCAGGACGTTGTAGCGGTCTACGCGTCCGATGTTGGTGCCGCCGTAGGCCGCCAGGCAGCCGACGTAGCCGGCCTCGCGGACGAGTTCGAGGCGCTGCGGCGTCATGTGCTCGCGGCCGCCGTACGGGTAGGCGAAGATGGGCTCGGTGACGCCGAGCTCGGCGCGCAGCCGGTCGCGCGATTCCGCCAGTTCGGCGCGCACGCGATCTTCCGGCTCCGACGCGCAATCGATGTGGTTGGCGGTGTGCGAGCCTATCGTGTAGCCCCAGCGCCGCATCGCCCGCAGGTCGTCCCAGCCGAGCAGCGGGATGGCGGCGTTGCCGCGCGCGATGTCGTGCGGGAAGCGGTCCCGGCGGTCGATGATGCCGGTCGAGACGAAGAACGCCGCCGGCAGGTCGTGGCGGCGCAGGATGGGCGCGGCATGCAGGAAGTTGTCGCGGTAGCCGTCGTCGAAGGTGATGGCGACGACCGGGCGCTTCGAGCGCCGAACGGTCTCGGTCGCGAGCACCTCCTCGATCGACAGCACGTCGCAATGCTCGGCGACGAGCCGCATCTGACGATCGAACTGCTCGACGCCGACGGTCAGGTTGTCGCGCGCGTCGTCGCTGACGCGGTGGTACAGCAGCACCGTGATGCGCGGCGCGGCCAGGCGCGGTGCGGCTCGGCGTGCGAACTGGAAGCCGAGGCCGAGCGCGCGGTCCTTGGCGTAGCGCTGGACCGCCGTGCCGGCGGCCGGCTGCAATCGGTCGAGCTTGCCGGCGAGCGCGGCAGCCTGCTGCAGCGTCGGCTTGCGATAAGTTCTGCCGCTGCCGGCGGGCTGCAGTTCCGCGGTCGCGCGGCCATCGAGGACCGCTGCCACGGCCGATCCCATCAGCTCGATGCCGACCTCGTCGAGGCGCAGCTGCAGCCCGCGCAAGGTGGCGTAGGTGGCGCGCGGCACGTCGGTACGCGCCACCACCGCGCCCGTGTCGAGCTTGTCGTCGACCCAGTGCACGCTGCAGCCGACGCTGGCCTCGTCGTTCCAAAGCTCCCAGAACGCGGGCGGCATGCCGCGGTAGTCGGGCAGCCGGCCCTTGTGCAGGTTCAGCGTTCCCAGGCGCGGCAGCGCGAACAGCGAGCGGCGCAGGATGGGCGCGGCGAGCGACAGCCCGAGGTCGGCGCCGAACGCGCGCACCCGGGCGAGCGTCGACTCGGCATGGATGTCGGCGACGTGCTCGACGCGCACGTTCGGCCGCGCCGACAGCGCGGCGGCGATGCTGCTGCGATGCCGGCGCGGGCTGCCGGGCGATCGCAGGCGTTGCAGCGCATCGTTGAACTGGTACGGGATCCAGCGCCAGCCGTTGCGCTTCAGGTTGAGGCGCTGGTTGCGCAGCAGCACCGGCAGCGGCTTCTTCGGCGCATGCACGACGACCAGCCACTCGAGGCCCGGCAAGGCATCGTCGATCTCGGCAATGCCTCGCGCCACCGCATGCGACGACAGGTCGGCGGTGTAGACGACGATGCGACGCGGGTCAGGGGCCGAGAGGAATTCACTACGCGCCGCGCTGGAGAGCCCCTGAGCCGAGTCGCCTGCGCTGCGCAATTTCATATGAGGCGACTTCGCTCCGGCGACTCAGAGCCGCCAGACACGGTGACCGGCGGCGCGCAACGCCTCTGCGTCGAACGCGGCCTTCACGTCGATGAACACCCCCGCCGGCGTCAGCTTGGCGCCGAAGTCGGATGCCGTCAGCGCGGCGTATTCGCGATGCGCGACAGCGGCCACGATCGCGTCGGCGCGCGGCAGCGCATCCCACGACAGCAGCTCGACGCCATACTCGTGCATCGCCTCGACGGTATCGGCCTGCGGATCGGTCACGCAGACCCGGACGCCGTAGCTTTCGAGCTCATGGATCACGTCGACGACCTTGGAGTTGCGCAGGTCGCCGCAGTTCTCCTTGAAGGTCAGCCCGAGCACGTTGACGACGGCGCCCTTGATCGGGCTGCCGGCCGCGATCATCTGCTTGATCGTCTGCTCGGCGATGAACTTGCCCATGCTGTCGTTGATGCGCCGGCCCGCCAGGATCACCTGCGGGTGGTAGCCGAGCTTGTCGGCCTTGTAGGTCAGGTAGTAGGGATCGACGCCGATGCAGTGGCCGCCGACGAGTCCGGGCCGGAACTTCAGGAAGTTCCACTTGGTGCCGGCAGCCTCGAGCACTTCGGACGTGTCGATGCCGATCTTGTCGAAGATGATCGACAGCTCGTTCATCAGCGCGATGTTGAGGTCGCGCTGGGTGTTCTCGATGACCTTGGCGGCCTCGGCGGCCTTGATCGACGACGCGCGGTGCACGCCGGGGACGATGATCTTCTCGTAGAGCGCGGCCACCTGCGCGAGCGTCGCCGGCGTGTCGCCCGAGACGATCTTCAGGATGCGCGTCAGCGTGTGCTCCTTGTCGCCCGGGTTGATGCGCTCGGGCGAATAGCCGACGAAGAAGTCGGTCTTCCACTCGAGGCCCGATTCGCGCTCGAGCACCGGGATGCAGACCTCTTCGGTGGCGCCCGGATAGACGGTCGATTCGTAGACGACGATCGCGCCCTTCTTCATGTGGCGGCCGACGCTGATGCTCGAGCCGACGAGCGGCCGGAAATCGGGGATGTGCGCATCGTCGACCGGCGTCGGCACGGCGACGATGATGATGTCGGCCTCGCCGAGCATCTGCGGATCGGACGTGTAGACCGCATGCGTCGCGGCCTGGACCTCGGCGTCGGTCAGCTCGCGCGACGGGTCGGTGCCGCGCCGGCAGGCTTCGACCTTGGCTTCGGCGATGTCGAAACCGATCGTGCGCATCTGCCGGCCGAAGGCGACCACGAGCGGAAGCCCGACATAGCCGAGGCCGACGACTGCAACGCTGTTCATTTTCACTGCTCCTGTATCTCGAAACCAATGCGCGCGAACGCGCGAGTATTCGATGCCTGCCGCTCAGCGCCCATCCCGCACCCGTGCAAGATCTGCCTCCAGCGCGTGAAGGTTCGCACGCAGGAAGGCATCGAGCCGGTCGTCGGCGCCGGGCTCGTCGATGGCATAGATCACGATCACGGCGGCATCGTCGCCGCGTCCGACGAGGCGCAGCAGCGCGCCGTAGGCCTTGGCCCAGCCGTCGCTGGCGGTCCAGCGGCCGTTGATCCAGTAGAGCTGGCGCGTCAGCAGGCGCGTCGTCGCGGCCTCACCGGGGTGCGACGAACCGCGCAGATGCGCGGTGCGCACGACGATCCGGCCGTCGTCGGTCGTCAGGTCGCGCGTGCCTGCTTCGACTTGCGCCCAGTCCGAACCGCGCGACGGCACCAGCACGTTGTCGGAGCTGATGAGCTTGTGCGCATCGTCCTGATGGCGGTAGTAGGCGGCATAGACGGCGACGGCCTGGCCGTGCCGCTCGTAGCGGCGCGTCGTCTCGGCGGCGGCGCCGTGGAACGACGGCTTCCAGTCGGCGATCGATTGCGTCGAGGCGGCCCAGCCGTCGTCGAGGCGATCGGGCAAGGCCAGCTTCGGTGCGCCGGCGCGATCGCCCGCGTCGACCCAGCTGAGCGCCAGGCGCGGCGCGAACGCGAGCACGCAGGCCGCAGCGGCGACGGCCCACAGCACCGGGCCGGGCGCCGGCGGCAGCGGGCGTGCCGGCGCGGCGGCGGACTCGGGCGTCGCGGTCTCGGTCCAGCGCGCACCGATCATGAACATCAGCGTGATGACGATGCCGAAAAAGACCCAGCCGTAGATCAGGTGGTCGGCGCCGACCGCGAGCCGGTTGCCGGACACGTGACCGAGCAGCACGATCAGGTAGGCGCGCGCCCAGTTGGCGACGACCGGCACCAGAATGGACACGCCGACGAAGATGAGCCTGCGGCGCAGCGACCGGTAGTTCAGGTAGGCGAACAGCACGCCGACCATCAACGACGCGATCAGGTAGCGGATGCCGCTGCATGCTTCGACGACCGACCAGTTGCCGGACGGGATCACGAACTGCAGGCCTTCGCGGTACACCGGAATGCCCGACAGGCGCAGCGCGATGACCGTGAAGTCGGCGGTCCACTCCATGAAGTACGGCAGCAGGAACTCGCCGATCGGCACCGCGAAGAACAGGAAGCCGAGCGGGAACAGCATCGTGCGCGTCGCGGCCGGTCCGAGGACCGCGAGGACCGCGAGCACCAGCATCGCGGTGAAGGCGAGCTGCGTCACCGCATTGGCTTCGGCGAGGTCGCCGAGCAGCCAGATCAGCGCGGCGCAGAGGATGGGCAGCAGCGCCCAGGCGCTCGGCCGCGGCGTCTGCGCGGCGAGCTCGCGGCGCTGGCGCCAGATCAGCCAGGCGACGATGGGCGGGACCGTGAACGCATGCGCGAAGGTGCCCGAGCGGTACCAGATCGAGACCATCGCGACGGCGGTATCGCGGTACACCCACAGCACGCCGGCGAGCAGCAGCGCGAGGGCCGGCAGGACCGCCGACCACTGCGCGGGCAGGCGGGATTTCATGACGGCGCTCATCCGAGACTGCGCACGACGAAGGGCCCGAGCCAGTTCGCGACGCCGATCGGCAGCCGCCGCCAGGTCTCGATCAGCAGCTTGTACTTGGCGTTGGCCGGATTGTTCTGCGGTACCGCGTCGCGCTTGTAGAGGCGGTATTCGTAGTGCAGCGGCGTCGGCTCGAAGCCCCAGTTCCTCTTGAACGAATAAGACCCCGTGCCCTGCTTGCTGCGCCCGTAGTCGAAGGTCTTCAGGCCGCGGGCGCAGGCGCGCCGCATCAGCTCCCAGTACTTGTAGTCGTTGGCGGCGAAGTCGCGCGCGGCCTCGGCATCGCCGGCGTAGTAGGGCAGTACCTCGTCGCGGAAATAGAAGCTCAGCACGCCGGACAGCGGCCGGCCGTCCGGCCCGCACACCGTCATTACCTCGGCATCGGGTCCGAAGGTTTCGAGCAGCGCCTGGAAGTAGCGCTTCGGCATCGCCGGCGTGCCGTGGCGGTGCACGTTGTCGGCATAGAGGGCAAAGAAGCGCTCGACGTCGCTGTCGACCGCGCTCGTCAGGCCGTTCTTGATGCCCTTGCGGACCATCGCGCGCTGCTTGCGCGGGATCGCCAGCATGTTGGCTTCCTCGTCCGGCAGGATCTCCTTGCGGAAGGTGACGTAGAGGTCCTGCGTCGGCCAGTCGGTGTGGCGCGCCGCGATGTGGCGCAGCTCGAGGTGCTCGGTGCCGAGGCGTTGCGCGATGCGCTGCGCCTCGTCTTCGAGCGCCGCAGCGGCATCGGGGTCGGAGGCCGCAACGCCGCCGTAGACCGCGAACGGCAGGCTCACGAGCGCATTGCCGAACAACAGGCTCTTGACGTGCGCGAGCGGCAGCACCGCGGTGATCGCGCCGGCGGCGTCCTGCGCGTAGAGGAAATAGGTGTCGTGGCGGAACACCCGGCGGATCACGTCTTGCCAGCCGGCACGGTGGAAGAAGGTCGCGTCGGGGCAGGCGAGCACGAACGCGTCCCACGCCGCAGCCGTGCGGGCGTCGTCGGGCGAGAGGCGCCTTGCGACCGTCATGCGGTAGGGTCAGTGCGCCGCGACGGACGGGGCCGGGGCGAGGAAGATCTCGTCCATGCGGCCCCAGCGGAAGTCGCGCAGCAACTGCGTCAGGCGATGCTCGGTGCGGCCGATGTTGACGTAGTGACGGAACCGCGTCTTCGCGTCGATGCCGGGGATGCGCGGCTGCTCCGGGTCGATCTCCCACGGATGGAAGTAGAAGATCGCCGCCTGCCGGTCGCCGGCATTGACCCGCCGCAGCAGCCAGCGCGAACAGGCATAGGGCAGCAGGCGGAAGTAGCCGCCGCCGCTCGACGGCCAGTTGCGATTGAAGGCGCGCAGGGTCGTCACCGGAATCTCGATCAGCGTGTCCGACACCGGATGCGCGAAGCGCGGCGCGTCGGGCATGCCGTAGTGGTCGTGGCGGATCGGATAGATGCTCGAGCTGTAGCGGTAGCCGGCGCGCGCGAGGCATTCGAACGCCCAGAGGTTGCCTGCTCCGATCGAAAAGCTGGGTGCGCGGTAGCCCTGAACCGGCACGCCGCCGATGTCCTCGAGGATGCGCTTGGCCGACTCGATGTCGTTGCTGAACGCCTCGCGGCTCAGGTCGCTGGCGCGCTGGTGGCCGTAACCGTGGCTCGCGAGCTCGTGGCCTCGCGCGACGATCTCGCGCACCAGCGCCGGATAGCGCTCGGCAATCCAGCCGAGCGTGAAGAACGTGGCCTTGGTGTCGCCGGCATCGAGCAGGTCGAGGATGCGCGCCATGTTGCGCTCGACCCGGCATTCGCGACCGTCCCAGTCGCCACGCGCGATGTAAGGCGCGAACGCCGAGACCTGGAAGTAGTCTTCGACGTCGATCGTCAGCGCGTTGCGGATGCCCGGGCTCATCTCGGCTCCGTCGTGCGCAACCACTGCCACAGGTCGTCGGCGATGCGTTCGGCGGCGCGTCCGTCCCAGCGCTCGGGCACACGACCGCGCTTGCCTCGGCCTTCGAGGATCAGGCCGACGTTGTCGAGGATCGCCGTCGCGTCGCGGCCGACCAGCGTGTTGGTTCCCTGATCGATCGTGATCGGCCGCTCGGTGTTCTCGCGCAGGGTCAGGCACGGCACGCCGAGCGCGGTGGTCTCTTCCTGCAGGCCGCCGGAATCGGTCAGCACGAGGGTCGCGCGGTCCATCAGGCCGAGCATCTCGAGGTAGCCCTGCGGCGGCAACAAGGCCATGCGCTGCGGCGCGATCAGTCGTTGCAGCCCGAAGCGCTCGATGTTCGCGCGGGTGCGCGGATGCAGCGCGAAGACCAGCGGCAGCGCTTCGGACACCTTGCCGAGCACGCCCAGCAGGTGCTCGAGCATGGCCGCGTCGTCGACGTTGGAAGGGCGGTGCAGGGTCACGACGCCGTAGCCGCGCGGGCCGTCGAGCAGCAAGGGATCGATGCCGTGCGCTTGCAGGCTCGCGGCCGCCGGCCGCGCATGCGCGCGGTTCGCGAGCAGCGAATCGATCATCACGTTGCCGGCAAAGCAGACGCGGCCGGCGGCGATGCCTTCCTTCGCGAGGTTGTCGGCGGCGCAGCGCTCAGTGGTGTAGAGGCGGTCGGCGAGCTGGTCGGTGACGACGCGGTTGACCTCTTCCGGCATCTGCCGGTCGTGGCTGCGCAGCCCCGCTTCGACGTGCGCGACCGGCACGCCCTTCTTGGCCGCGACGAGCGTGCAGGCGAGCGTCGAGTTGACGTCGCCGACGACGACGACGCAGCTCGGATGATGGGCGTCGACGACGGGCTCGAAGCGGCGCATCACCTCGGCGGTCTGCACCGCATGCGTCGCCGAGCCGACCTCGAGGTTGATGTCGGGACGCGGCAGGCCGAGGTCGTCGAACAGCCGGTCGCTCATGTCCTGGTCGTAGTGCTGGCCGGTATGGACCAGCAGGTACGGCAGCGGCGGCTCGTGGTCCGACAGCGCACGCAGGATGGGCGCCATCTTCATGAAGTTGGGCCGCGCGCCGACCACGCAGAGGATCGGTCCGGCGAGCGCGCCGGAGGATGCCGCCGCGGTCACGAACTGCTTTCCTCGGGCGGCTTCTCGACGGCCTTGACGAGCTGCTTCAGCATCGACAGCGTCCGCAGGTTGAGCCGTTCGAGGCGCAGCACGCTGCGCTCGAGGCGCTGCAGGCATTCGGCATTCTGCTCGGCGGCGGTCGCGTCGAGCAGGTCGCCCATGTCGCGCGCCAGCTTGTGGTCGAGGCGATGCTGCGACAGATCGACGTCGACCGGGCCTTCGAGCGCGCCGGTGCCGCTGTCGCCTCCGAAGCCGGGGTCGTTCGGCGCGGCGGTCGCCACGACCTTGCGCACCGGCACTTCCGACTCGCGCGCGAACTCGCGCACGACTTCGTCGACGTCTTCGGCCGTCAGATGCGTCTTGTTGGCCAGGAATCCGAGCAGCAGCAGGCGGTCGCAGACCGCGTTGATGCGCCGCGGGATGCCGTAGCTCGCCTTGTAGATCGCCTCGAAGGCGGCAGGATCGAAGTCGGGCTTGCCGTTCGCGCCGGCGCACTTGAGCCGATGCTCGATGTAGGCGCGCGTCTCCTCGGCGTCCATCGGCCCGATGTGGCAGGTGGCGGCGACGCGCTGGCGGAACTGCTCCATCTCCGGCCGCTGCAGGATCTCGCGAAATTCCGGCTGGCCGACCAGAAAGCTCTGCAGCAGCGACTGCGTGCCGAGCTGGAAGTTCGACAGCATGCGCAGCTCCTCGACCGCGCGCGGCGTCAGGTTCTGCGCCTCGTCGACGATCAAGAGGCAGCGCTTGCCCTGGTTCACCTGCCCGAGCAGGAAGGCCTCGAGCGTGATCAGGAGCTGCGACTTCGGCACGTCCTTGACGAGGAAGCCGAAGGCCGCGCCGACCATGCGCAAGGTGTCCTCGGCATCGAGCTGCGTCGTGACGAGATGGCCGACGACCACGTCGGAGCGCCGCAGGCTGTCGAGCAGGCTGCGCAGGATCGTCGTCTTGCCGACGCCGATCTCGCCGGTGATGACGATGAAGCCTTCGTTGCGCGCGACGCCGTAGTCGAGGTAGGCCTTGGCGCGGCGATGCTGCTTGCTGCCGAAGTAAAAGCTCGGGTCGGGGTTGAGGTTGAACGGCTTGCCGGTCAGCCCGTAGAAGGCTTCGTACATGACTCAGAAATCGAACCGGAGACTGCCGATCACTGCCGTCTCGTAGTAGGGCACCGTCGTGCTTTGCTGTTCCGCGTGGCGCGCGCCCAGCGTCACGAAGGTGTGCTTGCCGATCTGGCTCGACCAGTTCAGGAACGCGCTGCGCACGGTCGTCGCGAGGTCGGCGGTCTGGCCGGTGGTGCGCATCTGCTGCACGGTCAGGTCGAGGGTGGACTGCGGCGTCAGCTTGTGCGAGCCGACGAGCGTGAAGCCGACCTGGCGGATCACGTCGGACTGATTGAAGCTGTCGGGCAGGCCGCTGGCGTTCGATGCCAACAGCGTGGACTCGCTGCGGTTGGCGAGCAGCGTGACGGTATCGCGCACGCCCATCCAGGTGAACGAAAGGAACGCGTTCTGCTGCAGCGAAACCGAGTTGGACAGGTAGAGGAAGTTGATCGTCGAGTTCGGATCCAGTCCTTGCTGCCTCAGGTAGCTTGCGACCGCCTGGGCGCGCTGGACGGGATCGGTGATGCTGGCGAAGAGCAGCGATGCGAGCGCGCCGGCGCTCTGGCTGCCGACCGACGGCTGGTTGTTGCCGGTCACGACGTCGCGGGTGTCGCTCACCACCCACGCGGTGCGCGGGGTGCGGTGCTCGAAGCTGATCGCATAGGAGTTGCCGAACAGCCGGTGCTCGATGCTGGCCGACGCATGCGAGATCTCGCTCGGATGCCAGTCGACGCCGCCGCCGTAGATCGCGCCCGATCGGATCGACGAGCCGTTGAAGTTGTCGGACTCGTGGCCGCCGTTGACCGACAGCTTGAGTTCCGGCGTGACCTTGTAGTTCAGGCCGAGCACCGCCTGCGTGTCCTGGGTCTCGCCGTTGCCGTCGGCATATTGCGTGAGGATGCGCGACACGTCGGCCGACCAGTCGAGCAGGCTGAGCGCCGTGCCGCCCGCGAGCGACGCATCGACGGCGTTCGTCGTCGTGTTGAAGCCCGCGCTGTCGTCGGAACGGCTGATCGCATGCGTGAGGCGCACCGAATAGTCGACCAGGCCGCCCAGCCGACCCTGCACGTAGGGCGACAGCGAATAGCTCGCCACCTCGGTGCGGTTGCCGTTCTGCAAGGTGGGGTCGAAGCTCTGCGTGCCGAACGCCGACATCGACTGCTGGGCGATGCTGGCCTTGAAATCGACGTAAGCCCAGTTCTCGATCGCCTCGGTGAGCACGGCCGCATTCAGCGAATTGAGCAGCTCGGTCTTGCTGCTGCCCTGGCTGTAGACCAGCCCGTCGAGCTCGTAGTCGACGAAGCCGACGAAGCGCCCGCCGGTGCTGCGCACGTGGATGCCGGGGCTGAGCTCGGTGACCGAGCCCGACTTCTTGTCGTCGCCGGTGCCGAGGTTGGCGTTGTCGCTGATCGTCTGCGTCGCCGTGAAGGTCGGCGTGATCGTGAAGGCGCGGCCCGGCGCGCCGGCATTGGCGTCGACGGCCTGTTGTTCAGGCGCGGTCTGCGCCGTGGCGCCGACGGCGACCATGGCGAGCACGACCGGCACGCGGCCGGCGAGTCGGGCGGTCAGCGGTCGTGCCGGACGACGGGGCATCGCGGCGCGCATTCAGGACGCGGCCGACTCCGCCGGGGCATCGGCTTCCGAGCCGTACCCGTAGCCGTAGCCGTAGCCGTAACCGTAGCCGTAGCCGGCCTTCGAATCGGTGCGCGCCTGGTTGAGCAGCATCATCTTCACCGGGCAGGCTTCGATCGTCGACAGCGCATGCTCGACGTCGGCCTGCAAGGTCCGGTCGGCCTGCACGACGACGACGATCTGTCCCATGTTCGATGCCAGCACGCGCGACTCGGTGGTGAGCAGCAGCGGCGGCGAGTCGAAGATGATGATGCGGTCCGAGTAGCGGCTCGCCATGTCGTCGAGCAGCTGACGCATCGCCTCGCTCGCGAGCAGTTCGGTGGCACGTGCATGGCGCGTGCCCGCCGGCAGCACCGACAGCTTGTCGATGTTGGTCTTCAGCAGCGTGCTCGAGACGTCGGCCTTGCCTTCGAGGATGTCGAGCAGCCCGGCGCTCTGCGGCAGGCCGAGCATGCGCAGCACCGACGGGCGCGCCACGTCGGCGTCGACCAGCATCACGGTGTTGTCGAGCTCGGCCGCGATGCTCATCGCGAGATTGATCGACGTGAAGCTCTTGCCTTCGCCGGCCAGCGCGCTCGTCACCATGATGAGGTTGCCGTGCGTGATCGGCGCGGCACCCTGGCCCATCGCGTTCTTGATCAGCGGGCGCTTGATGACGCGGTATTGCTCGGCGCGGTGCGAGCGCGGCGCGTTCGGCGTGACGAAGCCTTCGGCCGTCAGCTTCTCGAGGTTCAGGGCGACCTGCTTGGAGACGACGGCCGGCGCGGCGACCACGGCGGGGGCGTTGGCGCTCTCGGGCTCGATCGGCCGTGGCGGCGTCACCGGCACCACCGGCTGCAGGGCAGGGCGCGGGGCCGGAGGCGGCGCAAGTTGCTCGGCGCCGGCCTCGCGCAACTGCGCGAGGCGTTCGGCGGCCTGTTCGATCAGACTGCTCATGGAGTCACGCCCCGGCTGGTCATCAGGGACAAAGCGATCAAGCCGATCATGAAGACGCCGACGAGGCTGCCCGAAGCGATCGAGAAGCGCACGAGGTCGACGCGCTCGCGGCGCTTCTCGACATCCGTCAGCACGCGCGACACGACGCCGAGCAGCGGCAGGTCGATCGACGTGCGCAGGTCGGAAGCCTGGTGGAACACCGGCCGCATCTGGCTGAACGCGAAGGCCGTGAACAGCCCGGCCGCGAGGCCGGCGATCAGCGCGATCGGGAACAGCAGCAGGCGGTTCGGCGACACCGGCTTGGCGGAGGTGCGCGGCGGATCGATCAGGCGGAAATCGGCGACGCCCGAGGCGACGTCGAGGTCGCCGGTCATCTCGGCCGACTCGCGCCGCGCCACCAGCGTCTCGTAGTTCTTCTTGTTGATCTCGTAGTCGCGATTGAGCTGGGCGGCCTCGGCCTCCAGCTGCGGTGCCGTCTTCAGCAGCTTGCGGGCCGACTCGTAGCGGGCCGAGTACTCCTCGACGCGGGCGCGCAGCGCGGCGACCTGGACCTCGGAGGTCGCCAGCACCCGGTTCAGCTCCTGGTAGGCGAGCGAATTGCCCGCACCGCCCGGCACGCCCGAGGCGGCGAGCGCGAGCTTGCGCTTCTCGGCGACTTCCTTCTTCTTCTGGTCTTCCAGTTCCTTGATCAGGTGCCGTGCGTTGATGATGTCCGGATGGGCTTCGGTGAAGCGCTGCAGCAACGCGTCGAGGTTCTTCTTCTGGTCCTGGATGCGCGAGTCGATCTCCGGCGTCGACACCGACAGCGCCGATTCCTCGAGCAGGCTCCTGGTGGCGGCGTCGCCGGTCTGGGATCTCTCGGCCGCGAGCTGCGTCCTGGCGGCATCGCGCGCGGTCTCGGCCTCGCGCAATTCGAGGCGCGCCTGGTCGAGCTGGGCACTCAGGTCGCCGAGCCGCGCGGCCGAGTCGCGGCCGTCCGCCGTCTGCAGGTCGATGTTGCGGAGCCGGAAGTCCTTCAGGCGCGCTTCGGCTTCCTCGAGCTTGGATTCGTAGCTCTTGATCTGCTCGTTGATGAAGAACTTGGCCGACTGCGTGTCCTTGCGCGACGCGCCCAGGCTCGACTCGACGAAGATCGACACCAGCGACTGGATCACGCGCTGCGCCTTGGCCGGATCGGGATCCTTGAACGACAGCGTGTAGAGGTTGTCGCGCGCGGTGCTCTTGATCTCGAGCGTGTCCATCAGCTTCTCGATCAGCGCTTCCTGCTTGGCGCGCGAATCGTTCTTCAGGTCGAGGTCGGCCATGCGCACGAGCTTCTCGACGTTCGGCCGGCTGATCAGCGTGCGGCTCAGCATGATGACCTGCTGCTCGACGTTGGGCTGCACCGCCAGGCCCGACATCAAGGGCTTCAGGATCGACTGGGTGTCGACGTAGATGCGCGCGCTGGCTTCGTACTGGTCGGGGATCTTCAGCACCACGCCGACGCCGATGATCGCGACGACCCAGGCGACGGCCATGGCGCTCCAGCGGAAGCGCCACATGCCGCGCACGACGGTCAGTACCTGTTCGACTAGCTCTTCCATTCCGTTCGTCTCGTATCGCGCTGTGCCGCGGCCCTGCCGGCCGGCGTCAGAAGAAGCTCTGCGGAATGATCAGGATGTCGCCTGGACGCATCTCGACATTGGCCGAGATATCGCCGCGGCGGACCAGGTCCTTCAGGCGCACCGAGTACTGCTTGCCGCCTTCGGTGCTGCGCAGGATGGTCGCGCTGTTGCCGGCGGCGAAGTCCGTCAGCCCGCCGACCGCGATCATCACGTCGAGCAGGGTCATGTTCTGCTTGTACGACAGCACCTGGGGCTTGGTCGCTTCGCCGACGACGCGGATCTGCTCGCTGTAGGGGCCGACGAAGCTGGTCACGACCACCGTCACGACGGGATCGCGCACGTACTTGGCGAGGATCTTCTCGAGGTCGCGCGCCAGCTCGACCGAGTTCTTGCCCTGCGCGACGAGCTCGTCGACCAGCGGCGTCGAGATCTTGCCGTCGGGCCGCACCGGGACGCTCATCGAGAGCTCGGGATTGCGCCAGACGATGATGTTGACGTTGTCGCCGGCGCCGATCACGTAGCTGTAAGCGTCGGACGCGGCGTTCGTCGGCGCCGGGGGATAGCTCGTGCTCGCGCAGGCGGCCAGCAGGCCGAACAGAAGCCCCATGACGACCCAACCGACCGCTCGCTTGAACAGTGCTGGAACGACTTTCACTTTGCTTCCTTCCTCTGTGGAGTACGTACCGGATCGCGCCTGTCGCTGACCCGGCACCGCGCGCAGGCGCGCCTGCATAGGCAGGCCGGAGTCGCGTTCTGGTCAGTGCATGATGATGTCACAGCGGTTTGCAATTCCTGCCTCGGCGGATCGCCGGCACAACGGTGCAATGAGCAGGAATCCACGCCGCTGCACTCGGCGAGCTGCTCCGTGCGGGCTGCGCGGCCGCCTTCCGCACCGCGCGGGCCGCAGGCATTCCGGCTTCGATCGACCGCCGGCGCGCAAAGCCGGCGGCAGTGTAGCTCAGCAGGTTGCACGCGCCCGGCAGCACGGGCCTCAGACGTGGGGGGTCGGGCGCCGTCTGCGCCGGCCCGCGGCCAACCTCGGATTTCCACTCGAAAGCAGGCGCAAATCGCACGATGGCGGCGTCGCGGCCTGCACCCATAATGGCGGCCCACTCAGTGCGGCTGTCCATGGCCTCTACGTTTTCCTATCAGCAGGCCTTCGCGCGCAACATCGGCTGGGTCACGCGGGAAGAGCAGGAGCGGCTGCGCGGCAAGCGCATCGCGATCGCCGGCATGGGCGGGGTCGGCGGCGTGCATCTGCTGACGTTGGCGCGGCTCGGCGTCGGCGCGTTCCACATCGCCGACCTCGATACCTTCGATGTCGCCAACTTCAACCGGCAGGTCGGCGCGATGGTGTCGACGCTCGGCAAGCCCAAGGCCGAGACGCTGGCCGCGATGGCCCGCGACATCAACCCCGAGCTCGACATCAAGGTCTTCCCGCAGGGCCTGACGCGCGAGAACCTGCCCGAGTTTCTCGATGGCGTCGACCTGTATGTCGACGGCCTCGACTTCTTCGTCTTCTCGATCCGCCAGGCGACCTTCGCGGCTTGCGCCGAGCGCCGCATTCCGGCGGTCACGGTCGCGCCGCTCGGGATGGGCGCAGGCCTTCTGACCTTCATGCCCGGGCAGATGACGTTCGAGGAGTATTTCCAGTGGGGCGACCTGCCGGACGAGGAGAAGGCGGTGCGCTTCCTCGTCGGCGTTGCGCCGGCGGCACTGCACGGCGCCTATCTCGTCGACCCGACCGCGGCCAATCTGTCCGAGCGGCGCGGGCCGTCGACGGCGATGGCGTGCCAGATCTGCGCCGGCGTCGCCGCCACCGAGGCGCTGAAGATCCTGCTCGGGCGCGGCCGCGTGATCGCGGCACCGCGCGGCGTGCACTTCGACGCCTATCGCAACAAGCTCGTCCACACCTGGCGCCCGGGCGGCAACCGGCATCCGATCCAGCGCCTGGCGATGAAGATCGTGCGGCGCCGCTTCCTGCAGAAGGGCATGGGGAAGTGAACCGCGCCGCCGGCGTGCTGGAGCAGATCCTCGACCTCGGCCGCTGGGCGCCGAGCGGCGACAACACCCAGCCCTGGCGCTTCGAGATCGCGGGCGAGCGCCACGTCGTCGTGCATGGCCACGACACGCGCGACCATTGCGTCTACGACCTCGACGGCCATCCGAGCCAGATCTCGCTGGGCGCGCTGATCGAGACGATCGCGATCGCCGCGACTGCGCATGGCCTGGCGACGCAGGTGGAGCGCCGGGCCGGTCTGCCGGAGACGACGCCGACCTTCGACCTGCACTTCGAACCCGCGGGCATGGCCGCCGATCCGCTCGTCGCCGCGATCCCGAAACGCAGCGTGCAGCGCCGGCCGATGCGGCGGCGCGCGCTCACGGCGACGGAGAAGGCTGCGCTCGCCGCTTCGGTGGGCAAGGACTACGAAATCCTCTGGCTCGAGGGCCGCGAGCGCTGGCGTACCGCCAAGCTGATGTACGCGAACGCCAAGCTGCGCCTGACGATGCCCGAGGCCTACGAGGTGCACCGCGACATCATCGAATGGAACGCGCGCTACAGCGCCGGCGGCGTGCCGGACCAGGCGCTCGGCGTCGATCCGATGACCGCGAAGCTGATGCGCGTGCTGATGCAGGACTGGCGCCGCATCGCCTTCTTCAATCGCTACCTCGCCGGCACCGTCGCGCCGCGGATCCAGATGGATCTGCTGCCCGGCATCGCCTGCGCCGCGCACTACGTGCTGCAGGCACGGCGCCCTCCGGTCGGCATCGACGACTACGTGGCCGCGGGTCGGGCGCTGCAGCGCTTCTGGCTCACCGCGACGCAGCTCGAGCTGGCGATGCAGCCGGAGCTGACGCCGCTGATCTTCGGCCGCTATGTGCGCGAGGGCCGCCGCTTCTCGACGACGCCCGGCATGCAGGAAGCAGCCCAGCGCCTGGCAGGCCGACTGGCCGAGCTGATCGGTGCCGAGCCGGCGGCGCGGGCCGTCTTCATGGGACGCGTAGGCGCTGGTCCGCAGGCCGAGGCGCGTTCGTTGCGGCGCCCGTTGGCCGAGCTGATGCTGGCGCCTGCGCACCGGACCGACTGACGGCGGCCATGGCGTCCCCCGAGCTCGACGCGGCACTCGGCGAGGAATGGGACGCGATCGTCATCGGCACCGGCGTCGGCGGGTCGACGCTCGGGTACCGGCTGGCGCAGGCGGGCTGGCGCGTGCTGTTCTGCGAGCGCGGGCGGTCGCATCTGAACGGCGCCGTCGCCGAGAGCGGCGCCTATCCGGAAGAGCAACTGGGCGGCTCCGGCAACCCGACGACGCCTCGGGCCACCGGCTTGTTCCGCGCTGCCGGTCGCAGCATCGACCGGATCGCCGACACGGCCGCCAATGGCCGCACGACGACCTTCGTCCCCTTCGTCGGCAGCGGCACCGGCGGCTCGAGTGCGCTCTACGGCATGGCGATGGAGCGCTTCTTCCCGTCCGACTTCGCGCCGCGCGCGGCGCATCCGCAGGCGCACGACGCTGCGCTCGACGATGCGTGGCCGCTCGGCTACGACGAACTGGCGCCGTACTACGGCATGGCCGAGGCGCTGTTCCGGGTGCGCGGCTCGGCCGATCCGCTGCGCGCCGATCCACCGGGCAGCCTGCGGCTGCTCGAGCCGCAGGCGCTGACGCCGGGTGGCGCCGAGCTGTTCGATTTCCTGTCGGGCCGCGGACTGCATCCGTATCGACTGCCGATGGCCTGCGAGTTCGTGCCTGGCTGCCGAGGTTGCCAGGGCTATCTGTGCCCGTCGGCCTGCAAGAACGACGCGGCCCGCATCTGCCTCGCGCCGGCGCTGCGCGAGCACGGCGCCCGGCTGCTCGACGACTGCCGGGTCGTCCGGCTGGAGGCCGACCGGCAGCGCGTCACCGGCGTCGTCTGCGTGCGCGAGGGTCGGCGCTTCACCCTGCGCGCGCGCCATGTCGTGCTGGCGGCCGGCGCGCTGCAGACGCCGCGGCTGCTGCTGACGTCGACCTCGCCGGACTGGCCGGACGGGCTCGCCAACCGCTCGGGCCTGGTTGGCCGCCATCTGATGCGCCACTACGTCGATCTCTATTCGATCGAGCCGGCACGTTCCGTCGACGGCGATCCGGAGAACCGGTTCAAGGAGCTCGCGTTCAACGACTTCTACGCCGCCGACGGGATGAAGCTCGGCAGCGTTCAGTCGTTCGGCCGCCTGCCGCCGGCCGAAATGCTGTATGCGTCGCTCCGGCAGGATCTGCGCGACGGCGGGCTGCCCTGGCTGGCGCCGCTGCTCGGCGTGGCGCGGCCGGTGCTGATGGCCCTACTCGGTCGCATGGTCGCGCGCAGCTTCGTGCTGGCGACCACCCTGGAGGATCTGCCGTACGCCGACAATCGCGTCGTACCGGCCGCAGGCGCGCCGGACGCATCCGGCGACGCAGCCGATCTCAGGCTGGAGTACCGCATCCGTCGCTACGACGTGCAGCGCATCGCGAGCTTGCGCGACGCGATGCGACGCGTGCTCGCCGGGCGGCGCTGGCGCTTGATCAAGCAGGCGGAGAACAATCAGCGGATCGCGCACGTCTGCGGTACCTGCCGCTTCGGCAGTGACCCGCGCACGAGCGTCCTGGACCGTGACAACCGGGCACATGGCATCGAGAACCTGCACATCGTCGACAGCTCCTTCTTTCCGACCAGCGGCGGGACGAACCCGAGCCTCACAATCGCGGCCAATGCACTGCGGGTCGCGGACCGCCTGGCGATCCGATGATGCGCCGGGCTTCCGGCCGCGCTGCGGCGTGCCGATATCGAAGCTGGCAAGACTGAGCGGGAGGTAGGAATGAAGCTGCAAGACTGCCGCGGCCACTGGGCGCTCGTGACCGGCGCATCGTCGGGCATAGGCGAGGAATTCTGCCGGCGCCTGGCGGCGCAAGGGATCCATCTCGTGCTCGTGGCCCGGCGCACGGCGCTGCTGGAGAAGCTCGCGACCGAACTGCGCGAGCGTCATGCCATCCAGACCCTGGTCGTGCCGACCGACCTGGCGCACCCCGGCAGCGCGCAGCAACTGCGCGCGGCGACGGCAGCGGCCGGCTTGCGCATCCGGATCCTGATCAACAACGCCGCCCGCGGACCATGGGGCAGTTTCGAGAAGACTTCGGCGGAGACGTACGAGGAGCTCGTGCAGCTCATTGCCGGAACGCCGATCGCGCTGTGCCGGCTGTACCTCGACGACCTGGCGTCGTTCGGGCCGAGCCTCATCGTCAACCTGTCGTCGCCTGCGGCGCTGCAGCCGGTGCCGTACAAGGCGGTCTATTCGGCCGCCAAGACCTGTCTGCACAATTTCAGCCTCGCCTTGCACGGCGAGTGGCGCGACAAGGGCATCCTCGTGCAAACGCTGCTGCCGGGGCCGACGGCGACCGAGCTGGACGCCAAAGGCGGCGCCTACAAGAGCGAATTGGGCGAGGAGCGGCGGCCGCCGTCGGAAGTCGTCGACGAGTCGCTCGCGAAGCTCGAATCGGACGATCCGTTCGTGACGACCAACAAGGGCACTTACAAGCAGCGCCTCTTCGCGGGCATCGCGCCGACGCGCATGATCATCCGCGAGGTGAAGAAGATGTTCCAGGCGCCGCCCGGACGGTAGACGACGGGGCGTCGACGTCCCGCTCCAATGAGAAGGGTTTCAATGAGAAAGGGCTCCACGCCGAAGCGGGAGCCCTTGCTGCCTCACTCGAACCACTCGCGGGCCTGCGCCCGCGAGCGCGGCCGAATCGATCAGCTGCGGCGGCGGCGGCTCGCCACGCCCAGACCGGCCAGCGCGATACCGACCAGCGCGATGGTGCCCGGCTCGGGAATCACCAGCGCGTTGAACGACTGGTTCGCGTCGGCCTGGAACTGGAAGTCCTGGGTCGAGTTGCCGTTGCTGAAGCCGTTGATCGTGTTCAGGTTGTGCGTGTAGTCGCCGTCGAGCAGACCATTGCTGCTGAACAGCGCCGACGGATCAGCCTGCTTGAACGGCGTCACTTGGCTGGCGTTGAAGAAGCTGAACGACAGCGCACCGGCTTGCAGGCCAGGGAAGTAGCTCTGGTCGGCGAAGTCGATCGTCACGGTGATGTCGCTCGCACCGCTGCCCACCAGGCTCTGCTGACCGGCGTAGTTGTTGGTGCCGAACTGGTCGAGCGCTTGGGCGCCCGTCGTGTTCGCGCTGAAATTGCTGCTGTTCATCGAGCTCACGTGGCCCGAGAAGATCAGCTTGCCGGTCGCGAAGCCCTTGCCGGACAGGTCGTTGCCGCCGGTGTTGGCATAGATGTAGAAGAAGTTCGTCGACGACAGCACGTTCGGGCTGGCCAGCGTGAAGGTGGCGACGGCGCTGCTGCCGACCGTACCGACAGCTGCGGTCTCCTTGAAGCCGGCGACGGCCGTCAGGAACGATGCGCCGCCTTGGCCCGACGTCGAGTTCGTCACGCCGTTCAGGCTCGTGATCCCGAGGTTGGCCTGATAGAGCAGCTGAGTGGTCTGGCCGTTCGTCAGACCGCCGCCGCCGACGGCGATGGCGTTGCCAGGCTTCCAGTCGAGCAGATCGACCTGGACCGCCGACAGTCCGCCCGAGCCGTCCGGATCGAAATTGATCGTCGTGGTCGCGTGTGCCAGCAGCGGCAGTGCGAGAGCGACGGCACCAGCGATCGGCAGAAGTTTCCTCATTATTGACCCCTGTGTAGAACGTGAAGTTTGCGTTTCCGGTCGGCGACTCGCATTGGCCGAGACCTTCCGCGCATCTCTTAAGCACCGACCATGCCATCTACACAATACCCTTTTGAATCAATGGCTTGGAGAAATTTCGGAGGCGTTCGGCGGGCTCACCGTAAAGTTCCCCGACAGGCATCGCGCCGCATGCGGCCGGCTAAAGGGTGGCCAGCAGCTGCTTCACCTCGGCACGCGCAGAAAACTTGTCGTCCAGTTGCGCGAGGCTTTCGAGTTCGCTGCGGGCAGCCTTCTTGTCGCCCGCCTGGATGTACAGCTTGGCGAGCGCCAGGCGCAGGGCGGGCGCATTGGCGGACAGCGCGAGGGCCTTCTTCTCGGCCGTGATCGCTTGCTCGATCTGATTGCCGGCGGCCAGGACCATCGCCAGCGTGTCGAGAAACGCGGGTTGGTTCGGCATCAACTCATTGGCGCGCTGCGCCTGCTTCAGCGCATCGGGCCTGCCGAGCTTGGCGGACACCCACGCCAGGTTGTTCAGCGCCTGGGCGTTGTCCGGGTTGATCGCGATGACGCGCTGGAAATAGCCTTCGGCAGCCGCGAAATCGCCGCGACCGAGCGAGACTTCGCCGAGGTAGAACAGGAAGCCCGGATCCTTCGGCTTGGCCTTCAACCAGCCGGCGGCGAACGCATCCGCATCGGCTTCCTTGTGCTGCGCGCCGAGCGACGAGTACAGCTTCATCGCGACGTCGGTCCCGCCACCCTTGTCGAGGGCCTTGCGATAGGCGTCCGATGCCGCCGCGAGGCGATCGCGGGAGATTTCGATGGTCGCCTCGAGCACGTACCCCGAAGGATCGTTCGGCTGTTGCTTCTGCACGGACCGCGCCAGTTGCAGCGCGTCGTCGTAGCGCTTGGTACCCGCATACACCTGCGCCAGGCCCTGCTGGGCGGCCGGCAGGTTGGGTTGGATCGCGAGCGCCCGCTTGAAGCTCTGCTCGGCGCCGGCGGCGTTGTTGGTCGCCATGTAGACGCTGGCGAGCCGCAGGTACGGTTCCGGCGCATCGGGCTTGAGACCGGCCAGCTTGTTGAAGGAGCTGATCGCCTGGTTCGGCTCGCCCGACGCCAGTTGGGCGCGCCCCAGCGCATCGAGCAATTCCAGGCTTTCCGGCAGCGCGGCGGTTCCATCCTGAGCCGCCAGCAGCGCTTTCTCGTTGTCCTTGTTGGAGAGGTAGTGGTCGACGAGCAGCAGGCGCGGCGCGACGTCCGCCGGGTTCAGCTTCACGGCGGACGACAGCGCGTCGGCGATCTCTTCCTTCGAGGCGCCGGCGCGCGCCTTCAGGCCGGCGATCGCGAGCAGCGCGCGCACGTTCTTCGGATCGGACGCGAGCACGGCCTCGAACCGCTTGCGCGCCGCCTCCGGCTTGTTCTCCGCGAGATCGAGGTCGGCGAGGCTGGAGGCGGCCGGAACGTAGACCGGATCGATGGCCAGGGCGCGCTCGAAACTCGCGCGTGCCTGCGCCGCGTCCTTGCGCAACAGGTAGACGCGCCCGCGCAGGTTCGGCGCGAGCGGCCGGTCGGGCTGCTTCTTCTCGATCACGGCGATCGCCGCCAATGCGCCGTCGAGATCATTGCGCCGCAGAGAGGCGCTGACCAGTGCGAGGTCGGCGTAGGTGTCGCTGGCCTGCGACGCGATCGAGCGCAGCTCCGCAAACGTCGAGTCGACGTTGCGGTCGGTCATCTGCGTCAGCGCCAGCGCCGTGCGCGACTTGCTGTCGCGCGGATTCAGCTTGGCGGCACGCGCGAAATTCGCCTCCGCGAGCTTGAGCTGTCCGGCTTGCAGGTAGGCCTCGCCGGCGAGCGAGAAGGCCTCGGCGTCGGGCTCGGACGCGCTCATCAGAGGCTCGAGCGTGGCCAGGGCCTTGGCCGGCTCGCCCGCGCGCAATTGCGTCTGCGCCAGGATGGCCCGTGCGATCGGCAGGTCGGGCGAGATCTGCAGCGCCTTGCCGAGATAGTTGTCGGCTTGCAGCAGCGACTGCGCGTTGTAGGCCACCGCGCCGGCCAGCTGCAGCACCTTGGCGTTGTCGGGGCCGATCTTCAGCAACTGCTGCGTCAGATCCCGGGCCTTGTCGTTCTCGCCTTTGAGATAGGCGAGCTGGGCATCGAAGTACAAGGTCTGCGGATGACGCGGAAAGGACTTGCGCAGTTCCTCGGTCTGCGCCTGCGCGGCGGCCAGATCGTGGGTCGCGAGCAGCAGCGAAATCAGGCTCACTCGTGCCGGCACGTAGCTGGCCTTTTGCGCGAGAGCCTTTTCGTAGGCCGCGCGGGCGCCGGCGACATCGCTCTTGCCGTACAGCAGCAGCTCTCCCTTGAACTCCCAGGCCTCGGGATTGGTCGGCACGGCGGCGATCACTTTCTCGATGGTCGCCAGCGCCGGGTCGTATTCACGCCGTTCCGCCTGCGCCCGCGCCTGCAGGATCAGCGCCTGCGGCAGGTCGGGCACCAGGCCGAGCGCGGTCTGCAGCGCGGCTTGCGACTTGTCCGCGTTGCCCAGCGCGGCATAGGCCCCGGCGACGGAGCTTTGCAGGTCGGCGTCGGCTCGCCTGTCGCCCAATGTGGTGGCCGAAAACTGGTCGGTGACGGCCCGGTACTGGCGCGCCTGCAGCAGCGCCCTGGCCAGCAGCGGGACGGTCTGTACCGGCGAATACTTGAGGTCGACCGCGCGCTTCAGTTCGACGCTGGCGCCGGCGACATCACCGGTATCGAGCAGCGCCCGCCCGAGCAGGAAGCGCGCCTCCGCGGAGTCGGGCTTCTTCTGCAGCGCGTTCTTGAGCTGGATGATGGCGGCCTTGTCGTCCTTCTTGGCCAGGTAGTCGCGCGCCGATGCGACCATATCCTCCGGGCTGCCGCCGCCGCACGCCGCGAGCAGTGACAGTGCGGCCATGACGGCGGCGGTGCGTAGATGACGACGGGGCATGCTCACGGAGTCGAGGCTTCCTGTGTTGGCGGTGGTCGTGGGGTTGCCGAGTGCCGGCAGCGAAGCACGCCGCATCGGCGCTCACCGCAAGTATCCGCGCCGGCCCGGCCCTGCTCGTGGGATTGACAGTGCGTGCCGGCGTGCGCCGCTCGATGAAGTCGCGCAGCGCCGGACGCCGTAGTTTGCAATGGCGGCGAAGTCTAGGGACGGATCGTCTCCGAGGCGAGTCGAATGGTCGGTGGATGGGCCCGAATCGTGATCTAGATCGCGGAATGCAGGCCTTGTGCCGTGCCGGTGGCCGTCGTGGGCATGTCGAACAGTGCGTCGACCCATGCCGTGAATCGGCGCGTCGCGTCGCCCTGCGCGATGCGGCTGGCCAGCATGCGCGAGGCGCTCCGGAAGTCGGGAACCTGCAGGATCCGTTCGACCGCCTGTTGCAGCCGCCGGTCGGAGAGGCGGTCGGCCCGCAGCGTCAGCCCGGCGCCGGCGGCCTCGATCGCCGCCATGTTCAGGAACTGATCCATGTTGCCCGCCACGCCGAGCACCGGTACGCCGGCCGCCAGCGCCTGCTGGCTGGTCGGACTGCCGCCGTTGCAGATCACGAGTGCCGAGCGCGTCGCGGCTTCGGTGCCCGGCAGATAGTCGCTCAAGTAGAGCTGGCCTCCGGTCCGCTGCGGCACCGCCTGGCCGGCGGTGGACGCGATCACCGTGACCGGCAGCCGCGCCAGGCCGTCGAGCACCTTGATCAGCACGTCGGTGTGGCCGGAGCTGCCGAGCGTCACGTAGACGACGGGTCGGCCGGTCGCGCCCGGGTCGTCCCACCAGGTCGGCCGGGACGCCTCGGGTGACCACAGGATGGGACCGAGCAGATGATGGTTGGACGGCAGCGCGGTCAGGTCGAACAGTCCTGGGACGTCGGCATACAGCGTGTGGTCCGCGTCGGTGTAGACGCGCCGGAGATCCGAGCCGAGCGAGCTCAATCCATGCTCGCGCCGCACCTGATTGAGCGGCCGGCAGTGCAGCGCGAACGCCAGCGGCTGCGCTGCATTGAAGATGGCGCGTGCCAGCGGCAGCGGCAGCACGCGAGTGAACGGCAGCACCGGCAAGGGATTGCGGAGGCCGACGACGTAGGGGCTCCAGTAGGCGTTCGTGACTGCGGCGTAAGGAACGCCGGCCAGCCGGCAGCTGACCGACAGCGACAGCCGGAAGTCGCCGATCACGAGGTCGGGACGATGCGCCTCGATCAGGCGCAAGTCGGCGCGTACATAGTCGCGCAAGGTCGCGGCATCGTAGACCGGGCTGCCGCTGGCCAGCGCGCGCATGAAGCGCTCGCCGCCGATGCTTTCGAGCGGCAGGCTGCGCCACGCATGCCCGTCGACGAAGCGCGCATAGCGCGCGTTGCAGGCGACCATGGCTTCGTAGCGTGTCGCGTCGAGGCTGTCGGCCAGCACGATGGGCCGTGCGACGTGCGCCAGCGTCACCGCTTCGGCGAAGAAGAGTATGCGACGCTTGCCTGTCACGCCTGAGCCACGGGTGGAAGTGGGATCGTCGCTGTGCGCCTGACCGCGGGTCGGGTGACGATAGCACGCGTCCTCGCCGGCGGGCGTGCCGGCGACGTCCGGCCACTAGAATGCGCGCGCATGGCGAGAGTGCTGATGATCTGCATGGGCAACATCTGTCGTTCGCCGATGGCGATGACCGTGGCGCGGCGGCTCGCGGATGGGCCTGCGGGCGGCCTGCGCGGCGCGGGTTCGCGGGCGTGGCACTTCGATTCGGCCGGCACGCATGCGGGCCACATCGGCGGGCGCCCGGATCCGCGCGCCAACGAAGTGTTGAGCAAGCACGGCTACGGCGTCTGCAAGCACCGCGCGCGGCGCATCGAGACGCGCGACTTCGATCGCTTCGATCTCATCCTGGCGATGGACCGCGACAATCTGGCGGCGCTGCGTCGGCTCTGTCCGGGCGATCTGGCGTACAAGGTCGGGCTGTTCCTCGACCATGCGCCGGATCTGCGCGGACAGGAAGTGCCGGACCCGTACTACGGCGGGATCGAAGGCTTCGAGCGCGTGCTCGGCCTTTGCGAGGCCGGTGCCGCGGGCCTCGTGCGCGGTCTGCAACAGCGCGCCTGACGCGGCCGTGCGACCTTGCGCGACAGGCCGCGGCGCTGCCGCCCGGGACCCGCGTGAAGTGATTCACGCGACCGTCTGCCGCGCTGCGCGCAAGCCCGGTTCCAAGGGAGCTTGGCCGCTTACGATCGAGACCGATTCATCGAGGTAGCTCGCCCTTTATCTGAGGGGTGCCCGCTACAGTGTGTTTGTGGTGTCATCGGTCGCGAAAGACCTGTCATGAAACCGCATGCGAGTCGGGCGATCATGGCGCGACGATAGCTTCGCGGGCGGATGCGACGGTTGCTGCGGCCGACGTTGCATGACGGGAGGTGCGGCTTCGGTGGCGGCAGCAACCGAAATCTGCCGCGCTGGCGGGATGTGAGCAGTCTGCAACGGGGAGGCAGGCGTGGGCTCGATCCTAGGGGTTACGGCAGGCGCCCGGCTTCGACAAGAATTTGTCGCTTTGCGAAGTCGGCGGGCCAGGTACTGGCAGCGATGCGGGGAACGAAGTTCGGGGCTTCGGGCTGTGCGAGCCGGTCGAAGTCGGGCGGCAGCACGTTGTCGTGCAATAGCGCACGGAAACGGCCGAATTCTCCAGGCAGCTGCTGGTCGCGATGAATATGCACGCAACGCCGCGGGGGCGGTAGTCTAAAAGCAGATTTCATGATTCGCGTCTTCAACCACTATTTCCATCGCAGGACCGTGCTGCACATCGTGCTGGACTTCGGCCTGCTGGTGACGATACTCGGTGCGGTCGTGCTCGCGGAGATGGAGCGTTCGTCGATGCTGGCGCCGCTCGCGGCCACCGGCGGGCTGTCGCTCGCGGCCTGCCTGTTCGTGATCAATTCCGCATCCGGCTTCTACCAGCATGCGCACAACCGGTCGTTCCACCAGTCCTGTGCGCGTGCCCTGGTCGCGCTGATGCTGGCGCTGCCGATCGCTTACGGCATCTTCAGCCTGTTCCCAGGCGGCGTCGCCGGCGTGGTGACGCTCAAGGTGGCCGCGATGATCGGCGTTGCCGCGGTCGTCGCGCACCGCGTCTATGCAGCGCATTCGGTCGCTCAATCGAGCATCCGCTCGCGCGTGCTGATCTTCGGCTCGGGCACCGCGGCGCAACTCGTCGGGCGGACGATCCTCGCTGAAGATCCGCACGCCGACGTGCTGGGCTACGTGGTCGGCCCGAACGAGCCGCAACCGGTCGCGCCGACGCACCAGCTGCTGCGCTGCGACAGGTCGCTGACCGAGTTGGCTCGGGAACTCGGCGCCGACGAGATCGTCGTCGCGCTGGCCGAGCGCCGCGGCGGCAGCATGCCGCTGCGCGATCTGCTCGACTGCAAGCTGCACGGCATACGCGTGGTCGACACGGCGACGTACTTCGAGAAGACGATGAGCCAAATTCGCGTCGACTACGCGAATGCAGGCTGGCTCGTCTTCGGCGAGGGCTTCCGTCAAGGCCTGATGCGGACGTTCGCCAAGCGTGTCTTCGACATCCTGTGCGCCGGGCTGCTGCTGTTGCTGGCCGCGCCGCTGATGCTGCTGACGGTGCTGCTGATCAAGCTCGAGAGCCCGGGACCCGCGCTGTACCGCCAGACGCGCACCGGCCGCAACAACGTGCCCTTCGACGTGATCAAGTTCCGCAGCATGCGCGCCGACGCCGAGAAGGACGGCAAGCCGCAATGGGCTGCGGTCGGCGACAGCCGCGTGACGCGCGTCGGCAACGTGATGCGCAAGTACCGGATCGACGAACTGCCGCAGCTCTTCAATGTCCTGAAGGGCGAGATGAGCCTCGTCGGGCCGCGTCCCGAGCGGCCGTTCTTCGTCGAGCAGCTCACCGAATCGATCCCGTACTACGCGGTGCGCCACAGCGTGAAGCCGGGCGTGACCGGCTGGGCGCAGGTGCGCTATCACTACGGCTCGACCCTGGAGGACTCCCAGGAGAAGCTGCAGTACGATCTGTACTACGTCAAGAACCACACGCTGTTCCTCGACCTCGTGATCCTGTTCGAGACCGTCGCTGTCGTTCTGACGGGCAAGGGCGCGCGCTAGTCCTGCGGTCGCGCTGCGCGGTACCCTCCGGCCGAGGCGACGCGCAAACTTCCATCGGATGTCTATGGGTACGAGCGGGGCCGTGTCGGCCACCTACGGGTACGCGTTCGCCGCACTGAGCTACACCGCCTTCGCCCTGTACCTGTTGCGCAGGCATGTGCGGCTCGGTACCGGCGCGGGCCCGGCGGCGCGCCGCGCCTTCATGGCTGCGCTGGTCGCCAGCGCCGCCTGGGGCTGGAGCGGGCTGCTGCTCGGCTACGTGAACGAGCATCCGGTCGCGCTCGTCTGCACCGCCCTCGACCTGGCCCGCTACGGCGCCTGGCTGTCGTTCCTGCTGCTGCTGCTGCATCCGCGACTGCGCGCCGGACGCCGGTCGCCGGCCACCTGGCTGGCGCTGGCCGCGGGCGCCTTGCTGGCGCTGGCGCTGGCTGGGCTCGCGTTGAAGGAATTCAGCCCGGCCGCCTACAAGCCGTTGGCGCCCTATGCGCTGTTCGGGGCACTGGCGCTGCCGCTGGTCGGCCTGATCCTCGTGGAGCAGCTGTTTCGCAATGCGCCGGACGAGTCGTCGCGCTGGAGCGCCAAGCCGCTGTGTCTCGCGCTCGTCTGCGTGTTCGCGTTCGATCTCTACATCTACTCGGAGGCGGTGCTGTCCGGCAAATACGACGGCGACGCCCTCAGCATCCGCGGCGTGATACACGCGCTGGCGGTGCCGCTGCTGCTCGTGGCGTCGCGTCGCGAATCCAATTGGCTGGGCAAGCTCAACGTGTCGCGCGCCGCGATGTTCCATTCGGCGACCACGATCCTGGCCGGCGTGTACCTGCTGTGCATCTCGGCGATCGGCTACTACGTGCGCTATTTCGGCGGCGAGTGGGGACCGGCGCTGCAGCTCGGTCTGCTGTTCGTCGCGCTGATCCTGCTGTCGCTCTTCATGCTCTCGGGCGCGATGCGGGCGAAGCTGCGCGTGCTGGTCGGCAAGCATTTCTTCGCCTACCGCTACGACTACCGCCAGGAGTGGCTGCGCTTCACCGCGACGCTGTCGTCGACGAGCTCGCCGCAGGAAGTCGGCGGACTCGTGATCCGCGGCCTCGCCGACATGCTCGAAAGCCCGGCCGGCGCGCTCTGGTCGAAGAACCAGGACGGCCTCGTGCTGATGCCGGCGGCGCAATGGAACATGGCGCCGATCGCCGCGCAGGAGCCGCTCGATTCGGGCCTGTCGAAGTTCCTGCGCGAGACCGGCTGGATCATCTCGATCGACGAGTATCGCCAGGCGCCCGAACGCTATGCGCCGCTCGTGCTGCCCGAATGGATCCTTGCCGCGCCCAACGCCTGGCTCGTGATTCCGCTGCTCGTCGGCGATGACCTGATCGGCTTCGTGCTGCTGGCGCGCGCCCGTGCGGCCTTCGACGTGAACTGGGAAGTCACCGATCTGCTGAAGACCGCAAGCCGCCAGGCCGCGGGCTTCCTGGCGCAGATGCGCGCTACCGAGGCGTTGCTCGAGGCGCGCAAGTTCGATGCGTTCAACCGCATGTCGGCGTTCGTCGTGCACGACCTGAAGAACATCGTCACGCAGCTCTCGCTGATGATGAAGAACGCCAAGCGCCTGCGCGATAACCCCGAGTTCCAGGAAGACATGCTGATGACCGTCGAAAATTCACTGGAGAAGATGCGCCAGTTGATGCTTCAATTGCGCGAAGGTCAGACGCCGCCGACCGGTGTCCACGGCGTCGACCTCGCGCCGATCGCGCGCAGCATGCAGAACATCGCGGCCGGGCGCGGCCGCCTGCTCGAGGTGCAGGCTTCCGACCGGTTGGTCGCACGCGGCCACGAGGCTCGCATCGAACGCGTGCTGGGTCACATGGTCCAGAATGCGCTCGACGCGACGCCGTCGAGCGGGCGGGTGTGGGTCAAGTTCGAGCGCGACGGCGGCCGCGCGAAGGTCGAGGTCGGAGATACCGGCCTGGGCATGACGCCGGACTTCGTGCGCGACCGGCTGTTCAAGCCCTTTCATACGACCAAGGATGCGGGGATGGGAATAGGCGCCTATGAGAGCTATCAGTACATCCGGGAGCTCGGCGGTCAGATCTCGGTCGACAGTCAGCCGCAGCAGGGCACGCGCGTGACCATCCTGCTGCCGCTGTTCGACGCCCAGCCCGAGTCCGATCTGCATTCCTTGGCCCGATGACCGCAACCTCCAAGCCGCTGCTGCTGATCGTCGAAGACGACCTCGCGCTGCAGAAGCAGATCAAGTGGTCGCTCGACCAGTACGAGTCGGCGACCGCGAACGATCGCGAGAGCGCGATGCTGCAGTTCCGCCGTCATGCGCCGGCGGTCGTCACGATGGATCTCGGCCTGCCGCCCGATGCCGATTCGGTGTCCGAAGGCTTTCGGCTGCTCGAGCAGATGCTCGACGTGAATCCGGACGTCAAGGTCATCGTGCTGACCGGGCAGAACGACCAGGCCAACGCGCTGCGCGCGGTCGCGCTCGGCGCCTACGATTTCTTCGCCAAGCCGTTCGACCCGGACCTGCTGAACCTCACGATCAACCGCGCGTTCCGGATGGCCGAGCTGCAGGCCGAGAACCGTCGTCTCGAAGCGCTGCACCAGCCCGACGCGCTGTCCGGCCTGATCACGCGCGACGTCGAGATGCGGCGCGCCTGCCGCATGATCGAGAAGGTCGCGCCGAGCGGCGCCTCGGTGATGCTGCTCGGCGAGAGCGGCACCGGCAAGGAGGTGCTCGCGCAGGGGCTGCATCAGGCCTCCAAGCGCAGCGGCAAGTTCATCGCGATCAACTGCGCCGCGATCCCCGAGAACCTGCTCGAGAGCGAGCTCTTCGGCTACGAGAAGGGCGCCTTCACCGGCGCCGCCAAGACGACCGTGGGCAAGATCGAGATGGCCAACGGCGGCACCTTGATGCTCGACGAGATCGGCGACCTGCCGCACTTCCTGCAGTCCAAGCTGCTCCGCTTCCTGCAGGAGCGCGTGATCGAGCGCATCGGCGGCCGCCAGGAGATCGCGATCGATACGCGCGTGGTCTGCGCAACGCACCAGGATCTCGACGGGCTCATCAAGGAAGGTCGCTTCCGCCAGGACTTGTACTACCGGCTCGCCGAGATCGTCGTGAACATCCCGCCGCTGCGCGCCCGCCAGGGCGACGCGGTGCTGCTAGCGCACGCCTTCCTGAAGCGTTTCGCGCAGGAGCAGCGGCGCGGCTCGATGACGTTCAGCGACGAGGCGCTGCGCACGATCGAGGCCCATCCGTGGCCGGGCAACGTGCGCGAACTGCTCAATGCCATCAAGCGCTCGGTGATCATGGCCGACACCGCACGCATCACGCGCGAGGACCTGGCGCTGCCCGGCGCGGCGGATGACGACGCGTCGGCCGTCGCCGGCGACGCCACGCTCGACCTGCGCACCGTGCGCGAGGCGGCCGAACGCAGCGCCGTCGTGTCTGCGCTGGCGCGTACCAACGGCAACATCGCCAAGGCGTCCGAGCTGCTGGGCGTGAGCCGCCCGACGCTCTACGATCTGATGCACCGCCTCGCGATCCAGTAGCCTGGCACCGCGCCGGCGCGAGGTCAGCGGTCGTGGAGTCGCGCCAGGATGCCGGCCTCCTCGGCCAGCGAGAAGAACTGCGGATAGAGCGACCGCTCGTCTGCCGACACCTCGGGCTTGCCGCCGAACAGATCGATCTGCTCGCGTGCGTGACGGAAGTCGAGCGCCATCAGCACCGCCGGCGCGTTGACGCGCGGGTTGAGCCGCTCCGGCCCCTTGACCTTGAAGCCCAGCATGCGCTCGTAGTAGCGGACGTGGCGCGGGTTCACTTCGATCAACAGGAAGTCGTAGCCGCGCACGCGGTGCGCATAGATGTAGGCCACATGGAACAGCGATGCGAGCACGCGCCGCGAGCGCATCACGCTGTCCATGGCGAGCTTGGTGAACTCGCACAGCAACATGCCGTTCCGGCGCAGGTCGGCGATGTTCTCGTAGAACAGCTCGTCGACGAGCAGCCCGTTGCCGGAATCGAAGCCTATCGTGATCGTGCCGACGACCAGATCGGCGTCGCTGGCGGTCAGCGTGATGCGATCGCGCGATTGCTCCTCGGCCACGCCGGTGCTCTGGTAGCCGCGCGACGCGTACATGCGGTGGATCAGGATGTTGGCGGAACTGCGCAGCCCGGCGGAGTTGGCGGCGCGGATCTTGAACAAGCGCCGGCCGAGGTCGTTCTCCAGCGGCGGTGCCGATTCGCCGCCGTCCATGAGCATCGATCGCAGCGTGTTGTTGGGCCCGATCGGGATACCGATGATGGTGTTGCGGGACAAAGTCTGTTGCCTGGTCGATCCGAGAAATCGGAAGTAGGTAGCGCAGCCGAGAAACGGCTCTTCGACGATTGTGCTTGATGCCGGTCGCGACCCGGTGTCGCCATGCTTCGCGCGCGCGGTGCGGCGCATCGTCGGCTTGCGCCCGCTCGTGACGCAGCGCGTGCCCTGGACGAGGATAGCAGGCAGCATCTCGGTGTTACAACCTGAAATGACTGCAGCCTAGGGGCGGGACACCGGATCGGGGTGGGAGCATCCCGTAGTAACCCTGATCTTTTCCTGGCGAGAACGGCGTGGCGGTGTTCGCGCGGACCTTCCGATCATCGTCGCGTCGTCACGAGCAGCACGGCATCGTCGACGCTCAACTCCAGAAGTTCCGTCTCGGCGAGGATCGCCGCGCGTTGCAACACGCCGCGCGCCGCCGGCTTCAGGCGCGCCAGCACCAGCCGGTGCCCGGCGCGCTGCATCTCCTGCGCGAAGTCGCGCAGCGCCTCGACGCTCGTGCCGTCGAGATCGGGCGACTCCTCCAGGCTGACGATCACGTTGCGTACCGGCGCGCGCGCGTCGATCGCACGCCGCATGGCGGCAACCATGTGCTCGACGTTCGCGAAGAACACCGGCGTCTCCGGCCGCAGGACGACGATGTCGGCGATGGGCGTGGCATTCGCGTGCAGCGCAAGGCTGACGAAATCGTGGCCATCGCCGAGCCGGCCGAGCTCGGAGACCTTGGCGTCGGCGAGGCGCCGCAAGGTCATCAGCAGGCTGATCGCGATTGCCGCCAGCAAGCCGTCGAGCACCCCGAGCAGCGGCACGCCGAGCAGCGCCGCGACGACGACCAGCCTGTCGCGGTGCCAGGCGAAGTAGGGCGCCAGCGCGGCCGGCGACAGCGTGCGGCTGACGGCATGGATCACGATCGCTGCCAGCACCGGCTGGGGAATCAGCGCGAGCGCCGGCTGCAGCGTCGCGACGACGACGAGCACGGCGGCCGCGCAGATCCAGGCGGAACGTTGGCTCCGGGCGCCGGCCGCTTCGTTCGCAGCGGACGCCGAATAGCCCGCGCCCACCGGCATGCCGCGCATCAGGCCCGAGACGAGATTCGCCAGGCCGAGCGCGAGCAGGTCGCGCGTGGGTGCCACGGCGTCGTCATGGCGTGCCGCCAGCGTGCGTATCGTGCCGTACGACTCCGCATACAGCACGAACATCGTCGCGAAGGCGACCTCGGCCAGACTGAGCCACTCGATCCGCGACAGCATCGGGATCGCCGGCAGCGCGACCTGCGTGCCTACCGCGCCGACGACACCGACGCCGCGTGCGCCCAGATCGATGCGGCTCGCGAGCAGCATGCCGAGCACGATCACGACGAGCGCTCCCGGCACGCGGCGCCAGCGCTGGAGGGCGAACAACAGCGCGAGCGCCGATGCGCCTATCGCCAGGCCGGCGCGCGGCCATGGCGCGGCCAGCAGCGCGACGACGAGGTGCACGATGTCACCGTGCTCGGTCCTCGCCCCGGCGACCTGCGCCAGCTGCTTCAGCGCGATGACCAGCGCCAGCCCGAACGAGAAGCCGCGCAGCACCGGCTTGGCGACGAACTCCGAGACCTGGCCGAGGCGCAGGGCCGCCGCGATCATGAAGAAGAGGCCCGTCATCAGCACGAGGCCGGTGGCCAACTCGGCGCGCAACGCGGCATCGCCGGGCGCCAGCGTTGCCGTCACCGCCGCCAGCACGGCGGCCGACGACGACGTGGCCGACACGACCGCGAAGCGGCTCGTGCCGACCAGCCCGTAGACGACCAGGCCGCCGAGCAGCGCGATGACGCCGGCCGCGGGCGGCAGGTTGGCCATGCCGGCATAGGCCACGGCTTCGGGCAGCACGAGGCCGCCGAGCGACAGTCCGGCCAGCACATCGGTCAGCAGCGTGGCGGTCGATGCGGCATATCGGGTCTCGGGCATCGCTGCACTGTAAAGCCGCCGCCGGTGCGCGCGCCCGCTCTAACATCGCGGCCCATGGGCAGCAGCGACGCGCTCGACGTCGTGCGCGAGATCGCGCGCTTCAATGCCGGCCGGGAGCCGGAGCGGCTTGCCCTCAAGCTGAAACGGATGCGCGCCGACGCGTTCGCCTTCTTCCGCGGCTCCAACCACTTGTACTGCCGTCGCCTGGCGGAGGACGGTAGTCTGCCCAAGGCGCCGGCAGTGTGGTCGTGCGGCGACCTGCACGTCGAGAACTTCGGCAGCTACAAAGGCGACGATCGCCTCGTCTGCTTCGACATCAACGACTTCGACGATGCGCTGCTCGCGCCGGCCAGCTGGGACGTCGTGCGCGTGCTCGCGAGCATTCTGGTCGGTGCGGCCAGCATGCACGCCGGCGCGGCCGACGCCGAGGCGCTCGCGGCGTGTTTCGTGGACGCCTATGCTTCGGCGCTCGGCGCCGGCAAGGCGCTGCGCATCGAGCGCGAGACGTCCACGGGCGCGGTCCGTGCGCTGTTCGAAGCCGCTGCGATGCGCAAGCGGCGGGCCTTTCTCGACGAACGCACCACGCTCGCAGGCGGACGGCGCAAGCTCCGCATCGACGGGCGCCGCACGCTCGCGCTCGACGCCGAAGCGCGCAAGCGCGTCGCCGCCATCGTCGACTCGCATGGCGCGACTACGCGCGATCCGCGCTTCTACGACGTGCTCGACGCGGCGCGCCGGATCGCCGGCATCGGCAGCCTGGGCCTCGAGCGCTGCGTCGTGCTGGTGCGCGGCAAGGGCTCGCCGGACGGCAACTATTTGCTCGACCTGAAGTTGGCGCAGCCCCCGGCGCCGCGCCGCGTGCTGCGCGACGTCGTGCGGCAGCCGGCGTGGCCCTCCGAGGCGCATCGCGTCGTCGCGATCGAACAGCGCATGCAAGCCGTTGCCGTGGCCTTCCTGCATCCGATCGTCGACGGCCGGTCGTCGTACGTGCTGCGCGCGCTCCAGCCGAGCGAGGACCGGCTGGCGCTGGACCGTACGAGCCTCGGCCGGGCGCAGCTCGCCGGCGCGATCGCGACCATGGGACGCGCGCTCGCGTGGGCGCAGTTGCGCAGCGGCGGCCGCCAGGGATCGGCCATCGCCGATGCGCTGATCGACTGGGCAGCCAAGCCGCGCTGGCGCAGGCGCTCGCTCGCACTGGCGCACGCGCTGGCCGAGCGGACGAAGGGAGACTGGCGGACCTACGCGGCGGCCTACGATGCCGGCGCCTTCGCCGGCACTTTCGCCGGCGCGCGATGACGCTATGACAGCAGCCGCGTGAGCGCGTCGGGGTGGATCGCCCAGCCCATCAGTCCGGCCAGGCCCATCAGGATGCCGAACGCGGTGGGCACGAGGGCCACGAAATAGAGCCACCACTGCCTGGTCACGGCGGTCACGGCGAGCAGCGAGATCGCGATCGCGATCAGCGCGTCCGACAGATCGAACTGGTCGTCGCGGTAGTTCAGGCTGTCGTAGGTCTGCTGGTCCTGCTTGGCCTGCTCCTGCAACTGCGCCTTCTTGGCCGCCTGATCGGCGGCGAGCGCCTCGTACTTCGCGATCGCGGCCGCGCGGGCAGGGTCGTCGCCGGTGTCGCGCGCCAGCCGCAGCTGGACCACGGTCGCTTCGGCGACTTCCTGGCGGATGCTGCGCGCCTGGTAGTAGGCCCAGTGATCGAGCTTGTCGGCCTGCGCCTGCTGCATGGCCTGCACGATGTTGTCGTCCTTGACCTTGCAGATGCCCATGAAGGTGGCGAGGATCGCCACCGACAGCGCGACCCAGATGTTCAGGCGTGCGCTGCTGCGGTCGGCGGGCGATTCGGCCGCGGAGCTCACTGTTTCGATCGGATCGACTTCCATGTCTGGCCTTCGGCAGGAGGGGGCGAGGCGTTGCTGCGGATGGCAACGGCCGGCATTCTGCGCGACGGGCGGCACGCCGGGAGCGCTCCGTGGCACCATAGCCCGCGTTTGAATGGCCGCCGCGCGCAAGGCGGATGGAGAACACGCGATGAAGATGCTGCTGCCGCTCGACGGCTCCGAATCCAGCCTGCTGGCCGTGCGCCACGCGATCCGGCTCGTGCGCGAAGGCCTCGATGCGAGCTTCGTGCTCGCCAACGTCCAGGAGCCGACGCACCTTTACGAGCTGATGATGACGCGCGATGCCGCTGTCGTTGAAGAGGCGAGCGCCGCTGCCGGCGCCCATGCGCTGCAGGCCGGCGCGGCGCTGCTGGCGGAAGCCGGCATCGCCTGCGAATCCGAAGTGGCCACCGGCGATCCGTCGCACATGCTGGTCGATATCCTCGAGCGCTACCAGTGCGATGCGGTGATCATGAGCGCGCGCGGCGCGGGTACCTTGCGCGCTGCGCTGATGGGTTCGGTGTCGGAAGCGCTGCTGCACGCGTCGCCGGTCCCGGTCACGATCGTCAAGGCGGACGTCGTCACCGAAGCGCCTGCGTCGCAAGACGAAGACGAATGACGTGCCCGTTGCGGGCGTGACTTCTGCATCGATTCGTGGGATGGCTCTCCGAATGTGGGGATTGCCGCGGGGTATCGGCCGGCCGATATTGACTCTCACGCGGGGCCGTTGCGGCCTCCGAGGAGCAGTTCATGATCCCGTCCGGCGCTCGACACTCGTACGGCCTGCTGGTGGATGTCTCGGCCCACGAAGTCGTGGCCGGCGCATCGCGTCACCCGTCGCAACGCGGGGTGGTCATGAGCCTCGCGTTGCTGATTGCCGATGCGGTGCGACGCGGTTGGGCTGCCGTCGCGCGCAGCCGCAGCTGACCGCTCTCGAATCGCGCCACGGCCTCTAGGCCGGGCGCCCATCGCCCGACGGCACCAAGCTGCCGTCGGCGAACGAATACGGCCCTTCGCAGGGTGCAGTGGTGGCGAGGTGCGTGACGACGCCGAGCGCCGGCGACCAGACGTGCAGCAGGTAGCCCGGCGGCTCGAAGGTATAGGCGCCGATCGCGTCGGCCGACAGGTTGAGCGCCAACTGATGCGCGGTCGATGGCGCGGTCATCGCGATCGTGCCGCCCCAGCGGCGCTGGATGCTGCGGTGCAGGTGCCCGCAGATCACGCGCTCGACCTGCGGCGCGGCGGCCACGATCCGTTCGAATTCCTCGCCACCCTCGCGCAGTCCCATCTCGTCCATGTGGCCGATGCCGGTCGCGAACGGCGGATGGTGGATCGCGATCAGCGTCGGCAGCGTCGGTGCGTCGGCGAGCGTCCGCGCCAGCCAGGCGAGCCTCGTGGCACACAGCGCACCGTGCGGCTGACCGTAGACCGAGCTGTCGAGTCCGACGAGGCGCAGACCGCCCAGGTCGACGGCGTACTGGATGAAGTCCTCTTTGCCTTGCAGACAGGCGTGGTCCGGAAAGGCCGCGCGCAACGCCGCACGGTCGTCGTGGTTGCCCGGCAGCAGGTAGATCGGGCAGCGCAGCGGCTCGAGCAGCGTGCGCAGATGCCGGTATTCGTCGGGATGCGCCAGATCGGTCAGGTCGCCGGTCACGACCGCGGCATCGGGCGCCTGCGGCAAGCGGTTCACCGACCGGATCGCCTGCACCAGCAGCGCATTCGTGTCGACCCGGCCGTTGACGAGCGCGCCCGGGACGCGCACGTGCAGATCGGTGAGCTGGAGCAGCAATCGGGGCATACGCGCGCGCCTCCCTCGGCGTGCCAGGCAGGGCTTCGCTGTCGGCTGTGCAGTATGCGGCGCGATGCCGATCGAACTCAAGACGGGAGTGGGCCGACGTCAATGTCGGCGTGGCGCCAGCGGCGAACACGCCAGCAGCGCGGAGAAGGCGACGGCGACGAGCAGCGTGCCGGTTGCGCCCGCGCCGATCACGCTGGGCGTGCCGAGACTTCCGACGAGCGCGCCGGCGGCCGCGACCCCGCTCGACTGGCCGAGAAAGAAGCAGGCCGCGAACGTCGCGACGGCCGCGCCGCGGCGCTCCGGCGCCATCTGGGTCGCATGCGTCTGCAGCGTGTTGTGCAGCATGTAGAAGCCCAGGCCGAGCACGCCGCAACCCGGCAGGGCCCACGACCAACGCGGCGCAGCCGCGATCGCGCCGAGCGCCAGACACATCAGGATGCCGCCGCCGAGCGCGATGCCGGCCTCGCCGAACGAGCGCAGCAGGCGGCGCGATGCAGCCGCGAAGACGAGTCCGCCGAGGCCGAACAGCATCACGACGAACCCTGCGCTCGACAGCGAGATGCCGAACACCGTGTGCAGGTGCGACGCGATGAAGGCGAAGGCGCCGTAGACGAAGCCGCCTTCGAGGTAGACCAGCAGCAGCACCACGCGTGCCCACGGCCGGGCCAGCACAGCGCCGAACTCGCCGACGAGCCGGCGCAGCGCCGGTCCGTCGGCCTGCCGCGTCTGGCGGGCGTGCGCGGGCAGGCGGCGATCGAGCAGGGTGAGGCCGAGTGCGACCGCCAGGAACACCAGCGCGATGATGGCGAACGGCACGCGGCGGCCCAGCATGTCGGCGGCCAGGCCGCCGAGCAGCACGCCGCCCGAGATGCCGAAGAACTGGCCGATCAGAAAGCGGGCGATGACCGGCTGGCGCACCGCGTAGGGCACGACATCGCCGATCCAGGCCATCGACAACGGGATCGCCGCGGCGCTCGCCGCGCCGGTCAAGAGGCGCCCGACCAGCAACACGTCGAGCCCTGGCGCCAGCGCGCAGACCAGCGACGTGAGCCCGGCTGCGGCGCACGCCCAGGAGACGACGCGGTACTTGCCGTAGCGGTCGCCGAGCGGCCCGAAGAAGAGCTGTGCCAGGCCGTAGGCCACCGAATAGACGGTCACGACATGCGAGGCTGCGCCGAGCGAGATCGAGAACTCGCCCGCCAGGCGCGGCAGCAGCGGGTCGGTGACGCGCAGCGAGACGCCGCTGGCGAACGCCGCCAACGACAGCAGCGGTATCGCCAGTGCGGGTATCGGGGCGGGGGGCGCGGGCGCGCCAGGCGCAGCGATCTCAGCCGCTTGCGTCATGGCGCCGATGCCGGATGAAACCGCTGGTGACCATGCCCGAATCCATGCCGAGTGGGCGGGGGCGCATCATCGCAGCAAACGCGGCGGCCGATCCGCGCTACGCTCCTGCTTTGCACAGGAGCCGTCGATGAGCGACAAGACCATCCTCGATCACATCACCGAGCTCGTCGACGAGGAGCACCGCCTGCGGGCGAGCAACGACGCGAGCGACGCGACCTCCGAGCGCATCCGTACCGTGACGCACCAGCTCGACCAGTGCTGGGACCTGCTGCGCCAGCGCCGTGCCCGCCGCGAGTTCGGCCAGAACCCCGACGACGCGCAGCTCCGCGATCCGGGCACGGTCGAGGGTTACCTCGGCTGAGTCGCCGGAGCGAGGTTCGACGGCAGCGGCACCTTCACATGGCAGGCGATGCCGCGCGGCGCGGCTTCGCGCCACTCGACCTCGCCGCCGAGCTGCTTGACGCGCTTGCGCACGCCGCCGAGGCCCAGGCCGTGCGACCAGTGCGCGGGGTCGCGTCCGTGCCCGTCGTCGATCACGGTCACGTCGAGCCGGCCCTTCGCGAGCACCAGCACGATCTCGAGCCGCTCTGCCTGAGCGTGCGCGATCGCATTGCTGGCGAGCTCGCGCAGCACGCGGGTCAGCGCCGACCAGTACACGACCGACAGCGGCGGGTCGTCGTCGAAGTTGAACGACCAGACCAGAGCGACCTGCGCCGCGGTGAGGCGCTGGGTCAGGTCGGCTTTCCATTCGGCGGCGGCGTGCGACAGCCGCTGGTCCGACTTGGCGAGGCCGCGCGTCAGCGTCTTCAGATCCTGCAGCGTGTGGCGGACGTAGTCCTCCATCTCGGGCGACTGCGCCTTGTACATCAGCGTCAGCAGGCGCGCGCCGATGTCGTCGTGCAGGTCTTGCGCGAGGCGCAGACGCTCCTCGGTGCGTCCCTGCTCGACTGCACGGTCGAAGGCCACGGCCCGCCGCAGCTGCTCGACGATACGGTCGGTGAGCCGCGCATCCTCGGTCGTGAAGAGCCGCCGGCCGTGCTGGGCGAAGCGCAGCATCACCGAGCCGGCAGCGGCATCGCCGACGAGTACCGGCACCGGCACCAGCATCGTCGAGCCGTCGCTCGCGACGCGCGTGGCCGCGCTTTCGCGGCCGACGACCTTGGCTTCCATCGGCTCGAACAGGTCGCGCAGGAGCTGCGACAAGAGCGCCGGCGTGCGCTCGGGCCGCACCTCGACCTCGCGGGCGATGCGATAGAGCTGCTCGAACATGCGCTCGGTCGTCAGCATGCTGCTGCCGAGGAGCTGGTTCAGGATCCACTGGCGTGCACCGGCGTAGACCGCGAGCGAGATGAACAGCGCAAGGGTGAGAGATGCGAACTGGCTGAACGCGAACACCGCGACGAACAGCAGGTCGAGCGACGTGGCGATCGTGCTGATCGCGGCGAGCAGCGCGAACTCGCGCATGACGAGCTGCGAGCGCGCCAGGAAAGGCACGAGCAGCAGCAGCGACGCGAGCGAGACGTACCAGATCATCGAGCCGATCGCCGCGACGTTCTGCGGTGCCGGTGCCCAAGCATCGGCGGCGGCCAGTGCCGCGGTCAGCAGCAGCCACGTGCCGGCCATCACGCTGCCGAAGCGGCGCAGCATCAAGGCGGCCGGATGCGGCTCGATGCGGTAGGACCAGGTGAGGAGGCCGATCGACAGCACACCCAGCATGCTGACGCTGCCTTGCACCCACCACCAGCGGGCCGGCAGCCAGCCCATTTGCGCCAGGCCGAGCAGCACGGCCACGGCGCACCACGCCGCCAGCATGATCCAGCGGCCGCCGGGCAGCCGGCGCGGATGGCGGCACGCAGCGCTCACCATCGCCGCTGCCGTCAGCAGGTCGAGCGCCATGCGCACCGGCATGTCGAGCCGGATGAAGGTCTGCGGCTGCGTCAGCTCGAGCGAGCCTTCGATCGCCATGAAGAGCAGGTTGACGGCCTGGCAGCAGGCCATCACCGCATACAGCAGGTTGTTCCACGACGGCTGCGCCAGCACGACGATCATGCCGAGCATGTAGAGCGCCAGGCCGAGCGCCGCGAGGATCCAGTACAGCGTCGGCAAGCCGCCGAGGCCGCGCGGTCGGGGTGCGACGTCGTCGACGATGCCGTCGGCAAAGTGCAGGCTCAGGCGCGGCTCGGCCAGCAGCGCCGCCAGGCGCTCCTTGGCGGCTTCCGACTGCGCGCGCAGACCGTCGTCGATCACCCAGCGCGACGAGCGCTGCAGCACCGAGGCATCCGGCGCCAGCGTCGTCTGCTTGCCGACGATGGCTTCGAGCACGCGGCCGTCGTGTTGCTGCAGGCGCGGATCTGCGCTGCTCGCCAGTTCGATCCGGCCTTGCGGGCCGGCGCGCCAGGTCGCATCGAGGTCGGGCAGCCGCGCCAGCTCGCGCGTCACCGCGAAGACGCCGAGCGCGCCGAGCAGCGCGACCAGGACGAGCAGACGGATGCGCCAGCTCAGCCAGCGCGGCAACTGCGATCCGGCGCGGCGCTCCGACTGGTTCAGGCCCGGATCGAGCCAGCTGCCGCCATGCGGCGAACGCGCGTCCAGCCAGTTGTCGGGTATCTCGGGTGCGGATGGCTCGGCGCCATCGATGCCGTGCGGCGGCGTACCGGTTGCATCGATCGCCACGGCGTCTCGACGAGAGGTCGGAAGCTCCGAGCGCTCAGGGCCTGAGTCAGACCAGTCCCTGCTTGCTCGCCAGCACCGCGGCTTCGGCGCGGCTCGACACGTTGAGCTTCTTGTAGATGGACTTGATGTGGTCGTTGACGGTGAACCACTTGATGCCCATCAGGCTCGCGATCTCCTTGATCGTGAAGCCCTTGCTGAGGTAGGTCAGCACCTCGCTCTCGCGCGGCGTCAGGCGCTCGTGGTCGAGCGGCGCGCCCTTGCCGAGCGGCATCGGCCGGCTGCTCTGCAGGCTCGTCAGCGGCACCGGGCCGGAGTTGCTCGCGCCGCCGCTCTGGCCCTGGCGGAAATGGGTCAACAGGCGCCGCGCGATCGCCGGCGACAGCGGCGGCTGGCCGCGCACGATCTTCTGCAGTTCTTCGACCAGCACCTCGAAGCGGTCTTCCTTCAGCAGGTAGCCGTCGGCGCCGCACTGCAGGGCGGGGAACAGGTGGTCGTCGTCGGAATAGAGCGTCGTGACGATCTTGGTGGCCGGATACTGGACCAGCTCGGCCAGCAGCTCCATGCCGTTGCCGTCGGGCAGCTCGAGATCGACGAGCACGAGCTTGAACGGATTGACCGGCGCGATGCCGTCGTGCAGCGGGCCGATCTGGCGGCGCGCGGTGTCGAGATCGCCGGCCTCGGTGATCATCAGCTCGTCGCTGAAGCTCTCCCGCACGACGCGCGTCAGGAAGCTCCGCGCGACGGGATTGTCCTCGACGATCAAGACCTTGACTGGCATGCTCGGCCCAACGATTCTTGTTGCGCTGCATGGTAGCGCAATCGATGCGGCTCCGGCCAGTCCTCCGCGGCCGCGGGCGGCCCCCCGAGACTCAGGGATTGGTCAAGACCAGCTTGCCGCGGACCTGGCGGCTGCCCATGCGCGCGTAGGCCTCTTTCAGCGCGCTCATCGGCATCTGCCGATCGATCACCGGTTTGACCTTGCCGGCCGCATAGAGGCGCGCCAGCTCCGCCATCATCGCGGCGTTGGCCTGGGGCTCGCGGCGCACGAAGTCGCCCCAGAACACGCCGACCAGCGACGCGCCCTTGAGCAGCGGCAGGTTCAGCGGCAGCGACGGGATCGCGCCTTGCGCGAAGCCGATCACGAGGTAGCGCCCGCGCCAGGCGATCGAACGGAACGCCGGTTCGGCGAGGTCGCCGCCCACGGGGTCGTAGACGATGTCGGGGCCCTTGCCGCCGGTCAGCGTCTTCAGCTCGTCGCGGAGTTGGCCGGTCGCGTAGTTGATCGTCGCATCGGCGCCGATCTCCCGGCAGAGCGCGCATTTCTCGTCGCTCGACGCGGCCGCGATGACGCGTGCGCCGGCCGCTTTGGCGACCTGGATCGCCGCGGTGCCGACGCCGCCGGCCGCGCCGAGCACCAGCACCGTCTCGCCGGCCTTCAGCGCGCCGCGGTCCATCAGCGCATGGTGCGTCGTGCCGTAGGTCAGCACGAAGGCGGCCGCGTCGACGAAGTCGAAGCCCGCCGGCAACGGCATCACCGCGCTGGCGCTCGGGCAGGCGTGGGTCGCAAAGCCGCCGGTGCCGCCGAACGCGGCCACCGCATCGCCGGGCTGGACGTGCGTGACGCCTACACCGACCGCTTCGACGATGCCGGCGAACTCCGAGCCCGGCACGAACGGCAGCGGCGGCTTCATCTGGTACTTGTTCTGGACGATCAGGATGTCCGGAAAGTTCAGGCTCGCTGCGCGGATCGCGACCCGCACTTCGCCCGCCTTGGGCGCCGGCGTCGGCAGCTCGCGCCAGGTCACGGCATCGATGCCGGTCGGGTTCTCGCACAGCCAGGCATGCATCGCAAAGCTCCTCGCGCAAAGGGCGCGCAGTGGGGTCGGGGGATGATACGCAGCGTGTTCGCCGTCCGGCGTCGCGCGCGCGACGCGACTCCTACAATGCCCCGATGCGCATCCTCATCGCCAACGACGACGGCTATCTCGCACCCGGCCTGGCCGCGCTGGTGCGCGCCTGCGAGGGGCTCGGCGACCTCGATGTCGTCGCCCCCGAACAGAACGCCAGCGGCACGTCGAACTCGCTCACGCTGAACCGGCCGCTGTCGGTGTACACCGCGAGCAACGGCTACCGCTACATCAACGGGACGCCGTCGGACTGCGTGCATCTGGCGCTCACCGGCGTGCTCGATGCGCGGCCCGACCTCGTCGTCTCGGGCATCAACAACGGTGCCAACATGGGCGACGACACGCTGTATTCGGGCACCGTCGCGGCGGCGATGGAAGGCTTTCTGTTCGGCATCCCGGCGATCGCGTTCTCGCAGGTCGACAAGGGCTGGCGCGAGCTCGAGGCGGCGAGCCGCGTCGCGCGCAGCGTGATCGAGCACGTGCTGCGCCAACCGCCGTCCGGCCCGTGGCTGCTCAACGTCAACATTCCGAACCGCGCCGACGCCGACCGGTTGCCGCGCAGCGTCACCCGCCTCGGGCGGCGCCATGCGAGCGAGCCACTGATCCGCCAGGACAGCCCGCGCGGCGACACGATGTACTGGATCGGCCCGGCGGGCGATGCGCGCGAAGCCGGCCCCGGCACCGATTTCCATGCCACGAGCCACGGGCAGGTCTCGATCACGCCGATGCAGGTCGACCTGACCGAGCATGCGCGGCTCCCCGACTGGCGCGCGTGGCTCGGCGGCGTTTGAACGGCGCCACCCGATGACGGCGCGTCCGCCGCCCAAGTTTCCGCTGCGCCTCGACCAGCTCGCGAAGGCGACGCCCACCGGCGCGGGCGACGCGAAGACGCCGGCACGTACCGTGCTGCGGCCGCAGCAGCCGGTGCAGCATGCGCATGCGGCGACCGCGCGGGCCGCGCCTCCGGCCTCGGGCCTCGGGCTCGATTCGGCCGATGTGCGTGCGCGCATGGCCGAGCGGCTGCGCGTGGCCGGCGTCAACGACCCGCGCGTGCTGCAAGCGATGGCCGCGGTACCGCGCCACCGCTTCGTCGACGCGGCGCTCGTGACGCAGGCCTATGAAGACACCAGCCTGCCGATCGGGCACGGCCAGACCATCTCCAAGCCGTCGGTCGTCGCGCGCATGCTCGAGCTGCTGTTCGGCGGCGCGAACGCGAGCGCCGCCGGCCACCTCGGCCGGACGCTCGAGATCGGCACCGGTTGCGGCTACCAGGCCGCGCTGCTGGCACGTTTGGCGCGCCAGGTCTATTCGATCGAGCGCCTGAAGCCGCTGCACGACAAGGCGCGCCTGCTGCTCGCCGAGGCGCGTCCGACGAACCTGCGCCTGATCTACGGCGACGGCATGCTCGGCCACGGTCCGAACGCGCCCTACGACGCGATCATCGCCGCCGCCGGCGGCGAAGCGCTGCCGCCGGCCTGGCTGGACCAGCTCGCGGTCGGCGGTCGCCTGGTCGCGCCGCTGCGCCAGCCGGGCACGCAGCGCCAGGTGCTGGTCGTCGTCGACCGCAGCGAGACCGGCTGTCGCCATACGTTGCACGAAGCCGTGCACTTCGTTCCCTTAAGATCAGGTCTCGCTGGATGAACCCGACCCTTGCATGCTGAAAGACTTCCCCTCGCTGACCGGCTTCGATCGCCTGCGCACCGTTCTCGGTGTCTGCTTGATGGCGCTCGTACTCGGTGCCTGCAGCACGACCAGGAACCGCGCGCCGGTCGAAGACCGCGGCACGCGGCCGATCGGGGCCGTACCGCCCGCCGAGGCGGCTTCGAGCCCGATCGACGTGTCCAAGCTGCCCAATGCCGAGTACGCCGGCAAGCCCGGCTACTACACCGTCAAGCCGGGCGACACCTTGATCCGCATCGGCCTCGACAATGGCCAGAGCTGGCGCGACCTGGCGCACTGGAACAACCTCGACAACCCGAACGTCATCGAAGTCGGCCAGGTGCTGCGCGTCGTGGCGCCGAACGTCGATCCGAACAATGCGGCAACGCGGCCGATCACCACCGCGCGCGTCGACACCAAGCCGCTCGACGCGAAGACGCCGGACGGCAAGGTCACGACCGCCGTGCCCGCACCCGGCACGACACCCGCGCCGCCGCCACCGCCGGCGCGCGAGACCGCCGACGACGACATCACCTGGGGCTGGCCGGCCGCCGGGCCGGTGATCGGATCGTTCGAGGAAGGCAAGGTCAAGGGCCTCGTGATCGGCGGCAAGGCCGGCGACCCGGTGCTCGCGGCGGCCGACGGTCGGGTCGTCTACGCCGGCTCGGGCTTGCGCGGCTACGGCAACCTCGTGATCATCAAGCACAACAACACCTACCTGACGGCCTACGCGCACAACCAGGTTCTGCTCGTCAAGGACGACCAGACGGTGCGGCGCGGCCAGAAGATCGCTGAAATGGGTTCGACCGACGCCGACAAGGTCCAGCTGCACTTCGAGATCCGCAAGCTGGGCAAGCCGATCGATCCCGCGCGGATGCTGCCGGCGCGCTGACGCCGTACGCCGCGATACCAGGCTCGAGCCATGTCCAGAAAGCGCCCCACGCTGGAAGGACGCGAAGCGGGTACGCGGGCACCCGAGATGGCGCTCGCCGCGGCGCCGTTCGCCAATGGCGTGCCGGTCGACGTCGTGCCGCCGGGCATGGCCTCGGGCGAGCCACCGATCGATCCCGGCGCGCTCAACGACGCCGCACTCCAGTCCGATCTGGCCGAGCGGGCGGCGGTCGAGCTGGCAGCCGGCGACGCCGAGATCGGCAACACGCTGCAGACCTATCTGCGCGAGATCCGCCGCGCGCCGCTGCTGACGCCGCAGCAGGAGTACGAAACCGCGACGCGCGCGCGCCAGGGCGACTTCGCGGCGCGCCAGACGATGATCGAGCACAACCTCAGGCTCGTCGTCAGCATCGCGAAGAACTACCTCGGCCGCGGCCTGCCGATGACCGACCTGATCGAGGAGGGCAACCTCGGCCTGATGCATTCGATCGGCAAGTTCGAGCCCGAGCGGGGCTTCCGCTTCTCGACCTACGCGTCGTGGTGGATCCGCCAGAACATCGAGCGGTCGATCATGCACCAGGCCCGCCTGGTGCGGTTGCCGGTGCATGTCGTGCGCGAGCTCAACCAGGTGCTGAAGGCGCGCCGGGCGCTCGAAGCCGCATCGGCCGGCAGCCCGGCCGGCGACAAGCCGGTGCGCGTCGAAGACGTCGCCGCGGCGGTCGGCCGGCCGGTGCAGGAAGTCAGCGAGCTGCTGAAGTTCGCCGAGCAGCCGACGTCACTCGATGCGCCGCTCGAGCGCCACGTCGGCGAGAACGGCTCGGAGTCGATGCTGGACAGCGTCGCCGACGACGGCGCGAGCGATCCGGCCAGCCTGATGCTCACCAACGAGGTCGAGACCTTGCTGCACCACGGCCTCGACGAGCTCAACGAGCGCGAGCGTGAGGTCGTTGCGGGGCGGTTCGGTCTGGGCGACCGCGAGCCCGAGACGCTCGAGGTGCTGGCCGAACGGCTCGGCCTGACGCGCGAGCGCATCCGCCAGATCCAGCAGGAGGCGCTTCTGAAGCTGAAGCGCCGCATGCTGCGGCGCGGCGTCGACCGCGACTCGATCTTCTGATGCAGGCGCCGGTGCGCGCCGGCTTGACGCCGGCGATGGCGGCGCTGCTCGCGAGCATCGATCGCGCCGGCAAGCCGCCTTTTCATTCGATGAGCGCCATCGAGGCGCGGCGCCTCTACGACGCGAGCGCCGAGCTGCTCGATCTGCCGCGCGCGCCGCTGGCGCGCGTCGAGAACCTCGAACTGCCCGTGGCCGACGGCGCGCTGCTGAGGGCGCGTCTCTTCGCACCGTCGAGCGAGCGACTGCCGGTGCTGCTCTACTTCCACGGCGGCGGCTTCACGATCGGCAGCCTGGAGACGCATGACAGCCTGCTGCGCCAGTTCGCACTGCGCAGCGGTGCCGCCGTGCTCGCCGTCGCCTATCGATTGGCCCCGGAGTATCGCTTCCCGGTTGCCGTCGACGACAGCTGGGACGCGCTGCGCTGGCTCGCCGAGCACGCGATCGCGCTCGGTCTCGACGGCGCGCGACTGGCGGTCGGCGGCGACAGCGCCGGCGGCACGCTCGCGGCGGTCGCCGCGGTGCATGCGCGCGACATCGGCCTCGCACTGCGTCTGCAGGTGCTGATCACGCCGGGCACCACTGCCCATGCCGACACGCCGTCGCATCGCCGCCATGCGCGGGGCTACCTGCTCGATGCGGAGACGATCGAATGGTTCTTCGCCCACTACATCGATCGCGAGCGGCGCAGCGACTGGCGCTTCGCACCGCTCGAAGCCGACGATCTGGACGGCGTCGCGCCGGCCTGCGTGGTGCTGGCCGAATGCGATCCGCTGGTCGACGAAGGGATCGCCTATGCCGACCGTCTGCGTGCCGCCGGGGTCGGGGTCGAGCTCGAGCTCTGCCGCGGCCTGACGCATGACTTCATCAAGATGGGCCGCATGCTGCCCGAGGCGCGGGCCGCCCAGGCGCTGATCGGCGCGGCGCTGCGGCGTGCCTTCGACGAACCATGAAACGCACCGACTTCCGCTACTTCGACCGCCAGCGCGTGCGCTGGGCCGAGATCGACGCGCAGCACATCGTCTTCAATGCGCATTACCTGATGTACTTCGACACCGCGCTGGCCGGCTACTGGCGTGCACTCGCGCTGCCGTACGCGGCGACGATGTCGGCGATGGGCGGCGACCTCTACGTGCGCAAGGCGACCGTCGAATACTTCGGCTCGGCGCGCTACGACGACCTGATCGACATCGGCATGCGTTGCGCACGCATCGGCACGTCGTCGCTGCGATTCGAAGGTGCGGTGTTCCGCCAGGACCGGCTGCTGGTCAGCGGCGAGCTGGTCTATGTCTTCGCCGATCCGGCGACGCAGACGTCGCGGCCGGTGCCGCCGGCGCTGCGCGAGGTGCTCGACGGCTACGAGGCCGGCGCCGCGTCGCTGGAAGTGCGGGTCGGCACATGGTCCGAACTCGGCGAGGCCGCAGCGGCGCTGCGCCGCAGCGTCTTCATCGACGAGCAAGGTATCGCGGCCGAGATGGGCGAGGACGCCGACGATGTTGCGGCACTGCATGCCGTGGCCCGCAACCGCCTTGGCGTCGCGCTCGGCACCGGACGGCTGTTGCAGCCGGCGCGGGGCGTCGCGCGGATCGGACGGCTCGCGGTGCTGCAGCCGATGCGCGGCAGCGGCATCGGCCGCCGGCTGCTCGACGCCTTGCTCGATGAGGCAAGAACCCGCGGTGACCGCGAAGCCGTGCTGCAGGCGCAGACCGGCGCGGCGGCGTTCTATGCCGGCGCCGGCTTCGAGGCACGCGGGGCGCCGTACGACGAAGCCGGCGTCGCACACGTCGACATGACGCTCGAGCTCTGATCCGGGATTCGCTCCGGCGACTTCAGACCGCCTGCGCGGCCCCCGGATGCGACGCGCTCGCACGCAACGGTGCATCGCCGGCGCCCGATTCCGACACCGTGCCTTGGCCGGCGACCTCGTCCGGTCCGCGCGGCGGCCAATCGCGCAGCAGCGCGCGGCGTTGCAGCACGGCCAGGCCGGCTGCATCGAAGCTGCGCTCGATGACGTGGGTCGTCGAGCGGCGCCCGCTGCGCTCGGTCACCAGCACGGTCGAGCAGCGCGTGCCGTAGCGGCCATCGGGCGTGTGGATGAAGGCCGGCGCGAGCAGGCGTTCGCGCTCCGGCGGTATGCCGGTATGCGGCAGTTCGGCATCGTCCGCGACGTGCCGGTCGGCAAGCGCATCGAACAAGGCCGCAATCAGTCCTTCGAGCGTCGGATCGCCGTCGATCGCGCCGGCCAGGCTCGTCTTCAGCGCCGTCACCTTGGGCCAGGGCGTGTCCAGGCCGGCGTTCGACAGTCCATGGATGCCCGGCTCGAGACGTCTCGGATGGTCGCTGCGGTTCGAGGCCCAGAAGCAGACGCCCTCGCGCAGGTCTGCGGCGATCAGATTGAAGCCGTTGTAGCCGGACAGCGCGGAACGCATCCAGAAGCGGTCCATCGGCTCGCGACCCGACAGCCAGTCGGGCACGATGCTGCCGCGCGACGGCGCGTCGGGATCATGGCGTGCGGGCTCGCGCACGTTGGTCACCAGCGCCAGCCTGCCGTGCGCCGTGAGTCCCATCCAGGTGCCGCCCGATTCGACGTCGCGGCCGCTCAGGATGGAAGGCGCATCGGTCAGCGGCGTCCACCATGCCAGGCGCGTCGCCGGCCGCGCATGCAATTCGTCGCGGTTGGCGGCGATGACGAGCGGGAAGCGCCGACTGCGGTCGAGCGCGATCGCTACGAGGCACATGCGGTGAACGCCTCGGTGTGACGTTCGCCGTCGATGCAGGGCATGAGCTCGGCGGCTTCGGCTGCGATCTCGGCTTCGAGCGCCGCATCGATGCCGGCCGCTGTGGCGTCCGGGTCGATGGCGTAGTGCTCCATCCATGTGGGCATGCCGCCGTGGCCGTCGGCGCGTTGCAGCAGCCGTGCGCGCAGCTGCGGATGACGGACCCGCAAACGTGCCTGGAAGGCGTGGGTCACGTCTCGTGCGATGTCGATCGAATCCATGCGGACGCGATAGTAGATGAACAGCTCTCGCATCGACCGAGCCCGTCCGTATCGAATTGCGTGGACGCGTGAAGTCTTGCGCGCCAACCCGAATGCGGCGATGGCGCTACGCCACGGAGGGTGTGCCGGAAGTCTCCGCGCCTTCGACCGGCACCGCGTACGGCAGCGGAGCGCGCCGCAGCGGCGCGCCTTCCGTCGAACCGAGATGCAGGCTGCCGCGTTCGAGGGCGGCCAGCTTGACTTCGACGAGCGCGCTGCTGCCTCGCCCATCGGGGCGCGGCGCGCCGTTCACGACCATGCCGGCCGGCTGACCCGGATCGGCATCGTGGAATACTTCGTCACCCGGTTGCGCCGCGGCGTCGACATCGAACAGGAACATGCGCCGCTTGATCGTGCCGCGGTACTGGCTGCGCGCCACGATCTCCTGGCCGGGATAGCAACCCTTCTTGAAATCGACACCGCGCAGCAGCTCGAAGTTGGCCATCTGCGGCACGAAGCGGTCGACCGTCGCGGCAACGATCAGCGGCACGCCGCTTTGCACGTCGAGCCAGCGCCAAGTCTCGGCTGCCATGGCCGCGCCTTGCGGCGGATGCCCTGCAACGAGGGCGCGGCGCGTGCCGGCGGCCTTCGGGAGCACGATCGTCGTCGCGCCGTCGGCATCGAAGCGCGACCAGTCCGCGCCGGCCGGCACGGAAGGACCGACGAGGCCGGACAGCGGAATTTCCGCGCTCGCATCGCTCAGGCGGCAGCGCGCGCGCAGCACGAACATCGACAGGCGTTTGAGCGTCGCCGGCAGCAGGTCGGCGGCACAGGCGAGCAGGAACTCGTCGGGTGACGGGCGCCAGACGATGAAGCTCGCCTGCAGGCGTCCCTTGGCCGAGCAATACCCGGCCAGCCGCGCCGCGCCGCCCTCGAGCGACACGACGTCGTTGGTGAGCTGGCTTTGCAGGAAGGTCGCGGCATCGGCGCCTGAAGCGCGCAGCACGCCGAGGTGGTCCAGGCGCACCACACCGCCGATGGCACCATCGATCGCAAGAGGCTGATTCATGCCGAAGATTATGATCAGCGCCCATGTTCCTGGTCGCTGCGGGGTTACGGCGCGTCCGTCGCCCGGACGGGCGACGCTGACGGCATGAAGGCATGGCGCCGCATGGCGCTGAGCGTCGTGGTCCTGGCCGCGGCCGCCGGAGCGACGGTGGCCTGGTGGCTGCACCGGCCTTTCGACCTGGCCGGCGACACCGTCGAAGTCTCGATCGAACTCGGCACCCCGCCGCGCGACATCGCGCAGGCCTGGGTGCAGGCCGGCGTGCGGACATCGCCGCCGGCGCTCTACGAATGGTTCCGCTGGTCCGGCCAGTCGCGCCGCATCCGCGCGGGCAGCTACGAGATCGGCCGCAACGACACGCCGATCTCTCTGCTCGAGAAGATGGTGCGCGGCGACGAGACGTCGGCCACCGTGCGGCTGATCGAAGGCTGGACCTTCCGCCAGTTCCGCGCCGAGCTCGCCAAGGGCGAGGCGCTGAAGCCGACGACGCGCGAGATGAGCGATGCGGCGATCATGGAGGCGATCGGCGCTTCGGGGGTGCCGGCCGAGGGCCGCTTTCATCCGGACACCTATTCGTACAGCAAGGGAAGCACCGACCTGGCGGTTCTGAAGCGCGCCTACAAGGCCATGCAGCAGAAGATCGATGCGGCCTGGGCCGAGCGCGATCCGGCCACGCCGCTGCACAGCGCCGACGAGGCCTTGACCCTGGCATCGCTGGTCGAGAAGGAGACCGGCATCGCCGCCGACCGGCCGCGCATCGCCGGCGTGTTCGTCAACCGGCTGCGCCTGGGCATGCCGCTGCAGACCGATCCGAGCGTGATCTACGGCCTGGGCGAGGCGTTCGACGGCAGCTTGCGCAAGCGCGATCTCGTTGCCGACACGCCTTACAACACCTATCTGCACGGTGGCCTGCCGCCGACGCCGATCGCGATGCCGGGCAAGGCGGCACTTTGGGCCGCGGTGCATCCGGACACGACCAAGGCGCTGTACTTCGTGTCGCGCGGTGACGGCAGCAGCGAGTTCAGCGAGACGCTGAGCGACCACAACCGCGCGGTCAACCTGTATCAGCGATCCGCGTCGCGTCCCGCGGCGCGGGCCAGCGACGGCGGGGACGGCCGCTAAACTCGTCGCGTGACCGGTCGATTCATCACTTTCGAAGGCATCGATGGCGCGGGCAAGTCCACGCACATCGAAGCGCTCGCCCGGCGGCTCGCGGCACGCGGCGCCACCATCGTGCAGACGCGCGAACCGGGTGGCACGCCGCTCGCCGAGGCGCTGCGCGAGATGCTGTTGACCGCGCCCATGGATGCGATGACCGAGGCCTTGCTGGTATTCGCGGCCCGGCGCGATCACCTGCGGCAGGTCATCCGGCCTGCGTTGCAGCGTGGAGAGACCGTGGTGTGCGACCGCTACACCGACGCGACCTTCGCGTACCAGGGCGGCGGCCGCGGTACCGATCTCGGGCTGCTGCGCGAGCTCGAGGCGCGCGTGCACGGCGATCTGCAGCCGGATCTGACCTTGTGGTTCGATCTGCCGGCCGAGATCGCCGCCGATCGCCGTGCTCGCGCACGCGCGGCCGATCGCTTCGAGCGCGAGGATCTGGCGTTCTTCGAGCGCGTGCGCGCCGCCTACGAGGCACGTCGCGCCGCCGCGCCGGCACGCATCGTGCGCATCGATTCGAGCCGGACGCGCGACGAGGTCGCGCGCCAGATCGACGCCGTCATGGAGGCGCGCGGATGGTAGCGGCCGACGGCGTGCTGCCGCTGCCCTGGCTGGACGAGCCGCTGGCCCGCGCGCTGCAGACGCAGCGCGGCCATGCCGTGCTGCTGCAGGGGCCGCCCGGCATCGGCCAGTTCGACCTGGCGCTGTGCCTGGCGCAGGCCTGGCTTTGCGAAGACGCTGCAGGCGCGCGTCGCCCTTGCGGACGCTGCGCGAGCTGCCGGCTCGTGCAGGCGCGCTCGCATCCGGACCTGCTGGTGCTGTTGCCGGAGGCCTTGCGTCAGGCGCTCGGCTGGGAAGAGGAAGCCTCCGATGGCGCAGGCGAGAAGTCCGGGAAAGCCAAGCCGAGCAAGGAAATCAAGGTCGATGCGGTGCGTGCCGCCGTCGGCTTCGCGCAGAGCACGTCGGCGCGCGGCCGCGCCAAGGTGATCGTGGTGCATCCGGCCGAACGCATGAACCCGATCTCGGCCAACACGCTGCTGAAGACGCTCGAGGAACCGCCCGGGCTGGCGCGCTTCGTGTTGAGCAGCGGTGCGCCCGAGGCCCTGTTGCCGACGATACGCAGCCGTTGCCAGGCGCTCGCGCTGTCGCTGCCGCCTGCCGATCAGGCCGAGGCCTGGCTCGCGGGGCAGGGCGTGGCCCGGCCGGAAGTGCTGCTGCGCGCCTGCGGTGGTCAGCCGCTGGAAGCGCTCGAATGGTCGCGCCAGGGCGTCGACGCGGCGGCCTGGACCAAGCTGCCGGCGCAGGTCGCGCGCGGCGACGGGTCGGCCTTGGCGGCCTGGCCGCTGCCGCGGTTGCTCGACGCACTGCAGAAGCTCTGCCACGACGCCGCGTCGGTCGCCGCGGGTGCTGCGCCGCGCTACTACGCACCGCGGGACCTGCCGACGGGCGCCAGCCTCGAGCGGCTGACCGCCTGGTACCGCGACCTGCATCGGCTCGCCGGCGCCGCCGAGCACCCATGGAACGCCGGCCTGGCGCTCGACGCGCTGGTGCAGCAGGGCCGGGCGGCGCTGGCGGCCTAGCGCCCTTCAGTACACTTCGCGACCATGAACGAACCGACCGCGCGTCCGGCTACAGTGGGGAACGCAGTGCCGACCACCAGCGGCGGCCGGCCCAGCGTGATCCAGCTCGTGTTTCGCGAGAAGGGCGCGCTCTATGCCGCCTACATGCCGGTGTTTTCCGACGGCGGGCTGTTCGTGCCGACCACGCGCGACTACAAGCTCGGCGAGGACATCTACCTGCTGCTGTCGCTGCCCGAGGATCCGCAGCGCTATCCGGTCGCCGGCAAGGTCGGCTGGATCACGCCGGCCAATGCGTCCGGCGGACGGACCCAGGGCGTCGGCGTACGCTTCCCGACCGACGAGAAGACGCGCGCGCTGAAGCTCAAGATCGAGGAGCTGCTGGGCACCCAGATCTCGTCGTCCAAGCCGACGCAGACGATCTGAGCCTTTCCGAGCGCCGCCGTTCGAGCGGCCCAGCGATGTACGTCGACTCCCACTGCCACCTGACCTTTCCGGAACTGGCGTCGCGCATCGACGACGTCCGCGCGGCGATGCGCGCCGCCGACGTCGATCGGGCGCTGTGCATCTGCACGACGCTCGAGGAGTTCGACGCCGTGCATGCGCTGGCGCTGCGCTACGACGACTTCTGGTGCAGCGCCGGCGTGCATCCGGACCACGAGGACGTGCGCGAGCCGAGCGTGGCCGATCTGCTCGCCCTCGCCGCGAGGCCGCGCGTCGTCGCGATCGGCGAGACCGGGCTCGACTACTACCGGCTGAACGGCCGCAGCATCGACGACATGGAATGGCAGCGCGAGCGCTTCCGCGTCCACATACGCGCTGCGCAGCAGACCGGACTGCCGCTCGTGATCCATACGCGGAGCGCCTCCGATGACACCTTGCGACTGCTGCGCGACGCGAAGGCCGGCCACGGCGTCTTCCACTGCTTCACCGAGACCGCCGAGGTCGCCCGCGCGGCGCTCGACCTCGGCTTTCACATCTCCTTCTCCGGCATCCTGACTTTCAAGAACGCCATCGAGCTGCGCGAGGTGGCGCGCTTCGTGCCGATGGACCGCTGCCTGATCGAGACCGACAGCCCCTATCTCGCGCCGGTGCCGTACCGCGGCAAGACCAACGAGCCGGCCTACGTGCCCTGGGTGGCGCGGCAGGTCGCCGAGCTGAAAGGGGTGCCGGTCGAAGACGTTGCCGCGGCAACCAGCCGCAACTTCGAGCGCCTGTTCGGCCTGTCAAAGTCTTCATAAGTAACATGAAAAAGATTGCCTATCTCGTTGTTGCAGTTGGATTTATTTCGTCAGCCGTTGCGGGTTCGTATGACGACTTCTTCAGCGCGCTGCGCAACGACAACGCGAGCGCGCTGCAGAGCCTGCTGCAGCGCGGCTTCGACCCGAACACCCGCGACCCGCAAGGCCAGCCGGGTCTGACGTTCGCGCTGCGCGAGCAATCGCTGAAGACCGCGAAGGTGCTGATCGCCCTGCCGAACCTCGAGGTCGACGCAGCCAATCAAGCCAACGAGACGGCGCTGATGATCGCCGCGCTGAAGGGCGATCTCGACGACGCCAAGGCGTTGCTCGACCGTGGCGCCCAGGTCAACCGCACCGGCTGGACGCCGCTGCACTATGCGGCGAGCGGTCCCGATGTGCGCCTGGTCGCGCTCATGCTGGACCGCGGCGCCGACATCGACGCGCCGTCGCCGAACGGCACGACGCCGCTGATGATGGCGGCGCAATACGGCAGCGAGGACAGCGTCAAGCTGTTGCTGGCGCGCGGCGCCGATCCGAAGCGCCGCAACCAGCGCGAGCTCGGCGCGGCCGATTTCGCCAAGCTCGGCGGCCGCCAGGGCTTGGCGACACAACTCGAAGCGCTGCAGCGCTGACGGATCCGACACGCGGCGCCGTGCGATACCGCACGTGCGGCGCTTCGGCTGACCCCGCGTGTCGGAACCTGTCCGACACGCCGTTTGGCGAGCCGCCGACTGCGCGTTCGAGGGCCGGCTTCTACAGTTCTTCCATCGTCACGGCCAACCCCTGGAGCGCCCGCATGGACACACTGCAGATTGCCGCCAACCCGTTCGCGTTGATGATGGACCCGGCTGCGGTGATCGCAGCGGTAGAGCGCTCCGATCGCCTGGCGATGCTGAAAAGCCGCATCTGCCGGCCGCTCGACAAGCCGCTGATCGGCAAGGTGCAGGACGACGGTGCGTCCGAGCTCGACGACGGCGACGCCGGCGGCGACGAGATCGCCGCCGACTGACCTCTTCCTCGATGCGTGCCGGCGGCGTTGCCGGCGCGTATAACTGCCGCATGGACAAGTTCCTCGTCCTCGGCGGCAGCGGTTTCGTCGGGACCAGCCTCTGCGAGCGCCTCGTGGCGCGCGCGCAAGGCGGCGGCGGACCGATCACGATACCGACGCGCCATCCGGCGCGCGCCAAGCACCTCCAGTCGTTGCCGACGGTGCGCCTGAAGCAGGCGGACATCTTCGAGCCCGGGCGGCTGGTCGGACTGCTCGCCGGTCATGACGCGGTGGTGAACCTGGTGGCGATCCTGCATGGCAGCGAAGCCGAGTTCACGCGTGTCCACGTGGAATTGCCCAGCCTGCTGGCCGATGCCTGCCGGGCCAGCGGCGTGGATCGCATCGTGCATGTCAGCGCCCTCGGCGCCGCATCCGATGCGCCCAGCCGCTACCTGCGCAGCAAGGCCGGCGGCGAAGCGGCACTGCGGGCATCGGGCCTCGACGTCACGTTGCTGCGCCCTTCGGTGATCTTCGGGGCGCGCGACCGCTTCCTGAATCTTTTCGCACGGATGCAGCGCGTGCTGCCGATGATGCCGCTGGCGGGCGCGACGGCGCGCTTTCAGCCGGTGTGGGTGGCCGATGTCGCCGACGCGATCGTGCGCTGCCTCGACCGCCCTTCGACGATAGGCCAGACCTACGAATGCGCCGGTCCGCGGCAATACGCCTTGCGCGATCTGGTGCAGCTGGCGGGCCGCTGGTCGGGTCACGAACGGCCGGTGATCGGCCTGCCCGACGGCATTGCGCGGCTGCAGGCCGGCCTGCTCGAGATGCTGCCCGGCGAGCCGCTGATGTCGCGCGACAACCTCGATTCGATGAAAGTGCCGAACGTCGCGAGCGGCCGCTTGCCCGGCCTCGAGCAATTGGGCATCGTCGCGGCGACGCTCGACAGCGTCGCGCCCGGCTATCTGGGCCGCGGCTGACGCTCTCGAGTAAGGCGGTGGATCCGCCGGCCTGCGGCCGCGAGAGAACCGGGGATCCGGCAACCGCGCGAAGACCATCGCACCGGTTTGGTCTAATCGCCGCTCCCGCGCGTACGCCCGCCTCCCGACCCACCCATGGCACTGAAAGCTACGATCTTCAAGGCGAACCTGCAGATCGCCGACATGGACCGCAACGTCTACGTCGACCATGCCGTCACGGTCGCGCGTCACCCGTCCGAGACCGACGAGCGCATGATGATCCGGCTGCTGGCGCTCGCGCTGAATCTGCCGGCCGATGCGGATCACGGCACGCTCGAGATGGCCAAGGATCTGTGGGACGTGGACGAGCCGGCGCTGTGGCGCAAGGACCTCACCGGCCAGATCGTGCAATGGATAGACGTCGGTCAACCGGACGACAAGCGGCTGATCCGCGCGAGCGCGCGCGCCGAGCAGGTCGTCGTCTACAGCTACGCCTCCAGTACGCCGGTCTGGTGGAGCGGCATCGCTTCCAGGCTTGCACGCGCGGGCAACGTCGCGGTGTGGCAGATCGACGCCGCGCAGAGCCAGGCGTTGGCCGAGCTGGCGCAGCGCAGCATGCAGCTGCAGCTCAACGTCCAGGACGGCAGCTGCTGGCTGTCGGATGCGGGCGCGTCCATCGAGATCACGCCGCAACGGTTGAAGTGAGCTCGACCGCGCTTCCCGGCCTGCTCAGCGCACGATCGGCTTGCGTCCCGCCGGCAGCACCCGGATCACCGCCATCATGCCGTTGTCCTCGTGGTCGACGAGATGGCAATGGAACGGAATGTCGCCCGCGAGCGACTCGGGAAACGTCATCTTGACGCGCACGCGGCCCGGCCGCACCGGGCCTTCCTTGCTGCGGTAGCCGGTCGCCGTCGCATAGGGCACGGCGACGACGTCGAGCAGGTCGGGCTGCGCGACCGGCTGACCGTCGATCTCGAGGACGCGGAAGTGCACCTGATGGACGTGGAAGGTATGCAGCTCGTTGGTCCAGTTCTCGATCACCCATTCCTCGGTGGTGCCCGCGTGCACGGTGATCGCTGGCGGGTCGCCCATCATGTAGGGACGCAACACGGCGCCGGGCTTGCGCTCGGCGATGTAGAAGTCGATCTGGTCGGTGCTGCCCGGGTGCGGATACTCGGCCAGCGCGATGACGCGGCGCTTGTCGGTCTTGCGCGCCAGCAGGCCGTTGTAGAAGTCCGCGTGCGGTTGCGCGTCGGTGGCGACGGCGGCCGTGCCGGCCGCCGCAGGACCCGCCGACACGATCGCCAGACGGCGCTCCGGCAGCCGGTCGCCGGCGCAGCCGGTGTCGATCGCATGCGTGACCAGCGTCGCCTTCGTGCCGGCCGGCGGCGCCGCCACGAGGATCTCGAGGCGACCGCCCGGCGGCACCGGCTGTGCCTCGATGGTCGGCGGCGGATGGAGGCGCCGGCCCGCATCGTCGGCGAGCGGGCTGCCGTCGCGCGCCACCACCTCGATCGGCAGCGGCTTGCCGTCTTCGCCGATCAGCGACAGGCTCAGGAACGCATCGGTCGCGGCATTGAGGATGCGCCAGAGCTGCTTGCCGCCTTGCGGTATCGCGTAGTGAGCCAGCGCCTCGTCGGGTGCTTCGCCGAGCGGGATAGTCGCGCCGTTGAGGCTGATCTGGTCGATGCCGGCGTTGCTGCTGCAGAGCAGCTCGTCCTGCGTGTCGATCGCGTTCGCGATCACCGGACCATGCTGCGGCGCCGACGCCGAATCGCTGTCCGACGGCGCCGCGGTCATCGAGGCCGCGGGCGCCTTGCCGGCATCCAGGTCCTGCGTCTGGCGCACGATGAGCACGCGCTCGTCGATGCCGGCCGCGCGCCGCGCATCGTCGTCGGGGCCTTCGACGACGATCGCGCCGGTCAGGCCCATCAGCATCTGCGCCTGCACCGCGCCGTGCACGTGCGGGTGGTACCAGTACAGGCCTGCCGACATGTCGCGCGGCATGCGATAGCGGTAGGTGTATGCGCGCCGGCCGCATGCGGCCGGACCGACGGCGGGATCGGTGCAGATCGTCATGACGTCGTCCTGCGGCGCGACCGGCGGCACCGCGAAGCCGTGCACGTGCAGGTTGGTCGCGCCGGTGATCGGATGCTTCATGCTGGGCACCACCTGGTACGTGCCGGGACGTTGCGGTACCGGCGGGTTCGGAACCTTGAGCTCGCCGGGTGCCGTCACGGCCTCGATCGCCGCCGGGTCGGTGATCTCGTTGCGCAGCGTGATCGCCAACGGATCGCCTTGATGCAGGCGGATCACCGGCGCGTCGGCGTCGTCGCCGGCGACATAGCAGAGACGGCTGCCGTCCTGCCGCACCGTGAGCGTCAGGCCGCCCGACGACGGACGGATCTCCGGCGGCACATGCCCCGGCGGCGGCGTGCCGGTGCCGCAGGGCGCAGCCGGCGTGCTGTGCGTATCGAAGTCGGGCGTCGCGGCCTGCGCATCGAAGCAGGCGAGGGCCGCGATCGACGCAATGAAGAGTCTGATCATGGAAGCGCAAACGACCGCGGGCGGGAGGTCACACCCTCCCGCCCATGGCCGATGGTTGGTCGGTCGCTCAAGACGATTGCTGAAGACCGATGGCCGAGGACTATTGCCTGAAGAGGTCCGCCATCACCTCGACGTTGGTGTCGCAGGCGTGGTTCAGGCACGGCAGGCCGAAGGCGCCGTCGAGCGTCTTGGTCAGCGAGTAGTGGTCGTAGAAGCGCTGGCTCCGGACCTTGTGCGCGCCGTAGTTCGTGTCGACGATCGTCACGACCTGGTTCGACGTGCTCGTGCTGTAGTCGTTCTCGTCCCACAGGATCACGATCGCGCTCTTGCTCTCGGACCACGTGCGCGAGGCCTTGATCGCCGTGACGATGCGCTGCACCGCGAGGTCGCCCTGCAGGATCAGCGACGGGTTCAGGCCGGTCTGCGTGCCGTTGTCGTCGGCATCGTAGTTGCAGAACGCCGTGCCGTTGCCGCGGCCGTGCATGTCGTTGCACTGGTTCGGCGCGATGAACGCGAAGCTCGGCACCGTGCCGGCCTTCAGGTCGGCGTACAGGCCCTTCTGGCCTTCGAACGGGGCGACGCGCTGCAGGCTCAGCGCCGGGCTCACGCCTTCCTGCACCGATGCGAAGTACGCGAACGGGTTGTGCTTGACGGCGTAGAGGTACACGACGTTGTCGGCGGTCACCGGATTGCCGGGGGTCGACAGCGCGGCGAAGTTCGACGTGACGTTGACGCCCTGCACGTCGACGCCGCCGACGCTGTAGTAGCCGTCGCTGACGTTGACGCCGTCGGCGCCGATCAGCGGCAGGCCTTCCTGGTAGCTCTTCCAGCTCTTGCCGGCCGCGACGAGCTGGTCGGCGATCGTGATGCCGTCGATGTTGTGATCGGCCTCGATGCCGATCTTGCCGTTGACGTTGGTCAGCGGCGGGCTCGACGTCTCGTTCTGCGTCATGTCGAGCACCGGGGTCGGCGCATCGGTGCCGCGGCGGCCGCTGATCGGGCAGATCAGGCCGGTGCTCGGGTTGTCGGTGTTGGTCGGCTGGCCCGGCACCATGTTCGGCGTGCAGGTCCGGCTGTGCCAGTCGGGATACTGGTCGGAGAGGTTGTTGAAGTTCGAGCCGCCGACCACTTCGAGGTAGTTGGTCAGGCTGGGATGCGCGATCGCGTAGTAGTTGTCGGCGATGTTCGCGCCGGCCATCAGCGAGTTGATGAACGGCGCCTGCGGGTTGCCGGCGACCTGCTGGTACGCATGGTTCTCCATCATGATCACGAACACGTGATCGAGCGCCGGGATGCCGATCGGCACCGAGCCTTGCCCGGCTTGCGCGCCGGCGGCGATCGCCAGACACGCGGCGGCACCAGCCGCGAGGACCAACTTCTTCATGGTTGCATGCTCCTGGATTCTGGGCGTTGTCATTGCTGCCGCCAGACGATGGGAGAGGGCGACAGACCGGTCGCATGCTCGGCGGCGACTGTGACGCCGCCGTGTCCTCGCAGACCCTGAATCGGTGGGTCGCAAGTGAAGATATGTGAAGTAGCCGGCCGGGCCTGTACCCGCGGGGACGATCCCGCGACAGCGGCGACTCAGGGCAGCGGCGAACCGGCGCCGCCGGTCCGACGAGCCGCCGCCGACTCGCGCGCGTTGATCACCACGGTGGCAGCGCCCGCGAACGCGATCAGCAGCATGCCGGCGGTGGTCCACAGGTCGGGGCTGTGACGAAACAGCAGCCATCCCAGAACGGCGGCGAACGCCAGCTGCGCATAGCCGAACGGCGTCAGCACGGAAAGCGGTGCGGAGCGGATCGCCAGCGTCATCGTCATCTGCCCGGCCGTTGCGACGACGCCCAGTACCGCGATCAGCAGCCACTCCATCGGATTCGCGTTGCGCAGGATGGTCACCGCATCGAGCGACAGCGTCCATCTAGAGGGCCGGGATCTACGGGTAAACCCGCACGATTCGGCAAGAGCGCAGCCTCCGGTCATCGATCCCTGTTCTGCACCGCCTGCACCAGCGCGCTCAAGGTCCGCGGCGACGGGGCGAAGAACACGGCGCCGGTTTCAGCGGTCGAGAAATCGAGCAGGCGATCGTGCATGCCGGGCGGGTCGCCGATGAACATGCGCTCGAGCATCTTCTGGATCACCCACAGATAGCGCGAGTAGCCGATGAAGTAGGTACCGTACTCGCCGTGGCCGGGACGTCCGAACGGCATGTTGTCGCGCAGGATGTCGTGCTCGGCGCCGTGCTCGTCGACGATCGTCGCGAGCGTCTTGTGCGACTTCTGGCCATCGGTCGCATCGGGCAACTCGACGTTGCTGACGATCTCGCGGCCGATGATCTGCTCCTGCTCGTCCTTCGGCAGCCGGAACCATGGCTGCATGCGATGCAGATACTTCTGCACGACCACGTAGCTGCCGCCCGCGAACGCCTGGTCCTCGTCGCCGACGAGCGTCGACGCGCCGATGTCGCGCCCGGTCGGGTTGGCGGTGCCGTCGACGAAACCGAGCAGGTCGCGGGAGTCGAAGTATCGAAAGCCCGTGACCTCGTCGGTCATCTCGACGCTGCTGCCCAACTGGTCCAGCAGCAGGCGCTCGAACTCGAAGCAGAGATCTTCGCGCTCGGAGCGTATGTGGAAGAACAGGTCGCCTGCCGTCGCCGGTGCGGTGTGGGTCGCACCCTCGATGACTGCGAACGGGCGCAGCTCCTGCGGGCGCTGACCGATCTCGAAGCGATCCCACAGCGCCGATCCCAGCGCAGCGATGCACGACAACCGTCCGTTGAGGTCGCGGAAGCCGACGCTCTTGATCAGATCGTCGAGACCGTCCAATACGTCGCAGACCGCTCGCAGCGCTTCGGAGCCATCCGCCACCGTCAACGTGAGAAACACCGCTGCGCGCGAGAGCGGCGCGTCGATGCTCTGCGAGTCGATCGGTACCCGATCCCAGTCACTACCAGTCATCCATGCCTCCATCGAAGTCGACCGCCAGGCGCCCGGGCGAACCGGTGAAGATCCGTCGCGGAGGCTGTCGTCCAGCCGCCGTCCGCCCAAGCGCCGGGCCGCGGCGATTCTATGAGCGGCCGGCGCGACGAAGTGGTCAATCCGATCCGGCACCACTCTTGCCCCGCCGGTCCCGGACCCATGATTGACACCCCCGCATCGGGATCATAGACTAAGCAAGCGCTCAGTGACATATGAGCAAGCGCTTAGTGAAAGGGGGCTGTCGTGGCGAGCGATGCGGTGATTTCGGTGGACGACGACCTGCTGGAGCCGGGCCTGCTGGAAAACCCCTATCCGTACTACCGCGAGCTGCGCGAGACGCGTCCGGTGCACTGGAACCGGCGCTGGCGCGGCTGGATCGTCTCCAGGTACGCCGACGTGTACGCCGGCCTGCACGACCGGCGCCTGCTGGCCGACACCATCACGCCGTACTTCCAGACACGCATGTCGCCCGAAGACCGCGAGCGCTTCGCGCTGACCTACGACGTGCTGAACAGCTGGCCGGTGTTCGTCGATCCGCCGAAGCACACGCGGCTGCGCAGGATCTTCGCGCGGTCCTTCACGCCGAAGGCGGTGCAGACGATGCGCGGCATCGTCGAGACCTACGTGCAGGAGTTCCTCGACGGCTGGTCGGGCCGGCGCGAGGTCGACCTGATCGACGACTTCGGCCTGCTGCTGCCGGCCAACGTGATCGCGACCATCATCGGCGCGCCGCGCGAGGACCTGCAGCGCTTCCATCGATGGTCCTGGGAGATGAACGAGCTGCTGCACGGCGGCGTCGGAACGCCGGCGCGCATGGAGCGCACGCAGCAGTCGATCGTCGAGTTCAAGGCGTACCTCGAAGGCCTCTACCGAGAGCGCCTGCAGGCGCCGCGCGACGACATGATGAGCTGGCTGATGGAAGTCCAGCGCAACGACAGCTCGCTGACGCCCGACGACGTGGTCTATTCGTGCATGTTGATCCTCAACGCCGGTCACGAGACCACGCAGGTGATGATCGGCAACACCGTGACCGCGCTGCTGCAGAACGACCAATGGGAGCGGCTCGCGGCCGAGCCGCAGCTCGTGAAGACCGCGGTCGAGGAGTGCCTGCGATTCAACGGCCCGATGAAGGGCACGATGCGCGCGGTCGCCGAGGACATGGTGATCGGCGGCGTCGACGTGAAGAAGGGCGATCGCGTGATGCTGCTGATGGCGTCGGCCAATCGCGACCCGGCGCAGTTCGCCGATCCCGAGCGGCTCGACATCGCGCGCAACCCGAATCCGCATCTCGCCTTCGGCCACGGCATCCACTTCTGCCTGGGTGCGCCGCTCGCGCGGCTCGAAGTCGAGATCGGCCTGACCGAGATGGTCAAGCGCTTCCGCGGCGCCGAACTGGCGAGCCCGGTGAAGTACCAGCCGCGCATCCTGAGCCGTGCGATCGACACGCCGCTCGCGCTGAAGCTCGCGTAGATCGAGCGGACCCCACAGGAGACGGGCATGACGGTGGCTGAGTGGATCCGGCGCGCCGCGCTGCGCCGAGGCGCCGCACTGGCGTTCGTCGATGGCGATCGCCGCATGACCTATGCGCAGTTCAACGAGCGCATCAACCGGCAGGCCAACGGCCTGATCGCAGCGGGCGCGCGACGCGGCGATCGCATCGCGACCTTGACCAACAACCACATCGAATGCGTCGAGGCGGTGGGCGCGGCGGCCAAGGGCGGCTTCGTGCACGTGCCGGTCAACTTCCGCAGCGTGCCGCGCGAGATCGCCTACGTCATCGACCATTGCGGCGCGACGGTGCTGCTGGTCGAGCAGGAATACGCGGCCAGGCTCGCCGAGGCGGGCGAGCTGCCGACCTTGCGCAAGGTGATCGTGATCGAGCCCGGCGTACCCGATTCGGAATACGAGCGCTGGCTCGCCGAGCAGGACCCGGGCGAGCCGCCGGTCGACGTGACCGGCGACGACCACTTCTTCATCTGCTACACGAGCGGCGCGACCGGCACGCCGAAGGGCGTGCTGCACCAGCAGCGCCAGAGCGTCGCGCATGCGCCGGTGGTCATCCTCGGCTACGAGTTCGCGGCCGAATCCAGGGTGCTGCTGGTCTATCCGCACAACTCGATCGCGTCGATCAACATGTTCTACGTGCCGGCCTGGCTGGTCGGCGCCTGCGTCGTGCTGACCGATCAGCGCCACTTCGACGCCGAGCGCTGGCTCGAACTGGTCGAACGCGAGCGCATCACCCATACGCACCTCGTGCCGACGATGCTGTTCCGGGTGCTCGAATGCCCGCGCCTGAAGAGCACCGACACGAGCAGCATCGTCACGATCGGCTACGGCTCTGCGCCGATGCCGACCGAGCGCATCGAGCGCCTGCAGGAAGTCTTCGGCAACGTGCTGATCCAGGGCTACGGCATGACCGAGGTGGCGTCGATCGCCGCCTACCTCGACAAGCGCGACCACCTCGAAGGCATGCAGGGCGACCGCGCACGGCTCAACTCGTGCGGCCGCGCCGCGTTCGGCACCGAGCTGCGCGTCGTCGACGAGCAGGACCGCGACGTGCAGCCCGGCGAGATCGGCGAGATCGTGTTCCGCGGGCCGCAGGTGATGACCGGCTACTGGAACGACCCCGAGAAGACCGCCGAGACGATGGCGGGCGGCTGGATGCACAGCGGCGACATGGCGACGCTGGACGAGCGCGGCTACCTCACGATCGTCGACCGCAAGAAGGACCTGATCATCAGCGGCGGCGCCAACATCTCGAGCCGCGAGGTCGAGGAGGTCATCTACTGGCATCCCGCGGTGCGCGAGGCCAGCGTGGTCGGCAAGCCCGACGAGGAATGGGGCGAGGTGCCGCATGCCTTCGTGTCGCTGCACGAAGGCCGGACGCTGGAGCCCGACGAGCTGGTGGCGTTCTGCCGCGAGCGGCTGTCGGGCTACAAGTGCCCGCGCACGATCGACATCCTGCCCGACCTCCCGAAGAACCCGCTCGGCAAGATCCTGAAGACCGAACTCCGGGCCCGGTTCTGGGCCGGTCGCAGCAAGAAGGTGAACTGACGATGAAGGAATACCGCACGTTCGACGTCCACTACGAGGACATCGGCTTCGACAAGCGCGGCGTGGCCGCGTGGATCACGATCAACCGCGAGCGCAGGGGCAACTCCTTCCGCCGCCAGACGCTCGACGAGATCTGCGACGCGCTGATCCGCGCCGGCGAAGGGCCGGGCATCCGCTGCGTCGTCCTCACCGCGGCGGGCAACCGCTTCTTCTCGACCGGCGGCGACGTCGGCGACTACCACCAGCGCTACAGCGACGACATGATCGGCATGCGCTCGTACGAGCGTGCGCTCGAGAAGACCTTCGGCGAGATCATCCACTGCCCGAAGCCGGTCATCAATCGCATCAACGGCGACGTCGTCGGCGGCGCCAATGCGTTCCACCTGGCGTGCGATTACGCCGTGATGGCGCGCACCGCCAAGTTGCAGCAGGTCGGCGTCGGCATCGGCAGCGTCGCCGGCTTCGGTCCGGTGCAATGGTGGCCGACGCTCGTCAACGACAAGCGCGCCCGCGACATCCTGATGTCGCTGAAGCCGGTGACGTCGGAGCTCGCCGAGCAATGGGGCGTCGTCAACGTCGTCTGCGAGTCCGACCAGCTCGACGCCGAGGTCGACAAGGCGGTTGCCAACTACGCGCGCATGTTCCCCGATGCGCTGCGCTACACGAAGGTGGCGCTCAACGTGCAGAAGGAGCTGGCCTTCCGCGAGATGACGCAGGCGCGCGAGTGGCTCACGCTGCACTTCCCGTCGATGGAGTCGCGCGCCGGCTTCGGCGCGTTCTTCGACAAGCGCCCGGTGAGCTCGGAGAACAGCTGGAAGGCGGTCGACACCGGCCACGTCACCGTCGCGCCGTACGGCGGCTACAGCGTGATCTGCCCGTCGTGCGGCGCGCACGACCTGCCGGAAGACTTCGGCTACTGCGGCATGTGCGGCGCCCACCTGAAGAAGGAAAGCGCGTGAGCCACCGCGACCGCAACTACGTCGTCACCGCCGCCGCGGGCGGCATCGGCGGCGAGCTCGCGATGCTGCTGCTCGAGGACGGCGCGCGCGTGCTCGCCTGCGACATCAGCGGCAAGCGGCTCGCCGCGCTGCAGGAGCGCGCCGGCGCCAAGTCCGAACGGCTCGCCGTGCTGAAGGTCGACGTCGCCGACGAAGCCGGTGCCGCGCTCGTGGCGCAGACGGCGGTGCAGGCCTGGGGCCGGGTGCACGGCATCGCGAACGTCGCCGGCGGCATCTCCGGCATCGGCGAGGACATCATCGACCGGCCGATCGATCGCATCGGCTTCGCCGACTACGAGCAGACGGTGCGCCTCAACCTGAACAGCACGTTCCTGACGACGCGCGCGCTCGTGCCGCACTTTCGCGAGCACCGCTACGGCAAGGTGGTGAACGTCGCGTCGCTCGCCGCGTTCGGCAACTTCGAGCACATGGGCAATGCCGCCTACGACGCCGCGAAGGCCGCGGTCGTCGGCCTGACGCACACGCTGTGCCGCAGCCTCGGGCCCGACGGCATCCGCGTCAACGTGGTCGCGCCCGGCTCGATCTACACCGAGCGCGTGCGGCAGGTGTTCAGCGCCGAGTTCCTCGAGATCCAGCGCAACCGCATACCGCTGCGCCAGCACGTCGGCCCGGAGAACGTCGCGCAGTCGCTCGCGTTCTTCCTGGCGCCGGCGTCGGATGCGGTGAGCGGCGAGGTGCTGCGGGTGAGCGGCGGGCTGCGCTAGGCGCAGCGATCGAACGGATCGACGACAACACAGGACAAGCATGAAGACGATGCGGAGAGCGGTGCTGACGGTGCTGGCAGCGGTGGCGGCGATGGCGTCGGGCGGGGTCCACGCGCAGGCCAAGGAGCCGGTCAAAATCGGCGTGGTGCTGAGCCTGAGCGGCCCGGCCGCGGTGTTCGGCCTGCCCGAGCGCGATGCCATCACGGCCATCCACAAGGAGACCGGCGGCACCGTCGACGGACGCAAGCTCGACCTCGTGTGGTGCGACGACAAGACCAGCCCGACCGAGGCGGCGCGCTGCGTCACGCAGTTGATCAACGACGACAAGGTCGTCGCGATCATCGGCCCGGGCACCGGCGGCGGCATCCTCGCGGCGGGGCCGGTGGCGCAGCGCCTGTCGGTGCCGCTGCTCGGCCCGGCGGGCACGGTGGCGATCACCGACAAGAACAACGCGTTCTACCTGTGGGTGTTCCGCGTCGCGATCAACGACATGGTCGGCATCGAGAAGACGCTGCGCGAGGCCGTCAAGGGCGGCGCGAAGAAGATCGCGGTGATCTACCAGGAAGACGCCTACGGCAAGTTCGGCAGCGACTATGCGCAGAAGCTGGCCAAGGACCTCGGATACACCGTCGTCGAGACGCTGGGCGCGCCCTACACCGCGACCGACCTGACGCCGCAGGTGACGAAGTTCCGCAACGCGGGTGCCGATGCGGTGTTCATGCAGCTGTCGATCTCGTCGCTCGGCGCGGCCTTCCTGAAGGCCGTCAACGAGGTCGGGCTCAAGGTGCCGCTCTACGGCAACAGCGGCCTCGCGCAAAAGAGCTACATCGAGGCCGCCGGCCCGCTCGGCGAAGGCGTGCACGTCCTGTCGATCGGCAACCTGCCGTACGACCCGGTGCCGAACGAGCAGAAGCTCGCGGCGATCCTGCAGAAGAACGGCTACGCGCCGCAGGGCTGGGGCGAGGTCGTCGCGTCGAATGGCTACATGACGATCGTCGCCGCGCTGAAGAAGATCCCCGGCCCCGTGACCGGCCAGCGGATGCGCGACACGATCGAGGGCTTGTGCGGCTTCGACACCTTGTCGATGGGCCGCCCCTGCTATTCGAAGGACAACCACGACGCGTGGGGCGACGACGCGCTGGTGCTCACGACGATCCGCGGCGGGCAGTTCCGCTCGAAGTAGGCCGACGAGGTTCGCCGCGCGATGTTCGAGTACGTACTCCGCGGGCTGTTGAACGGCTCGGTCTATGCGCTGCTCGCGCTGCCGATGACGCTGTTCTTCACGACCGCCGCCACCGTCGACTTCGCGATCGGCGCCTATGCGCTGCTCGCCGCGGCGGTCGCGACGGCGGTGCCCGGCCCGCTCGGCATCGCGGCGGGCCTCGCCGGCGCGGTCGCGGCATCGATGCTGATGGCGGCGGTCTACGTGCTGCTCGAGCGCACCGGCGGCGAAGGCATCCGCGTGGCGCTGGCGAGCTTCGGCCTGTCGCTCGCGCTCGCGTCCGTCGTGCTGATGATCTGGGGCACGAAGCCGTTCGTCCGGCAGACGTTCACGACGATGCTCGAGTTCGGCAGCCTGCGCCTCAATCCGCAAGGGCTGCTGAACGCGGCCGTCGCGATCGCGCTCGTGCTCGCCACCTGGCTGGTGCTGAAGCGCACCCAGCTCGGCCGCATGATGCGCGCTGCGGCCGTCAACGCGCCGGGCGCGGAGCTCGCCGCGATCCCGGTCATCGGCGTGCAGTGCGCGACGCTGTTCGCCGGCGGACTGCTCGGCGGCATCGCCGGGCTCTTGATCCTGCACAGCTCGGGGATGGACTTCACCGCATCGCTCGGCCTCACCTTCATCGGCTTCGCCGCCGCCATCATCTTCGGCATCCACAGCCCGCTGCGCTGCCTGGCCGGTGGCCTGGCGATCGGCGTGATCGAGGCGCTGAGCGCCGGCTACACGAGCGGCGTCGTCACGCCGATGGTGCCGTCGATCTTCATGCTCGTCGTGCTGCTCGGCGGGCAGCTCGGCGGGCGCCGCTACTTCGGGGACCGGCCGTGAAGCTGCGGCGACCGAACGCCGTCGTGATGCTGGCGATCGGCACGCTGGTCTGCGCGCTCGCGCCGCTGAAGGCGACGTGGCTCGATACCGCGGTGCTCACCGGCATCTACGCGCTGATCTCGCTGTCGGCCGGCTTGAGCTTCGGGCAGGCCGGCATCCTGTCGATGGCGCAGGGGGCGTTCGCGGCGATCGGCGCCTATGCCACCGCGATCCTCGCGACGCGCTTCGGCGTCTCGGCGTGGATCGGCCTCGGGCTCGCGCTCGCGCTGCCGTCGGCGCTCGCATGGGGGCTGGCGCGCATGGTCACGCGCATGCCCGAGCTCGCCACCGCGCTCGCGACGCTGGCGCTCGCGACGCTCATCGAGATCATCGCGCGCAGCTGGGACGGGCTGACCGGCGGCTACGTCGGCATCGCCGGCATTCCGCCGATCGCCGGGCTCGAGCAGGGCTGGGCGTTCGACATCCTCGTCTGGCTGTGCGTGCTGGCGGCGGTCGTGCTGTACGAGAACCTCGTGAACTCGGCGCACGGCCGCGCGCTGAACATCGTCCGGCACGACCGCACGCGTGCGATGGCCGACGGCGTGGCGGTCGCGCCGCTGCTGTCGGCGATGCTCGCGACCTCGGGCGCGATGGCCGGCGCCGGCGGCTGGCTGTACGCGCACTACATCAGCTACATGAGCCCCGGCTCGCTCGACACCTATGGATCGATCTCGGCGCTGCTGATGGCCGTCGTGGGCGGCGCGGGGTACATCCTCGGGCCGGTGATCGGCACCTTCCTGCTGATCATGCTCGGCAAGCTGCTGCCGGCCCAGGAAGCGCAGGGACTGTTCTACGGCGGTGCGCTGATCGTGATCCTGGTCGTCGCGCCCGAAGGACTGCTCGGCTGGATCCATCGCATCCTCGACCGGATGGCCGTGCGCAGGCGCGCGGCAAGCGGCGTCGCGCGGGCGGCCGACGAGCGCGATGCGCGTCCCGCGGAGGCGACGCCATGACGACCTCGCGGCTCGCCGCGCGCGACGTCCGCATGGTGTTCGGCGGCGTCGTCGCGCTCGATCGCGTCAGCATCGAAGTCCGTCCCGGCCGCGTGACGGGACTGATCGGCCGCAACGGCTCCGGCAAGAGCACGCTCTTCAACTGCCTCACCGGATTTCTCAAGCCGACCTCCGGGACGATCGAGCTCGACGGGCGCGACATCACCGGACATGCGCCGCACGACGTCGTGCGCGCCGGTATCGCCCGCACCTTCCAGACGCCGCGCGTCGACTTCCGAACGACGGGCCGGGCGGCCGTCGTCTGCGGCCTCTATCCGTCGGTGAAGCACGGCTTCGTGGCGTCGCTGCTCGGCCTGCCGCACGCCCGGCGTGCCGAGCGCCACGTCCAGCAGCGCGCCGACGAGGTCGTCGAGCGCATGAAGATGCAGGCCTGGGCCGCGAGCAAGGTGAGCCAGCTGTCGATGGGGCGCGTGCGCACCGTCGAGGTCGCGCGCGCGATCGCCGCCGATGCGCGCTACGTGCTGCTCGACGAGCCGGCCGCCGGCATCGGACGCGACGAGTTGCGCGTGCTTGCCGGTGAGATCCGCGCGCTCGCCGACCGCGGCATCGGCGTGCTGCTGGTCGAGCACAACTTCTCGCTGATCCGCATGCTGTGCGACGAGGTCACGGTCGTCGACACCGGCAGCGTGATCTTCAAGGGGACGCCGGACGAGGCGCGGCGCGAGGAGCGCGTCATGAGCCTCTACCTCGGCAGCGCGGCCGCCGGGGAGGCCTGATGGCGCTGCACGTCGCGAGCCTGTACGCCGGCTACGGCCGGATCGAGGTCTGCCGCGACATCGCGCTCGACGTGCGCGGCGGCGAGTTCCTCGCGGTGCTCGGCGCCAACGGTGCCGGCAAGAGCACGCTGCTCGGCGCGATCGCCGGCAGCATCGCGTCGCGCGGCACCGTGACGCTCGACGGCAAGCCACTCGCCGGCCTGAATGCACGCGACCGCGCACGCAGCGGGCTGGCGCTCGTGCCGGAAGGCCGGCGCAACCTGTTCGCGCCGCTCACGGTGATGGAGAACCTGCAGCTCGGCCTGCGCCTGCTGCCGCATGCCGAGCGCGCGCGCATGCTGCAGGACTTGTACGCGATGTTCCCGATCCTGTCGGATCGCCATGCCCAGCCGGCGGGGCTGCTGTCCGGCGGCGAGCAGCAGATGCTGGCGCTGGCCGTCGCCCTCGCGCGCAAGCCGTCGTTGCTGCTGCTCGACGAGCCGTCGCAGGGCCTCGCGCCGCTGGTGCTGCAGCACCTCGCCGCGCAGATCGGCGAGCTGCGCAAGCTGGGCCTGGCGGTGCTGCTCGCCGAGCAGAACCATCGCTTCGCCGCGCAGCTCTGCGAGCGCTATGTCGTGCTGTCGTCCGGCGAACTCTCGGGCGGCGGCAGCGGCCGCGAGCTGCAGGATGCGGAGCATGTCGCGCACGCGTTGCTGGCCGAAGCCTGACCGCGATCCCTCTACCTTTGCCCGCAACCACATGACCCGCATCCGCTACTGCGGCTAGATCTTGGGTTGCCGAAGGTAGGCGCGTACCGCGACGGCCGCGGTGCCGAGGGCCGACACCACCTGTCGCAACTGAGCGGCCGTCAGGCGCAGCTCCTTGGTCCAGTATTCGATGTCTTCGGCTTCATCGAGCTTGATTCGCGAGCGGTCCGCTTCCCTGTGCTCGCGCCTTGCGTCGTGCATGCCGGTCTCCAGAATTGCGCATCGGGCAAACCCGGTCACCGACATGTCCAGCTCAGCGGTCGCTGGTCGGGGGATGCCGGTCGCCGGTTTGCGCTACGCCGCGCTGTTGGCAGCGCGGTACCGCCATGTTCCGATCGGCATCGGCGCGCGACTGCCGGAGCACGCAGGCTCCGGGTGTAGGAGGGCACCGCTTCCGACCGGTCGCAATGCCCCTGGCGCCGAGCGTCCTTCCAGCCGGCTACGCCTGCTCAGGCGACGGCGCTGGCCGCGGCCGGTGCGCGCATCTCCGCGAGGCTGCGGCTGCCGACCATGCCGAGCACGAGCGTCACGTAGCGGTCGGCAATCTCTTCAGGGGTGTAGGTGCCGCGAGGCGAATACCACAGCAGCGTCGAGCGGCAGAGCGAGACGACCGCCATGCGCGCGATCGACACTTCGTCGAAGTGGAACTCGCCCGACGCCAGGCCCGCCGCGAGGCAATTGCCGACGATCTGCTCGAGCTCGTGGCGGATCTTCACGATCTGCCGGCGCTGCGCCGTCGTCAGCGCGCTGAACTCGCGGTTCGCGACCAGCGACGCCTTGTACATGCGCGCCGGGATCGCGACATAGGCCTGCACGAAGCGCGTCAGCACCTCGGTCGGGCTGCCGCCCTGCGCGGCGATCTCGCGCAGGCGGTCGAGCAGGTTCTCGGCGACGAACAGGATGATCGTGAACAGCAGGTCTTCCTTGCACGCGAAATGCACGTACACGGCGGCCGGGCTGAGTTGCGCGCGCTTGGCGATGTCGCGCGTGCTCGAGGCGTGGAACCCGTCGCGCCAGAACGCCTCGACGCCCGCCAGCAACAGCCGGCGGATCGTCGGGCTCTGCACGCGCTGCTGGAACAGCTCGCTCAACGTGACGGGATAGGCCATGGGCGGATTGTGCAGAAATCTGCCGGCGCTCAGAAAGCGCTGCGGGTCGGGAAGTTCGGCTTGCGCTTCTCGCGGATCGATGCCAGCCCTTCCTTCAGCTCGGGGCCGGTGAAGGCGTGGAATTCGAAGGCCAGCGACGCGTCGAAGATCGGCCCGGCCATCCGCAGCCAATGGTTCATCGTGTACTTGGTCAGGCGGATCGCGGTCGGCGGGCCTTCGGCCAGGGTCGTCGCGATCTCGAGCGCCTTCTGCTGCACGAAGTCGTCGTCGACCGCCATCGACACCAGCCCGATGTCGGCGGCTTCCTGGCCCGAGAGGGTCGTGCACATCAGCAGGTGGTACTTGGCGCGCGCCATGCCGCAGAGCAGCGGCCAGATGATCGCGGCGTGGTCGCCGGCGGCGAGACCCAGGCGCGTGTGCCCGTCGATCAGCTTGGCGTTCTTCGCCACCACCGAGATGTCCGAGAGGATCGCGCAGACGAGCCCGCCGCCGACCGCCGGCCCGCGCACCGCCGCGACGATAGGCTTGGTGCAGTTGGTCATGTTGTAGACGACGTCGCGCGCCTCGCGCAGGTTCTTCATGCGGACCTCGTGGTCGACGATCATCCGGTCGACCATCTCGAAGTTCCCGCCGGCGCAGAACGCGTCGCCGGCGCCGGTCAGGATGACCGCGGCCACCGAGTCGTCGCGCGAGATCGTCTGCCACACGCCGACCATCTCCGGGTGCATGACCTCGTCGATCGAGTTCTTCTTGCCGGGGTTGTCCATCGTCACGCGCAGCACGCGCGGATGCGGTCGATCGAAGCGGAGGCGCTGGTATCCAGCGTAGTCGGGGTCGGGCATCTCGGGTTCTCCAGGTGATCGCGAAGAGGGGTGGTGCCGCGCCCGAGTTGACTTGGCGCGGCAGCCCTCATAGTATAAGCGGACGCTTAGTAAAAACTGAGCGGCCGCTTAGGAGAGCATCGAATGGCTGACTACGTCGTCAACGACGACCTGCTCGACGACGAGATCGTCCAGAACCCGTCGCCGTACTACGCGATGCTGCGCGAGGAGTTCCCGTGCCACTGGAACGAGCGCTGGCGCGGCTGGGTGCTGACGCGCTACGACGACGTCTACAACGCGATGCACAGCCCGAAGTTCCTGGCCGACCGGATCACGCCGTGGTACCGGACGCGCCTGAACGACGCGGAGCGCGAGCGCTACAAGGAGACCTACCGGGCGCTGCACTCGTTCGTGGTCTTCACCGATCCGCCCGATCACACCCGGCTGCGCCGGATCTTCGCCCGCGCCTTCACGCCCAAGTCGGTGCAGACGATGCGCGCGATCACCGAGGCGCTCGTCAAGCGGCACCTCGACGAGTGGGAGGGCAAGCGCTCGATCGACCTCAACGCCGACTTCGCCTATCCGCTGCCGGCGAACGTCATCTCGACGATCATCGGCGCGCGCCGCGAGGATCTCGACAGGCTGCAGCACTGGGCCGAGGCGATCACGACGCTGCTGCTGGCCGGCGTCGGCGACGACACGCGGCTGGACCGCGCGCAGGCGGCGCTCGTCGAGTTCAAGGCCTACCTGAAGGTGCTGTACGACGAGCGCATCGACAACCCGCGCAACGACATGATGAGCTGGCTGATGGAAGTGCAGCGCACCGACCCGCTCCTCACCGAGGACGACGTGCTGCACTCCTGCATCATCCTGCTGAACGCCGGCCACGAGACCACGCAGACGCTGATCTGCAACACGCTGACCACGCTGCTCGACCTGCCCGACGAGCTCGAGTTCCTGCGCCGCAACCCGCAGTCGATGAAGACGGCGCTCGAGGAAGGGCTGCGCTACAACGGCCCGCTGAAGGGCACGATCCGCCTCGCGGGCGAGGACATGACGCTGCACGGCGAGCAGATCGCCCAGGGCGACCGCATCCTGCTGCTGATGGGCGCCGCGAACCGTGATCCGGCGAAGTTCGCTGACCCGGAGCGCTTCGTCCCGACGCGCGATCCGAACCCGCACCTGTCGTTCTCGCACGGCATCCATTTCTGCCTGGGCGCGCCGCTCGCGCGCATGGAGGCCGAGATCGCCTTCAACGAGATGCTGCGCCGCTTCCCGAAGATGGCGGTGGAGGGCAGCTTCCGCTGGGAGCCGCGCATCCTCGGCCGCAGCATCGAGGCGCCGATCCGTCTGGCGTTGGGCTGACGCGATGGCACCGAAGAAGCTCGTCGCGATCCGCGTCGATCCCGTGCTGTGCGTCGGCTCGGGAATGTGCATCTCGGCCCATCCGGATCGGTTCGCCTTCAAGCCGGACGGGCATGCCGACTACGTCGGCCGGGAGCTGGACGAGGCGACGGCCGCGGAGGCCGCCGAGCTCTGCCCGGTCTCGGCCATCTCGCTGGTGTACGAAGAGACGGAGGGCCGATGAGCGCTACCCGCGACAAGTGGCGCACCGCCATCGCCTACGGCGACCGACATGCCGTCGTGCTGCGCGGCTACGACCTGCAGGAACTGGTGGGCGTCGTCGGCTTCGCCGAGGCGTGGCTGCTGCTCGCGACCGGCGAACTGCCGCCGCCAGGCCATGCGAAGCTGCTCGACGCGATGATGGTGTCGGTGCTCGACCACGGGATCGTGCCGTCGAGCATCGTCACCCGCTATCTCGCGTCGGCCGGATCGCCGTTGCAGGCGGCGGTCGCCGGCGGCGTGATGGCCTTCGGCGATACCTATGGCGGCGCCTGCGAGCAGCTCGGCGAGCAGCTCGCGAAGCACGTGCCCGAAGTGCGCGCCGGACGCGAGACCGATGCACAGGCGGCCGATGCGATCGTGCGGCATTTCTTCGGTCTCGGGCGCAAGGTTCCGGGCTATGGGCATGCGCTGCATCCGGAAGGCGATCCGCGCGTGCCGCGCCTCTACCGCATCGCCGACGCGAACGGCGTCACCGGCGAGCACTCGCGGCTCGCGTTCGCGGTCGAGGAAGCGCTGCTGCGCGCCAAGGGCCGGCGGCTGCCGATGAACCAGGACGGCGCACTCGGTGCGCTCGGCCTCGACATGGGCCTCGACTGGCGGCTGCTGCGCGCGCTCGCCTTCATGCCGCGCAGCGCCGGGCTCGCGGTCCATGCCCTCGAGGAGATGACGCGCGAATCCGGCTGGCGCCACGTGCCGGACGAAGAGATCACCTACGACGGCCCGCCGCGGCGGCCGCTGGGTCGGAGTTGACATGCCGGGCGTGCTGGAAGGCCTGAAAGTCGTCGAATTCACGCACATGGTGGCGGGCCCGTCGTGCGGGCAGGTGCTCGGCGACCTCGGTGCATCGATCACGAAGGTCGAGCCGCCGCAAGGCGACGTGACGCGGCGGATGGGGCCGATGGCCGGCGACGTCGCGGCGCTCTACGCATCGACCAATCGCAACAAGCAGGTCGTCTGCCTCGACATCACGCGACCGGCCGACGCCGAGCGCGCCCGCGCGCTCGCGGTCGAGGCCGATGTCGTGATCTCGAACCTCGCGCCGGCGATGCTGGCGCGCGCCGCGCTCGACGGGCCGGCGCTGCGCCTGCAGAACCCGGCGCTGATCGTCGTCCTCGTGACCGGCTTCGGCGCAGGCGGGCCGGCCGGGACCGACGGCCTCGCGCAGGCGGCGATGGGCCTGATGAACGCCACCGGGCCGGTCGCAGGGCCGGGCTTCCGGACCGGCGCCTCGGTGGTCGACGTCACCACCGGCGTCTGGGCGGCGCTCGGCGTGCTGGCCGCGCTCGAGCATCGGCGCCAGAGCGGCGAGGGCGACTACATCCAGATCTCGCTGGCGGACACCTGCCTGTACATGCAGTACCCGCAGCTCTGCCTGTTCGATGCGGCGGCGCCGTTCGCACGCCGCAACGGCAACCATTCGACGGTGTCGGCGACGCCGATGTTCGAGACATCGGATGGCCGGCTGCTCGTCACGGTGCTGTCGTCCAGGCACTGGGAGGCGCTCTGCCGGACCACCGGCAACCCCGGGCTGACGGCCGATCCGCGCTTCGCCACCAACGAGCTGCGCTGCGCGGCCCAGGGCGACATGGAGCAGTTGCTCGACCCGTCGATGCGCACGCGGACGCGCGCCGAATGGACCGCGCTGCTGCGCGCCGCAGGCGTGCCCTGCGGTCCGGAACGCAGCCATGCCGAGGTCGTCGAGGACGAGGACCTGCTCGCGCGCGGCATGCTGTTCCGGCTGCCGCAAGGCAGCGGATCGAGCCTGCAGGTGCGCATGCCGCTCGAGTTCGAGACGACGCAGCGCGCCGAGCCGCGATCGCCGCCGGTGCTGCCGTCCGTCTCCAGGGGATCGCCGTGACCGGTGCGCGCTTCGATCGCACGCCGGCCGAGCAAGGGCTGCTCGCGCAGGGACAGGCGATCGCGGAGGCGCATCCGCGTCCTGCGGGACGGCCGCTCGATGGCGCGGAGCTGCGCGCGATCTTCCGTGCGCTCGCACCGACCGGCTACCTCGCATCGACCTTGCCGCGGGAAGCCGGCGGCCAGGGCCTGAGCGCGGCCGAGTTCTGTGCGCTCTGCGAGGGCCTCGCGCCCGGGCTGACCCTGATCGGCAACCACAGCGTGCAGCGCTACCTGCAGCAGTTCGGCGACGCGGCGCAGCGCGCGCGTTTCCTGCCGGCGCTGCTCGAAGGCGATGGCGTCGGCGCGATCGCGATGACCGAGCCGCAGGTCGGCTCCGATCTCGAACGCATGACGACGACCGCGCGCCGGTCCGGCCACGGCTACGTGATCGACGGCGAGAAGACCTGGGTGACGCACGGCCTGTCGGCCACCTTGATCGTGCTGCTCGCGAAGACCGACCACGGGCTGACCCGCTTTCTCGTGCCGGGCGACGCGCCGGGCGTCCGGCGCATCGCGATGGAGCCGGTCGGACTGCGCCACCTCGGCTTCGCGCGGCTGGCGTTCGACGGCTGCGAAGTGCCGGCCGAATGGCGGCTGGGCGGGGAGGGCGAAGGCCTGCGCGGCGCGAAGGCGGCGTTTCCGATCGCGCGCGTCATCGCCGCGACGCAGGCGGTCCGCATCGCACGCGCCGCGGTCGCGATCGCACGGGACTATGCCGAGGGACGCTCGGTCGCCCGCGCACCGCTCGCCGGCAGCTCGCTGGTGCAGCACGGCATCGCGCATCTGTCGGCGCGCTGCGAGGCGGTGAGCCTGCTCTGCCGGCGCGTCGCCGACGACCTGCAGGCCGAAGACGTCGTCGCGACGGCGTCGGCTGCGAAAGCCCTGGCCGGCGAGCTTGCGCTGGATGCCTGCCGCTGGACCGAGGATCTGCTCGGATCGACGTCGCTCGAGGCCGCGCATCCGCTGGCGACGCTCGCCGGCGACGCACGGATGATGGCGGTCGTCGACGGCACGTCGGTCCTCAACCATCTGGTCGTCGCGCGTCGCCTGCTGCCGGTGCGCGGAGGCGCCGCATGACGACAGCGCGCGTCGTGGTCGGCGCGAGCCACGCCGGCGCGGAGCTGGCCGCACGGCTGCGGCAGCTCGCGCCGCACGTGCCGGTCGTGATGATCGGCGACGAGGAGATCCTGCCGTACCAGCGGCCGCCGCTGTCGAAGGGCTGGCTGGGCGATCCCGCCGCGCAGGCGGACGCCTTGCTGATCCGCAACGCCGCGGCCTATGCCAGCGCCGGCATCGAAGTGCGGAGCGGCGTCCGGGTCGCGGCTATCGAGCGCGACGCGCGGCGGCTCGGGCTCGACGACGGCGACACGCTGGACTACGTGCAGCTCGCGCTCGCCACCGGCGCGCGCCCGCGCCGCCTCGCCACGCCCGACGTCGACCGCGCGGAGCAGGCGCCGAACTTCCACTACCTGCGCGCGCTCGCCGATGCCGCACGCCTGCGGCCGCGGCTGACGCCCGGCGCGCGCATCGTCGTGATCGGCGGCGGCTACATCGGGCTCGAGCTGGCGTCGCTGGCGATCAAGCGCGGGCTGCAACCGGTCGTGCTCGAAGCGCAGCCGCGCGTGCTGGCGCGCCGCATGAACCGACGGCCTTCCGGGTTCACGCTGTTGACAGTCGTTCGCGCCGCTCGCCAGAATGAAATGAACTAAGCGAGCGCTTAGCATTCTCATGACGAACCTCAGGACGAGACCTCTGACGAGACCTCAGGACGAGACCCGATGCCCGCACCGATGCCGCACGTCACCTGCCTCGCCGATCTGGTGCGGATCGCCGCTCGGCGCGACCCCGCGGCCGTCGCGATCGAGCACGATCGCGGCCGGACGACCTACGCGCAACTGGTCGATCGCAGCGTGCGCATGGCCAGCGCGATGCGCGCCCTCGGCCTGGCGCCGGGCGACCGCGTGGCGCTCTTCGCGCAGAACTGTCCCGAATACCTCGAAAGCTACCTCGGCCTGCAATGGGCCGGGCTGGTCGCCGTGCCGGCGAACTACCGCCTGACCCCGCCCGAGCTGTCGTACCTGCTCGACAACTCCGGCGCGAAGGCGCTGCTGATCGGCGAGGAATACCTGCCTTACCTCGACCGGCTGCGCGCCGACGGCAAGCGCGTGCCGTCGACCGTCGTCGTCTACGGGTCGCCGCAGCACCACGCGAATGCCTACGAGCGCGCGCTCGAGCAGGCGTCGCCGTCGCTGCCGCCGCGTACGTTCGGGCCAGGCGATCCGACCGCGATCTTCTACACCTCGGGCACCACCGGCTTCCCGAAGGGCGCGGTGATGAGCCATGCGGTGATCCTGTCGCGCTTCGGCTCGTGGGGCTGGCGCTACGGCATCACCGAGGAAGAGGTGACCCTGGTGCCGGGGCCGATCTTCCACCAGTCGTTCGGTTCCGTCGCGCTGCTGACGCTGTCGGTCGGCGGCCGCGTCGTGCTGCGGCGCGAGTTCTCGCCCGAGCATGCGCTCGACGACCTGCAGCGCTTCGGCGTCACCTGGGCGTTCCTCGTGCCGACCATGATGGGCGGCATCGCGAAGGCGGCCAACGCGCTGGGCCGCACGCTCGACCTGCCGCGCCTGCGCGGCCTGATGAGCTCGGGGTCGCGCCTGCAGCTGACGACGATCGAAGGCTTCGAAGCGGCCTTCCCGCGCGCGCGCCTCGCCGACACCTACGGCTGGACCGAAAGCGGCTGGATCACCTACTGCCGGCACGAAGACATACTCGGCAGCGACCGCTCGGTCGGCCGCGCGTCGTTCGGCTGCGAGCTGGCGATCCTCGACGAAGACGGCAACGAACTGCCGCGCGGTCGCGAAGGCACGATCTACGCCTGCAATCCGATTCCGTTCCTCGGCTACCACGAGAACGCCGACGCGACGCGCTCCATGCGGGTCGGCCGCTGGGAGACCGGCGGCGACGTCGGGCTGATCGACGAGCGCGGCTTCCTGCACATCCTCGACCGCAAGAAGGACCTGATCGTCTCGGGCGGCGAGAACATCTATCCGGCCGAGATCGAGCGGGTGCTCGTCGACCATCCGAAGATCCTCGATGTCGCCGTGGTCGGCGTGCCCGACGAGCGCTGGGGCGAGTCGCCGCGCGCCTGCGTCGTGCCGCGTCGCGGCGAGAGCGTGACGATCGAGGAGATCGTCGCGTTCTGCGACGGCAAGATCGCGCGCTACAAGCATCCGAAGTCACTGCACATGCTGGAGATCCTGCCGCGCAACAGCATGGGCAAGGTGCTGCGCAGGCAGCTGCGCGAACAGTTCTGGAACGACTGGAGAAAGGGACAGGAGACATGAACACCACCCGATTCCTCGCGGCGGCCTGGCGCCCCGCGGCCGTCGCGCTTGCCGGCCTGGCCCTGGCCGGCGGCTGCATGGCCGCCGACACGATCAAGGTCGGCCTGCTGAACAGCCTCACCGGCCCGCACTCCGGCTTCGACGTGCCGGCCAGCGAAGGCGCGCAGATGGCGATGGACGAGATCAACAAGCAGGGCGGCGTCACCGTCAAGGGCAAGAAGTACACCTTCGCGTGGACGTCGGAGGATGCCCAGTCCAAGCCCGAGATGGCGGTCAGCGGCGCGCAGCGCATCCTGCGCGACGACGACGTGAAGATCGTCTGCGGCATGCTCGTCAGCGGCCCCGGCATGGCGGCCGCGACCCTGTTCGGCAAGAGCGACGTGCTCTACATCGGCGGCTTCACGCTGATGGACTCGCTGCTCGGCAAGCCCGGCGCGGAGCACATGTTCCGCGCGCTCGACAACGACGCGACCGTCGCCAAGTCGTTCGTGCCGACCAGCATCAAGGAGCTCGAAGTCAAGAAGGTCGGCATCCTGCTGCCGAACGAGGACGTCAGCCGCAGCATCGTCTCGATCTACAAGCCGCTGCTCGAGGCCAGCGGCGTGCAGGTGCCCATCGTCGAGTACTTCCAGCCCGACACGCAGGACTACGCGCCAGTGCTGCGCAAGTTCCAGAACCAGGGCCTCGACGGCCTCCTGACCGGCACCAACGACCCGACGGTGGAAGCGATCGTCCGCCAGTCGACCGAGCTCGGTGGACTGCCGAAGAAGTTCATGTACCGCGGCGGCTCCGGCGTGCCGGGGATCAAGTACGCGAGCCAGATCGACGGCTTCACCTGGCAGATCCTGACGCGCGACCTCAACAACGCCGGCGATCCGAAGGTCAAGGGCTGGATCGATCGCTACAAGGCCTACACGAAGAAGGACATCTCGCCCAACACCTACTGGGCGCTGACCTTCTACGACTCGATGTTCATGCTGGCCAAGGCGATGCAGGAGGTCGGCTCGACGACCGACGTCGACGCGATCACCGCGAAGCTGAAGGCGAGCACCTACGACGGCGTACGCACGATGCGCTTCGACAAGGACGGCCGCGCCCAGACCGACATCGACATCGGCATCCTGAAGGCCGGGAAGGTGAGCTCGGTGCACGCCGGCGCGATGTAGGGCGGGACCACGCGGCAGCGCCACGCGACCCGGGATGGATCTCTTCCAGACCCTGCTCGACGGCCTGATGGTGGGCGGCCTCTACGCGACCGTCGCCGTCGGCGTGACGCTCGTGTTCGGGATCGTCGGCATCCTCAACTTCGCGCACGGCCAGATGGTGATGCTCGGCGCCTACACCGCGTTCTTCGTGGTCACGGCGGGCTTCGGCTTCTGGCCGGCGCTCGTGATCGCGATGGCTGCGATGGGCGTGCTCGGCCTCTTGCTCGAGCGGCTCGTCTTTCGCCATACGCTGGCCGACCACATGCAGGGCCTGACGGCATCGCTCGGCCTCATCATGGTGATCGAGAACCTCGCGGCCGCGGCGTTCACGCCCGATCCGCGCAACTTCGAGCCGCCGCTGCCCGGCAGCTTCGAGATCGCCGGCATCACGCTGTCGTCGCAGCGCGTGCTGGTGCTGGCGCTCGTCGTGCTGCTGGTGGCGGGCTGCTACCTCTTCCTGCAGAAGACGCGCATCGGCAAGGCGATCCGCGCGATGGGGCAGAACCGCACCGGCGCCGCGCTCGTCGGCATCCAGATCTCGCAGGTCACCGCGGTCGTGTTCGTGCTCGGCAGCGCGATGGCCGGCGCGGCCGGCGTGCTGTACGGCAGCCTCTTCGCGATCACGCCGTACATGGCGGCGGCGCCGCTGATGAAGGGCTTCATCCTGACCGTGCTCGGCGGCCTCGGCAGCGTGCCCGGCGCGGTGGCGGCGGGCTTTTTGCTCGGCATCGCCGAGAGCCTCGGGTCGCGCTATCTGTCGGCGTCGTTCCGCGACGGCTACGGCTTCATCCTGCTGATCGTCGCGTTGCTGTACTTCCCGCGCGGGCTGTTCGGGCAGCGCGGGAAGGCGCGCGTATGAGCGCGCTGGGCCGCTCCCGAGCGCGAATCCCGAAGCGCGTAGCGCGGAGGGTTGTCCAATGAGCGCGACGATCGAGAGCGCGCCGGTCGCCGCGATGCCTGACGCACCCATGAAGGCGAGGATCGCCGACGCGATCCCCTGGCTAGGCTGGATCCTGTTCGCGGTACTGATCGCGGTGCCGATGATGGGCAGCTCGCGCTACCTCGTCTACCTCGGCACCTTGCTCGCGCTGCAGGCGGCGCTCGTCACGTCGCTCAACATCGTGATGGGCTACGCCGGGCAGTTCGCGATGTCGCATTCGGCCTTCTACGGCTTCGGCGCCTATGCCTCGGCGCTGCTGGTGACGTCGCTCGGCGTGAACTTCTGGCTCGCGGTACCGCTCGCGATGCTCGCCGCCGGCGCGCTGGCCGTGGTCGTCGGCTATCCGGCGCTGCGCTACACCGGCGGCGTCCATCTCGCGCTGATCACGTTCGCCTTCGGCGAGCTGGCACGGCTCGTCATCGCGAACTGGCATTCGGTGACCGGCGGACCGATGGGCATGCGCGTGATGTACGCGCCCGGCAGCTTCTTCGGCGTCTCGCTGGCGTCGGCGAAAGGGCTCTACGGGCTCGCGGCGGGCATGCTGCTCGTGTGCCTCTGCATCAGCATCCTGATCCGCCGCTCGCGCTTCGGGCGCGGCCTGATCGCGGTGCGCGAGGACGAGACGCTCGCGTCCTTCCTCGGCGTGAACGTCGTCGGCTACAAGGTCGCGGCCTACGTGGTCAGCTCGATGCTCGCGGCGATGGTCGGCTGCGCCTATGCGCCGATCATGAACTTCATCTCGCCCGAGATGCTGTCGGCGCAGGAGACGATCTCGCTGATCGGCGTGCTGATGGTCGGCGGCATCGGCACGGTGGCCGGACCGATCCTCGGCACGCTGGTGTTCTTCGGGATCCCCGAGGCCTTGCGCGTGGCGCGGCTGTTCCGGCTCGTCGTCCTCGGCGTCGTGATCGTGCTCGTCGTGCTGTTCATGCCCAAGGGCATCGCCGGCGTGCTGCGCGCGCGCATGGACCGCTGGAAGCGGGGCGTCGTCGCATGACACCGTCGACGGTGCTCCGCATCGAACGCGTGACGCAGCGCTTCGGCGGCGTCGTCGCGGTGCGCGACGTGAACCTCGCGCTCGACCGCGGCACGATCACCGGGCTGATCGGCCCGAACGGCGCCGGCAAGACGACGCTCTTCAACACCGTCAGCGGCTTCTTCCGGCCGACCGAAGGCACGATCCGCTTCGAGGACCAGGACGTCACCGGCGCCGCGCCGCACGTGCTGGCACGGCTCGGTCTCGTGCGCACCTTCCAGGGCGCCAGGGTGTTTCCGAAGCTGACGGTCGAGGAGGGCCTGCGCGCCGCGGCGCACCTGCCGACCGGCGGCGGATCGAAGCGCCAGCCGGTGATCCGCCACGTGATGCAGGAGCTCGGGCTCGAGCGCTACCGGCACGAGCCGGCGGGTTCGCTGCCGAGCGGCGTGATGCGCGTGCTCGGCATCGCAATGGCGATCCAGACCGGCGCGACGATGCTGCTGCTCGACGAGCCGGCGGCCGGGCTGAGCGCCGAGGAACTGGCGAACCTGCAGCGCATCATCCGCGACGTCCATCGCGCCGGCGTCTCGGTCTGGGTCATCGAGCACAACCTGCACTTCCTGATGGGGCTGGTGTCGCGCGCGATCGTGCTCGACGCCGGCGCCGTCATCGCCGACGGCGCGCCCGCCGACGTGACGCGCGATCCGTGCGTCGTCGAGGCCTACCTGGGATCCGAAGCGCATGCTGTCGCTTGAGGACGTGCGCGTCAGCTACGGCGGCGTGCAGGCGGTGCGCGGCGTGTCGCTCGCGATGCGCGAGGGCCAGGTCGTCGGCCTCGTCGGCGCCAACGGTGCCGGCAAGACCAGCGTGCTGAACGCGATCACCGGCCTCGTGCCGCGGCGCGGCCGCGTGTCGTTCCGCGGCGAGGACCTCGAAGGGCTGAAGACCGCCGACATCGTGCGGCGCGGCATGGTGCAGGTCGCGCAGGGCCGGCAGCTGTTCCCCGAGATGACGGTGCTCGAGAACCTCGAGCTCGGCGCCTTCCTGCTGCCGCCGGCCGACGTGCCCGAGCTGCGCGAGAAGATGTTCGTGCGCTTTCCGATCCTGAAGGACCGTGCCGCCCAGCAGGCCGGCACCTTGTCGGGCGGCGAGCAGCAGATGCTCGCGATGGCGCGTGCGCTGATGGGCCGGCCGCGCGCGCTGCTGGTCGACGAACCGTGCCTCGGCCTCTCGCCGAAGATGGTCGGCGTGCTCGGCGACTTCATCCGGCAGGTCAATGCCGAGGGCATCTCGGTGATGGTCGTCGAGCAGAACACCGCGTTCGTCTTCGGCCTCGCGCACCACGCCTACGTGATCGAGAACGGGCAGGTCGCGCTCGACGGCCACCCCGACGAACTGCGGCGCGACGACCGCGTGCGCAGCGCCTACCTGGGAATCTGAATGAGCATCGAACCGGAGTGCGTCCGCAACGCGGACGGCGTCGTCGTGTTGCGGTTGTCGGGCGCCGCCTTCGGTCCGGCCTTGCTCGATGCGATCGAGCCACGCATCGACGACGCGCTGGCCGACCCGAGCACGGTCGGCGTGGTCCTTGCCTCGGGAGCGCAGGCGTTTCTCGGCGACCTCGACATCGAATGGCTCGCACGCGCCGCTGCGGCCGGCGACGACACGCTAGAGCGCTGCGCGCAGCGTGCCGCCGCACTCGCGTCGAAGATCGACGCATCGGGCAAGCCGATCGCTGCGGCCATCGGTGCGCATGCGCACGGCCCGGCGCTCGAGCTCGCGCTCGCCTGCCGGCGCCGCTTCGGCGCGACCGGTGCCGGTTACAGCATCGGCTTCACGGCCTTGCGCTTTGGTTTGCCGACGATGCTGGGCACCGCACCGCGGCTGGCCGCGCGGCTCGGCAAGGAGGCGGCGCTGAAGCTGCTGAAGGATCCGACCGCGCTGACGCCGACCGCGGCCTGCGAGGCAGGATTGCTCGACGAGCTGGTGCCGGCCGAGCGGCTCATCGAGCGCGCGTCGCAGTGGGTGGCGTTGACGGCGGTGCAACGCAGCCAGCGTCCTGCCGATGCGGCCGAAGCGGCTGCGGTCGCAGGGCACGACGCCGCCGCGCTCCATGCTGCCGTTCGCGGCTTCGTCGACGTGGCACGCGGGCCGGTGGCGCACGACATGCTGCGCACGCTCGGACTGAGCGTCGCCGCCGCGAACCGCCTCGCGAGCCGGCCGGCCGGCATCGGCACGCGCAGCTGCACGCACGTCGGCGTGCTCGGCGCCGGGCTCATGGGCGGCGGCATCGCGCTCGTCTGCGCACGCGCGGGCATGCGCGTCACGATGGTCGACATGACGATCGAAGCCGCGCAGCGCGGCCTGGCTGCGCTCGCCAAGCAGGAAGCGAGCGGTGTCGCATCGGGCCGCCTGGATGCCGCCGAGTCCGAGGCGACCCTGGCACGCATCCGGCCGACCGCGCGCTACGCGGATCTCGACGGCGTCGACATCGTCGTCGAAGCCGTGTTCGAGGATCGCCACGTGAAGGCCGACGCGACGCGGCGGGCCGAAGCGAGCGCGGGGCCGGGCGCGCTGTTCGCGACCAACACATCGACCCTGCCGATCAGCGGGCTGGCCGAAGCATCGGTGCGGCCGGAGGCCTTCATCGGCCTGCACTTCTTCTCGCCGGTGCCGCGCATGCCGCTGCTCGAGATCATCCGCGGCCGGCAGACCAGCGACACGACCCTGGCGCATGCGATGGACTTCGCGCGGGCGATCGGCAAGACGCCGATCGTCGTCGACGATGCGCGCGGCTTCTACACGACGCGCGTCGTGATGGCCTACCAGGCCGAGGCGTTCGACATGCTGGCGCAAGGCACCGATCCGGCGATCGTCGAGGCCGGCGGCGTCGCGGCCGGCATGCCGGTCGCGCCGCTGGCCTTGTCGGACGCGGTCGCCCTCGACCTCATCCACCAGATCAACCTGCAGGCCGCACGCGACCTGGGCGACGCCTACCGCTGGACGCCGGGCTACGAGCTGGTCGGGCGCATGGTCGAGCGGGAAGGGCGCAAGGGCAAGAAGACCGCGCACGGTTTCTACGACCATGAAGCCGACGGCCGCAAGGCGCTGTGGCCCGCGTTGCGCGGCTATGCGGCCGGCGAGCGGCGCATCGAGATGAGCATCGCCGACGCGCGCGATCGCCTGCTCGCCGCGCAAGCGCTCGAGACCGTGCGTTGCCTCGAAGAAGGCGTCATCGCCGATCCGTCGCAATGCGACGTCGGTGCGCTGCTCGGCTGGGGCTTCGCGCCCTGGACCGGTGGGCCGCTGTCGTGGATCGACCGGCTCGGCGTGCGCGCCTGCGTGGCACGCTGCGACGCGCTGGCCGAGCAGTACGCCTCGGAGCGGCTGCGGCCGCCGCCCGGGCTGCGACGCGTCGCCGAGCGCGGGGGGTCGGTCTATGGCACCGATTGGGCGGCCGAGCACCGCGGGCGCTGATCGGCGGGTCGGCCGGGTCGGAGTGTCATCAGCGCCCTGCTTGCCGACTCACGGCCGGACTTGGCCCGGGCCGGGAAGAAGGCCCGCGGGGCCTCTTCCTCGGTGTCGATGCCGCTCAGGCGAGCGCGGCATCCTTCAGCTTCTTCATCGCACGCACCTTGACCTTGGTCGTGGCGGGCTTGGCGGCGAACTTGCGTTCCTGCTTCGTGAACGGATCGATGCCGGTGCGTGCCTTCTTTGCCGGGACGTGCGTCGAGGTCACCTTGAAGAGGCCCGGCAACGTGAACTGGCCCGCCCCCTTCTTCGCGACGGATGCGGCGATCGTCGCTTCGAGAGCCGCCATGACGGCCTTCACGGCCTTGGGATCGACCGCCGAGGTCGCCGCGAGATGCGAGATCAGTTCCGTCTTGTTGAACGCCGTCTTGATCGGCTTGAGGGGGCCCGTGATGACCGGCTTGATCGGCGCCGCCGCATTCGGCGTCGCGGCACTCTTCGAGGAGCTCTTCGCCGCCGTCTTCATCGTCTTCTTCGCGGCGGCCTTCTTTGCCGGCGCCTTCTTCGCAGTTGCCATGTAGGTTGAAGTCAGGTTGGATGGTTGAGGTTGCTGCCGGCAGACGCATCGTTCCACGCCTGCTCGGGCGGCGCGATTCTACGAGGGCGGCTGCTCCTGGCGGGGCCGGGCGGTGACGTGCGCCCGCTGAGCGGGTAGTACGGTGCGCGCCGTACCAGATTCGTGCTGCCGACTTGGAGGATCAGAAGATCACTGGCCGTTCGTTGCCTTGCGGGCGTAGAACAGTGCCACTTCGTCGATCTCGGTGTCGGTCATGGACCGTGCGACATTGCGCATCTGCGCCTCCGAGTCGTTGCGGCGGTCACCGGACCGGAAGACTTTCAGCTGGTGCACGAGGTAGTCCTTGGGCATGCCTTCGATCCATGGGGCGCCAAGTTTCTGGTCGATACCGCCATGGCAAGAGACGCACGGCGCGATGTTGCGCAGGGGGGCGCCCACGCGCACCAGTGTAGGCAGGGACTCGTCGTACGTGGTCGGTGCCGTGCGAGCCTTGGGCAAGTACGCGTAGTAGGCTGCCAGGTCGTCGATGTCCTTGTCGGACAGGCGTTGAGCCAGCGCTGCCATGATGGCGCTCGAGCGCTTTCCGCTCTTGTAGTCCTGCAACTGCTTGATGATCACCTCCGGATACTGTCCGGCCAGATTCGGAGCGTCCGAACTGCTCAGCCCTTGAGCGCCATGGCACATCGTGCAGTTCAGCGCGAGCGTGGCGCCGCGGCCGATGGCGTCCGCCGTCCCTGCGTTCGCCATCGAGCGCTCGAGCACGACGTTGGTTGCCACGGGCGCCTGCTTCGCAGCCGCGCCATTGCCCCAGCTGGACGGCACGCCGGCAGCGCGGCAGATGCTGGCCCAGACGCCCCCGGCACTGAAGTCGGCATGCACCGAAGGCAGCCACAGGAAGCCCACCAGGATGGAGACGACGCTCAGTCCCGCCAGCGCCAGAATGCTCCAGCGCACCAATGGATTGCCCCAGCCGAACGTGCCGCTCTCGCGCATCATCGACTCCCGATGGGAATGACGGGCACCGATGCTTCCTTCAGCATCGCCAGCTGGGCAATCGGGTAGCCGTAGTTCACCACCGTCAGCGCAACCATCATCGCCACCCACAGTCCCAGTCCGTTCAGCGCCACCGGCGTGGGCGCCGTCGGGTGCGCGGACCGGCTGAAGGTGAAGGGCACGAACTCGGTGGCGCGCCGACGGCCGGCCGTCGCCAGCGTGTAGATGAGCACGATGCCCGACGCTAGCAATATGAAGCCTCCAATGGCCGACATCGTCACGGTCCAGGCCTGCGACGCGAGCTCCGGATGACTGTAGTCGTAGTAGGCCATGCGCCGCGGCATGCCCAGCAGTCCCACCAGGTGCCAGGGCATCGTCAGCACCATCATGCCGACGAACCACAGCCAGATTTGGGTCTTGATGAGCTGCGGCGAGATGGGCGCGCAACCGGTGAGCTGGGGCCAGAGTTCGTAGGCAGCCATGAAGTACATCGAGACGATGGCGCCGGCGAAGATGAGGTGGAAGTGCCCGGTGACCCACTGCGTGTTGTGGATGGTCTCGTTGAGCTGGTAGCTCATGTTGATGAGGCCGCCCGCACCGCCAAAGCCCAGCATGATGAAGGAGAAGGTCAGCGCGAGCATCCATGGGTTGCCCCAAGGCAAAGCCTTGACCCAGCCGAACGCGCCTTTGCCGCCCCGCAGTCGCGCTGCGATTTCCGCTGACGCGACGATGGTGAAGACCGTCAGGAATGTCGGGATGGAGACCATGGCCGTCATGACGGCGTGCACGAACTTGAAGCCGGCGCCCACCTCCGGGTCGGCGAACAGGTGATGGATGCCGATGGGCATCGAGAACACCAGGAAGAGTGCGAACGCGGCGCGGCCCATCGTGTCGCTGTAGAGCCTGCCGCCTATGGCACGCGGAACGATGGTGTAGAAGACGATGTAGGCCGGCATCAGCCAGAAGTAGACGATGGCATGCAGCGTCCAGGAGAAGAACACGCGTGCCAGGCCGGCATTGATGGTGTCGGTCAGGCCGAGCGAGGCCGGGAGGATGAGAACCAGCACCTCGATGGCTGCGCCCATCGACGTCCAGGCCCAGAGGTACGCGCCGGCGACGTTGCCGTACATGGCCAGCGGCACGGACTCGCCCGGGTGTTCCTTCTTCCAGGCGTGGAGGTTGACGGACATGAGCGCAACCCAGATCCAGGAGCCCACCACCACCAGCACGACGCCGAAATAGTAGAAGGGACTCCCCAGCATGGGCGGGTAGAAGGTGTACAGCACCGAGGCCTTGCCGAGCGCCATCGTGACCGCGGCCATCACCGTGCCCGCAATCACCAGCCAGAAGCCGCCCCACGCCCACTTCACGCCGATGAGCGGCTTCTTCAGCGCCAGCTCCGAGATGGCGTAGCCAAAGCCCATGGCCACCAGCGTCGGCAGCACGTAGGCCATCACGGTGCCGTGCGCCGTCACCGAGCGGTAGTAGTGCTCGGGGTTGTTGACCCAGGTGGACAGCGGGCTGCGGATGTACATCTGCCAGGCGCCGAGCACGAGCGCGCCGAGGAACGCCACGAAGGCGACCCAGAAGTGCGCGAGGACGAGCTTCTTAGCGAGGAACACAGCTCATCCTTTCGCCGCTGCGGGCTTTCGCCAGGAAATCATCCCTCGGCAGAACCTGCACGTGCGCCCACATCGCTTCGTGTCCGGTTCCGCAGTACTCGTGGCAAGGCATCAGTTGTTCGCCGGCCTTGGGGAATGTCATCGTGAACGTGGAGACGAAGCCCGGGACGAGCATCGTGTTGGCATTGGTGCGCCCGACAACGAAGCCGTGGATGGCGTCCGTCGCCGTACCCCTGAACGTCACCGGCATTCCTTCAGGCACGACGATGCATTGCGGGACGAAGGAATACTGCTGCGCGATGAGGCGTACCGTGACCTTGCCGTCCGGTTCGAGCACGGTTCCGAGGTTGCTCTCGACGAACTCGCCCTTGATGTGAACCGTCTTCACGTCCACCGTCTCCACCCGCGACGGCGGCATCGCCGCCCAGTGCAGCGCCATGACGATCATCATCAGGACGAGCAGCCCGATGATGAAGACGACGATGATGGCCCATCGCCGCTCCGCGGCGACGGCAATCCCTTCGCTTGCGTGTTCAGCCGACGTCGCGCTCACTGCACGACCCCCCGCGGGAGGTAGACGACGACGTAGAAGACGAAGTAGATGGCGACGACGATGGCGGTGGCCACACCCGCAACGGCAAAGGCGCCGGTCGGTCCCTGGCTCACGATTTCGTCGACGCGGCGGTCTTCCTCGTCCTGGCTGGTGGTGGTGCTGGTGGCCATGGCGTCCGCTTTTACTCCGGCAGCAATTTGCGCAGCTCGTTGGCCTGGGCCGGCTTCACGGGCGTTCCGCTGTTGTCCCAGGCGACTCGAATGTAGGTGACCACCGCGGCGACCTCGTCGTCGCTCAGGATGTGACTGAACGGGGGCATGCCGTGAGGCCTGGCGTTCTTCTTCGTGCCCGGCGCGTAGCCCCCGTTGAGCACCATGCGGATGGAGTTGACGGGGGACGACATCGTGATGGACTGGTTGCCTGCGAGCGGAGGATATGCAGGCGGATGGCCCTTGCCTTCATCGCCATGGCAGACCGCACACTGCGCCGCATACACGCGACGGCCGGTCTCCATGACCGCGGGGTCGACGAGCCGTGCCTGGCTGGTCGGAGGCGGCTCGGAGTCGCGTTGCGGCAGCGCCTTCAAGTAGACCGCCATCGCCTTGACGTCGTCGTCGGAGAGGTACTGCAAGCTGTTGTAGACGACCTCGGCCATCGGACCGTACGTCGTGCCGCGGTGCGAGACGCCGACTTGCAGCAAGTCGGCGATGTCCTGGATGTCCCAGTTGCCCAGGCCCGCCTCGTGGTTGGAGGTGAGGGACGGCGCGTACCAGTTCTGGTTGGGAATCATCCCGCCTTCGAACGCCTTCGACTCGCTGGAGCCTCCGAGCGCGTTGATGGCGGTGTGACACATCGCGCAGTGGCCCAGCCCCTGGACGAGGTAGGCCCCGCGGTTCCACTCGCCGCTTTGCTTCGGGTCCGGGATGAACTCGCCTTCGCGGAAGTACAGCGTGCGCCAGCCGATGAGGAGGTCGCGGTTGTTGAAGGGAAACTTGAGCTCGTGCGGTCGATTCTGCTGCCGGACCGGGGCAACCGACATCAGGTAGGCGTAGATCGCGTCGGAGTCCGCGCGCGTGACCTTCGTGTATGAAGCGAACGGCATCGCCGGGTACAGCAGCGTGCCGTCCTTGGACACGCCCGTGTGCATCATCCGGTAGAAGTCGTCCGCCGTCCACTTGCCGATGCCGGTCTCGTCATCGGGCGTGATGTTGGGAACGTACAGCGCACCGAAGGGTGTCGGCATCGGGCGACCGCCGGCGAAGGCCTTCCCGTTCGGCTCCGTGTGGCAAGCGACGCAGTCGCCTGCTCGGGCAAGGTACTCGCCGCGATTGATGACCTGGGTCGTCGCATTGGTCGCTTCGGTTGCCGGCCTCTCGGGCAGCGCGCCGGGATGCAACCACATCAGGAGACCGATCCCGAGCGCAATCACGACGACGGCAGCGAGCGCGAGACGGATGATGAGCTTCATGCGTCTCACCGTTGGCTGCCGCACGCGAAAGGCATGCGCACGAGGTTGGGCGACTCGGGCGATGGGTCTTTCGGCGCTGCCTGCTGCGACAGCCAAGCCGCCACCGCGGCGACATCCGAGTCGGACAGCCGGGACGCCACCCGCTTCATGCAGTCGGGTTCCGCTGCACGGCGCTCGCCGACGCGCCATCGGGTGAGTTGCGCGACGATGTAGGTGGGGCGAAGACCGACGAGACCGGGAATGCCCGGCTCCGTCCCCGTCAAGCCGGCGCCGTGGCAAGCGATGCACGCGGGCACGCCTTTGCTCGTGTCGCCGGCTGTGACGAGCGTCCGACCACGATCCAGCGTCGCGGCATCTGCAGTGGCGGTCTCCTTGGCCGCGAAAGGAGGACGCTGCTTGGCGAAGTGCTCGGCGATTTCCTTGAGGTATGCATCCGGCAGGTACGCGACCAGGTAGTTCATCGGCGGATAGCGCCGGGTGCCGTCGCGGAAGGCGACGAGCTGGTTGTAGAGATAGACGGCAGGCTTGCCGGCAATCCGGGGGTAGTAGCCGTTGTTCGTGCCCTGGCCGCTTTGGCCGTGGCAAGTGACGCAGCCCTGTACGCGTGCTTCGATGGAGTCGACGGACTTGAACGCGGGGACCGCGTCCGATTGCTGCGCCCAGGTATGCGCGCCTACTGTGCTCAAGGCGCTCATCACGAGCGCCTTGAGCAGCTTCCTTGCGATCGATCCGTCACTAGTCGTCGTCGGCCCGGTCTCCATGGTTGTCGATGATGCGCTTGGCTCCGCTATCGTCGTGTCCGCCATCCTAGGGCCGTCCCTGCTTGATGGCGTTGTCGGGCTCGACACTGCGCAGCAGCGTCACCTTGCCCGCGCCGCCGAGTGCGGTGGAGATCCTGCTCACCGCGGCTGCGGCGCTGGAGACCGTCGTGTCGAGCGCGAAGGACATGGCTGCCGGCTCGCCCGACGTTCGTACGCTGGTCGCGTCCAGTCCGTCCACTTGCGCGGCTGCCCTGCGCAGCCTTTCCGCGGTCACCTGCCCCTGCACGTCGCAGTAGACGACCGCGAGTCGCTTGGCGGCAGCCTGCCGGCTGACGGCGTAGTCGTACGTCGCTGCCATCTTGTCTTCCAGACACGCGCCGCAGGCCAGTGCCAACGCCGGCGTCAGCAACACGAGGCCGATCACCTTGACGCCTATAGCTCCCGTCATGTCGTGCTCCTCGACTCACTCCTTCATGGGCGTGGCCGACTTGGTCTCCGAAGGCGGCAGCGCAGCCCCCGGCTCCGCCGGCTGCGGCTGCGTCCTGCCCTGAGGCCGCAGGTGCTCGTCGGCCCACTTGAAGTATGCGACATACTGCTGAATCTCCACTTCGGAGAGGCCCTGATTCGGCATCGGAACCTTGTACTTGCCGAGCAGCTGCTTCGCGGTCGCATCCGTCTCGAGCATCTTCTCCGGCTCCTTGAGCCACCGCGACAGCCACGCCGCGTCACGACGTTGGGTCACCCCATGCAGGTCCGGGCCGAGCTTGTCGCCGCCGGCAATGGAGTGGCATGCCAGGCACTTCGTCTCGAAGTCGAGCTTGCCCTTCTGCGCGACGGGTTCGGCCGGCGCGGCGGTCGCAGGAATGTTGTGGTGCTCGGGGTCGCGACCCGATGCGCCTTCGCCGGGGCCTCCCGCAGCGATGAGGCCGATGGCGCCCTGGGACGCGTTCGCGAAGTGGTGGTCGACCATCACGTAGCTGCCGGCCTCGGGGATGACGAACTCCACGATGGCGGAGTTCGACGAACCCAGCAGGACGGTCTGCGACCCTCGCAGCTGGTTGTCCGGATTGCCTTCGAGCCACACGCGGTCGAAGATGGTTCCGACGACGTGGAAGCTCTCGGTGTTGGACGGGCCGACGTTCAGCACGAAGAGACGCACGCGTTCGCCCGGCTTGGCCGGCAGAGGCCGGTCGACGAAGCCGTTGTACTTGCCGTTGAAGACGGTATACGTGGGCGCCTTCGCCCGCACGCGGTCGCCATCGAGCACGTACAGCGGCACGCCGTCCACCTGCCGCTTGTCGGGGTCGGGCTTCGTGTAGAACTCGCTCTGGATGACGGCGTACTCGCGGTCGACCTTCGTCGGGTAGCCGCCCCTGGGCTCGACGATCATCATGCCGTACATGCCCGACGCGATGTGCTCCAGAACCATGGGCGTGCCGCAGTGGTACATGTAGACGCCGGGGTAGTTCGGGGTGAACTCGAAGGAGATGGTTTGACCCGGCGCGACGGAGCGGTACTTGTCCTGCGGCGAAAGCATCGCCGAGTGGAAGTCCATCGAATGCATCATCGGAGCCGCTGCGACCCGCACGCCGGGCACGGGCTCGTCCGAACGATTCGTCATGCTGAACTTGACCCGATCGCCCACGCGCGCACGAACGATGGGGCCGGGAACCGTGTCGCCGAATGTCCACGCGCTGAACTTGACGCCCGGTGCCAAGTCGATGATCTTGTGCGTGGTATCGAGCCGCACCTCCTTCACGGGGTCCGGCGACAAGGGCCTGACGGCCGCATCCATGCTGAGTGCGTTTCCCGACGCGAATGGACCCGTGTGCCGCTCGTTGGTCACGACGGCCGGCTTGGGTCGCAGGTCCATCCGACTGATGTCGTACGGGTCGTCGCCCCTCATCGTCGTGCATGCGACGACGGCGGTGCATGCGGCAAGCACGGCACAGGCCTGAATGCGTTGGCGTCGGTCCATCGTACCTCCCTGTCTCAAGTCGTCAGAAGATGCCTCTGCACGACAGTGCGGAATTGCTTTCGATACGTGACTGGTGCGACAAATCCTAGCGTCGCAGGATGACCTGCGCAACACTCGCATACTCGCTCGCAAGCGGTCAGTTGTGACCGCGAGTGCCAGAAGGTGCGCATATGGTGCACTTTCAATATTGAATGGAAGGAGCACGCGCAATGGCTCTTCAGCATGCCGAGCCCGGACAGCCCTGGGACGTGAGTCCGTTGGGCAGCGCTCTGTCGAGTTCGCAATCGACGGCGCTCTTCAAGTCCGCGGAGCTCGAGGTGATTCGGCTGGTGCTGCTTGCGGGCAAGTCCTTGCCGCCCCACAAGGTGACGGGAGCCATCACGGTGCTGTGCATCGAGGGCGCGCTCGTCTTTGAAGCGCAAGGTTCGCGGCGGCGATTGCGTGCCGGCCAGATACTCTATCTGCCCGGCGGCGAGCCGCATGCGGTCTCGGCAGAGCAGGACTCGAGCGCGCTGCTGACCATCGTCCTCGACGGGACGAGCGGCGATACGCCAGGCTGAGCCGGAGACAACGAGCACGCTCATTGCGCGAAGTCAACTGGCCGAGGGTCGGAAAAGGGCATGCTCGATACATCGGGAGCGGCCGCGACCGACGTCATGCCATGGCCAAGAAGTTTCCTATCCATCCGGCGAACCCGGAGCGCATCTGCTGGGGTTGCGACAAATACTGCCCGGCGGACAAGCTCATGTGCGGCAACGGAACAGTTGCCACGCCGCATCCCTCCGCGTTGTTCGGAGACGACTGGATGGAATGGGGTCTCGATGCCGGAAAGACCGAAGAGCGGACGACGAAGGCATCCGAGGCTCCGCCTTCGCATTGGAAGATTTCGCAAATGGAAGACGTACGCTCAATAACGCTCGAGTTGCGGTCGGGGTATGCCTTCGATGTGGACTTCGAATTACCGAACGTGCCACGTCTGAGTACCGATGCATCGCCGCCGCTGGGAGAAGGCAAGGGCCCCGATTCCGAGATGCTGCTGATGGCCGCGGTTGGAAACTGCCTGGCCGCCAGCCTCGCCTTCTCGTTGCGAAAGTACAAGAACGACCAAGTTGCGATACGCGCGACGGTCCAAGGGCAGCTCGCGCGCAATGACCGCGGGCGCCTGCGCGTGCAAGGCATCGCGGTGGAAATTCGTTTGGGTGTTCCGGCATCAGGGGTGCGCCTCTTGCAGAGAGCGTTGGAGCAATACGAGGACTTCTGCGTCGTCACCCAGAGCGTTCGCAGCGCCATCCCCGTGTCCGTGCGAGTCTTCGACAGCGAGGGTGCGGAGGTCTCGGCGGCTCTCAGCTAGGCGGCGGCAGAGCGCCGGATGCCGTCATCGGATTTCGTCAGGCCGCGAGCCGGGCCACGGCAGGGTTCATCGAATGGCGCCGCGGTACCGGTCGAACCATGAACACCGCCGGGTCGCGGGCAAAGTCCAGCAGCAGGCTCCTGACGCGTTGCTGCCAGAGTCGCCCCAGCTCGAGCTCTTCTGCTGCCGACGCCTTGGCGGCAGCGCACGAGGCCATCAAGCGCTCGACTCGCGGGTCCGACGGAACGAGCGTCATGTCGACGCCGACATCGACTGCGGCGCCGTTGTCCAGGCGCGTGAAGCGCAGCGAGAGCAACAGGTCCGGCTTGTAGCGTATGAGCCCCGCGCGGCCGAATCGGCCGCCCAGCCCCTTGAATCCCGAGTTGCCTGCAGCCCCCGTCAGCATTTGCACGACGGTCGCCACGACGCCGGTGCTGCCGGTCCTCGCGTCGTCGCGGAATTCGACCTTGATGTTGCCGCGCTGCGCGAGCGCGCCCGGGTACAGATGCTCCAGGGCAAGGTAGGTGAGCCAGTATGCCGCGGCAACGGTCGGGCAGGCGTGACCCGTCAATCGCACGGCGTCGCCGAAGCCGTACTCGAGGATGCCGTCCTCCGCGCAACCGAGCACGCGCGCCAAGTGGTCCTGTACCCGCAGCTTGGGAACATCGAGAAAGAAATCCTGCAATTTCATGGTGCCCACGCAGAGTCAGATAGTTTTGGAGAAAGCGCCGCGGATCACGCTAGTGCGCCGAAGAAGCCGAGCGCGCTCTTGGTCACGGCCACCGAGACGATCCACGCCACGACGGCGAGCGCAGCCACCCAGGCGGTCGCGCGCACCGCCAGCGGACGGCCGGGGCGCAGGGCGACGACGCCGAGCGCCACGTAGAGGACGAGCCCGACAATCTTCGCGAGCAGCCACGGCGCACGGTCCGGCGTGAGCCGCAACATCCAGGCGAGCGTCAGCGCCGACAGCAGCAGCACGGAGTCCACGACGTGCGGGATCGTCCTGGCGGCGCGACTGCCGACCCAACGCGCACCCGACAGGGACGCGGCGCCGCGGACGAAGAAGCCGGAGACGGACAGCGTGACGGCGGTCTGGTGAACCAGCTTGACGGTGGCGTAGTCCATGGCGTTTCAGCCCGGTCGGCCGTCGATGCGAGGCCTCGACAGTACCGGCCAGTAGCGGATGGCATAGAGCGCGAAGCCTGCAGACCACAGGCATGCCGAGCACAGAACGGCGTGGATGGTCTGTGCGGGTGCGAACAGCGGTACGGCGACGCGGACCACGGCCGCCAGGAGAACGAGCACGTAGCAGGCCACCTCGAAGCGGTCGGCCAGCAAGCGCCGGCCCGTGTGGCCCTTCGCGGTGCGGGTCATCATGCCGATGACGAGGCCGCCGACTGCGCCCACCGTCAGCGCGTGTGCAGCCAACGACGGCGCGACCCAGCCGAACTCGCCGAGGGCACGAAGAAGGAGGTGGATGGGCACCCACAGATAGGCCAGGTGCAGGACCCAGACGAGGGGCACGCGCAGCGTCTTCCACGGCTGCCAAAGCGACCAGCGCCAGGCGTGGGCCACGCATGCGACCGTTGCGATGACCGCCGAGGGCCAGCCTCCCAGCCCGAGTCCGTCCGCGGCGAGCAGGGCGAGAACCGAACCGAGTGCGGCCTTTTCGACGTTGGGCGCCCTGGTCGCCGACGCTCCCGGCACGCCGTTGTTCGTGAACATCGGAATGACTCGGCCGGCCATCACCGCGATGATGAACAGCACGACGTCCAGCCCGACCTGGAGTCCCGGCCATGCGGGCGCTGCGATGATGCCCAGCTGCGTCAGGTGAATGAACCCGGCAGCGAACGCCAGGAGAACGAGCAAGGCGATGAAGAAGTAGTTCCGCTTGCTTCCGGCCTTGATGAACGGAATGGCCAGCGCGACCGCTGCAGCCAACGGAAACGCGACGTTGACCACGGCGGCCGCGACCGCGTAGGGCGTCAGCACCAGCGCTCGAGCGGCAACCCACAGCGCTGCCAAGCCGCCCAGGGTCCATCCGGTCGGCGTGGGCCGGTTGGTCCAGTTGCGGCCGGCGGTGAACAGAAAGCCGACGATGATGGCCAGCGTGAAGCCGAACAGCATCTCGTGCGCGTGCCAGACCGGCCCGGCCAAGTAGGGATGCGACAGGATGCCCGAGAACTGCAGCGCCCACAGCGGGATGGACAGCGCTGCGAAGACGCTTGCGAGCAGGTAGAACGGGCGAAAGCCCAGCGCGAACAGCGCGTAGCCCTTCGGGGCCGCGCGCGGCGGCTCGTCAATGTTCAGAAGTTGCGCCATGACGATGATGTTTCGTATGTGGTGGTCTCGCGTACTTGATGCGCCAGGCAATCGCCGAGGCGCCGACGGTCGCGGCAAAGGCCGCAAGGGCCAGGGCGTTTCCTGCGGCGCCCGTGGCCAGGCTCGCGTAGTCGCGGCGCCCCATCGCGAGACGCACGATCAGCGAAGCATGCAGCAGGGTCAGCGGCAGGTAGTACGCGCCGCCGAAGAGCACTTTGACGCGCGCGATGGCCGGAAGAATGACCGGCGCGTGCCCGAGCATCATGCTGAACACGAAGCCGAGCGCCAGGCCGTGCAGGGCCGCGTCACGAAACGGCAGACCCGACGACGCGGCCACCCAGGCGATGCCGGACACCAGCAGCCAGGCGTAGCCCAGCAGCAGGCATATCGCCATGTAGCGGCTCAGGCCGCTCGCACGCACGGTTCGCCTCGCGATGTCGAAGGTCACGAGCCACGCCGCGAGTGCGACGAGCGAACTGCCGTACAGCACACCGCCCCAAAGGTCGGACAGGGCCGAGAAGAGCGCGCCCAGCAGCAGCGCGACGACGATGGCGTAGAGCGCATGGGAGGCGCCCTGGCGACGCCGCATCAGACGCGTCATCTCGAGCCGCTCCGCGGCTATCGTCAGCACGAGGAAGGCGAACCACCAGGGTACGACGGCTGCCGCCGGCGCGGCCAGGGCGTAGAGAGCGCTGCCGGCCAGCCAGGCCAGCGCGCCGGTCAGGAGCAGGACCGTGTGGGCGGCGTTCTGACGCCGCACGACGGCGACGTTGACCGCGACGAAGGCCAGGGACGCTGCCACGACCAGCCACGCCGCGGTCGACTGCGCGCCGGCAAGCATCAAGATGCCCGCCGTGCCGGATGCCAGCGGGCCGGCGTACGTCGCCCTATGCTTCATGGCGGCGGCTCGCTCGAGAGCGATGACGGTGCCCATGAATGTGCAAATCATCAGGAAGGCATGCCCTGCGACGGCTCGGCTCGGCCAGGCGCTGCCGCTTCCAATGATGGGCAGGCCGACCCCGGCTCGCAGCAGGCCGCCTGCGATGCCGGCGACCAGGGACGTCATCGCCACGGCGGCAAAGACCAATCGTCCGGCGACGGGTCGCTGCGGTGCGGTGGTGGCCGTGGCTCTCATCGCCGTGCGTCGGAACGGCCTACCAGCCCATGAAGGCCTTGGCGCGAGCGCTCAGCCGCTCTGCGGTCCAGGGCGGCTCCCAGACGAGCTCCACGTCGACCGCCATGCCGGGTGGGGCGACCTTGTCGAGCTCCGTGCCGACGTCATCGACGATGACATCGGTGACGGGACATGCGGCCGACGTCATCGTCATGAGCACGTGCAAGCGCTCCGGGGTGACGGTCACGCCGTGGACCAGGCCGACGTCGACGATGGTCATGGCAACTTCGGGGTCGACCACGCGATGCAAGGCCGCGAGGATGGGCGCCTTCAGCTCTTCCGGGCCGGAGTACGGGAAGGGGGAGGGGGTGTCGTCCGAGGTCATGATGAGGCTGCCGGGCGATGAAAGTGCAAGACCTTGGAGAGTGCTCCCCGGTTCTGCGTGATGTCGGCGAGGGTGTGACGGTCGAGCACGGCGTAGAACGCGTCGACCGCCTCGGCGAGGACGCCTTTGAGCTGGCACTGCTGCACGATGGCGCAACTGCTGTGCTCGGTGGCAAAGCACTCGGCGGGCTCGGCGGCGCCCTCGGCGTCGCGGACGACCCTGCCGACGGAGATGTCCCCGGCCGGCATGGCCAGCGTGAGGCCACCGCCCTTGCCGCGAACCGTCTCGACCCATCCCCGCTTGCCGAGGTGGTGAACGACCTTGGTCAAGTGGTTGATGTTGATGTCGAAGGCCGTGCTGATTTCGGCGATGGTCGCCCGGCGCTCCGGCTGTGCCGCCAGGTAGATGAGCACGCGCAGGCTGTAGTCGGTGAATGCGGTGAGTTTCATGGTTCGAGGAGCCGGCGCAGCGAGGCGGGCCCCGGCCCCCTCGCTCGCTTCAGCGCTTGGCCACCGCCGGGATGGCGCCCATCGGAACTTGTCGAGTCGACGGCCGACGCAGCAGGTAGAGCGCATACACGCCGAGGAACAGGCTGCCGGCGGCAAAGACGATGTCGCCGGGCACGCGCAGCCACACGAGCGTCTCCATCAGCTTCGAATGGATGACTTCCGGCGAGCGGGCGTACCACAGGCCCTTCGAGATGGCCTCGTAGGCCTGGTAGATGCCGGCGGGCAGCAGCGACAGGAACACCATCATCGCCAGACCGATGTTCAAGCTCCAGAACGCCGGCTTCAGCAAGCGGTCGGCGTGCAGCGCGCGGTCGAACAACCCGCGCAGGCAGAACAGCATGAGTCCGATGCCGAGCATGCCGTAGACCCCGAAGAGCGCGGCGTGACCGTGCGCGGCCGTCAGGTTCAGGCCTTGCACGTAGTACAGCGACGCCGGCGGGTTGATGGTGAAGCCCAAGAGGCCCGCGCCCACCGTGTTCCAGAACGCCACGGCCACGAACGACAGGATGACCCACTTGTACGCGCCTAGCCAGGCGACGTCCTTGGCCTTGCGGTACGTCTGCAGCGCCTCCAGGCCCAACAGCGTCAGCGGAACGACCTCCAGAGCCGAGAACACGGCGCCGACGGCGATGACCGAAGTCGGCGTACCCGTCCAGTAGAGGTGGTGCAGCGTGCCGAGGATGCCGCCGAACAGGAACACGATGGTTTCCGCGACGATGGCACGGTTGGCGGATGCGGCGCGCACCAGGCCGAGGTTCGTGAAGATGAGCGCGACGACGGCGGTGGCGAACACTTCGAAGAAGCCTTCGACCCACAGGTGCACCAGCCACCACCTCCAGTACTCGATCATCGAGTAGTGCGTGTGCTGGCCCCAGGCCAGGGACGTCGCGTAGAAGCCGCCGATGCAGGTGGCCGACAGGAACACCATCGCGATGAGGCCGCGCGTCTCCGAAGGCCTCTTCAGCGCGGGCCAGAGCGCACGGCCGAGAAGGAAGACCCAGAACAGCAGGCCTGCGAAGAGCAGCAGTTGCCAGAGGCGGCCCATGCTCGTGTATTCGAGGCCCTGGTTGCCGAACCAGAAGCTGAAGTCGGGCGTCTGGTGCTCCAGCGAGCCGATCCAGCCCGTGACGGTGGAGCCCAGCACGACCACGAGCAGCGCCCAGAACAACGCGTCTACGCCGAGCTTCTGCAACTTCGGCTCCTTGCCCGACAGGAGCGGGGCGACATAGAGCCCCGTCGCGAGCCACGCAGTCGCGATCCAGAACACGCCGATCTGCGTGTGCACGGTGCGGCTGATGGTGTAGGGCAGAACCTGCGCCAGCGGGATGCCGAAGAACGACCGGCCTTCCACCGCGTAGTGCGCGGTGATGGCGCCCATGAAGATCTGGAGGAGCATCAGACCTATGACGACGAAGAAGTACTTGCGAGTGGCCTTCATCGACGGCGTGGCCTTGGCGCCCAGCAGCGGGTCGGCCTTGGGCACCGCAGCAACGTCTTCGCCGTGCTCGCCCTTGTGGAGCCACAGCATGGCCGCGATGCCCGCCAGGAGCAGGATGATGCTGACCATCGACCACATGGCGGCCGAACTCGTCATGGTGTTGCCGACGAGCGGCTCGTAGGGCCAGTTGCTCGTGTACGAGAGGCCGGCTTCGCCCGGACGGTCCGTGGCGGCAGCCCATGCCGACCAGAAGAAGAAGCCGGCCAGGGCTTGACGGTATTCCTGCTGCGGAATGAGCCCGTCGGTCATGGCGTACTGCTCGCGCAGTGTCGTCAGCTTCGGGTCGCTGCCGAACAGGCTGTCATAGTGGCTGGCGACCTCGCGGATGGCTTGTGCGCGCTCCTTCGACACCTTGACCGTGCCGCTGAGGTCGTCATACGTGTTGCGGCGCATCTCGTTGCGGACGGTCGCTTCGACGGCCGCCTCGTCGGCGTCGTCGAGGGCCCGGCCGCCGCGCTCCTGCGCACCCGTGCGTATGGCGTGCAGCGCCACGGCCTCGCGATGCAGCCAGTCGGCCGACCAGTCGGGCGCGACGTACGCTCCGTGGCCCCAGACCGTGCCGAGCTGTTGCCCGCCGGCCGCCATCCAGGCCTGTTGACCCAGCTGGATCTGCTCGCCCGTGAAGAGCACGTCACCCTCGGTCGAGACGACCTGCTTCGGGATGGGCGGTGCGGCGAGGTAGATCTGCCAGCCCAGGTACCCGAGGGCCCCGAACGACAGGACGAAGATGAGGCCCAGCCAGCGCCAGAGCCTGATGGTGGCTTTCATATGCTTCCTTGTTGGTTGCAGTGAGTTGCGGTCGAGCGCCGCTCAGGTCATTAAAGGTGTATTTTTGATGCATGTATTGTAGGAACTGCGTCTCTGCGCTTGTTTGACATCCATCAAACACGTGGGGACATTCCTTGGCTCTGCTCAGTGGGGCAGGGGGCGGTCGGGGTTGGGCACGACCAGGAGGCCGCGCGAGTTCCGCGACAATCCTTCCCGACCATCCTCGAACGCCGCACTCGATGCCAGCCGCCCCGGCCCCGTCGTCCGACTACTACATGCGCGTCCTCGTCGACCGCGTGCCGTCGATGCTGGCCTATTGGGACAGGGATCTGCTCTGCCGCTACGCGAACCGCGCCTATGAGTATTGGTTCGGCGTCAATCCCGAAGCGCTGGTCGGCACTTCGATCCGCGATCTGCTGGGGCCCGATCTGTTCGCGATGAACGAGCCCTACATCCGGGGCGCACTGGGTGGTGAGCAGCAGGTGTTCGAGCGCATCGTGCCGGGGCCGGACGGTGTCCGGAGACACAGCCTCGCGACCTACATTCCGGAAGTGGTCGACGGCGAGGTGCTCGGATTCTTCGTGCAGGTGACCGAGGTCACCCAGCTCCGGGAAGTCGAATCCGCGCTGGCGCGCGAACGCGCGCTGCGTGCGCAGGTCGAGGCGGATGCCGTGAAGCTCGGCGAACTGCTCGGCGAGCGCAGCGAGATGCTCCACGTCCTCGCGCATGAAGTGCGGCAGCCCCTGAACAACGCCATGGCAGCGTTGCAGGGGGCCGCGAGCGCCCTGGCGGCGACCGATGCGTTGGCCGCGGAGCCGCTGGCCAGCGCCGAGTTGGTGCTCGGTCAGGTGGCATCGCGCCTGGACAACACCCTCGCCGTCGCGTCGTTGCTGGCGCGCGCCGATCCGATCGAACGCCAGGACGTGGACGTCAACCTCCTGATCGCCCTGGTGGTCGCCGACCTGCCCGTCGGCGATCGATCGCGCATCGTGACCGATCAGCGTTCGGCCGTGCGGACCGCATCGATGGATCTCGGCCTGATGCGATTGGCGTTGCGCAACGTGCTGAGCAATGCACTCAGGCATGGCCCCAAGGGCACTTCGGTCACCATCCGGCTGGCCGACAGCGACGACCCGCTCGCGCTGCTCATCGATGTGGTCGACCAGGGGCAGGGGGTCGAGGCGGATTTCGTGCCCCGGCTGTTCGAGCGCGGGGCCCATGGTCGGGGAGCCGACCGGCTATCCAGGCAGGGCCTGGGCCTGTACATCGTTCGCAGGGTGATGGAGCTGCATGGCGGGCTTGCCATGGTCGCCTCCAATTCGCCCGGCGAATTCACCGTACGCCTGGTGCTCGACCAAACGTAGCAGCGGGCGGCAGGCCGCCCCGATCGCTCAGATCGCCTTCAGGGGCGCGCGGAACTCGTATCCGACGCGCGACTTCGACTGCAAGGGCATCGCGAGCGGCGTCCCTCGTTCGACGCGCCGGCGCAGGCGGTAGATCGTGGCCGTCACGCCGTCCGGGGCATTCTGCTCGGGTGCGTCGCGCCCGATGCGCCGGCGCAGCTCGTCACGCTCGACCACCGCTCCATTGGCAGCGACGAACGACTCGATGATGGCGAGGTCCGCCACGCCCAGGTCGACACGAACGCCATCGGGCGCGATCAGCTGGGAGGCGCGCCGGTCCAGGGTCCAGGTGTTCGAGGCCGCGGATGCGCCCACCGTGCGCCGGTGGATCGCCTTGACCGCCGCCACGACCTGCTCGAAATGCACGGGCTTGGCGAGGTACATGTCCGCGCCGGCGGCCACCACCTGCGAGAAGGCGTCGGGATCCGGGCGGCCGGAGACCACCAGCACGCCGACATTCGTGCGCTGGCGCAGCACCTTGATCAGGTTGGCTCCGTCGATCCCGGGCAGCATCAGATCGACCACGTAGAAGGCGAAGTCGAAGGCATCGGTGGATGCGAGCAGTTGCACGCTGTCGGTGAAGAGCTCGACCTCGACCCCCAGCTCGCGGAGATGGCGGCACAGGAAGTCCCCGTACTCGTGGTCGTCGTCGACGAGGGCTAGCGACTTCGGCAGCACTGAAACGGTCCTTTCCGGGCAAGAGGCGAATCCGTATTCGACCACGCGGGCGCGGCCGCGTGCGGAGAAGAAACGACGTGGGCAGGGTTCATTTCTTGCGACCGACGAACAAGTTTGCGCAGAGCGTGTCCGCTGCAAAGTGCGCGAATTTGTTCGCGATCGAACCGAGAAATGCATCAAGAAACCGACTCGTACGCCGAGAACGCCTTGTCCCGGTCATGCCCCTCGAGGCGACCGGCTGCCATCCGCCTCGACGCAACCACTTCGAAGAAGAACACATGAAGACTAGGCGCGTTCAGCCACCATCGCTTGTCGTCCGTTTCCTTCCACATCGGGGAGACGACGTGACATCGGTCGCCTCGCCCGCCCGCTCCACGCGGCGGGCGTACCTCGCGACGATCGGCACCATGCTCGGCCAAGGGCGCCGCCTGGCGGGGCCGTTGCGCGCGCACGCGGAGGCGCTGTACGCCCAGGGGTTCCCGCCGGACGAGGCAGTGCATTGCCTGCAGGCTCTGCCCCCTTCGATTGACGAGTCCACCTGAAACACGGAGGCATGTTCATGCGCTTACCTACAACCATTGCCCAGCGCTTCACCTTCATAGTCGGTGTCAGCCTGCTCATGCTGTCGGCCATCGTGGTCTTCGCTTACCGATCCTTGTCGAGTTCGAATGAAGCGCTGCGCACCATGTATGAGGATCGCACGGTAGCCCTGGAGCAACTGTCCGACATCAGGTACCTCGCGGCGAGGGACCGGATCATCCTGGTGGATGCCGCGCAGCACAAGGACGCAGCGCGCACGGAGAAATGGCTGATCGAATTCGACAAAGGCCGGAAGTTGTCGAGTGATCAATGGAAGGCTTACAAGGCCACCTACCTGACGCCGGAGGAACAAGCCCTTGCGCGAGATTTCGAGCCCGCGATGGAGCGATACGTCGACGAGGGGCTCGATGAGGCCGCCAAGGCGCTGAGAGAGAATCGACACGACGATGCATTCAGCGTAGTCGACAACAAGATCAGTCCGCTCTATTCGGCTGCGCAAGATGCATTGCAAAAGCTGATTGATCTGCAAGTGCGCGTGGCCAAGGAAACCTTCGACAGCTCGGTGGCTTCCAATCGGCACGCCCTGACGACCATGCTCGGCATCGGCGTCGCGGCTTTCCTCGTCAGCGCCTTGGGCGCAGCAGCGGTCATTCGCAAACTGCTCCGGCAACTCGGCGCAGAACCGGATCATCTGGCGGCCGTGGCGAGTCGCATCGCGACAGGTGACCTTACCGGCGCGGGCGTCCACTCCCAAGTCGCCGGCAGCGTCATGGCAGCCATGGAAAGCATGCGCACCAGCCTGCGCGAGATCGTGCAGACCGTCCGGACCGGGGTCGAAAGTGTCTCGACGGCCAGCGCCGAGATCGCACAAGGCAACAGCGATCTGTCGGGCCGCACCGAGGAACAGGCCAGCGCGCTCGAGGAGACGGCCGCATCGATGGAAGAGCTGGGCTCGACCGTCCGGCAGAACGCCGACAACGCCAAGCAGGCCAACCAGCTGGCCCTGGGCGCCAGCACGGTCGCCGTCCGGGGAGGCGAGGTCGTCGGTCAGGTGGTCGAGACGATGAAGGACATCAACGACAGCTCCAGGAGGATTGCCGACATCATCAGCGTGATCGACGGCATCGCCTTCCAGACCAACATCCTTGCGCTCAACGCCGCGGTGGAGGCTGCGCGCGCCGGCGAGCAGGGCCGCGGATTCGCCGTGGTGGCATCCGAGGTCCGGAGCCTCGCCCAGCGCAGTGCCGAAGCCGCCAAGGAGATCAAGTCGCTCATCTCGGCAAGCGTCGAGCGTGTCGAGCGGGGCACGGCGCTGGTCGACCAGGCCGGTGCCACGATGACGGAGGTGGTCGGGTCGATCAAGCGCGTGACCGACATCATGGGCGAGATCAGTGCCGCGTCCGTCGAGCAGAGCGCGGGTGTGGCGCAGATCGGCGAGGCGGTGAGCCAGATGGACCAGGCGACCCAGCAGAACGCAGCGCTCGTCGAGGAGAGCGCCGCGGCGGCAGAGAGCCTCAAGCACCAGGCGCAGCAGCTCCTGGCGGGTGTCGCGGTGTTCAAGGTCGAGGCGGGAGCTCGAGCCGGTGCCGCATCGGCGCCGGCGGAGCCGGCCGCGGCATGGACCGGCGCCGACCGGCGGGGGCCGCATCGGGCGACCAACGTGATGCGATTGAAGGCTGCGGCGGCCACACCGGCGGCGCTTGCGTCTTCGCAGGCGGCCGAGCCCGAAACGTCGCAAAGGATGGCCAATGGGACCACCAGTTGGGAGACGTTCTGACGGGTGAGCATGCTCAAGAAAATCAGCGTATCGGATCTGCGGTTGGGCATGCACCTGCACGAGCTGTGCGGCTCGTGGCTCGACCATCCGTTCTGGAAGACCAAGTTCGTCCTGCGCGATCCCGCCGACCTCGAGAAGCTGCGTTCGAGCGGCGTCGCCGAATGCTGGATCGACGCGTCCAAAGGTCTGGATGTCGAGGCGGCCGCGGAACCCGAGGCGCGACCGTTGGACACGCCCAAGGTCGAGACGGTACCGATGCCGCGCCCGGCCGCCAAGCCCGAGGCGACACCGGCCGGTCGCGCCGAACTGCGCGAGGAGCTCGAGCGCGCCGGCGCATTGATCAAGCAGTCCCGCCGCGCCGTGATGTCGCTGTTCACCGAGGCGCGCATGGGCAAGGCCATGGACGCCGAGGGCTGTGCCGCCCTGGTGGACGACATCGCCTCGTCGGTCACG